>JABLXL010000044.1 GCA_013178005.1 Actinomycetota bacterium
GCTTCTCCTCCTCCCCGATGCCCGGGGGGAAGAGCAGCTCCTTGACGGCCACCTTGCGTTTGATCACGTCATCGTGGGCAAGCCACACCCGGCCCATGGCGCCGTGGCCTATTTCCTGGATGATGCGTATGTGCCCTATACGCTCCAGCATACCCCTCCCTTCTCCGCCTCTATATATATTATAGGTTATGGGCGCCTGTGGGTGTTTTTGGTTCTTCCTGCTTGCCACGGGCTCGTCTTCATGCCAGCGACGCCCGCGTGGCAAGGTCGTCATGGGCGGGTCCCGACCCCTCGGTTTCCAATATAATAATGTCGGAACGTCTGGGAGCTACGTCGGGGAAAGGGCTATGAGTTCCCATGGAGAGCCATATGCCATCAGGATCCTCTCTGAGGATCGGGTTGAAGAGCGTCGCCGGGCCGCGTGATCTCAACGAGGACAGGGCCTATATCCAGGATTACGTGGACGATGCGGCGCCGCGCAGGTTCCTCTGCCTGGGGGCGGTGGCCGATGGGATGGGCGGGCATAAAGCCGGGGAGGTGGCCAGCGATGTCGCCATCCAGTTGCTCTTCCGCGAGTTCAACGAGAGGCGGGCCGGGTCCGCTGATGACGAGGGGGCGTCCGGGGAGGATCTGCTCTTCGACCTCTTTTCGGCGATCAACGCCACGGTCTACGAACTCAACCTGCGCGACGATGAGCTAAAGGGCATGGGGACCACCCTCACCGCTTTCCTGGCAGAGGAAGGGCGAGCTTCCATCGCGCACGTGGGCGATTGCCGCGCTTACCTTATCCGCGGTTCCTCCATAAGCCAACTCACGGAGGACCATACCCTGGTTGAGAGCATGGTCCGGGACAACATCATCACCAGGGAACAGGCGGCGGTCCATTCAGACCGGCACGTGATCACCCGGGCCATCGGCGTGGAGCAGTCCGTGTCCATAGACCTCCTCTCCTTCTCCATCAAGGCGGGCGACATCATCATGTTGTGCACTGACGGGCTTTACGACGTCGTGAATCCGCAGGAATTCCTCGCGGTCATCGGCGGGTCGTCCAGCATGCAGAGCGCCTGCGAGGAGCTGGTGAGGCTGGCTATCGATAAGAACACCACGGACAACGTCACCGTGATGCTGTGGAAGGTGCCCGAACCCCTTGATGTCCCCGTTCCCGGCCATACGGCCTCCGACACGGCAAACGCAACGCCATCGCCAGCCGGAGACGAAAAAGCCCTGAAGCCCGAGGCGCATCCCGACAGCTGGCGATTCAACAGGCCGGCCCTGGCCGCGATCTTTTCCCTGTGCGTCATCGCCGGGTTCATACTGGGCTGGCTCATCGCCGCATGGCTCTGAAGTGCGGCGAGGAACGGGCCTGGGGCCCGGAAGGCGACCTGCCGCACCGCGCGATGCGCGGGCGACGTCAGCTAAGCAAGCGGAAGGTGAGCTCGTATTCCCCGAGCTTCAGCTCATCGCCGTCGTTCAATTCATACGCCTGCTGGGGGGTCAACCTGTTGCCGTTGAGATAGGTGGAATTGGCGCTGTTCAGATCGATCACGCGGAAAGAGCCGGAGTCATAGACGATCTTGGCGTGCGACCTCGAGACGCCTTTGGCGCGGGCGACGCCGTCGCTAAGTTCCACCTCCGGCCGCAACCCCCTTACCGGGTCCCCACGCCCGATCAATGACTCCCCACCGCAATACAGGGGGTACTCCTTGCCGGTGCTAACCGACCTGAGCACGGCCCGCACAGCGCCGGTTGACGCCGAGGGGGTAAAGGTTGCGCCAGCCCCGGCGTAGGCGGACGGCACGCCCCGCTGCGACCTATCAAGGGTCTGCCCGCAGTTTTCGCAGTAATTGGCGATCTCGGGGTTCTTGTGACCGCAGTTCGGACACCTTGTCATGCGCTCCCTCCACGCAAAAGCTGTGCCAGCGGTGACTTCGCGGACGATGCGCTATCCCATCTTTTTCCAGATGAAGGTGCGCCCCACGCCCGACTTCCTTTCCTCCTTGTGCACGTCGATATTCAGCTCACTCCATCCCGCCGCTTGGCCGGGAGCCTGGGGTCCTGGTCCGGCCGCAACCGGGCCCGCCTGCAATACAGGAGCGGGACTTATCAGCGTTCCCTCCTTCAGGTGCTTGGATACGATGAGCGTGTCGCCATCCCAGACACCGGAAGCCTTAAGGGTCTCGTCCGCCCTCAGGAACTTGGCAAGCGAGACCGATTGCACCTGGAACCAGAAACGGTTGGGGTCGGAGAGGATCTTCCCCTCGAACGCCTCCGCTATCTTCTGGCCGAAATCGGACGCGCACATGCGGTCCGGTATCTCGAAATCCTTGCTCTCCCCGGTAGGCTGGTAATATACGCTTACCATGATCCTGGCCATGTCCAGCCCTCCGTTTCGGCATCAACCTCCACCGCGGAACTTTACCTTCTCGCGCGGGCCGCTATATTCTGCACGCACTCCTGCAGGAGCGCATCGCCGTCCTGCGGCAAGGCGGCCTTGAACCTTACCGCCCGACCCCGTTTCACGAACAAGCCATTGCCCGGGGGCGCCGAGACCCCAACCTCGTTCAGGGGCAACCTCAGCTTGAACAGCTGCAGGTCCTCGTGATCCGCGCCACCCATGATGAATCCGCTCTTTCCCTCGAGTATCGCCTTTAAGTAGGGATCGTAACAAGTGCTGATATCGCTGGTCATGCCGACGATAATCATGTGAAAGCCCATGCCCCGCTCACGCTTGATCAAGCGCTCCAGTTCCATCTTCTTGTCGGGCATCAGCCTGTCCGCGAAGGCATAGAAATCGCTCACCACCAACACCAGGGCGGGCCGGCCACGTAGCGGCTCGTGCCCTCCCGCCTCCATCTCCCCCCCTGCCTGCGCGAGCGCCCTCTTCCTGGCTTCTATCTCCTGGACGATCTCCGTCATCGCCGCCTCCAGCGCCTGGTCGATGGCCACGAAGGCCCGCGTCTGCGCCAGGCTCGTGAAGCACGCCAGGTCCGCGCGGCCAAAATCGACCAGGTACAGCCACAGCCTGCTCTCGTCGTATTTCGCGCACAGTCCGAGCAGGAGGCTCTGCAGCAGGCTGGTCTTGCCGCTCTGGGGGGGACCGGCGACCACAAAATGAGGTCCCTCATCCAGGTTCAGCGAGAGCGGCTCCAGGTCCTCAGAGCGCAGGCCGAACACCGTGCCGGGATACCCGCCTCCCCCACCTGCGGCCGCAGCCAGGTCTACCAGGTCCCCCAGCTTTATCACCTCCGGCAGGACGGGAACGGCGGGGGCGCGCGGGCCCTGCCACCGGCAGGCCACATCTTCCGCATAAGCCCGCATGGCATTAGCCCGGTCCACCTCGGTATCTCCGTAAGAAGGCAGGGCGGTCTGAAACTCCAGGGGCGGGCTCGCCTTGACCAGCCCGCGACCCGCGTTTCGGGCGGGATAGAAGGAGGTCCTTCCCACGATGTAGTTGTATTCCGAGTTGTCCGACAGCTCAAGCGCCACGGCAAGGGATATGTTCGCGCTTATCTTGTTGCGGATATCGTTAGGGCTGTTGGCGGTGACGATGAAGTGGATGCCGGCGCTTCCTCCGTCCTGCACCAGCTTGATGAACGCGCCGTCGAGCCTCTCCATGTACAGGGAGGTGAAGTTCGACATGTTGTCCAGGACCACCACCAGGGCGGGCAGGCGCTCCCCGGTGGCGGAGCGGTAGGCCGTCAGGGTGTTGACCCCGGTGCTGGAAAGCAATCCCTTGCGCCTCTCGAGCTCGCGCCCGAGCATGCGGAAAAGGGAGAGGACCTTCTCCTCGTCCTCCTCGAACATCACCTCACCCACCTGGGGCAGGGGCGAGAAGAGGCTCAGGGTCCGGCCGCCGAAGTCCATGATATAGAGGTTGAGGTCCTCGGGCGAATAGCGGTGGGCTAGGGACTTGATGATGGTCTGGAGCAGGGTGGTCTTGCCCGAACCGGGAGCGCCATAAATTGCCAGATGGCCTTCCTCCCCGATGTCGAGCTTCAGTGGAGACTGCAAAGACCGGGCGGGATCATCTACGATACCGACCACCGCCTGTATCCAAGGGATCGGCTCGCCGTTGCCGCCCCCCTCCCGGGCCCGCGCTTCCTCGCGCAGTATGTCGTCGAGGTAGACCACCTCGGGCAGGGGCGGAAGCCAGGGTCCGGGCAGGGGCGCGATCCCCTCTTCGTCGGCCAGCGAGCGCAGATATCTCTCCACCGCCTGGATCTGCGTGATCGCCTTGTACGATTCATCCTCGGAGGCGCCCGATGCCGCTTTGCCGTACGCCCGCCTGCTGCCGTCCAGTCTTACCTCGAAGATCTCTTCCTCCTCCTCCGCTATGGTGACGCCGGTGTACGGCGCACCCCCATAGGCCGACTGGAAGAGCTCGAAGATCTCGTCGTTTCCCACCTGCAGGTAGGCACGTCCCGGCAGGGTGATGCTGGCAGCATCCGGGCGCTTGAGCACCTCGTGGCTGTCCTCGGGGCGTTCCACGCGCAAACAGATGCGGAACCGGGCGTTGCCCCATATCTGTTCGTCCACCACCCCGGCCGGTTTCTGGGTGGCAAGAAGCAGGTGCACCCCCAGGCTGCGGCCCACCCTCACCGCGCTGATGAGCTCCTTCATGAAATCCGGTTGCTCGCTCTTGAGCTCCGCGAACTCGTCGATGATGATCACCAGGTGGGGCAGGGGTTCCCTTACCTCCCCCGCCCGGTACTTGCGGCCGTAGGCGTCGATATGGTTGACCCCGTTGTCCGCCAACACCTTCTGCCGCCGCATCAGCTCGGCTTTCAGGGCGATGAGGGCACGGGTCGACAGGTTGCCCTCCAGGTTGGTTATGACCCCCGCCAAGTGGGGCAGGTTGAGGAAAGCGTTGGCCATGCCCCCGCCTTTATAATCCACCAGCACGAAGGTCAGCTCATGGGGATGGTAGTTGATTGCCAGCGAGGCGATTATGGTCTGGAGGATCTCGCTCTTGCCGGATCCGGTGGCTCCCGCCAGCAGGCCGTGGGGGCCGTGGGCCTTTTCGTGCATGTCAAATATGAGCGGCTTGCCCCCGGCCTTGAACCCGATGGGGACGGCAAGGGTTTCAAAGGGGCGGCTGGCCTCCCAACGCCGCTTCGCCCCCAGCTCCCCCACCTCGGTGACGTTCCACATCTCCAGGAAGGAAAGGGTGTTTGGGATCTCGTAGCTGGTCGAGTACCCCCTGAGCTTTATGGGCGCCATCATGCGGGCGAAGCGATCCGCCATGATCAAGTCCACGGCCTCGCCTCGGAAAGGCACCGTGCCAGCCCGCCGCTCCGAGAAAACCAGCCTCTCTCCGCCCCCGTCCACGCAGGCCACCGCCCGGCATCCCTTGGGCAGGCTCTCAAGATCGTCTCCAAAAAAGACCGGCGTCGCGCCAAGGGGGCAGGCGACCGAGAGAAGCAAGTGCACCAAAGGCTCGTTCTCCACCAGTTCAGGATCGGAGAGAAGCACGATGTAGTGCGGAAGGAAGCCCGGTCTTTCTTCCTGGGGCACGGTCGGCATCTGCACCTGCCTGCGGTTGAGCATCTCGTAAAGCGAGCTCATCAGGGAGTGGGAAGACATTCTGTCGCATGCCAGGTAGCGGTGCATGCGGTTCTCAGACCACACGTGGGGCAGCCAGCGCATCCATTCCCACTGCGCGCTCTCCTCCCGCGGGTATACGGCCACGATCTTTACCTCGTCCGGCGAGTGGTGGGTGGCCAGCTGTATGACCAGGTCACGGGCGAGGTTGAGCACGCGGTCCCGCGGCCCCGCCAGACCGACGACGGCGTTCTCGCGCAGGTCGAGACAGATGGGGACCTCTCTTACCGTCCGGTAAGCGTCCGCCAAGGCCTGGGCCTCGAGGATAAGATGGTCCGGCTCTATGACCACCCCTTGAGAGGGGGCTTTCAATTCCATCATCAGGGGCATCTCGCCGCTTCCCACCCGCAGGGAGAGAAAATCGCTGTCCTGGAACGACCTCTCCCAGAGGCGGGGATCCAATGACTGCATCCGCTGAAAGCACTCATGCGCATGCGGGAAGTTCAGCCATAGCGTGTCCCGCTGCTGCCTTACTATTTCCTCCAGCTTCTGCTGGTATTCGCGCAGGACCTCACGGTACACGTTGTCCCGCTTCACGTTGGTCGTCTTGTACTTCCTTTTCTGGGAGAAGTAATTGATCCCCGAGGCGGTGAAGGAGGCAACCATCATGGCGATGCCTCCGAACATGATGAAGTTGTTGCTTCCGCCCTTGCCCCTCTGGACGAGGAAGTACGCGACCATGACCCCGGCCATGACCAATCCGCCCAACATCGGCAACAGGAACGACCACAGGGACCCAGTAGCCTCGCTCGGCCGAGCGGGCGGGGCGGGTATCTCCAGGGTCCCCTCGGGATATGAAGGATATATGCGTGGAGAACGCTTAAAAACGGGTTGTTCTCTCAACGAAACCCCCCAGATCCTGAGCAATAAAGACCTTTTGTCTCTTCGACGCTAAGAAAATTATAGCTCACCGTATTCATATTTGTAGCGCACCGGAGCCTGCGCTCGCCCCGCGCGACTTACTGTTGCGCCCACACGTTGACACCTTGCGCTGGGGATTTTATATATTTCTTATAAACATCATGGTGCTGTTTCTACGTGGAAAGGAGGGCATATGGCTGACAGGATTGCCGTGGACCCCGAGCAGCTGGATGTTGTCGCGGCCAAGTTCCAGAGCGAGGCGGAGACGATTCGCCAGATCATCGCCACCTGCAGAAGCCGCCTGGATTCCCTGAGCGCTGGGTGGGAAGGGCAGGCGGAGACAAAGTTTTTGGGGGAATACGCCCAGACGGAGGCGTCGCTCAACAAGGTGCCCGAGCTGCTGACGAGCGTTCAGACCTCCCTGAAGAACATCGCCACCCGTTTTCGCGCGGCGGATTCCGCCTAGGTCAGCGGCATTACGCCACACCTTATCGTAGGTTCACGATGCTTCCAGGAGGGCTTGATCATGATCAGGATAAACATCGCGGAAACCAGGGAAGTGGCCAGGCTGTTCAGGGAAAAGGGCAACGAGATCGAGCAGGTGAAGTCGCTGCTGGACTCCGAGCTCCAGGGCCTCTACGGCGTATGGGAAGGCATGGCCGAAGAGAACTTCATGGCCGATTACCAGCAGGCGGACCAGATCCTCATCCAGGCAAGGGCCGCGATGGACCAGGTGGCCACGGCGCTCGAGACCATCGCCAACAACTTCGAGCAGGCTGACACGACCCACTGACACCTGCGGGAAAAGGCCTTGATTCTGGGCTTGAGAACACAGGTATGCGGTTGAAATCTATTTTCAAAGAAAATCGCTCTATGGGGTTGTTGGGATACCTTTATAAATCGGTAGAGGGGACCTTTGATGGCGGATAGATTCGGCCAGGGATCGGGTGACAATCTGCCTGGCGGAGGCGGGACCGAACCGGGGTCGGGAGAGAATCTGCCAGATGATGCCGGCTTGGGATTGGGTGACAATCTGCCTGGCGGAGGCGGGACCGAACCGGGGTCGGGAACCGGCGTAACCGGCGGAACCGGCACTCAAACGTTGACGGAAGGCGGCGCCGTCGACGAGATAGCCGTCGATCCCGAGGCGCTCAACCGGCTTGCGATAACACTGACCAACGAGGCCACAACCCTTCATCAACTCGCGACAAGTATCAGAGACACTGTGACATCGCTCAACTGGTCGGTACCCGAGACAACTACATTCAACGCTAATGCGGCCAACTTCCTTAACGCGGCCAACGGGACATATGAAACGATGTCATATCTCGCTGATTTCCTGCGCAAGACAGCGTATGCCTTCGGTTTTGTTGACCGCGCAGATTACTGGGTACCCTATCAAGATTTAAAATATAGCACCCAACCCGACTCCGAATACGAATGGTCTTGGACTGACATCTTTGACCTGGCCAATATCGCAAATTTTTTATTTGACGGTGGCGTGGCGGGCTTAACGGCTTTTTTATACCGCTTAGGCGGCACTGCCGCTGCAGAATCCCTGGAAGCCGCGGGTTGGGTGAAAATCGGGGGGAAAGTAGCCCCTGCCATAAGCATCATCACGGCGGGCTACTTCTTTATCGAAGATAGCAGTGAGGACCTGGAAAAATACGAGGGCAACAAATACGAACAGGGCACCGCCATCGCCATCAATGCCATAGAAGGCGTTGGCTCGGTTGTTCTGCCAATGATGCTTGGTGCGGCGGTAGGCACTGCGATATGTCCGGGTTTAGGAACCGCTGCGGGGCTCGTCGGAGGATTTATAGTGGGGGTCGCCTGGTCGGTGGGCTGCTATGTTTTCAATGAGAGCGGGGCAAAGGACTGGGTGGTTGAAAACGCAGCGGACGTGGAAGAGTGGGCCGTGGAGAACACCATAGATGCGGCGGAGTGGGTCGGCGAAAACGTGGCTGACGCGGCGGAGTGGACCGCGGAGGCCGCTGTGGACGCGTTTGGTTCCGCCACGGACGCTATCTCGAATTTCGTAGACGATTGGTTTTAATGACTATGGGCGGACTCGAGCAAGAAGGAGCCGACATGGAAGATATGGCGTTTTCACTAGGCGCCGACGAGGTCGGCATGTCGCTCATCCTCATCGATGAGCAGGAATCCGCAAGGCGGTACCTACTCTCGGTGATGGGGCAGATCGACGCAGACGAGATGAGGGGACGGCTGTTTGCAGCTTACGACACGCTAATGGCGAGAGGCCTGGCCGCCTGGTCGGAGGATAAACAAAAGGTCGTGCTGGACGGCAGCCTGGAGCCGCTTGTTCAAATCATTGCAAATCCCGTTTTCTCCATCATGGCGACCATTAACAACAAGGTCGGGAGGCAAAATTTCCTATACCATTTCGGAAGCGATGCCATCGTCCAGGTTAGGGACAGGGGGCTTGTAGGGCTGGAGTTGCGACCTCTGGAAGGCCCTGAAGCCGCCCTTGCTCCCATGGTAGCATCCATGGGATATCCCCCTTCCATCGCGGGGAAAAGCTATGCCGTCTCCATGACCCTCGCCCAGCTTAACGGAGCGCGCAAGATGTCCCGGGAAGACCCCAACGCGGTGAGTGATTTTCTCACTGGGATAGGCATGGATGAGGAAACCGCGCACGCCCTGGCTACGGACTTTTCGCATGAGCAGTCAAGAGGATCGGTAGTCAGGGTGGACTATGTGGACGATGTCGCGAAAACGGACCGGGGATTCATGACCCTGGGGTCTGCTGAACGCGGCTGGATCTTCAGGCTGCACGGCGACCCCAAAGACACCCTCATGGTAGATGGAACGGTGGCTACCAGCGCAGAGCTGGAAAAAGCGTTGAGAGAGCTCATAAGCTGATTCGACAGGTGGTGGCGATGGGAAGGGCGGGCCACTCGGCGGATATAACGCTCTCAAGCCGGGATATAGTATTTCTGGCCGGGCTATTCGGGGGCACCGAGCTGGTGGGCATAAGGGATCCCTTCCGGGGGCGTCCGGCGGAGGACGTCGACAAGGAATTGAAAAGCACGCGCGATTCCTTGGTCGAAAGGGGCTTGATATCTATATCCGGGGAAGACGTGGCCTTTCTAGATCCCGATCTGCAGGCGGCCGTCGGAGCGATCGCTCGTCCCGCCTGCACCCTGATCGTTCACCGTTCGGGCTCCGGTGCAGGTGCGACTAAGTTTTTCCATGTTTCCAGGTACTATTCGGTCTCGCACCCCCTCCAAGAGGACGAAAACGAACTCACGCTCCACCTTGTTAGCACGGTTACCCAGGCGGCTAGGGAACTCCTGGGCGCCTTGAGCCTTCCTCGATCGGACTTAACCCCGCGGGGAGAGCCATTCACGTGCAGAACGGACGGATTCTTGGCCTTGTTGAGAGGAGCGAGTCCTGACATGGACCTTTTGGCGACCTTTAGCGATGATTTCAAGACATCCCTGGCGGAGAACTGGGCATATACGAGCCTGGTTTGTCTCGACCGCAGCAAAGAGCCGGCAAACGCGAATGTCATCGGCTTTTTTTATACCGATAACAGCTTATGGAAAATAGAGCCTGCCCTCGGGGGAAAGGACTCGAAAGTGACTGTTCGTCCGTGTGGAAACGCCGATGCGATGGCAAGCATCAGGCGCGATATCTCGGAATACCTTCCGGAATTGAGTATGAGGCTGTTCTGATCCTGGCAAGAAAAGCAGACGGCCGGGGAGAAGAGGGTTAAAGAGATGTCTGATCAGATATGGATGAACCTGGAACAGATAAGAAGCGCTGCCGCATTAATCGGCGATGCGAGTGCGGGTCTAAGATCGCTGTTGGGTCGAGTTCAAAGCGCCTATAATGCGTACGCTACTGACTGGAAGGGCAGCAGCAAGAACCAGTTTGATGCCGACTACTCTGAACTTTGCACAAAGATCAACAACCTGATATCCATGGCAGAAAACCTGTCATCGGACCTGAGTTATGTTGCCACCAAATACGCCAGTGCCGACGCCGGTCAGCCACCTGGAGATTGGAACGGATAGTATCGAGGAAACGAAGCCAGCGTGGTCAAAGGCACCTGTGCCATAATCCATCGCTCCTCATTCTACCTTTCCATTTGTATACTAACATCTGAATGGTATATACTATATTGATATAAGTATATACTTTGGTTGAGCACGAGGAGGATCAGGATGAACACCTCGACGATTTCGGCGAAGGGGTGGGTGGTTATCCCAAAGGAGCTTAGAGAGCGTTTCGGATTGAAAAAGGGCGACAAGGTACATTTCGTGGAATACGGAGGCACCATAGCCTTAGTGCCTCTATCCAAAGATGCAATTAAGGAGTCGGCTGGCATGTTGAAAGGCGACACCTCTCTCCTTTCGGCATTGTTGAAAACAAGGCAAGAGGATGCCGCAAAGGGGAGATAGGCCTTGGCTAAACCCGAATACAAGCGATATGTTCTCGACAGCTTCGCCCTCATCGCCTACTTCGAAGGAGAAAGCGGAGGGGATCTTGTCAAGAGGTTATTCGAGCGAGCAACGAAAGGCGGGTGCGAGCTCTTCCTTAGCGTCGTTAACCTGGGGGAGGTCGCATACATAGTGGAAAGGGAGAGGGGCCTTCCCAAGGCACAAGAGACGCTGGCGCGCATCGACGAGCTTCCCGTATCCATAAGCGATATCGACCGGCGCCTTGCCCTTGCCGCCGCTCACCTCAAGGCCCGATATCCTATCGCTTACGCTGATTGCTTCGCGGCCGCACTCGCTCAAGTCAAGGACGCCGCTCTGGTCACCGGGGATCCCGAGTTCAAGAACGCCAGGGTTGACGCAGCGATCCCCATCGTCTGGCTTTCTATATGAAGATGGCGCCGGAACTTTATCCCAGTCCGAGCTTACGGCCCAGATTCAGGGCACAACCACCGGATTCTCTATTTTCTCTGCCTAGTTTGTTTCCAAAATTGAATCCAAAAGGCCAGCTCATCCAGGACCATAGTGGCGGAGGGGGCGGGATTCGAACCCGCGAGCCGTTGCCGGCCAATGGTTTTCAAGACCATCGCAATCGTCCGCTCTGCCACCCCTCCAAGGCACATTTTACCGGCAACGGAAAGGGGCGTAAACGAGAGGTTCTCGCTCGTGCCGGGTCGCGAGGTTTAGGAAAAGCCCTTAATCCTAGATGTAATCCTGACGCCAACGCCGATTTCCCGGAGATGGCATCACTGCGCTACCCCTAACCGCACTTAACCGGGGACTTGACGCCATCGGCTGAGGTAACCCAACGATATCAGTTGTCCTTGGCCAGGTTCTCCGCCGTCGCCGGGCGCTCAAAGCCGCTGACGGTGAGCCCCACGCTGCGAAGGGCGGCGTACTGGAATGGCCAGTGACGGCGCAGGATGGTCTCCGCCCGGGAGCGGGGGTCGGGGAACGGCTGGCGGCTGGTGGCCAGGTAGATGACCTCGCGTAGGATCATCCCCTCCGTCAGCACCCTCTGCAGCCGCCGGTCCTCCTCGGCGATGAGGGCCCGCATCCCCTCCACGTCCACCATGACCACGGAGGTTGAGGGAAAAGCATGCAGGGGGTAGAGAGGGGAGGCCTCCTCTTGCCTGTCCCCTTGCGGAGGTGCCGCCGGGCGCAAGCCCTCCAGGGCCTCGCCGGGAAGGATGGGCTTGCCGAGCAGCCGGGCCCGGAAGGCCTCGCTGGAGACCACCTCCAGGCGCATCCCCGGGAGAAGGGGGGAGAAATCACGCACGATGCGGCGCAGTATCGCCAGCAGGTCTTCGGCTCGCATCTCCGTCAACGGCAACGCCACTCCGGCGCGCCGAAATCACTCACCATCCCTTGAATCACTTCCCACAATTTATACCTTGCACCCGCTCGAGGCGTTGTCAAGCGGGCTCCATCACTTCGTCCTACCGCGCGTGCCCTGTCGGGTTAGCGGCCTCGTCACAACGACGCGCTCGGGGGTCCGGATCCCAGCTCGCAGGATCAATCCCATTCCAAAGGCACCGGGCACACGCCGAGGCGAACAGGGCCTCTTGGTACCGGTAAGCCCGGCAACCTCAGTATTTTGATTGGTTTGGTACTCCAGGAGTACAGCCCCTTTCAGGCTCAGCCGGCGAGCCGTTCTCGTCCTTGGCCCATCACGGCTATCTCCTCAATGCCGTGCAGGTAGGGGCGCGGGGCCTCGGGAATCTCCACGCTGCCGTCCCCGCGCTGGCAGTTCTCGAGGATGGCGGACAAAGTTCAGGTGGCTTAATCCCGATAAAAGGAACGGGCTTGAAGGGGGCAACCATCGCGCGGGGCTCAGCCGGCGGTTATCTCCTCCATGCCGTGCATGTAGGGGCGCAGGGCTTCGGGGATCTCCACGCTGCCGTCCTCGCGCTGGTAGTTCTCAAGGATGGCGGCCACGGTGCGGCCGATGGCCACCCCGGAGCCGTTCAGGGTATGGACAAACGTCGACTTACCGCCTCCCGCGGGCTTGAAGCGTATGTCCCCGCGGCGTGCCTGGAAGTCGGTGAAATTCGAGCAGGAGGATATCTCCTTGTACTCGCCGTAGGAGGGGAGCCACACCTCGAGGTCGTAACACTTGGCGGCGGAGAAGGAGAGGTCGCCGGTCGACAGCACCTCCACGCGGTAGGGCAACCCCAGGCGCTGCAGGACGTCCTCCGCATCCCTGGTAAGCTTTTCCAACTCATCGTAGGACCCATCTGGGTGAACGAACTTCACCAGCTCGACCTTGTTGAACTGGTGCTGGCGGATGAGCCCCCGGATATCCCTGCCGTAGGAACCCGCCTCGCGGCGGAAGCAGGGTGTATAGGCGCAGTAGTAGATGGGGAGGTCCTCCTCGCGCAGGGTCTCGCCGCGGTGGATGTTGGTCACCGGCACCTCGGCGGTGGGGATGAGGTAGAGCTCGTCGTCCCGGCAGGCGTACATCTCGTCCTTGAGCTTGGGGAGCTGGCCGGTGGAGAACATGCTCTCCTCGTTGACCAGGATGGGCGGGAAGACCTCGGTGTAGCCGTGCTCGCGCGTATGCAGGTCGAGCATGAAGTTGATCAGCGCCCGCTCCATCAGGGCCCCTTTCCCCTTGAGCAGGGTGAAGCGCGACTCGGCGATCTTCACCCCACGCTGGAAATCCAGGATGTCCAGGCCTTCGCCCAGCTCCCAGTGCGAGAGGGGCTTGAACGCGAACTCCCGGGGTTCCCCCCAGCGTCGCACTTCCTGGTTGAAGGTCTCGTCGGGACCCACGGGAACCGTCTCATGGGGAAGGTTGGGAATGCGGATGAGAATATCCCTTATCTCGGCCCCGATCTCTCCCTCCTCGGCCTCGAGGGCCTTGATCTCGTCGCTCAAGGCTCCCATCTCCTCGCGCAAGGCCCAGGCGTCCTCTCCCCGGCGCATGAGCTCGCCGATCTCCTTGTTCCCGCGCTTGTGGCGCGCCCGTTTCTCCTCCAGATCTGTCAGGATCTTCCTGCGGCGGGCGTCCAATTCCAGAAGGCGGTCTAGGGGAACCTCGAGCCCCCGGTCGGTAACCCCCTTGCGCACCGCTTCCGTATTCTCGCGTATGAACTTCAGGTCAAGCATCAGCGCCCTCCCGACGTATGCGCCCTCTTCTCGAAATCCAATGCCCACACCCGCACGTGTAAGCGAGGCTCGAGCCCGTGCGCGCCCCCCTCGCGGAGGCGTGATATGGAAACTCCTGTGCCCGCGACGCCGGCATTGGCAGAAGCCCAGCTCCCGGGCGACATGCGACCTTCAAGCATCTGCGTCCTCTTCCACGAATGCCGGGTAGGAACCAAGCAGTTTCACCCGGGGCAGCTTGCACCGCAGGCACTTCAAGGCCGAGGCCAGCACCTCGTCCTCCTCGTGCCCCTCGCAGTCGATGAAAAAGCAATAGTCCCCCAGCACCTTCTTGGTGGGGCGGGACTCGATCTTGCTCAAGTTGATGTACCGGAAGGCGAACTCCTGCAGGATCTGCAGGAGCATCCCCGGGCGGTCCTGGTGGATGAAGCAGACCATGGAGGTCTTGTCGCGTCCCGTGGGGGGTATCCTCTTCTTGCCCAGCAGCACGAAGCGGGTACGGTTTTCCGGATGGTCCTCCATGCCTTCTCGCAATACCTCCAGTCCGTAGAGCTCTGCCGCCAGGAGGCTGCCCAACGCGGCCGCCGGCTCCGGGGACTCGGCCACCCTGCGCGCCGCCTCGGAGGTGCTGTTGGCGGCCTCCACCTCCACGCCCGGGAGAGCTTCCACGAGGTGGCGGCGGCACTGCGCCGCCGCTTGGGGATGAGAGACCACCTTGGCGATATCTTCCAGGCCGACCCCCTTGCGGGCCAGAAGGTGATGGTGAACCTGGAACACCCTTTCTCCCTGGATAAGCACGTCCGCCTCGAAGGCCAGGCTGTCCAGGGTGGCGTTTACCGAGCCCTCGATGGAGTTCTCGATGGGGACCACCGCCGCGTCCGCCAACCCGTCCTCCACCGCCAGGATGGCCTCCTCAACGGTGGGAAACGGCACCGCCGCCTCGAACTCAAGGCCACGCCACCCCCTGAGCGCTTCCTCGGTGAAGGTGCCGGGAGGGCCGAGGTACGCTATCTCGCGGCAAGAGAGGGCCGGGGTCACATCACCCAAGAGCCGTCCTCCTCCCTGGTAGAGACGCCGCCCTCGTCCGTCGCCTGGACGTCGAAGGGCGCCTGGCCCCTTCCCTTGCGGGATCTTATAAGGGGCGGCTTCACGCCCAGGGCGCGGCGCAGCGCCTCTTCCTCCTCCTGGGAGAGCACGTGGGACGCCCTTCCGGCGCGCACCGCCTTGGCGTAGGTGCGGTTCTCGTTGCGCCCGTAGATGGACGTGAATATTACTCCGTCCCCGTTTTCGTCCAGCATGGCCACGGAGTAGCTGAGCTTCCCGCCCATGTCATCGAAGGCATCGAAACGCACCACCGCCACGCGCTGCAACGCGCCCGCCAGCACGTCCGTAAGGTAGTCCTTCTGCGCGGTGTGCTCATCCAGTTGGTGGAAGATCTCGTCTATCTGCAGGGCTTGCGACGCCACCTTCTCCACCAGGCTCGATCCCTCGGCGCCCCTCTTCAGGATGGTGATGTTGCGGCGCAAAAGGGAAAGCTGGCGGAAGAGCATGAAGACCGCCGCCAGCAGCACCAGGTCCAGCAGAAATAGGAAGGTTATCAATATGCCGGCGTTGTCCTTGATCGCATTCAATTCTCGGCTACCTCCTTTCACACAAGAGGATACCATACTCGTAACGCCGGTGATCGCGGTGGACGGTGCGCCGGGTCATATAAAGCAGGCGTGTTCTGGGTATACTTTGTCTGGAGTGTTTCCACCATGGAAGCCGCGTTTGGGTGGGTGCCGGCCTCAGGTGTCGTGTTGGAGCCGGGCGGGGCCATGACCTCGTTTCTCTCCAGGCCTTATACTTTGTCTGGAGTGTTTCCACCATGGAAGCCGCGCTTGGGTGGGTGCCGGCCTCAAGTGTCGTATTGGAGCCGGGCGGGGCGATGCCTCGTTTACCTTGAGGCCTTATACTTTGTCTGGAGCGTTTCCGCCATGGAAGACGCGCTTGCGAGCAAACTGGACGCGGTTCGCGGGATCATCGCAACACTGCCGTCGGCCCTGGTTTCCTATTCGGGCGGCGTGGATTCGACGCTGGTCGCCTACCTGTGCCATGAGGTGCTGGGTGAGCGGATGCTGGCGGTAACGGCGGCCTCGCCTCTCCTGCCGCCGCGCGACCTCAGCCGCGCCATAGCCGTGGCCAAGAAGCTCGGCATCCCCTTCGAGATGGTGGAAACGGACGAGATATCCCTTCCGGGTTTCGAGGACAATCCGCGCGACCGATGTTACCTGTGCAAGCGGTTCCGCCTCGAACTGCTCGGCAGGAAGGCCCGGGAGCGGGGATACGAGGCCCTC
Source organism: Actinomycetota bacterium (assembly GCA_013178005.1). GTDB lineage: Bacteria > Actinomycetota > Geothermincolia > Geothermincolales > RBG-13-55-18 > Solincola_B. The sequence continues at coordinate 16,370 of JABLXL010000044.1, forward strand.
CTCGAGGGCTCCAACCTCGACGACGTTTCGCTGCACCGTCCTGGCAGAAAAGCAGGCCTGGAGCTGGGCGCGTTGAGCCCTCTGGAGGAGGCGCTCCTGGGCAAGGAGGAGGTGCGGGCCGCCGCGAGGGAGTTGGGGCTCCCCAACTGGGACGCCCCGTCGCGCCCCTGCCTCGCCACTCGCTTTCCATACGGTATGACCCTCGACCGCGCCATGCTCGCCAGGGTGGACGCGGCGGAGGAATGGCTGGAAAGCCTTGGGATAAGCCAGCTGCGGGTGCGGGTCGAAGGTCCGGGCGAAGCGCGTGTAGAGGTGGAGCAGGGAGACATCGACCGCCTGCGCGGGGAGGAAGTGAGGAGTAGGCTGGTGAAGAAGTTCAGGAGCCTGGGGTTCAGGCGCATCCGCCTGGACCTGGAGGGCTTTCGCAGCGGGAGCATGGATGAAGAGGGCCGCGACAGGGCATGCGAGGACCTGTATATTGAGGAATAGGTTCAGGGCCCCGGGGTTCAGGCGCATCCGCCTGGAACTGGAGGGCTTTCGCAGCGGGAGCATGGATGAAGAGGGCCGCGACAGGGCATGCGAGGACCTGTATATTGAATCTTGAAGGGCCGTGGGGAAGAGCAAGGCGCCGCGCATCAAGGCTATCGTCCAACCAAGGCGGGTTTGGACTGCTCCCCCGAGCTGGCAACCACGAGATCCCGGGGTGACACAGCTTGACCAGGACCCTCTATCTTGACGCATTCGCGGGGATCAGCGGGGACATGTCCCTGGGAGCCCTTTCGGACCTCGGTGTCCCCCTGGACGTGTACCGCAACGTGGCCTCGGACCTGGGGCTGAGCGAGGTGGAGATAAGCGCCTCACGCACCGAGCGCAAGGGCATCGGTGCGGTGAAGGTGAACGTGCGCGTGCAGGAACGGAGCGTGGTGAGGACCTATTCCAATATCAAGGCCTTGATCGAAGCCAGCGCCCTGCCGGGAGAGGTGAAGGAGGCCTCCCTGCGCATCTTCGCCCTCATCGCCGAGGCCGAAAGCCGTATCCACTCCCGCAACATCGACCAGGTGCACTTTCACGAGCTGGGAAGCGCCGACACCATGGTGGACGTGGCGGGCACGGTGGCGGGGCTGCATTACCTGGGAGTGGAGGAGGTGCTCTGCTCGCCCCTCCCCATGGGCACGGGGATGATCAAGACCCACCACGGGGTGCTGCCCGTGCCGGCTCCGGCGGTGGTGGAGATACTCAAGGACGTGCCCGTCTATTCCAGCGGCATACCCACCGAGCTGGTCACCCCCACGGGCGCCGCCATCGCCAAGGCCCTGGCCTCGGACTTCTGCCTCCTGCCGCCCATGCGCATCAGCGGCGTGGGCTACGGCGCGGGGGACCGCGACCTCGAGATACCCAACCTCCTGAGGGCATATCTCGGTGAGCGGGAAGCCGCCGAGAGCGGAGGCGGGAGGGCGCGAGAACACAGTCTGGTTATTTCTACCAACATCGATGATATGAACCCGGAGATATACCCATACGTGCTCGAGAAACTCTTCGAGGCGGGGGCCGACGACGTATGGCTCCATCCCATACAGATGAAGAAATCGCGCCCCGCGGTGACCCTGCACGTGCTCGCGCCGCCGGAGCGCGAGGAAGACATCAAGGAGGTCGTCTTCGCCGAGACCAAGACCCTGGGCCTGCGCATCTCGCGGGTGGAAAAGGAGTTCCTGGACCGCGATATCGTGGCGGTGGAAACGCCCTATGGGAAGCTGAGGGTAAAGTTGGCCCGGCTCGAGGGTCGGGCGGTGAACGTCGCTCCGGAATACGAGGATTGCCGCGAGGCCGCCGAGAGGTGCGGCGTGCCCTTAAAAGACGTCTATGCGGCGGCGGAGGAAGCCGCCAGGTCCATGCTCTCGGAGGAGTAGGGAACCGTATCCAGGATAACCACGCGCGCGTCCGCGCCGGGGGGAAGGAGGTCGCACATCCATGTACATCGGCGTGATCGGGGGACAGTTCTGCAGCGAGGAGGAATCGCGCATCGCCTTCGAGTTGGGTCGCCTGCTGGCGGAGCGCGGAGCGGTCATCGTTTGCGGAGGCCTGGGAGGCGTGATGGAGGCCGCGTGCAAGGGCGCCCGCGAGGCCGGCGGCACCACCATCGGCATCCTCCCCGGTCCTTTCCGCAGCGACGCCAACCCCTACGTGGACCACGCCATAGCCACCGATATGGGCCAGGCCCGTAACGCCATCATCGTGCGCACCGCCGACGCCGTGGTGGCGGTGGGCGGGGAATACGGCACCCTTTCCGAGATCGCCATGGCCCTCAAGATGGGAAAGAAGGTGGTTGCCATCTCGAGCTGGGAGATCGCCAACAAGGGGGTAGCGGACGAAAAGATAATCCGAGCCGCCGGTCCCGAGGAAGCGGCGGAGGCGGTTCTGGGCCACTAGCAAATCCGGGGCTTGCCCCCAACAAGCGGGTCGTGGACGAAAAACAGCCCGTTACCCCTTACCTCATGCATACGGATCCGACAGGTAAATGTGCGCAGTCTCCTCGGCATGTAAAAGTTAAAACACGCCCTTTGTCGCAGCCATGCAACATATCGACCGTAGCCTGCATCGAACTTGGCTGAGTTGATCAGAGGCACTAATTTTTCCACTTTTTCAGCAGGCCGGGGAGGGGATGGTCTGTGAGGCGTGGGGCATGAGCAGCACCTTGCCCCCGGGAACCGTCTCCATGGCCTCGCGCAGGGCCTGGTCGATGCTCCGGTGGGGAATGATGCCGATACGCCTCACCGCTTCCGGGTCCAACCGCGACACCAGCATGACTTTCTTCGCCTGGCGGTGCAGGAGGGCGGCGCGGAAGACCACGAACCCGGCGACGGTGAAGTTACGACGCAGTTCCTCCTCTATGGCGTTCTCTCCTCCCAGGTCGAACCAGCGGTGGAACTCGTAGGGACCGAGCCCCTCGCTGCATTCGCCCACCATGATCAGCACACCCTCGCCGTCCTCGCGCAGGGCGGCGCGTGCGTTGGCGTTGGACTGGAAGGCCTGGTAGAAGGTTAGGTCCATGGGGAAACCGCCGCGCGAAGCGATCACGATGTCCCCTCTAGAGGGTATCTCAACCTTGAAGGCTTGGGAGACGAACTCGCACCCCCGCTCGTGCGCCTGGACCAGGTCTCCCGCGAAGACCCCCAGGAAATCGCCTTCCTCGCTGAGGGCGAAGTTGACGATGAAGCGCGGGCCCACCATGCGCGCCGCCTCCAGCATGTCCTCGTGCACGGGGTTTCCGGCGAGGACGCCGGGTTGGGCCATGGGGTGAGTGCCCCCTCCGGGGGTATCGCTCAGGGCGCGTCGGTGGTTGGCGAGGATGGTGGCCATTCCCGAAAGTCCCGGAAGCACCGCCTTGCGCCCTCCCCCGTATCCCGCGAAAGCGTGGGGCACCACCGCGCCGGTGAGGATGAGGTGGTCTGCCTCAAGAGCGTACCGGTTCACGAACAACGGCGTTCCCTTGGAAGTCTTTCCCAGGTACCTCAGGAGGGCGGGGTCGCGGGCGTCGTGGTTCACCACCCGCACGCCCCGGGGAAAGCGGCTTCCGACGATCTCCCTTACCCCCTCGTATCCGGGCGCCGCGTGGGTCCCGTTGGCGATGATCGCCGTGATATCGCGATCCGGTATCCCCGCACGGTTGAGCTCTCCCACCAGCATGGGCAGCCACACCCGCGACCTCACCCAAAGGCGGTGGTAATCGGGGCAGGCGATCGCCACCTTGTCCCCGGGCCGCACCAATTCCGCCAGGGGCGGCGAGCCGATGGGGGCGGACAGCGCCTCCGCGATCGCTCTCGCGAGATCGGGCAAGGGTTCGACGGCGACCCCTTCGACCACCCCCAGGAGGAGATGGTCGGGGACCTCGAACTCCTGCGTCCCTCTACCGTATCCCCAGGAAAACCTCATAGGTTACACTTTACCAGAACGCGCGTCCGGCAAGAACGTTCACACGAGAATTGCGACATCTTGTCATGGCACGAGACGAAGCGGGCGCGGGCTTCTGCTTCATGACCAGTTGGGCCGCAGGCCTCTACATCCAGAGGAAACATGTCCGGGAAATGTACGATGCGCAGGAGAGGCGGGAGCAGGAATGGGTGCCGTGCGCCGGCGCGCAACCGGCCCTTGCATTTCCGGCGCGCCGCCTTTGTCTCAACCCCCCTCGGGCCCTAAAAAGGAAGGCTGTTTCTGCCGAATCTTATCAACGTCCCCGACTCTCATCGGCGGAAGGGCGAGGAAGCGGCTGGAATTACGGGGGCCGCTTCCCCGCGGGGAACGAGCTCGCGATCACCGGAGGTTTGAGGAGATGGCGGACATAGCGGTGCTGGGATGGGATCACCTGGTGGGGTCCAAGGGCGCTCTCGACCTCAGGGAGGGCGCCTGGCGCGAGGACGGGCCTGAGCTTCCCGTGGAGCTCGCGCACATCACCTCCCAGAGGGCGCTGGTCCCGGTGCTGTGCCGCAGCGCCGGCATGGTAAGGGTGCTCTGGGCTTACATGGGGACGGAGACGGTGGGGGAAGCGGTTTGGAACCTCTCCCAGGCCGAGGGCTCCAAGCCGGAGAACGTGGGCTTCGTCGACCTCACCACGGGAGAATACTGGTGCCGCACCGTGGACGAGCGCGTTCCCGACATCCGGGCGTGGGCGGAGGAAAAGAACGCCGCCGGCGAGCGCATCGACGTGGTGATCTGGAACGACCTCAAGCCCAACTTCGAGAAGAAGGCGCGGCGGGAACTCAACGCCGAAAACGTCGTCGCCTACCTGAAGAGCCTCAAGCCGGAGTTCAAGGAGCGTGCCAGGGAATACCTGGAAATGCTGCCTGAACGGGCTCGCACTTCGCTGGCCGCTGCGGTCAGGGAACGCTGGGACGAGATCTGGTGACCCCGGGAACGTGACTGGAGGGGCGAGACTAAAGGCCTCCGGAGCAAGCCGCGAGTCAACCATAATATGGCAATACCTGACATATCGAACGTACTTGGATGTCGCTTCGCCGGCCGCTGCGGTCAGGGAACGCTGGGACGAGATCTGGTGACCCCAGGCGCGTGAGCGGGAAGGCGACGCGGGCCTCGGGCACGAGCCGCGAGATAACCGCGCAAAGCAAAGGGAGAGGGAGAGTCGTGGTGTAACACTCTTATCCGCACCTCTTTTGGAAGGTTAACCATCGCCTCGGTCTCCCTCTCCATTTATGTTATCGGCCGCGAGGCGCGGGGTTATTAGCATCTCGACCGGGGTATTTTCGGCAAGACCAAAACCACCCGCGCGCCGGCCTTATTCGGCGTCCCCGGCGGGAAAGGTCCTCCGGCAGCTCCAGGGAGGCCATCGGACGTGGAACACGGCGGCATCAGCATCTCGACCGGGGTATTTTCGGCAAGACCAAGACCATCCTCGTGACGCCCGACGTTAACGGCCCCGGCGGGAAAGGTCCTCCTCCAGCAGCTCCAGGAGGGCCAGAGCGGCCTGCTTGTTCAGGGGCTCGTTGCCGCTTCCGCACTTGGGGGAATGGATGCAGGACGGGCAGCCCTCCTTGCAAGGGCAGCCGCGCACCATCTCCCTGGTGGCCTGGAGATGGGCGCCGGCCAGCTCGAAAGCGCGCGCCGATATCCCCACCCCGCCGGGGTAGGCGTCGTAGATGAAGACGGTGGCCTTGCCGGTATCCGGATGGCCCGAGGTGGACATCCCTCCTATGTCCCAGCGGTCGCACATGGCGAAGAGGGGGAGCATGGCGATGGCGGCGTGCTCCAGGGCGTGCAGGCCCCCCGCCAGGGAGTACTCGTCCAGTCCCAGGGAAGCGAGGCGCTGGGGCGGGAAGGTGTACCAGGCAGCCCGGGTTTCAAGCACCTGGGTGGGCAGGTCCAGCCCGAGCGTTTCCAGTATCTCGTGGGTGATCATGCGCCGCCGCTGGTAGGCGTAGACCTCGGTGGAGACCTGCACCTCGCCGTAATGCATGCCGCAGCGTCCCGGCGGCGTCTCGATACCCCACTCCGTGGACAGCACGGACACATCGGTGTTGTCCATGGGGTTGGTGTAATAGTCCAGTTGCGCGGCGCGCACCAGCGCCACCATGCGCTCGAGGTCGAGCTGCTCCACCAGGTAGGAATCGCCCTGGTGCAGGTAGACCGCCCCCGGGTGGACATAGAAGTAACTGGTAGCTTCCTCCACCGTTCCCAGCAGGCTCCCGGTGTCCACTTCCACGATGCTGATCAACGACCCCGATGCGGAGCGAAGGTTGATGTCCTGGGCGGGGGCGTCGCGGCGCGCATAATAATAGACGCGGCCCTTGCGCCCGAGCACGCCGTCCTTTTCCAGCTCCTCAAGGGCACGCCGCATGGCGGGGCCGAAATACTCCTCGTCCTCGTCCCGCAGCGGCATCTCGTACGCGGCGCACGCCAGGTGCGCCCCCAGGATGCGCGGGTTCTCGCGGTCGATGACCGCCTCCTCGCAGGGGTTTCCGAAGATAAACTCGGGGTGGCGCACGAGGTACTGGTCCAGGGGATCGTCGGCGGCGATGAGCACCGCCAGGGACTCGTCCTGCCTGCGCCCCGCCCGGCCGGCCTGTTGCCAGGTGCTGGCGATGGTGCCCGGGTATCCGTTCATGAGGCAGGCCTCGAGCTCGCCTATGTCCACCCCCAGCTCCAGGGCGTTGGTGGTGCTCACCGCCAGCAGCTCGCCCGAGAAGAGGCGGCGCTCTATCTCCCTGCGCTGCTGGGGGAGGTACCCGCCGCGGTATGCCGCGAGCCGCTCCGCCAGCTCCCCCTCGCCCTTGTCGAGGAAGCGGTGGACATAGCCGTAAACGAGCTCCGCCGCCTTGCGGGAACGCGAAAAGGCGATGGTGCGCACCCCCAACCGCATGAGGCGCGTGAGCAGCTCCGCCGTCTCCAGGTTGGAGGAGCGGTGGATCTCGCCCCCTCCCGTCTCCAGGATATCGGGAGGGTTCCAGAGCGCGAAGACCTTGCGCCCGCGGGGAGAGTAGTCGTCCTCCACCACCTCCACCTCCAAACCCGAGAGGTTGCGCGCGTGCTCGCCGGGGTTGGCTATGGTGGCGCTGGCGAAAAAGAAGCGGGGGCTCGAGCCGTAACGCGCGGCTACGCGTCGCAGCCTCCTCAGCACCTGGGCCACGTGGGAACCGAACACGCCCCGGGCCACGTGCGCCTCGTCCAGCACCACGTAGCGCAGGTTGGCGAAGAAAGCGCCCCAAAGGCGGTGGTTGGGAAGGATGCCGAAGTGGAGCATGTCCGGGTTGGAGAGCACCACCTGCGCCTCGCGGCGGATCCAGGAACGCAGCTCCTGGGGGGTATCGCCGTCGTAGGTGGCGGAGCGCACCTCGTGGCCGTGCAGCTCCTTGAGGCTGCGGAGCTGGTCCTGGGCCAAAGCCTTGGTGGGAAAGAGGTAGAGCGCGCGTGAAGCCGGGCGCTCCAGTATCTCCTCGTAGACGGGGAGATGGTAGCAGAGGCTCTTGCCGCTCGCGGTCCCGGTGGACATGATCACGTGTCGGCCCTGGCGGGACAGCTCCATGGCCCGTGCCTGGTGGGGATAGAGGCCGTGCACCCCCAGGCGGTCCAGGGCTTCCCTCAACCTGGGGTGCATATCGCGCGGAAGATCCACGTAGGCGGCGGGGCGCGCGGGGATTATCTCCACGTGGGTTATGCGATGCCCTTCGCCCTTTCCCACCGAGGCCTCGGCGAGGATGTCCTCGAAACCCCTTTTCCTTCCTCCGCGGCGGACGTTCACGGGCTGACGCTACTCGACTTTCTGGCCTTCCTTGACCTTGCCGACCCCTTCCACGACCACGCGCTCCCCTTCATCAAGGCCGGAGACAACCTCCACCCACTCCTCGGACCTGGCGCCCGCCTCTATCTCCCTGCGGACCGCCTTGCCCTCCGCCACCACGAACACGTAGCTCTTCCCGTCCTCCTCCATAACCGCGGTGATGGGAACGGAGATGATGTCGCGTTTGCTCAAGACCTTGATGTCCACGGTGGCGTTGTAGCCCAGGCGAAGAGGGATGTCGGTGCGGTCCATCTCCACCACCACTGGGAAGACGGTGGTCCCGGACGAGCCCGTCCTCGATTTCACCCCCACCTGGGAGACCCTGCCGGTGAAGGTGACGTCAGGGTAGGCGTCGAGGAATATCTCCACCTCCTGTCCTTCCTGGACCAGGGGTATGTCCACCTCCTCCACCTCCGCCATCACCCTCATGCTCTGAAGGTCAACGATCTGGAAGGCGGTCTGGCCGGCGCTGAGCTTGGAGCCCACCTTCAGCTCGGCTCCCTCTCCCCCGCCGCCCAACAGCCCGCTCACATCTCCTCCCAGCAAGGCTCCGAGGTCTCCCAGGCTGGAGGCCAGGGAGCCCAGCCCGCCCAGCATCTCGGTGAGCATGTCCGTGGGTAGGCCGCCCGATGGCGCGGCGAAAACCACGTAGCCCGACACGGGGGCTACGATGTCGGGGCTCTTGGTCCCCTCCATGACGCGCTCGTAATCGTATCGCGCCGCTTCCACCCGCGCCGCGTCCGCGGCTGCCGCGGAAGAGGGGTATCCCGAGTAGGAAATGGGGGGCGGTCCGGGGCGGTTGGCCGCCGCCTGCAGGTAGTTCTGGCGCTCCTCCGCGAGCAGGGATTTCAGGAACTCCTGCTGGTCCGGGGGGAGAAAGGGCATGATCACCGGCATTATGTCGAAGAAGTCCAACACCGCCTGGTCGATCTGGCTCTGCATCTCCACGAAAACCTGGGATGCGTATTCGATCCCCCTGTACATGGCGAGGGAATTGTTCCACTGGCCCTCCAGGATGTCGCCGATGGAGGCGCTGGTCAGGTAGTCGGCCTTCGCCTGGGCGGCCTGGGCGGCCAGCTCCGTCGGGTCCAGGGTGGCGATGGGCTGCCCCGCGGCGATATAGTCGCCCTCTTTAACATGCAGCGCGGTGATGGTCCCGCCCACCAGGGGCTTCACGTCTACGGGTTGAGCGGCGTCCAGGGTGCCCACGGCGGAGACCTTCCTGCTCGCGTCCCCCCTGGTCACCTCGGAGACCTTGACCCCCTCGACGGAGGATCCGAAGCATCCCACGCAGAGGCACGCAAGGGCCGCGAGCAAGGCAACGGCGGAGACCTTCGTGGCTACTCTCAAGGCATCACATCCTCGTCCCGGCCACAATCCACCCCTAAGACACGGAAAACTCGTGCATCATAATATATATGCAGGGACCAGGGCAGTCAATCAAGCTCATCGTGGCCTCCATGCCTTCAACCCGAAAGAACCTGCCGAAACGACACGGGGCCTGTTTTCCCACGTGGCCCTGGACGGCACGCCTCACCGGCGCGGGAAGGCGCCAGACTCTGACCGGGGTCGCGCGCGGAAAAACGCCTTTCACGGGAGGGGGATCCGCGCTCCCGGCGCCGTTGGCGCCGCCCCTACCCGCCACGCTTCCAGCATCCCGGCGGCGCTTATGAAGAGGTTCCAGTTGCCCTTCACAGTAGAAAGGGCATCGCGCCCGCGAGGATCCGCGCTCCCGGCGCCGTTGGCGCCGCCCCTACCCGCCACGCTTCCAGCATCCCGGCGGCGCTTATGAAGAGGTTCCAGTTGTAGCAGGCGGCGCAGAAAAAGGCCAAGCCCAACACGCCAGGGAAGAAGGCCATGAACGTGAACAGCCTTCCCCATCCCCTCGGAGGAGCGGCGAAGCCTGCCGCCAAGAGCAGTATCCCGGCCCCGCTTATCATCCACAGGGGCGGCCCCATGCCCGGGTTGCTCTCCCCTCCCGACAGGAGACCCCCGATGCCAAGCGAAGGCTGTATCTCTATCCCGGTCTGGCGCAGCGGCAGCACGGCCTGAAAGAGGAGATACGCCAATGGGAACAGGAGCAAGCTTCCGGCAAGGATGAACATCGGCCCCCTCCCCACCCTCGCGGCGAGGAAGACAAGGGCTAGGGCAATGCCGAGGGCGGCTACCAACCCCACGGTCAGGAATTCCATGCCCTCGTAGGGGAGGATGCCGGGGCCGCCGAGGAGGTCCGGCCGGCCCTGGGTAAACGCGCCCTGGTGAGTGAACATGCTGACGGCAAGGCCCTTTTTCCAAGAAAAAGATTCCATTACCGAGGAGAGAGCCAGCGCGGCGCCCGCCGTTCCTGCCGCCAGCAAGGCGAGGACGTCCGCGACCCCAAAGGCTTTCTCCCCCTTCGGGACACGTTTCGTCTTGCCTGCGTATGCCCCGCGCGCCTCCGCCTCGGGCACCATCCCGGGAGCCAGGGCCGCGGTGCGCTGGTCGCCTTCCCGGAACGCCGCGGCCTGCCTGATAGTCCTGGGCCTAGCCGCCACCGGCGAGAGGGGGCTGCCGCATTCCTGGCAGAAGCTGTTTCCCTCCGGATTCGGCGCGTAGCACTCCGGACAGGTGACCGTGGCGCGGGCGACGGGGCGAGGCGGCGACGGTTGCTGCGCCATGGGGAAGACCACCTGGGTCTTCTCCGGTTCGGCGGCGGCGGCGGGCGCCCGGGGCGTTTCCTCTGCCCGTTGCCTCGGTGCCACCTCGGTGGGAGGGACTGCACCCCTCCCCTGGATGTGGGCCACGTAATCCGCCTCGGGCGGCACGTATATCTGGTACCTCTCCGCGGGCCGTGAGGGCTGCCCCACCGCGCCGCCCGTCTCCTGCGCGGGCCTCGGCGGCACCGCACCCTCCGCCCTGATCGGATAGGCGGCCGGGGATACTGCCCCGCCCGTCGTTCCCGCGTCCACGCCGTGCGCGTCGCGCGGCACGTCCCGGCGAGGCGGCGCTTCCCCGCCCACCGTCGCCCCCTGGACTCCCGGGCTGGCCGCGGCCGCGGGGCGTGGGGGGGAACCGGCGGGGGCCGACGGCATGGTGGGCTCCGTCACGGGGGGC
>JABLXL010000045.1 GCA_013178005.1 Actinomycetota bacterium
TCTCCGAACTCGGACTCATCACCTTGGAGGCCCGCTGCTCCGCTTAACCTTGCCGAACCGCCGTGTACGGACCCGTACGCACGGTGGTGTGACAGGGACAGCCCGCGAGGGCCTACCTATGTCGATTTCGGACGGCTCGCGACAGAAGCCGTCACCGCAAGCGCGAGCCCGCCGCTCCAGGGGTTGCGGCGGCACGACATCGGCGGGGGCGCGGAGATAGCGGCGGATGGAGTCGGCGGGAGGAGCGAGAAGAGCATGGCGGCCCGGGCAAAGGCAACCCAGGTCTCCCACGGAGAAAAGGCCAAACAAGCCTCGATCGGGATAGGCGGCATTCGCCAGGAGGAATCCGGCCTCCGCCGGTTGCGGGAGGAGGGCGAGCGCGAGGGAGCCCCGAACCAGGCGGGATGGGAGCAGGCAAGGTGAAGGGCATAGCAAATCCGATTAACATGACATAATCTACCAACAAGATCCCTCCGTGGCCGGGCCCGCCTCCCGAGACCGGGCGCTTGGGGACAAGGGGACAAGGGTTGTCGCCACCGGGCGGTATGATGGGAGCGAAGGGTGAGAGAGATGCGCAGGCGAAGTCCTGGTAAGCGAGGGACGGCGACGCGGGCTTCCCGCTCCAGACGGACGCCGTGGCGCTTGGCCGCATCGGGCCGCGGAGGAAAACCCGTGGTGAAAAAGAAAAAATATTGAGGACGGGTTGAGGGACTGGAGGGCGAGTTGTCCAAACAGCTTATCAAGGACCTGGAGCCGGGCGAGGAAGTCAAGAGCGTTTTCATGGTCACGCGCAAGGAGTTGCGAAAGACCAAGGCGGGCGCGCCTTACCTCGCCTTGGAGCTGGTCGACAAGAGCGGCCGCGTCGACGCCAGGATGTGGGATGGCGTCGGCCGCTACAAGGACTCCTTTTCCGAAAAGGACTACGTGGCGGTGAGCGGGCGGGTGGAGAAGTACAGAGACCAGCTGCAGGTAGTGGTGAACTCCCTGCGCCGCTGCGAAGACGACGAGGTGGACGCCGCGGACTTCCTCCGCGTGGTGGAGACCGATCGCGTGGCGCTGGAGGGAGTGTTGCGCTCGGCGGCGGAGGAGACGCGCGACCCCCACCTGAGGGCTCTGCTGCTCGCCTTTCTCGACGACCCCGCGTTCATGCGCAGGTTCACCTCCGCGCCGGCTGCCAAGAATTACCATCATCCGTACCTGGGAGGGCTGCTGGAGCACACGGCGACCACGGTGCGCATCTGCCGTATCGTCTGCGACCTCTATCCCGACGTTGACCGCGACCTCCTGGTGGCCGCGGCGATGCTGCACGACATCGGCAAGGTCGAGGAGCTGGAGTACGACAGAGCCATCGACTACACGGACGCCGGCCGGTTCCTGGGCCACCTTTTGCTTTCGGATGAGATGATAAGGGAGCGCATCGCGGGGCTGCCCGGATTCCCTCCCGACCTTGCCATGCGCCTGCGCCACGCCGTGCTGAGCCACCACGGGGAGCTGGAATGGGGTTCTCCCAAGCGACCCAAGACCCTGGAGGCGGTGGTGCTCCACCACGTCGACAACCTGGACGCCAAGGTGAACAGCTTCCGGGAGATAGTGGCCAGGGCGGGGATCTCCGATTCCCCGTGGACGGACATGAAAAACCTTTTCAAAAGGCCCCTGTATGCTCCCAGGTCCATGAGCCAGGAAATGGAGCTGGGCTTCGAGGAGGAGGTGCCCCACTGAGGGAACGGCTTGCCCCCAAGAGATAGTGGCCAGGGCGGGGATCTCCGATTCCCCGTGGACGGACATGAAAAACCTTTTCAAAAGGCCCCTGTATGCTCCCGGGTCCATGAGCCAGGAAATGGAGCTGGGCTTGGGGCAAGAGGGCCCTTACGAATGTCTGTTATGCCGCCGCCAGCGGGATTTTCTTGTGCTCTGGGCGATTTGTCCCCTGACTTGCCTTGACTTAATGGCCCGCGCAGCTGCGTCTAAACCTCTCCTGAGAAGCTCTAGCTCCTCATCAAGCAGGGGCCTGGCGCCGTAGCGAGCACGCTCGAAGAGGGCCAGCTCGCGGGAGAGGTCCAGCTCCGGCGCCAAGCTCCTCAGCGCGCCGGCGAACTCCCCCGCCGTCTGGCTTGGGAGGCGGGGGATTCCGATGGCTTCCATGCTTCTCAGGAACTCGCGCATGGCCTCCACGTGATCCCCGCCCAACATGGCGCTCGCGGCCGCCTTGCGCCTTCGCGCGAGAACGACGAAGGAGGCGGCGAGGAGGGGCAGGAGGAGAAATGAAAGCACCCAGGGGGCCTCTCTCACGGAATAAAGGAAACCGGACGCCAGGGATGACGCCCCGGAGAAAAGGGCCCGCAGTGCGCCCCTTGCGGCGGACCGCAATGGAGGGGGGAAGAGAGCGGAGAGGCCTCGTCCCGCCCAAGAAAGGAAGTCGCTGAAGATCCAGAGGGAGCCCGACCCCTGGTCCGGGCGGGGCAAGGAAAAACCCTGCGTGGGCTCGCGCGTGATCCAGCCGATGCCCTCGAGGTAGATCTCGACCCAGGCGTGGGCATCCCCCAGGCGCACCTCGTAAAGGCCGGTGAAGGGGTTGTATTCCCCGGTGGAATATCCCGTGACCACCCGCGCGGGTATGCCGGCAAGGCGGCACAATACGGCGTAGGCGCTGGCGAAATGCTCGCAATAACCCGCCTTCACGTCGAAGAGAAAATAATCCACCGCGTCGCTGCCCCGTGGAAGGGGCGGCACGTCCAGGGTATACTGGTAATTCTCGCGCAGGTATTCCTCTATGGCCAGGGCGCGCTCGTAAGGACCGGCGCCTTCGGGCACGATCTCATCCGCGAGCTCCACCACCCGCTCGGGAAGGAGAGGCAGCTCGAGGTAGGGGAGCATGGCCCCGGCCGGTACCTCCAGGCGCGAAGAGACAAAGCGCTCTTCCGGCACCGCGTAGTGGGAGACGACGCTGTAGACCAGGCCCTCGTCGAGCTCGAAGGGGCTCTTCAGGCCGGACGAGTCCAGGAAGATGAAATCGGAGGGGAAGTATACCGTCGCGGGCCGAAAAGCGGCGAACACCACGCTGGGCTGCTCCCTCTCGATATAGAAGGTCTGTATCACGGTCCGGGAAGCGAGTTGAGCCTCGGTGCCTGGATACGCTACCTCGAAAGGTTGCCCGGGGGTGCTTAGCTTCGCGGGCTCCTCCTCGGGCGCCTCCCAGGAGTAGCCGTTGTAGGAGGTGAAGGCCATGCCCCTCCAGTACGCGGGTTCCGTGGAGCGCACCTTCATCACCGGGGCGTCCGCCAGCCTGCCCCGTACGCGCAAGTCCAGGTAAGGGCTGAAGCCGAAGTAGGCCTCCGGGTTGACCTCCAGGGGATCGTCGGGAGGCTTGAAGGGGAGTCCGGGGTAACCGGGATTGGAGAACGCGTAGGAACTGGAAGAGGGCAAGGCGCGGCGCAGCGAGAAGGGGAGCGAGCGTAAATAGCTCGCATTGACCCGGGGCATGAACATGCCCACCGCCAGGCCTGCCAGGGAAACCGCGATGATGAGGGACAACAACATGGCCAACAAGCCCCTGAGGGTCGGCGGCCGCATGACGGCGCGCTGGGGCCGCGAGGAAAGGAGGCGCAATCGCGAAACCTGGATATAGTACAGGGAGGGCAGGGCTGCGGCGAGCCAAAGAAGGACCATCAGCCCGAAGGAGGCGGAAAGGGCGAAGGACCCTGCCAGGGCTATAAGGATGAGCGAGCTCACCAGGGAGAGAAGCAGGTCCTTGGCGCGGGGCAGGTCGAAGCTGTGCAGCACCTGCACCCAGACGAAAAGCTCGGCGAGGGGCACGCGGGGATCGTAGGGCTGCAGGTATACCTGGCGCAGGAAAGAGAAAAGCGCGGCCAGGGTGAGGCACATGATCACGAGCTTGGCGGGGATGTTGGTGCGGTAACGCCTCCACCAACTGGCAATATATCCCAGGGTCAACAAGGCGATGGACAGGGCCGCCACCTGGGGGGTAGCCACGCCCTGCTGCGCCAGCGCCACCAGCGAGATGCAGACCGCGGCCCATACCGCTATCCTCAGCGGGATGGAATCCTCGACCTCGCGGGGTGCGTTGAGCCTGCGAAAATAATCAAGGGCTTTTCCAGGCATGTTCTTATATCGTCGCCTTTCCGGTATATGGAAACGCTGTGCAAGCCGGCGGGCGGCCTGCGGGACAAGGCCTCCAGGAGCTGGTCCGGGGAAGAGAGGCGGCGGGAGGAGCCGTTATGTGAATGTGAGGATGCGTCGATGAGAACAAGCGACAACCGGCACATGGGGGGCAAGGCGGCCTCCAGCCCCTCGACGTCCAGGTCAGCCGCGGGGGTTATGCAGCAGAAGAAACACCCGGAGGCGAGATCGCGGCCCAGGAGTC
The DNA here is from genome assembly GCA_013178005.1 of Actinomycetota bacterium. Classification (GTDB taxonomy): domain Bacteria; phylum Actinomycetota; class Geothermincolia; order Geothermincolales; family RBG-13-55-18; genus Solincola_B. Next base: position 4,382 of record JABLXL010000045.1, read on the forward strand.
GTGCCAGCGTCGCCAATCCCGCCGTTCCCTCGGGCTCGAGGAGGGCGAGCCATCTCAGCGCTTCAGGGAAGGCGCCCACCCGGAAGGTCTCCACTTCGCTCCCGCGCGCTGAAGCCATCACCACCGGGTGCCCGGCATGGACGGCGTAATGAGCAATGCTCGCGGCGACGCGAGCGCTGGAGTCGAGGACCTCGATGTCGCGCTCTCGATCGCCGCCCGCGCGGTTGTCCAACAGCAACACCAGGGGGGCTCCAACCTCGCGCTCGAACTCCCTCACCGCCAGCTCGCCGCGGCGCGCCGTGGTCCTCCAGTGCACGTGGCGCAGGGGGTCGCCGGCGCGATATTCGCGCACCCCGTAAAACTCGGCTCCGTCGCCCTTGCTGGAGACCTCCTGGAGGGTCCGGTGGGGATGGAGGAAGGAGTCCACGAAGGGCAGGCTGCCCAGTTCCACGTAACGGGGCACCACGGTAAGGCTGGACGGGACACGCGCCTTTCCCGCGTGTCGCGCCAGGCCGATGATGCCCTCGGAGTAGAAGTACGCAGGCCAGTCACGGTAGGCTCCGCGCCGCAGCCCCCCCCGCTGGTAGGTGATGGTCGCCGTCTCCCCGCTTCCGATGCGCGGGACGAGGAAGGCCGCCCTTCCTCCGCGCTCGAACGGGGAGTCGCCGCTTGGGGGGGAAGGGTCGCGGAGGTATTCCGTCAGGGTCTTGCGTGGCGCGCGCAGCCTCGGGGCCCTGGCGCTTTCCGGCGTTCGCGGATCCTCGTCGATCACCTCCAGGAGGTGGCGCGATAAACGACCGTTGTTGCTAACCCTCAGGGTAACGCGCAGGACATCCCCCTCCGACGCTTCCGGAGCGTGCGCTCGCTCCAGGGTCAATTTTCTCACCTGGAGCGCGGACGCCACCCAGGAGACGAGGAGGGAGGCCAGGAGCAAGCCTGCCAGCCAGAACATCCAGCCCGACTGGGAATTCACCCCGATAAGCACCATGGAAAGAGAGAGGGCGGCCACCAGCAGGGAACGGGAAAACAGCAAGGCGACCTCCTAGACCACGGGAACAGGGATGCGTCCCACAAGGCGGAGCACCGCCTCGCGCGCGCCTCCGGCACCCAGGGAACGCGAGGCGGGTATGACGCGGTGCGCGAGCACGGGCGGCGCCAGCGCCTTGACGTCATCGGGCACGACGAAATCCCTGCCGGCGAGGAAGGCGCGAGCTTGCGCCGCCCGCACCAGGAAAACGGAGCCGCGAGGGCTGGCTCCGAGCGCCAGCCCGTCATCCTCGCGCGTGGCCCTCACCAGGCTCACGGCGTAGGAGAGGACGTCGGGGTCCACGCGCACCGAGCGCACCGCGCGTTGCAGGCCGGCAAGCTCGTCCGCTCGCAGCACGGGCCGCAGGTTGGTCACCGGGTGCTCCTTGAGCTGATTGCCCACCACCAAGCGCTCCGTTTCCTCCGAGGGATAGTCGAGGGTGATGCTCATGCAGAAGCGGTCGAGTTGGCCCTCGGGGAGTGGATAGGTGCCGTGGTATTCGACGGGGTTTTGGGTGGCGATGACGAAGAAGGGCCTGGGGAGCGGATAGGTGACCCCATCCACCGTGACCTGTCCCTCGTCCATGGCCTCCAGGAGGCTGGACTGCGCGCGCGGCGTGGCGCGGTTTATCTCGTCCGCCAGCACCACGTTGGCGAAGATGGGCCCGGGATGGAACTCGAAATCCGCGGTTTTCTGGTTGTATACCGTGGTCCCGGTGATGTCGGAAGGCAGGAGGTCGGGCGTGAACTGTATGCGCCGGTAGGTGCCGGAAACACTGAGGGCGAGGGAGCGAGCGAGCATGGTCTTGCCCACTCCGGGGACGTCCTCAATCAACAGGTGGCCGCCGCTCAAGAGGGCGATGACCGCCAACTCGACCTGGACGTCCTTTCCCATGATCACCCGACGCACGTTTTCCGCCAGCGCGGCGGCGCGCGACCCCGGGACTTCTTCCTCCGCGATGAGCGACATCCGTCCTCCATGTCGATTCGGCAAGGGACCACAAATCTATATATCGAGCATATGGCGCCGCATGTTAACAGGCAACGACGTAGATCAAACCACATCTAAGGGCGGCTGAGACCCCTCCTTTCCGGCCAGAGGCCCCGAGGCGCCGGCATGGGGTAAAATCGGAACAAGGGGAGTCAGGGTCTCGGAGGGCGTGCCGCGGGCTCGGGAGCGACAAGGGACGGCCGCGAAAGACGCGCGGAGAGGGCGGCGCGTTCGGGGCTGCCCGGCATGGGAAGACGAGGTGTTTCCCTGGAATTCGGGTCCAGGCGCCCGCGTGCCAGGAAGGAAGATAATGGAAGATTATGGATTAGGGCTGTATTTCCAGCGAGAAAGGCTGAATCCTACGCGCGTGGAGCCGCCGTTGGGTCCTGAGGACGCGCTGGTGGAGATAGCCGGCCGGGACAGCGTTGCCGCGGCGGTCGCGCTTGCGCGGGAGGGGCGCCTGCGCAGGGCGCTGCCGGTGATCTCCTATACCGGCACGGAATTCGGCGACATGACCTTGCTCCGGCGGGCAGCGGAACGGCTGCGCGAGGCGCTGGAGCCATATGTCGTCGAGGTGATGGAGGCCGCGGTGACGGGATCGCCCCTGTGGTGGAGGGCTACCGTGGGTCGCCCCAACGCGGTGTTGTCCCGGCGGTATGGTCCCTGGCACATATGCGTGGGCTGCCATATGTACCTGCACGCATGCCGCGCTCCTTTCGCCTGGAGCGCGGGGGCGTCGCGCCTGGTGGCGGGGGAGAGGTTAAGGCATGGGGGCAAGGTGAAGGTCAACCAGACCGTGGAGGCGGTGGGAGCATACCGCCGCGTCCTGGAAGCGTTCGGAATAAGGCTGGAGATGCCGTTGCTGGACCTGGACAATGAAGAGGAGATAACTTCGCTGGCGGGATCCTGGCGAGAGGGGGAGGAACAGCCGGAGTGCGTGCTGGCCGGGAATTACCGCCTGATGGATGGAAGCGCGGACTACGACGCCGTTGCCCTAGAGGCCTATATCGAGGATTACCTGGTGCCTGTCACCACGCGCATCCTCTGCGACTTAAGGGACGGGGTAGCGGTGGACTATGAATTGGCGGTGAGGGAGGCGCTCTCAGGTTGAGGATTAAGGGGCATCGGGCGAGCGGTATAGTAAAACGCGGTTGCGGCGAGGGGGAGCGACGAGCGCAGCGGTCGCGATCGGGAGAGCGGAGAAAGGCCTCCAAATCGCTGACGGGAGCGCCGCCCTCGGCGCGCGGCGGGCTGGGACGAATCGCTGAACCTTGGGGCGGTACGCTCCGGAATGCGCCGGCCCTGCCCGAGCTCGCGGGATGTGGACGGCGGGGGATAACATGAAAGCGCTGTTCCTGGTGTTGGACGGGCTGGCGGACGTCTCTCATCCGGGGCTGGGGTGGAAGACCCCCCTGCAGGCCGCCCACACCCCCTGCCTGGACCGGTTGGCGAGCGAAGGCTGCTGCGCCCTGGTGTACCCCCTGCGGCCGGGCATCTGCCCTTCCAGCGAGGTCGCGCACTGGGCGATGTTCGGATACGCGCCGGAGGAATTTCCCGGGCGGGCGTACTTCCACGCCGTGGCGGAAGGCGTCCCCCTCGACGCCGGCGATGCCCTCTACATGTTCAACCTGGTCAGGGTGGAAAGGCGCGGCGGCGGAACCTACGTGCTGGACGGAGACGAGGCTTCCCTGGCGGAGATCTGCGGCTCCTTGGCGGATGAACTGCGCGGCGCCGCTCCCCCGGGCGTCGAGCTATATTACATGGGAGGCATAGAGTTCATAGCGGTGGTGAGGGGAGGGTCTCCACACGTCGCGCCCACCGATCCCTTCATCCACACCTTTGCGGTGGAGGAGCTCCGGGCCGCCTCCGGCTGGGAGGAGGACGCGAAAACGGCGAGGACCCTGTCGCTGCTCCGGGAGTTCATGGAAGAGGCGGAGGCGCGTGTGCGGTTATGTGGGGAAGGGCGCGACGGCGACCTCGGGCTTATCCAGAAATGGCCCTCGCAGGCAAGGGAGGTCGAGCCTTTCGAGTCGCGGCACGGCATGAGGGCGGCGGGGGTGGTCTCCACCCCCTGTTTCGCGGGCATGTGCAAGGCGCTATCCATGCGGGTCGCGAGGCTTGGGAAGACCGAAGCGGGAGAGGACCTCGAGGCCAAGCTCGTGGCGGCGGAGGAGATGCTCCAGGGCGATTCCGAGTTCGTGTTCGTGCACACCAAGCACGCCGACGAGGCGGCTCACCGGGGCGACCCGTTGGCGAAGGCGGAGGTGATCGAGTCCATGGACAGGGCCCTTGCCTCCGCGGGCCGTCTCTGGGAAGACCCCGGCCTGGTCGCGGTGGTGACCGTGGACCACTCCACGCCAACCACGCGCGACGTCAGGGTGATCCATGGCGGGGACCCGGTTCCCGCGCTCTTCCATGGCGCTACGCTCAGGAGGGACGCGCTGGATCGCTTCGACGAGGTTGCGGCGGCATCGGGGGGAATGGGCCAGCTGAGGGGGGCCGACATCATGCCCATGATCCTCTACCTTTCCCGCAGGGCGCGGTTCTTCACCGGCTGAGGAGCCACATCTCTGCCGCTGGGCGCATATTGGGCAACGGAAGGGGCCGTAAAAGCGCGGTCCTTCTCCGTCCGGGGACGGCAACCGCAAGGGAGCTCTTTGTCGAGGGGCGCAGGCAGTCCGTTGGAAATGCGATCCTATACGGCCTGTTATGCTGTGATCGCCAGCTTTCTGCCTACGCCGTCGCGAATCTTCTCAGAGTTTCCGCCTCCACTCCAGGAAAAAGAACCAATCGACATAGGTAGGCCCTCGCGGGCTGTCCCTGTCACACCACCGTGCGTACGGGTCCGTACACGGCGGTTCGGCAAGGTTAAGCGGAGCAGCGGGCCTCCAAGGTGATGAGTCCGAGTTCGGAGAGAAGGCATTCGGGAAGGCGAAGCTTAACGCGGGGCTGCGGCTGATGCGCCAGGGGCCATGGACGCTGCCGGCGGTCTTGGCCGCAAGGCCCCTGCTGATATCCCTGGCCCTGAGTTCCGCGTATCGTCTCTTGCCCCGCTTGAGCTGCTTCCAGATGAAGCACCGCAGTCTGCGCCTGATCCAGGAGTCGAGGTCGCGGAGGACCGACGGGGTCTGGCAGAAGCCGAAGTAGCCTATCCAGCCCCGCAGGTAGGTATTAAGGTCGGCCACCACCCGCTCCAGGGGTACCCCCCGGGTCCGGCGGGTGATCTCCTTTATCCGCCGGCGCAGGCGTTTGCGGGCCTTGGGCGATATGCTCCGCTTGGTCTTCTCCCTCCCGACGATGCGGAAGGAGAGAAAGTCCCGCTCGTGCGCCGGGGCCACCGCGCTCTTATCCCCGTTCACCCGGAGCTTGAGTCTCTTTGCGAGGAAGTGGGTGATTCCCTCCATGACTCTCCTGCCCGCCCGCTCCGATGCCACGTAGATGTTGCAGTCATCGGCATAGCGGACGAAGGCGTGTCCCCTCCTCTCCAGCTCGCGGTCCAGGTCATCCAGGTAGATGTTGGAGAGCAGCGGGGAGAGGGGTCCTCCCTGCGGGGTGCCCATCTCGGGCGGGGATACGAGCCCTCCCTCCATCACCCCGGCCTTGAGGTAGGCCCGGATGAGTTTCAGGAGCACCTTGTCGTCTATCCTGCGGGCCACCCTGGCCATGAGCGCGTCGTGGCAGACGTTGTCGAAGAAGCGCTCGATGTCCAGGTCCACCACCCAGCTCTTCCCCTCTTCCACATAGGACTGGGCCTTGGCTACAGCCTGGTGGGCCGAGCGGTGAGGCCGGAAGCCGTAGCTCCCCTCCGAGAGGTGGGGGTCGAATACGGGGGTTAGGACTTGCAGGATGGCCTGCTGGATGAGGCGGTCGGCCACGGTGGGGATGCCTAGGTACCTATGGCCTCCGTCCGGCTTGGGTATGCCTACCCGCCTCACCGGCTGGGGCCGGTAGGTGCCTGTGAGCAGCTCCTCCCTTATCTCCTGCCAGCTCTGGCTGAGGAAGAGGGGCAGCTCGGCGGTGGTCATCCCATCCACCCCTGGGGCTCCCGCGTTCTCCATGACCTTCTTCAGTGCCTTCTTCATGTTCTCCGGGCTTACCACCACCTCCATGAGTCCCGTTGCCTTTGCCGGGCGTTCGGGGCTGCGCTCCGCCGCGGGCGGTTCGTTCCCTTCCAGCGAGGGGTTGCGGGCTTCACCCTCCCCCGTCTCGCCGAAGGCCAGTTGTCCCTGGTCTTTCCGCCGCTTGCCGTCCCGCGAGTCACGCATCCTACTTGCCACTCCTTGCCGTTCGGCCCTTCGGTGGACGAAAAGTCCTCCTACTATGGCCTCTGCTGACTCCTGCGCCGCGGTCAGGGTCCCTCACGGTTCCCTCAGTCCCCTTGGGGGGACACGGCGCAGGCCTCCCGGGGTAAGACCGGCCGCCTTCCCCGCACACCCGCCGGATTTACGCCCGTGGCCCTTGACGGATATGGACTTCGCGATCTCTTGCTCGCTCGTCCGGCCACGCTCGCCTCGTATCCGGTTCCTGTTCGTCGGGTCGCGGTTTTGCTCCTGCGCTTCCTTCAGACTCAACCTCGCGATTGAGCCCTTGCGCTTCGCTAGTCCTTCACCTCCGTCAGGTTGGACAGGGGACTTTCACCCCCGAGCTGCCGGCCATGCCCGGCACACAAAAAGAAGGCACCTCGCGGGTGCCATCCCTTTTCTCCCGGAACCCGCCGGTATCCGTCCCGGGAGCATCCGGCCTGTCCCCAATCGCGACCTGGCGCGTTACCCCGGTTGATATTTACCCTCAAGGCGAAACCGTTAAACCTCCCATGTCCCGCAGGAGGCACAACGGCTTTACCGCCCGGGGGCAATGGCCAACCTGTCCCTCGATAAGCTAATTTTTATTGCAGGATGGCGCGCGAACGCGCACCGCGTCGGGTCCGCGGCCTCGAGTCGGGATTGCGAAGGGGGTGAGAGGATGCGTGAAAGGGCCCTTCTGCTCGATGTGGAGGGGATAACTCTCAGGGGAACGGTGGCCATGCCGGACAGCGACGGCGTCTGGCCGCTGGTGATACTCTGCCACGGCATACCCAGCGGGGAGCCCGTGCCGGGAGACCCGGGTTATCCCGCCCTGGCGGAGAGGTTCGTGGCGGCCGGATGCGCGGCGGCTTATTTCAACTTCCGTGGAACCGGCCTTTCCGGGGGCAATTTCTCCCTCGGCGGCTGGGCGTCGGACCTGGAGGCGCTGCTCGACGAGGCGGGCGCGTCTCGAGGGCCCTTTCGGGATTGCGATGCGGGGCGCATCGCCCTTGTGGGATTCAGCGGCGGAGGCGCGGTATGCATCTTCTGCGCCGCGCGCCGCGCCGGGATCGCGGGGCTGGCAGCCATCTCCTCGCCCGCCGACTTCTCCCGACTTCTCCCTCGTGAGGGAATGGCGGATTTTATCGCCCACGCGCGGGAGATAGGCATCATACGAGATCCCGGTTTCCCAGAGAGCGAGGAGGCCTACTACCGGGAGATGCTGGCCCACAACCCCGGCGAGGTGGTGGGAGAAGTGTCGCCGACCCCGCTGCTGATAGTGCATGGAGACGCCGACGATACGGTTCCGGTCGAGGAGGTATACCGGCTTTTCGAGGCCGCGAAAGAGCCCAAGGAGCTGTTCATAGTGGAGGGCGGGGGACACAAGCTGAGGCTCAACCAGGCGGCCATGGACAAGGCGGTGTCCTGGGTCCTGGAGCGCCTCTCGCGCTGAGGTCACATCCTCTCGGGGGCCGACACGCCCAGCAGCGACAGGCCGTTCCTCAGCACCTGCAGCACACAGCGGCTGAGGAACAGACGGGCGGAGGTAAGTTCCGCGTCGTCGCTGATCACGCGGTGGCGGTTGTAGAAAACATGGAAGGCGGCCGCCAGCTCCTCGAGGTAGCGGGTCAGGCGATGGGGAGCCCGCGCCAGGGCCGCGTCGCGGACCAATTCCTCGAACTCGAAAAGCTTCATGGCCAGGTCCCACTCCTCCTCCGACTCCAGCAGGCGCAGGGTGTCCAGGGACGGGGCACCCTCCTTGAGCTCGACGCCGCGGCCCTCGCCGTAACGCAGGATGCTGCAAATGCGTGCGTGGGCGTACTGCACGTAATAGACCGGGTTTTCCATGCTCTGTTCCACCGCGAGCTGGATGTCGAAGTCCAGGGCGGTATCCTGGCTTCGGGTCAGGAAAAGGTACCGCGCCGCATCCCTGCCAACCTCTTCCAGCAGCTCGTCGAAGGTCACCATCTCCCCCGTGCGCTTGGACATGCGCACCGGCTCGCCGCCGCGCTTGAGGTTCACGAGCTGGCCGAGGATCACCTCCAGGCGGTCGGGGTATCCGTTAGCCTCCATGGCGGCCTGCATGCGGCGCACGTACCCGTGGTGGTCGGCTCCCCAGATGTTGATGAGGTGGTCAAAGCCCCTCTCCATCTTGTTCAAGTGGTAGGCGATGTCCGCGGCGAAGTAGGTCGGCGCCCCATTGCTGCGCAAAAGGACGCGGTCCTTGTCGTCGCCGAATCGCGAGGTGGCCATCCAAACCGCGCCGTCATGTTCGTAGGCCAACCCCCTCTCGAGGAGGTCGTCTATCACCTTGCGCACCGTGCCGTCGCGCTGCAGTTCCCTCTCGCTGAACCAGACGTCGAATCGCACCCCGAAGGCCTCCATGCTTCTCCGGATATGCGAGAGGGCGATGCCGTAAGCCCTCTCGCCCAGCTTCGCGCGGCGGACCTCGGCTGGCTCGTCGGCGAGGGAGCCCCCGTCCTCGTCCATGATCTCCCTCGCGATGTCCACCACGTAGGATCCCTGGTATCCGTCGGGCGGGAACTCGCAAGGCCGGCCGGCGAGCTCGAGATATCGCGCCTCCACCGAGGCGGCGAAGACCTCCATCTGGGTGCCGTAGTCGTTGAGGTAGAATTCGCGGCTCACCTCGTAGCCCACCGCCTCGAGCAGGTTGCACAGGGCGTCGCCCAGGGCCGCCCACCGGCCGTGCCCCACGTGCAGGGGGCCCACGGGGTTCGCGGACACGAACTCCACGTTTATGCGCCTGGCCGCCCCGAGGTCCCAGCGGCCGTAAGCTTCCCCCTCGCTCGCAACTCGCGCCAATTCGTGGAACACGCGGTCGCGGTCGAGGGAGAGGTTGATGAACCCGGGGCCCGCCACCTCCACCTCGCGCAGGACGGACCCGGCGGGCGGGCAGGCTTTTTTCACCAGGTGGCGCGCGAGGATCTCGGCCAGCTCCCTCGGCTTACGGCCCGTGGTGCCGGAAAGGACCATGGCCGCATTGGTTGCCCAGTCTCCGTGGGCCTTGTGGCGGGGACGCTCCAGGACGAAATCCGGCGCCCCCGATGTGGGAATCTCGCCGCTCCGTGTTGCCTCCTCGATGGCGTCGGATATCAGCCCGCGCAGCTCCCTGGCGATCAAGAGAGTCCTCCCGTTTCCCTTGAGCTTGCTCGACGATGACGACGTCGCCGGCGGTCGTCTCCGGCAACCTCCGGGGGTAATTTTACACGAAAGGCAGCCGGAGACCCCAGGGCAGGGAGGAGAGAGGCCGCCACCGCCCCTTCCCCGCATCGGCGGCAGCCCCGGGGGCTTAAGGGGCGAGGAGGAGAGAGCCTAGAAAGCGCGGGCGGGCTTTTCCTCCAGCACAGCGGTGGTCTCCCGCTTCTCCTTTCCCCGGTAATAGGTCACGGTGACGCTGTCGCCCACTTTGCGCTTGCGTATCTCCAACATCACCTGGTCCATGGAGTCCACGGGAGAGCCGTCGATGGCAACGATGATGTCGCCGGCCTGCAGCCCCGCCTTCTCCGCCGGCGTCCCGGATATAACCCTGCGCACGATGGCTCCCTTGTCCACCGGGAGATCGAAGCTCTCGGCGGTCTCGGGGTCCAGGGTGCTGCCGTTGAAGCCCAGCCAAGGATGCACGGCGGTGCCCGTCTCGATGAGCTGCTCGATAACCGGCTTCGCGTTATCGATGGCGATGGCGAAACCGAGGCCGTCATAACCACCGCTCTGGGAATAGATTGCGGTATTGATGCCGATCACCTCACCCACGCTGTTGCAAAGCGGCCCCCCGGAATTCCCCGGGTTGATGGCGGCGTCGGTCTGGATGACGTCGAGGAGGGGCACGGCGTCGGGGACGCTGATGTTGCGGTTGAGGGCGCTGATGATTCCGCTGGTCACGCTGCCCTCGAAGCCCTCCGGACTGCCAACCGCCACGGCAAGTTCTCCAGGAACGAGATCCGATGAAGTGCCGAGGGTGACGGGCGGGAGATCGGACTCGTCGATCTTGATCACCGCGATGTCCGTCTCCGGGTCGGTCCCCACTATCCTGGCGTCGTGGACGGAGCCGTCCCGCAGGGAAACCTTGATGGAGGAAGAGTTCTCCACCACGTGATTGTTGGTGATGATGTAGCCGTCGGATCGGTAGATGAAGCCGGAGCCTATGCCCTTGCCCAGGAGGCCGTATTGCACTTCTATGTTGACCACCGAGGGGAGGACCTTGGCCGCCACCTCAACCACCGCCTCCTGGCCGGCCTTCACCACGCGCTCTTCGACCGTTCTGACCTCCTGAACGCGCTCGCTGCCCTTGTTGCCCAGGACGTCAACGGGGTTGGCGCCGAAGAAGAGGGGCAGAACGAAAACCGTTACCACCGCGGCCGCTATCCCCACCACGGCGGAGAGGAGAACCGTCCTCCAACCGTCGCGGGCGCCGTGCGCGGGCGGGGAGAGGGGCGGCTCGGGGGGTATCTGCGGCGGAACGGGCGGCACCGGCGCTGCTGGTCGATCCTCGGTCATCTCCATCACCTCTGTGCTCTTTCAGGAAACGGCTTCACCATCTTTAGAGTCTCATTGCTCCCGTTCGAGGCGTTGGGCGTTACCGAAAACCAGTATCTCCCAACCCCGGGAGGTCTCGACTTCGTCCACGGGTTGACATAATCCCAATGGTGTCGGCACATTCAAGCCATCGCCCCCACCGAAGAAAGAGGCCTACTTCGTTCATCGCCATTACCCCTGTGCCCTTACAACAAGCGGTTTTACCATCTCCAAAGCATCTCCGATGCCCCGCGAAGGGCGGGGCGCGACCGAAAACCAGTGTCGCCCAACCGGGGGAAGGGCGTCAACTCCCGCAACCGGAAAGGGGCGGCCGGACCTCGCGCCAGGGCACCGGCCCCGTGGCCGGTTCTAGCCTCGCCCCTCCTCGGGCTCACCGGCAACGGGGCCTCGCAGTGAACCCCCAGGGGCCCTGCCGTGTCTTAAAATGAATTGACGCCGCTTTTGGAGATGTGGTTCCGAGGGAGCAAGGGAAAGCGGTGCGGGCGGAGAAGTCTTGTGGGATGGAGGTGATGTCCTTGGAGAAACATTTCGAGAACGAGGAAAGAGAGGAAACAGCCGGCGTAGAGGGAGCGGAAGAAGCTCCCAGGCGCGCGCCACGCCCGCCGTCCCCCGGCGCGACCAAGGCGCGCCGCAAGGTGAGCCTGGTGGCGGCCATCGTGGTGAACGTGATCACCCTGATCACCCTGGCCATTATCCTCCTCGCCGTGCTCCTTCCCGGATACCGCAGGTCTTTCACGGTGGCGAGGGCGGTCGAGGGGGCGGAGGAGGTCTTCATAGTGGTGCGCACCAGCGAAGCCATGATGAGGGAGAAGAACACCGATTTCCTTCGCGCCCAGGACGGGTTAAGGAACGTGCTGCAGGAGGAGGTGGGGAAGGGCGATACCGTGTGGGCTTACGTGCGCGACAATTTCCCCGACCAGTCCTGGGTGGAGGAGAACCTGCCCGAGGGCATGCTGAAGTGGCTGAGGGAGCTTTACCCCAAGCCCGAGGCGGCGGAGAACGCAGGTAAAGCGACTGAGAACGGCGCCGCGAATAATAAGGAGGAAGAAACCACAGCGAAGGAAAACCCTTGAGATGATAACCGCGAACCTGCTCCTCGACGCCCTGCGCGACCTCTGGGAGGGCTTCATCACCAGGCTCCCCTCCCTGCTCACGGGACTCGTCGTGTTCATCGCCTTCTATTTCCTTGCGCGAGGGGTCCGTTTCGTGATCGCCCGCTCCCTGAAGCGCGTGAAGGCATCGGAGCACGCGGCGAGACTGGTATCCCGGCTGGGGTTCATCGCGACCATGGTCGTGGGCGGACTGGTGGGGTTGGGGGTGATGGGCGTGAACGCAGGCGCCCTGGTGGCTTCGCTTGGATTGGTGAGCGTGGGCATCGGCTTCGCCCTCAAGGACGTGGTGGAGAACTTCCTAGCTGGCATCATCCTCATCCTGCAGAGGCCCTTCGTGGTCGGGGACGTGGTACGCTTCGGCGATGTGGAAGGCACCGTCGAGGATGTCAGGGTCAGGGACACCGTTATCCGCACCTACGATGGACGCCAGGTGTTCGTCCCCAACGCGAACATCTTCCGCACCGCCTTGATCAACAACAACCGCAACCGCAGGAGGCGGCTTGATTTCGGGGTGAGCATAGCCTACCCGGAGGATATAGCCGCCGCGCTGTCCACGGCCGCCGCCGCCCTGGCCGGAGTGGAGGGAATCCTCGCCGATCCCGCGCCGCTGGTGGTGGTGGAGTCGCTGGCCGAGAGCTCCGTTTCCCTCCGGGCTTATTTCTGGGTGGACCCGGAGTGCGTGAGCATCCTGGAGGTGAAGTCCCAGGCGATCGCCGCCGCCAAGCGCGCCCTGGAGGAGGCCGGGATCGAGATACCCTACCCGGTTCTTACCGTAAGGAGCGGCAAGCCCTCGTGAAGGCCGACCACGGCCGGCTTATTGTGCCCTTCATCAGCGCGATTTAGCAGAGGGCGATGTCCAGACGTCGCGCCAGCTCCACGGCCGCGAGCCTCTCCTCCCCCGTAAGCCTGCGATCCAGCTCGGGATATAAGGCGGCGCGATACTCCGGGCGGTACTGGAACATGAGGTTGAAATAGACACCGGGGATGTTCTCGGCCACCCATGCCATAATCATTGCCGTGCAGCAATCCAGGTGATCGGGGATCAGGAGCTGCCGGAGCATGACTTCCCCCTGGCGGTGGGCGGTTCGAAAGTTGCGGCTCACCACCTTGAAATAATCCTCGACGTCGGACAAGCGCTTCGCGCAGGCGTCGTTTCCGTAACGGAAATCACCAAGGTAGACGTCCATGACCCCTTCGAGGAGACGCATGGCCTCCAGGGAGGTGTACATGTTCGAGTTCCAGACCATGGGCAGGTGCCTGCCGTCGTCCCCCAGCAGGATTATGGTGTCCAGGATGGTATGGAGATTGGGGTCGGGGTTGCCTCCCACGAAGTTGGCGTTGCGCGACCCCTGGCGGAGGCCTTCGCGCAGGCCTCGGGCGAGGAGATCGGGGTCGGCAGGGCTTCCGGAGCGCGCGTCCATGGCAATGTCCCAGTTCTGGCAATATACGCAGTGAAAGGTGCAGCCGGAGAAGAAGACGGTGTGCGAGGGGACGAGCTCGGGCTCCTCCCCGAAATGGAGGAACATGGAGGCGACACGCGACTCGTCTCCAACCCCGCAATAGCCGCGCTCGCCCGCGGTGCGGTCCACCCCGCAACGCCGCTCGCACATGTGGCACGAGGAGAGCATGCGGCGGGCAAGGGCGGCCTTGAGGTCCAGGAGGGTGGGGCCGTCGACCGGGCCGGGCTCTTCGCCCCCCGAGAGCAGGCGGCGGAAGGTCTCCATGGCGGAATGGTGGCACGACCACAGTTCTTCCTCTGGCATGCCCTCGATGTCACCCGGGCCCGCCGCCACTCGTGAGGCCAGCCAGTGGCGCGCCGGCCGCCTACCCTCCAGGATGGAGAAATAGTATTCCAGCATGTGGGATCACCAGGTAAACAGTACGACAGTCGGCATGAAACGGCAACGTGACCCGGCGAGGCAGGCCCGGGATGGCGCGGTTTCGTTTACCGGGCGGTCGCGTTTGCGTCGCGAGGACGCCTTGCCCGATAATTGATTTGCTCCCCCTCCAGTAAGAGCACAAGGGACGCGCGCAGACCAGAAGGCGGAGGCGGCTTCCTCCAGTCCTTGGAGGGAGCCACGGAAGTTTCCTGAAAGGGCCCGCGATCAAGGAGCCGGGAGACGGACGGGATGATGGCTTGGGTGATGGTCCTGGGGTTGATGTCCCTGGTCAACGTGACCATGGTTGGGGCCACGGCCTTTCCTGAAAGGGCCCGCGATCAAGGAGCCGGGAGACGGACGGGATGATGGCTTGGGTGATGGTCCTGGGGTTGATGTCCCTGGTCAACGTGACCATGGTTGGGGCCACGGCCTCCCTCGCCGGCAGTATACCAGACAGCTCTTTCCTGGTGATCCTCTCGCGTTACCTGAAGAAAAAGGCAGAACCATCACTCGCCCTCCTTTACCCGGTGGAGGCGGCGTCGAGGCTGGAGCGCCTGCGCAGGGCGATTTCTTTGGCCTCGGGAGGGCTCGCTGCGGCCGCGGCGGCGGCGTCGATCTGGGCGTTTGCCCAGGGGTGGGGTCTGGTGGGGGCCGCGGCGGTGACCCTGTGGGTGCTGGCGGCCAACCTGGCCTTCCTCGCCGTGCCGGTCGGGATCTGGAGGAGGAGGGTCGCCAGGATGCCGGACGGGGTGCTTGATGAGGCCGCGCGTAAGTTGTATCCCCACGCGGAAAACGACCAACGATGAACAAGGGCGGCCACAGGGCTTTGCGCTCAGGCGCCGTCGTCCCAATAGCTTCCCAAAAGAAAGCCCAGGATCCCGAACAAGCGCTTGCGGTTCAGGGTGGCCTCTCCGGCAAGCCGGAAAACGTAAAGCCATCCCACCATGCGTGAGGCCGCGAAGGCCATGATGGGGCGGAGGGCGAGGACGGGAAGCTCGAAGCAGGTTATAACGCTTGCGAGAGGGAGGCAAGCGGGCATGGGCCAACCGGGTGGGTTATTATCTAGGTGCGGACCCTAGCGAGGACGGAGAGAGAAGGAAAGGCGGAGCGAAGGTTGTTGGAGGGAGAGTACCTGGAAGCCCAGAGGCTCTCGCTGCGCATAGCCTCGGAGCTGGGTCCACCCATTTTCTACGCGGAGAAACGCGAGGAGGTGGAAAGGTCCCGTAGGGGCTTCGAGGAGGACCCCATGGTCGGACATGCCCTCTCCATCGTGGAGGAAAGGGGCGAACTGATGGGGCACGGGCTTTCCCACGTGCGCAAGGTCGCCGTCGACGCTGGGGCGCTGGTGCTTGTGGACATGGACAGGAAGGCGGGGGAAGAAGCGAGGAACAGGGTCGTGCGACTCGCCCACCTGGCGGGGGTTCTGCACGACATCAAGAGGGAGCAGCCCGAGCACGCCCTGCGGGGAGCGGAGGAGGCGGAAAGGATCCTGGGCGGGTTCGACCTCTCGGCGGGAGAACGACTCGCCATCGTGCAGGCCATCCGCAACCACGAGGCCTTCAAGCCCGCGACGCCGCTGGAGGACGCCTCCCTGCAGATCCTGTCTGACGCCCTGTACGACGCGGACAAGTTCAGGTGGGGCCCGGACAATTTCACCGAGACGGTATGGATGATGGTGGCGCCCCACGGAATACCGTTGGCCCTGCTCCTGGACAACTTCAGGACCAGCATGCGGGGGATCGCCAGGATAAGCGAGACCTTCCGCACTCCCACGGGACGCCTTTACGGCCCGGATTTCATCGACCGGGGCCTGCGCATCGGGGAGAGGCTGTACGGAGAACTCACCGGAAGGCCGATATAAACGTATGTGGTGATGCGGAAACGATGCCGCCCGGCGCGACCACGCGGTGCGCGGGGCGGGGGAAGGACATGAGATGTTCACGGCGGTGGAGGAAGTAAGGACGAAGCTGGCGGAGCAGAAGTACATCTGCAGCAAGGAGATCGCCACCGCGGTCTTTCTGGCGGAAAAGCTGGGGAAGCCCATCTTGGTGGAGGGCCCGGCCGGCGTGGGCAAGACCGATCTCGGCAAGGTCACCGCCGCGGCCCTGGGTCGCGAGTTCATCCGCCTGCAGTGTTACGAGGGGCTGGACGAGGCGAAATCCCTTTACGAGTGGGAATACTCCAAGCAACTCCTCTATACCCAGATCCTCAAGGACGTGCTGGCGGAGGAGCTGGCGGGGGCCAGGAGCCTCGCGGAGGCGGTGGAGCGCGTGGCGCGCCAGGACGAGGTCTTCTTCTCCCGCAAGTTCATCGTGGCCAGGCCCCTGTTGCGGGCCATCACCTCCGAGAAGCCGGCGCTCCTGCTCATCGACGAGGTGGACAAGTCGGACCCGGAGTTCGAGGCCTTCCTGCTGGAGATACTGTCCGATTTCCAGGTGAGCGTCCCCGAGCTGGGAACCATCGCCGCAAGACATATCCCCATGGTCGTCCTCACCAGCAACAACGCGCGTGAGCTCAGCGACGCCCTCAAGCGCCGCTGCCTCCACCTGTATATAGACTTCCCCGACCGCGAGCAGGAGCTGGAGATCGTGCGCCTGAAAGTCCCGGGGATAAGCGAGCGCCTTGCTTCACAGGTGGTGGAGGTGGTGCACCGCCTGCGCAAGCTGGACATCAGGAAAACCCCCGGCATCAGCGAGACCCTGGACTGGGCGCGCGCCCTGGTGGTGCTCAACGCTGATTCCCTGGAGCAGGACCTCATCCGGGACACCCTCAACATCGTCCTCAAGTACGAGAAGGACATCCAGAAGGCGAAGGAGAACCTGCGCCAGCTTGCGAGCGGGGCGGCGTGAGCGTACGCCGGTCGCGGACGGATTCCTTGTCGCGCCGGCGAGGGCTTCGCGGAGAAGGCCTCAGCCGCCCCTGCCCCGGCGGTCAGAGAGCAACGGAGTGATGGCGTCGGCATGAATGTTTTCGTGAAACCGCCACATACGCGCCCGGCTCGACGTCACGCGCGCCTGGAAGGGGCGGGCCTGGATGCGCGAGACCGCCCGCCCCGGCGCCGGCAGCATTGAAGCGACGACGGAGGCTGAATTGGAGGTCAGGGTCATCGAGTTCGTGAACGCGTTGCGGGGGCGCGGGGTTTCCGTTTCCACCGCCGAAAGCATAGACGCCATGGGGGCGATGGCGGCCGTGGGGCTGGAAGACCCCGAGACCTTCAAGGCGGCGCTGAAGGCGGCCACGATCAAGCGACAGCGGGACGTCCCCGTTTTCGACGAGCTTTTCCCCCTGTATTTCTACGGCCTGGGGAGCTCCGGAGACGCCGATATACTGGAGCAGGACCTGCAGGCGCGCCTGGAGGAAGCCATGCTCTCCTTCGGTCAAGGGCGCGACTTGAATCCCATGCTGGAGCTGGTGCTGATGGGAAGGGGGGGCGAGTGGGAATCCTTCATCCGCATGGCCGCGGGTGAGGTAGGGATGTCACAGCTCGCCACGCGTATGCAGGTGGGCATGTACACGCGCCGCATCTTCGAGGCCTTCGACTGGGAACAGATGGAAGAGCAGCTGGGGGAACTGCTGGAGCTGTTGCGTGGGGAGGGGTGGACGGAGGAGGAGCTGGCGCGGCTGGAGGAGGCCTTCCGCGCCAACCGCGATGCCCTCAGGAAACAGGTGCGGCGCTACGTGGAGAGGGAGCAGGCACGCAACGCCGAGCGCGTCCCCAGCGCGGAGCGCATGGAGCGGCTCATGGGGCGCCCCCTGGCGGGCTTGGACGAGTACGAACTGCAGCAGATGCGCAAGGCGGTTGACGTCCTGGCGCGCAAGCTCCGCAACCGCATCAACCTGCGCGAGAGGCGCATGAAACGGGGAAAGGTGGACATCAAGGCCACCCTAAGGCGCAACATGCAGCACGGCGGGGTTCCCTTCGAGCTGCGCCTCAAGCGCAAGCGCATGGAGAAGGCGGAGCTCATGGTGCTCTGCGACATCTCCTCCTCGGTGGCCAGGGTGAGCCAGTTCATGCTGCAATTCGTGTACACCATCCAGGACTGCCTGGCCAAGGTGCGCAGTTTCGTCTTCGTGGACGACCTGGGAGAGGTGACGGATTTCTTCCGCGATGAGGACATCCTGAAAGGGGTGCGCCGAGCCCTTACCGAGGCGGGCATCGCCTACAACGCCCGCAGCGACTTCGGCGAAGTGTTCCGGCTCTTCTGCGAGCGCCACCTGCAGGACGTGGGCTACCGCACCTACATACTGGTTATCGGGGACGCCCGCAACAACTATAACGACCCCGGCCTCCGCTACCTGGAAAGCATAAGGGACCGGGCCAAGGGGATCATCTGGCTCAATCCCGAGACGCGCCCCTTCTGGGACACGGGGGACAGCGTGATGGGCGAGTACCTCCCGTACTGCAAGGAGGCCCGGGTGTGCCGCACCCTGAAAGACCTCGAGGACGCCATCGGCTCTCTTCTGCTCTGAGCGCGAAAGGGCGGAAAGAGAAGCTGGATCCTTGTCTCTGCCAATAATTACCATAACATGGGCAAGCTGCCTCGAGGTCGCTCTTTCTTGTCGAGCCCTGGAAATAACCACGGAGAGTCATGCAAACATGGCGAGCGGTTCACGGTAACGCAGATGGGCCATGGGTGGAGAAAGCAAGAATGCTGGCGACGCGAGTTGTCGCGGAAGAAGCTCGGTTACCGTTCCGCTGGCCGGGACGCGGTTGCGACAGCGCTTCCGCCCGCCTGCGCCTAGCCTTGGAATCCGCGCTATAATCGGGGAGTCGGCGCCATGACGGTGTTGGCAACGCCCGGTGGCGGGGGATCGCCCCACGCGGGGGCGGGGAGAGGCGATCTGAACACGGCACGGCGTCCAGCGGCGATCGGTGGGGGACCGAGGCCGCATGTCGCGTGACACGTGGGGAGATGGAGGTGGAGATGGCCGAGAAAGCGGTCGACGTCGTGGTGGCGGGAGGGGGCCCGGCGGGCCTTACGGCGGGGCTTTACCTGGCGCGAGCCCGCATGGACGTGTTGCTGGTGGAGAAACAGGCGCCGGGCGGGGCGCCCGCGCTCACCGAGAAGATAGAGAATTACCCCGGCTTCCCCGAGGGAATATCCGGCTTCGAGCTCGTCGACCGCATGCGGCGCCAAGCGGAAGGGTTCGGGCTGCGCATCAGCTCCTTCAACCCCCTGGAGGGGCTGGAAGACGGCGGCGATCTGAAGAAGGTGCGTACCGCCGAGGCGGAGATCGCGGCACGGGCGGTGGTGCTGGCCATGGGTATGCGGCCGGCCAAGCTGGGGGTGCCGGGCGAGGAGGAGTTCCACGGCCGGGGAGTCTCCTACTGCGCCACCTGCGACGCCGCCTTTTTCAAGGACGGGGTGGTGGCGGTGGTAGGAGGAGGCAACTCGGCGGTGGAGGAGGCTCTGTTCCTGTCCCGCTTCGCCCGCAAGGTGATCATCGTGCACCGGCGCGACCGCCTGCGCGCCGGGGGAGTGCTGGAGGAGCGCGCTCTCTCCAATCCGAAGATGGACTTCGCATGGAAGAAGACGGTCAAGGAGATCAGGGGAGAGGATCGCGTCACGGGCTTGGTGCTGGCGGACGTGGAAGGGGGTCCGGACGTGGAGATAGAGGTCGACGGCGTGTTCCTCTACGTGGGCAACATCCCCAACACCGAGGAAGTGAGGGGAACGGTGGAGCTGGACGAGAGGGGCTTCATAAAGACCGACGCAGACCTGCGCACCAGCGTGCCGGGCGTCTTCGCCGCGGGCGACGTGCGCTCCGGCGCCGTCTGGCAGGTGGCGGCGGCGGTGGGGGACGGCGTGCGGGCGGCGCTGCGCGCGCAGTTCCACGTGGAGAACCAGAAGGGAACGGCCTATATATAGCCGCTCCGGCGGGCCCGTCGGCAGGGCGAGGGCGGGCGTCGGAGCGATGCTTCTCGTATGATCCAGCTCGGCCCCCAGCCGGGCCCATCGTGTAAAATGGGAGCATGGCGGCGGCGGGCGGGATAAAGACATCAGGAACAGGAGGTGAGAGCGGTGGCCGGCAAAGTGGTCGAGCTGAACGACGGCAACTTCGAGCAGGAGGTCATAAAGAGCGACCTTCCCACCCTGGTGGATTTCTGGGCGCCATGGTGCGGACCCTGCCAGATGATGGGTCCAGTTATCGAGGAAGCTGCGGCGGAATGGGAAGGCAAGGTCAAGGTCTGCAAGCTGAACGTGGACGAGTCCATGGAGGTGGCGCGGAAGTACCAGATACAGTCCATCCCCACCATCATACTCTTCGACAAGGGTGAGCCCGCGAAGAAGATCGTCGGCGCCAGGCCCAAGAAGGCCTTCGAGGAGGAATTCCAGGCCTGGCTCTGAGCCGCGCGGGCGGGAAAGAAGGAGACGCGCGCATGAAGATAGCCGTGGTGGATGGCATGGGCGGCTCCATAGGGCACCAGATCATACTGGGCTTGAGGAAAAATCTCCCGGAGGAAACGGAGATCATCGCCCTGGGAGCGAACGCCATAGCTACGGGAAATATGATGAAAGCAAGGGCTAACCGCGGCGCCACGGGCGAGAACGCGGTACGCGTATGCATCAACGAAGCGGACGTGATCATGGGAAGCCTTTCCATCATCATGCCCAACGCCATGATGGGGGAACTAACCCCGGGGATGGCCACCGCCATCTCTTCGGCGCCGGGGCGCAAGATACTGCTTCCTCTCACCAACCCACGCATAGAGGTCATGGGCACGAGCGAAACGCCCCTGCCCAAGCTAATCGAGGAGGCGGTGGAGATGGTAAGGGAGATGTGCGCGAAGGGAGGAGGCGGCGATGTGTGAGGCCGCGGTCTTCCTTGACCGGGAAGGCAAGCTGGAGAAGGTCATGGACGACGTGGTGGAGATGAGGCCCGAGGAAGGCAAGCTCCTGCTGGTGGACGTCTTCGGGGAGCAGAAACTGGTCTCGGCCAGGATCAGCCGGGTCGACCTCATGGACCACCAGGTCATCCTGCGCGAGGTGGAGGCCTGAGCGGCCGGACAGGGCGTCCGGCTGTATCGCAGGCGCGGGCACAGGCGGGTTAAACAGAGGGCACGGGGATAGCCGCACCCGGGCCGGCGTCCGTAAACGCGTTTAAGCGAGCACCTCATCTCGGCACCTCATCTCGGCACGAAGGCGCGCTAGAGAGCCGCATCCCGGCGCATCGGATGCAAGGCGAGAAAGATTCATCCCACGGCGGTGCCGGCGGTACGGGCGCCGGGAAGGTCCAGCTCCCATTTCCCGCAGCGCCCGCCCCAACGGGCAAGCACGTCGCCCTCCACCATGATCTTCACTATCTCGCAGTTGTTGGAGCACCCCTTGCAGTTGAAGCTGGAGGTACGGTAGTCGATCTCCGTGACCCTGAACCCCTTGAAGTTCGTGGTCGGGGGATTGAGGTCGCGGGCCAGGAGCGCGGCGCCGATGGCGCCCATGACTGCGAAATGCTCCGGCACCACCACCTCCATGCCCAAGGCCTCCTCGAAGGCCCGCTTCATCCCCACGTTGGCCGCAACTCCGCCCTGGAAGACAACCGGCGCCTCCACGCTCTTGCCCTTGGCGAGGTTATTGAGGAAGTTCCGCACCAGGGCCTCGCAAAGCCCGAGGATGATGCTGTCCACCGGGTGGCCCACCTGCTGCTTATGGATCATGTCGGATTCCGCGAAAACCGAGCAGCGCCCCGCTATCTGCACCCCGGCCTGCGCCCGCAAGGCGTAGGTTCCGAACTCCTCGATGGGGATGTTGAGGCGCGCCGCCTGGTGGTCGAGAAAGGATCCGGTCCCCGCCGCGCACACCGTGTTCATGGCGAAGTCCACCACGATGCCGTCCTGAAGGATGATGATCTTCGAGTCCTGCCCCCCGATCTCCAACACCGTGCGCACGTCCGGTACCACGTGCAGGGCGGCCACGGCATGGGCGGTGATCTCGTTCTTCACGATGTCCGCGCCCACGATCACCCCGCTCAGGTGTCGGGCGCTTCCCGTGGTGCCCGCGCCGAGCACCTCCACGCCGGCTGGAAGCTGGGCGCCCAGCTGCCGCAGGCCCTCCTGCACCGCGCTTATGGGTTGCCCCTTGGTGCGCAGGTAAACGGAGGCGGCGACCTCCCCGCTCTCCTCCAGCAGGACCAGGTTGGTGCTCACCGAGCCCACGTCAACACCGAGATATCCCCTCAAGCCGTCCTCCAGTCGTCGAAAGCCTTCTCGCAGTCCCTAACATTTTATTGCCCGGCGGGCGGGCAGGCAAACGGGAGCAGCGCCGACTGGAGATACTGTAGTAACACAGCGTGACTGCAAGATCGAAGGCTTGCCTCAGCCCGACCTATATTTCGCGTTCCTCCCAAACGATGGGTTGCAGGTCAAACCTCATGCTAACCGTCTCGCCCCGTGGGTCGATCTCGTTCTCGTGATGATTGAAAAGGAACCCAAGCTTCTTGTAGAAGCCTTCGCTAGCCCTGTAGGCGTCAACAGAGAGGAAACGCAAGCCCATCCATTCTTGAAGGTCCAACGCAAGCCCGATGACATCGTAAACCATCGCCCGGCCTATTCCCTTGCCTTGGAACCCCTTGCATACCGCAAGTCGGCAGATCTTGAGAGCAGGGAATTCAGAATATGGTATTCGGTATTCTTTTCTAATACGTCCCTTTTCGTTCGAATCAAGGCTTATGCAGTCCGTCGCCAGGCTATAGAACGCTACGACCTCTGATCTGTATCTGACCAGGGTTGTCATTGCCACGTTGGCATCCTGATGTACGAGGGCGTCATTGATGATGAAGTCATCAAGGTCTTTGTCGCCACAGTTAAAGTCAAGGGGGACATTTTCCTTGGAAAGTGGCTCAAAGCTTAAGTCTTGAATGGAGAAACCTTCAGTCATCCCGTGACTTCAAGACGGATGGAAATGCTTTGCGATGCTTGCTTAGCTCCTTGTGGATCTCGCGCGCCTCTTTCAATAACCGGTCTTTTTGAGGGCTGTATTCGGCTTGCGTTATGCTCATGCAGAACAAGTCAACGCTCTTTCCCTTCAGCGTTGGAGTAGGCTCAATCGGTCGTGCCATAAAAACCTCCACCGGATAACTGCGAGAAGCCCTCACAGAGCAAATTCTTCCGCTCCCCGGCCTCTTTCCTTATCTCTCTGTTTGTTATCGTACCCTTTGAGGCTTTATTTTAATCTATTTTGTCAATCCCATTCCATGAGCGAGGGAAGATCGTGCCCGGGGACATCGAACCACCGGGCTCCGGAGGGGGCTTTCCTGCTCGCAGCAGGCCGGAGCCGGGAGCTCGCTCCGCCCTGTTAGCGCCGCCGGGAGGCAAAAATGGAGCAATTGAGTGCCTTGCAGATTTTTACCATCCTTTTAGCGCCGCCGGGAGGGGAGCCCGTCGGGCGATCCTTGGCCTCTCTGACGCTACGGCTGACGCCGGCGCCCAGCAGGCAATCCGGCCGAGGCGCCGCTCTGCCGCCGCCCCGCGGGCGATGGCGCTCGCGGCGTGTTTCGTGAGGCGGGAGCGACCGGAGCGGCAGGCGCCCGTCAGGAGATTGTTGGCCCGATCATCGTCGGAGAAGAGCCAGCTCGTCGATGTCTAAGGGGATCCCTTTCCTCTCGTCACGCGTCAGGCTGGGAACGCCCCACTCGCACCTCTCCGCGCATAGCCCACATCCCATGCAGAGGTCGAAGGAGACCAGCGCTTTTTCCTCCCCGTCGAGGGAAAGCGCCCCGAAGGGGCAGGCTTCGACGCAGGCGCCGCACCCGGCGCACGCGGCGCGGTCGATGACCGCAAGGTAGCCCGAAGGAGCGGCGATCACGGGCGGCGACTCCACACGTAACGCGCGGGCAAGGCGGGCGCTCTCCAGGGCGTCACAGTAACTTGGAGGGCAGTTGCAGATGGCGAAGAAGCGGTCGCCGGCCGCGTCCTTGAACCAGGCGGTGGGCACGCTGCCGCGCTCGCGTTCGCGGTGCAGGATCTCCAGGGCCTCCGTTGCGCTGACCCTGCGGGCGTGAAGCCTCTCCGCCCCGTGCTCCAGCCAGAAGCTCGCCACCGGTTCGCCCACCGCCAGGCAGACGTTGAGGGCTTCGGGGTCGGCGACGCCTTTTTCGATGCGGCAGGCGCAGTCCATGGCCACGATGTGCTGCGGCTGGTCCAGGATGATGCGGTGGGCGTGGGGGAAAGGCACCACTCGGGCGCTCAGTTCGGGATCCATGATCACGTCATGGTCCAGGGTGAGGATCTTTGCCGCCTGCTCCTCCGTCAGCACCTTGCAGTGGTAGCGGTTGAAGAAAAAGTCGAAGATGAAACGCCCGCGGGGGAAAAGGCGGACGTATCTCCTGGCGATGGCCATGAGCGTTTTAATGTAACGGTCGATCCATCGGTAATAGACGTAGCCGTGGAGAGCCCGGTCGATCCTCCAGCCGTGGAGTCGGAACAACCTCCGGGTGGATTCTCTCACTCACACCCCCCTTACGCTCGCGGTTTTCCGGCCTCCGTGCCGGGCGTCATGCCCGGCGGGCTGGTCCGCTCATCCCCGCTCCGGCGCCGAGGCCCCGGGCGCCGGGGCCTTCCTGCGCCTGGACTGGGCCCTCTTCCTCGCCACCACCTGCTCCACGAAGGTCTTCACCTCTTCCTGGAACATCTCCATGGGCGTGTGCCTCTTGTCGAAGACGTCCCCGTAGATCATCAACGTGGGAAGCCCGAGCCGCTTCATCATCTCCCGGCGGAAGAAGGCCGCCGTGCCCAGGGTGTGCTTGCAGGCATGGACGCCGCCGAATATGCAGGCGTCGGCGCCCAGGTCCTGGGCCGCGTAGGCGATGTCGTCCAGCCAGCGCAGGGAGATGGACTCAGCCCCCATCTGCCGGGTCATGGGATAATCGAAGGCGATGTCGGCGAGGGCGCGCAGCATGCTCTCGCGCGAGGAGGGGTCCTTCTCTGGAAAATAATGTATGGCAAGTATATCCCCGAGGATAGAGATCCCCTCCTTCTCCATCCAGGTGAAATAACCGGCGAAGTCGAAGAGCCAGTAGATGTAGGTGATATAAACCCTGGCCAGCTCCTCCGGCGCGGTGTACTCGCCCCTGCGCAGCCTCTCCTTTGATATGTCCACCATCCTCTGCATCACGTCCACCGCCTCCTGCCTGCCCCAGCACTGGCTGCGCAACACCAGCAGGGTCATGCTGAAGATGTTGGGCACCGGGCAGGGCCTGGCCTTCTTCAGCTCCCAGTACTCGTGGTAGAGGTCGACGGCCTGGTAGGATCTCTCCATCACCTCGCGCAATCGCTCCTCCCTGAGCTCCGATCCGGACCATTCTTCCAGTTCCTGGATGAAGCGCTTCAGGTAGTTGTAATACAGCTCACGCCCTCGCCTGGACTCGTCCACCGGCTTTTCCAGGATGAACTGGGGGATGCCGAGGTAATCGGAGGCGAAGGCGTGTATCTTGGCGTTTGGGTTGCAGCTGCCCGCGGAGTTGTAGACGATGGCATCCGGCCTAATTCCCGGGCCCATGAACAGGGGCATGGTGCCGATGGTGTTGGCCGAGCAGAGCGAGTCGGGCAGCCCCAGGCCCATGGCGAAGTCCCAGAAGCGCTCCCCCTGGCCGTAACAGATGTTGGTGATAAGGCCGCCGACGATTTCGGTGCACAAGGGGAAGATGTTGTCGAAGGCGTAGAAGATCTCGGGCGGGAAGGTGAAGGGGATGAAGACAAGCTTCTTGCCTTCGGCCTGGGCGTTGCGGGCTTCCCTGAAGATATTCATGAGGAGGCGGAAGAAGAAGAGCTCGAGCTCGCGGTCCGCCGGCAGCTCCAGCAAGCCGATAACGGTGTTCTGGAGCTCCGGGTAGACGAAGTTCCGCGCCGCCTCCACGTCCTCTTCGCTGAGGTTGTCGGGGAGCTTGTAGATCATCTCCAGGATGGCCAGGGCGCGCTCGAAGCCGTTCTCTCCCTCGCGCATGACGAAGCCTTTTTCCATCATGCCCCACCTCCTATCCTCTCCATGAAAGCCTGCACGCGGGTTTTCACCCTCCCGAGGTCCGCCCTGGCGCTGTACTCCTTCTCCAGGACCAGCACCGGTATGCCGGCGCTCTCCAGGTCGCGGCGCACCAATACGGAGTCCACGCCGTGCAGGTCGCAGAACTTGTTGTAAAGGTAAATCGCCCCGTTTACGCGAGCCCGGCGCGCCGTCTCCAGGATGAATTCCCGGCGTTTGGGGTATTCCAGGTACATGCGGGGGCAGAAGATGCTGGACAGGTAACCCTCGGCAAGGCGCCGTAAGGGTGGGCCATCCTTGGGCATGGCCTGGGCGAAAGCACGTGACCCGAAGCACAGGGCATCGGCCACCACCACCGCCCCCAGGCGTTCTATCTCCTCGAGCCATTCCACTTCGTCGGTTGCGGGCCCGCACAACATGAGCCGCGCCGTGGGCCTGACCCCCACCGAGCCCGCCTTTTCATCCATGTACCGCGCGAGAAGGGCGGCGAAATCCTCGCTTCGCATCGACGAACCCGTGACCTCCAGCGAAAGTGCTTCGCTGCCGGTGACCTTGGGCTCGTCCAGCTCGCGCAGGGCGGATAGCCTCCGCCACCCTTCCCTCACCTCCTCCCAGCCGCGTATCGCCTCCTCAAGGGCATCATCGGTCACCTCCACGGAGAATTTGTTCTCCAGCAGTTCCTTCAGCAGGGAGAGGTTTTCCTCGAAGTAGGCCAGGGAGTCGTCGCGGAAGAAATGCGGTACCTTGAGGTAGAAGAAGCAGTCGAATCGCCTCTGGTGCTGCCAGTTCTCGAACATGGCCCGCAGGTGATCGCAGCCGTTGGTCTCGATGAGGCCGTCGAGAAAATCATAGGTGCCGTCCAGGCCCAGCTGAAGGCAGGCGCGGCAGAAGGAGCAGTTGAAGAGGGACATCTCTCCATCGGCGAGCTCCGTCTCCGCGTTGCCGAGGGCCTTGATGCGGTAGGGGAGCAGGCCCGCCGCCTCGATGAGCTCCACGGGGGTCGCCACGCACGAATATCCCACGACCTTGCCCCCCGCCTCCTTCCATTCCCTTACGCGTTGGTTGAATATCTCCGTTTCCCTTTCCAGGGCCCTGGTCGCCTCCATCTCTCACACCCCCCGCGTTCTTCTGCGCGTCCATATCCCCTTGACGTACCCCCTGATGCCGCCGACAAGTACGGATATCGCGGCCTTCAGGAGGGGCTTCAGCGCCGACGGGTTGCGCCGGAGCGCCGCCGCCACCTGGTCCCCCGTGGCCTTGGCGGCCCGCTCCAACTCCTGCGCGTCGATGCCCGCGAGGAAAGCGCTCGTCCTGTCCGCGAGCGCCTCGGGATTCCCGCTCAACCACTGGTTGTAGGACTCGATCGCCCGATTGACCCCCCTAGCCGCCGCCTCGGGACCCGCCTCGAGCCCGAGGGCGGACAGGGTTTGCCGTGAAAGCCCGGCCACGAGGCCCGGGTTCTCCGCGACCATCCTGCGCCCCAGAGAGGCCAGCGAGGCGATCGCCCTGCCCAGCTCCCCGACCTCCAGCCCGTCGGACATGGATGTGGCCATCTTGCCCAAGGCCTCGCGCGAAAGAGAATTCGCTTTTTCCAGGAACGAGGACGCGAAGAGGAAGAATGAATTTGCCAGAGAGACCGTGGCCTCGAACAGCCGCACCGCAAGCTCCTCGTTTTCAAGGACCCTGTTTGCCAGCGCGCTCGCAAGCGCCTCGGCCTCCTCGCCCACGGCCGCGATGGCCTCCGCGAGCACTTGCCCGTCTATGGCTCCGATCAGGTCCGAACTGATCCGTTGCAGGGGCTCCCTGGAATAGAGGCTGCCGTCGCCCAGGATGAGGCTGCCGCGGTGCACGTTGACGATGAACGCGGAAGCCCCGTTGATGACCGCGGCGACGTCGTTCCAGTCGAGGTCTTGCAGGATCTTGAAAAGCGCATAGGTGACCGCCTCCGCTGGAAGGGCGAGGATGTCGAAAAGCGCCCTCAAGACCTTCAACGCGTCGTTGATGACGGGCGCCACCACGCTGAACATGTTGATCAAGGCCATGGGGCTGTCCCCCAGCAACTCCACCTCCCTGCGGGCGAGGTCCAGCCTCTCCCCCACCCTGTAGGTGACCGCTTTGCGCAGCTTGCCGAAGTCGATGGCCTGAACCGCCTCGGCGAACAGCCCTGACTGGAAGGAAGCGAAAAGCTCAGGGTTTTCCTCGTGCAGCCGGATCACCAGGCGCGAGAGCGCGTTGAGCGCCTCGCCGATCTCCTCTCCTTTAACTTGAGCGTAAGACCTGGCGACCAGTTCCGCCGCCTCCTGCGCGGGCATGCCCTCCATGGATTCCGCGAAGGCCTTCACGGCGTGCGCCGCCGCGCTCACCAGGCGCGGCAGGGACTCCACCAGCGCGGAGGTGAAATCCCCGTCATCTCGGAAAAGAGTGCCCGCGAGTTGCGCGGGGTCGCTTTCCCGCAACCCTTCCAGCAGGCGAACAGCCGCCTCCCTCATCTCCTCCGCTTTCGGGGGTACGCCCCCTTCTCTCACCGCCATCCTCATCACCTCACCGTGGAAAGACCGCCCGGCGGCGCCAGCGTACCCTCGCCGGGCGAACACCGCCTCCCTCATCTCCTCCGCTTTCGGGGGTACGCCCCCTTCTCTCACCGCCATCCTCATCACCTCACCGTGGAAAGACCGCCCGGCGGCGCCAGCGTACCTCGCCGGGCGAACAGCCGCCTCCCTCATCTCCTCCGCTTTCGGGGGTACGCCCCCTTCTCTCACCGCCATCCTCATCACCTCACCGTGGAAAGACCGCCCGGCGGCGCCAGCGTACCCTCGCCGGCCCCACTCTCCCGGTCTCCCCAGAGCCCGCATCCCCCTATCCCGATATCCCGACAGCGGGCTCAGCTGTTTTCGCTCCGGAGCCTGTTTCCCACGGCCTGCATCATTTCGCCGCCGTCGACAAGCGGCGTTCTCCGGGTAAACGGATCGCGGAGTAGTGCGGATGTACGACGATGCGGTATCGAGACCGTATTACGATTCCCAGTTGCGTGTTCCGCCGATGATCCCGGCGCCGCCTCGCGGCGCTAACGATCGGCTCCCTCTTTTCGACTTCATCGAGGCGGCAAGCGCAAGATCACCGCCGCCCGTGATCCCTTGCCGCCGCCATCCACTCGCCTGCCCGTATCTTCAAACCCCCTCGGGGGCGCGTGGTCGAGATGCCTGTGCCGGCGACTTCCCCCTGCCCCGCGAGGAGAAGCACGGGGTCGATATCAAGCCATGACAACCCGCCGCCTCTTTACACCAGCCGTGGGCGAGCCGCGCCCACAGCCGCCTTTCGTACGCCGCTTTCCTCACCCCTCGACCTTTTTCCAGGGAATGGCGCGCGCCAGCAACGCGATGTAGAGCATGAAAAACCAGAGGATGAAATGCACTCCCCACGACGAGGGCTCCTTGCGGCGCAGCCTGTTGGCGATGAGCAGGCAGGTCATGGTCTTGTACATGATCTGGGTGTAGAGGACGGGAAGGTATCTCTCGAAATTGCCCTCATCGCGAAGGGCCGCCGCCGAAAGCGCGCCCACGGAGGTTACGATGGAGCCGTAGATGCCCATCATCACCGGGTCGTCGTAAGGCCATTTGAGGAGCTTGCGGGCGAAGCCCGGCGCCAGCGCCATGGGGGGGCCGGCGCTGAAGCACATCACGACGTTATAGCCGTACATGAACTTCTGCAGGCGCTTCTTTTTCTCCAGGTAGGTTTCTTCCGCTGCCATCATCCATCTCCCTTCCCAGGCACCCCTTGCGATGAGCTGCGGCGCGACGCCTCGGTGGGGTCGTCGCTCACCCACGCGCTCTCTTCACGGCGGCACGCAGGACGATGAGGGCGGCGACCGCGCCTGCCAGCGGGAGGAGCTTGCGGCCCCCGCCGCGGCGCTTCTCTCCGCCGCCCGCCCTGGCCGCGGCGGCCGCGATCGAGCCCAGGCGCCTCAGCGACCGCGCCAGCGCCTCCCTATCCAGTTCTTTCCATATAGCGGCAAGGCTCTTCCCCATCTCCTCGCGCCTGGCATCGAGTTCGGCGGTCACCTCGTCCAGGCGACCGATGGCCGCGTTCGCCGCCTTCACCGCCGCCGACCGCACATCCTCGGGGGCGGCCTCGTCGCCGAAGAGCAGGCGCCGGGCGAGCTGCCCGAACACCTCCGGAAGTTGCCTCAGCCTCTCTTCGTCGATGCCCCCTCCCACCTGTCCCAGGATGTCCTTAAGGAGAGGCTCCGGCAGGCCGTTAAGCTGCCTGCCCAATTCAAGCAAAAGCTCCAGGAGCCAGTTCACAGCGTCGGGAAGGGCGCCGAATATGCTCATGGAGATGCCGGGGTCCCCCCACAGCAGCGTCTTGACCAGCCCCGGGGCGGTATCGGCCTTTATGTCCTTCATCTGCAGGAGGATAATCTCCTTGAGGGCGGGGGTGGCGATTATCTCGCGGAGCACGCGCTCCCCCAGGCCCATGGGTGTTTGTTCCCGCATCCGGTTCACCTCCCCGTTATCCCTCATCGCGGGCCGGCTTTTTCGTCCCGGCCGACGTCCTCTGGGCTCCCGATGTCCCCATAACCGGCTCGAGGATGGGCTTGAGCACATGCTCCACGAAGGCGGGATTCTCCCTCACCGCCCTTGTCGCCGCCTGGACGAAGCCGTGGACGGCCGATTCCGGATCCTGGGCGCGCTCCGCGGCCCCCGCCATCCACGCCCCCAGGCGCTCATCGAGTCTCGCGCCGGAGGCCGCGTCGGAGTATGCCCGGCTGAAATCCTCCGCCATGGCCGACAGCCCGCGCCTGAGAACGCTCTCTTTGTTCGATATTCCCAGGGAAAGGACCATGGAAACCAGCCCGCCGGCGGCCTCTCCCGCCGCCGCACCGTCGATTCCCGCCACCACCTGGTTGAGGAAATCCTGCAGCAGGGGAGGGGGCATGGTGTTCATCTGGTTGGCCACCTCCGCCAGGGCTTCGCTGATCACGTTGATGAGGGAGGGGAGGCTGCCCATGAGGGAGAGCAGGAGGCCGGGGTCCTGCCAGAAAAGGGTGCGCACCAGCCTCCTGGCCGAGGGTGGATCGATGGAATTGAGCAGTATGACCAGGGTCTCCTTGAACTTGGGGGTGCGGATCAGCTCGCGCAGGATGCGATCCGCGGCGTCAATCAACCCCCTGGTATCCACGACGGCAGCGGCTTCGGTATCGTCTTTCATTTTTCTCACCTCACAGCTTCTCGCGTTGGCGGAAGCGGTTTGCCGCCTCCGCGTACCCTGGCTACCCCATGCCCACCGTGTGCGCCCGTACTCGTGGGCCACCCCTTATATCGACGCTCCCTCTGCCTCGCCAGGCCGGCCGGCGAAGGACACCCCCTGCGGACGACGCAGCCAAAGAGCTGAAATAACCAGGCCGCGTTTTCGGTGGCGCCTGATTCCCGGTCGGGACGCCTCCCATTCCCGCGGGAAAGGAGGCGGCTCCTCGGGGCGCCTCGCCCCGTCCATCCGTTCCGCCCGCCATCTACGGCCGTCTCCTCCGAAACTCTCGAAGCCGACGGATCACAACCCCTACCGGCGCCCCCTTTCCCCGAGCTTTAGCCCTCGGGTCCTCCGTCCGTTATAGGGTCACGGTATCGTAGAACCAGCGCGCGAAGTCGTGCTTGGCCAGCTCATAAGCGCCGAGGTGGCATTGCATCGCCTTCACGTCGCGCCAGTAACGCTCCAGTTGCCATTCCTTGGCATAGCCCGCGGAGGCCATGAGCTCCATGGTGCGGTTGATGGCATGCTCCGCCGAGGCGCATGCCTGGTGGGCGAGCATGAGGGCCATGGTGTAAAGGGCCTGCGAGCCGTCTCCGCCGTATTCTCCCGCTTCGGAGAGCATCCCGGCCAGCTCGTAGGCGAGCAGCCGCACCACGCTGGTATCCTTGGCGACCTCCCCCATGACGGCCGCGGTAAGTGGGTTGTCCTTGAAGATGTGGTCCTTGCCCTTGATCACGCGGTTGTCCCCCCACTCCCTGATGATCTCGTAGTTCGCTAGGAGCGCCCCGGAGGCTGTCGCCGCCACCCCCAGGTAATACCAGGAAAGCAGGCGGAAGGTCCCTTCGTTCCCGCGCCAAGCGCAGTTCGCGTCGGGCACCGTGGCTTCCAGGCGCTCCAGGTCCGCGTTGCGGCTGGCCGCGAGCCCGGTTTTCTTGAGCTCTGTGCCGCGTGCGATGCCCGGCGTGTCTCCCGGCACGAGAATGAAGGCGGGATCCCCGTCCGCCACCGCGCACCACGCGCCGAATAGGTCCGCGTCCAGGCCGCAGCAGGTGGGCCGGACCATTCTCCCGCTCACCTTCCACGCGTTGCCTGATGGCGCCGCTACAACCTGGAAGCCCTTTCCCCTCCACTCCGGCGCGCCCTCCTCTTCGGTGAGCGCGGGAAGGATGAAGGAGACCCGAACCGGCCTGTCGCCCGAGCAGAACAGGGAGGCGAATGCGGCGCAGGTTTCCTCACGGCGCGCGCCCTCCTGGGCCAGGGCGGCCTGCAGGGCGAGGCTGTGGGCGGCCAGGAAGGCCAGCCCCGTATCCGCCCTGCCGATCTGCTCCAGGGCGGCGACCACCGTGTACGCCGCGTCCGGGCCGTTATGGCCTTCGCCCCCGTGCTCCTCCGGCCAGAACATCTTCTGCAGCCCGATCTCCGACATGATCCTGGCGAAGGAAGGCGCCAGGAGCTGCTCGTAGTCCTCCTTCAGTTCGAGGCGCTTGTCCATGATCTCCTTCTCGACCAGGGCCTGGAGGGTCGCGGCCAGGTCCAGGTCGGCCTTGTCGAGCCTCTTCCTCGGAAAGGGAATGATCTCCATAGCGTTCATCGCCTACCCCCGCTGTCTTTCATGGTGGCTTCCTCTCCCATGGCGCGGCTCAAAGGGTTTCGCACTCGTAGAACCAGCGGGCCACTTCGATCTGGCAAAGCTGTTTCGAGCCCTCCACGAGCTGCAATATCTTGAGGTCTCTCCAGTGCTTCTCCACGTCCCAGTCGCGATCCGTCCCGTAGGCCTCCATGAGGTTCATCACCCTGCCGGTGACGTCGATAAAGCGATCCATGGCCAGGTAACGCTGGGCGCGCATCTTGGCGACGAGGCGCGGGTGCCATAATGGGCCGTAGAGGTCATGGCGGTCACACATGCGCGCGCACTGGTAGCCCACTATGCGGATGTTCTCGATGTTGGCCGCGAAATCGGCCAGCAGGCCCGCCACGCCGTCGTCCTCCTTGAGGGGCTTGCCGCGGTAGCGCTTGCGGCTGGTGTATTCCGACAGGCGTTCGTAGATGTTCATCATTGCTCCGGATATCCAGGCGATGATGCCCATGTTGCCCGTGGCCATAACCTCCCCGAAGTACTTGGCGTCGTCGCCGGGGCCGATGGCGCGGTACCAGAGGGGAACCCGCACGTTCTCGAACCAGATGTCCGAGTTCATGTCCGCGGCCATGCCCGCCTTTTCGTAGGGCGGCCCCTGGGTGACCCCGGGCATGTCGTCCTTGACGAAGATGACGGCGATGTCGCGCGGGTCGTCGGAACCGGGGTTGGTGGTGCACACCACCGCCATGAGCTTGGCCAGGCCGCCGGTGTTGGAGGGCCAGAGTTTGTGGCCGTTGATCACCCACTCGTCGCCGTCCTTCACCGCCGTGGTCTGTATGGTGGTGCCCTTGACGATCTCAACGTTCTCGATGTCCGATCCTCCCTGGGGCTCGGTCATGCAAAGGGCCGCGAAAACCGGCTCGGTGGTCTCGCAGAACATGGGCGCGAATTCCTCCAGCAGCCTGCGGTTCTCGTGGGGCTCCAGGGCGATGAAGAGGAAGGGCCAGAAAAGGGCGCCGAAGGCCAGGGCCATACCGGAGTCGGCGCGCGCTATCTCCTCGAACATGCGGAAGGCGGCCACGCACATGTAGTTCGACCTCCCCATCCCCCAACCCCCGAGGTCCTCGGGGAAGATCATGCGCTGCAGGCCGTACTCTCCCAGGAGCTTCTTGAAGGGTGGGTGGATGAGGTGGTGCTCACGGTAGTCCTCGTCGAACTGCCTGCGGTAGGGGATGACCTCCTTTTCCACCCACTCGCGGAATATGGAACCCAACAGGCCGTCCATGGGCGAGATATATTCCAGGGGTCGCGTAAAGTCGTCGATGCTCCTCATCCACATCTCCCTCCAGCCGGCGGCTTACGGTACGGATAGGCGGCTTGTTTCCGGGGGAGACCACGGCTTGCGAAGCCGAGATGTAAGAACCCCTCCCTGTCCAGAAAGGCTCCGCAGCCGCTTGGCGTATGGCAACGTAAGCCGAGAGCATTCACGCCGGCTGTCGGAGCGAGACCGCCATGGGCAAATATTATGACCGGGGTCAGTTTTTGTCAATACGCTTCCCGTGCCCGGATGATAGGTTGGCCCCCCGTTTTTTCAGCCTGGAAAGCGCCTGACCGAGACGATACAGCATCCCTGTGCCTGGCAGAGGTTTTTCAGCGCTTCTCGCCCGATTATAAAAAAGTATGCGAGAAGCCTCGAAACCGGGCATTATCCTGCAGGTCGGCCCATACCATGCCCCATGCTGTGGAGCTGGAAGGGCGCTTTAGCCGGCAATGTTTTCGGGGGCCGTGGAAGCGCTCGAGGAAAAGAGGGGAATTGTTGCGAAAAATATGAACAGTATGGTTTACGCAAAGGCGGAGTCATTGCCATTAAGGCATGGTCCAGGGCGAACGCGATGGATGGACCTTTCCTGGTGTGATTTATGCCGTTCCATGCCCATGAACCACACGAGCCGTTTTCGTCAAGACGGCTTAATGGAGAGGGCGAGCGTCCCTCCATCGATGGAATAATCGAAGGTCGAATCCAGGCCGGAATCGTACTCCCACATTGCCACCAGGCGTCCCGCGAGCAAGGGCGCGATGAAGGCGTTTTTCACCACGATCTCCGTGGTGCCCCCCTCTCTTCGTAAGGACTCGAGGTATCCAAGGCCGCGAAGAGCCAAGTGACTCCTCAGCTCGGATTCCTGTAATGGATCAGACATTGAGTCCTGCCCCTTCTGCGCCCTGGCCAGCTTTCTTTTATACAAGCGGCGCTCGGCCTCCAGGAAGACCTCGGCCGTGGTCCCTCCCAGCTCGAGGTCGAATTCCCTTATCAAGGAATGCAGGAGATATAGGCCGGGGAAAACCATCCGCTCCCCCCCGGCTTTTTCCACCAGCAAGCCGTCTTCCAGCTTCCACGCAAACGAATCTCCCAGTGCGCTGGGCGCTCCGCAGCGCCCGCAGGTCGGAAGGATTTCTCCCTCGAGCTTGTCTGGTACGAGCCTGGAGGGGGCCAGGCGCTCATAAGCCTCCTCCTCGACGGCACCTTGAGCCTGTCGCGCCTCCATCGAGTAGGCGCCGTCCTCTTCCCCAAGGTCGTAGAGAACGGGCAGGTTGTATATCGCCCTCATGGCGCCGACCACCATGGCCGAAACGAGGAAGACATTGAAGGGGTTCTCTATGCGCACCCTGACCCTGCGCTTCCCCTGGCCGCCTTTCTGCCCGAGCAAGGTTATATTCCCTGCCCCGACCGCCCTCGCCAGTTTCGCGCTGGCTTCGTAGGCGAGACGGTGCAAGGGCCACCTCTTGAGCAACCTGAACAACGCCGGGTGCGCGTTGATGGCGTCCCCGACCACGCCTTCCGCCGCGTTTGCCGCGGCCTTGAAAACCAGGTCGTCGACGCTGATGCCCAGGAGGGAGCCGACCTCGTCGATCAGGGAATTCATCGACGCCGCCTCGTAGAGGAATAAATTGGCATTGCCGCTGGCCCTGTCCACGATGCAGCCCTCTTCCCAGGCATGTGACTTGGTAAGAGCCTTGGGAACCCCGCAAGCGTTGCATGACTCATTCATCGCACATCCCCTCCCTGCTGAGACCTCCCTGCTGCTATCGAATATCGTCTGGCGCGCAAAAGGGCTTGAGTCCATGAAGTCGCCAAGTTCCGGTGGCTGGAAGGAAATGGGATTTGGAGAGCCCTTCTCCTGTTACTGGCTCCGGTGTGGCCGTCGAAACGTCTGGATGGTAGAAATCACCGGGCAAGGCCTACCGCCGGCCCTTGCTTCGCTCGCCCCCGTTCTTTCCCTTGGGGCTCGAGGAAGCGCCGTTCTTTGCTCCCTGGATCAGGAGGTCGATTGAGGAGGAGAAGACATGGTCCATGCCGGAAGGATCGATGACCACCAGGTCGTCCAGGAGGGCGAGCTCGACCAGGCTGGTGGCCAGCCTCCAGCACATGAGGCTGAAGGCATAGGGGTCGAGTTGTGGGGAGAAGGCCCCGCGCTCCATTCCCTCCCGCACCATACCGGCGCCGTTTTCCAGCCATCCCTTGATGTATCGTTCGATCCTCTCTATGGTGGTCTGCGAGAGGTTGTGGCGCACTTGCTCGATGAACGTGTCACGCAACACGCGGAAAAGCGCCGGTTCCTCCAGCGCGTACTCGATGTAGGCGAGATAGACGGCTCGAATCCTCTCCTCGAAATCGGCGGCCTCGTCGTACGCCCTGGTGAGCCTTTCCCCGTAGCCGGCGAGGCCCATCAGGCACACGGAAAGGTAGAGCTCCTCCTTGCTCTTGAAATACAGGTAAACGCCGCCCTTGGAGAGCCCCGCCTTTTCCGCCACCTCCTGGATGGTGGTGTTGCGGTAACCCTTCTCCGAGAACAGCTCCTCCGCGGCCGCGAGCACCGCGCTCCTGCGCTCCTGCTTCTTCGCTTCCCGGCGCGGAATTTCCTTGGTTGGCATGGTCATCGTCCCCCTTCCGCCGCTGTTCCCGTCCGCCGACCAGGCCTGAGACCGTCGCTCAAGAGCTTGCCGACGGGGCCGAGAAGGGCCCGTCGAAAAAATTGACTACGGTCATAAATTATGCCACAGTCTGCTATTATTCAAGGGGCGGACGGCGGTCGAAGAGCGAAGGGGGCGGTGCGGCCCAGGGGCTCGCGCGCCGGACCCGTCCACGTGAAGCATAAAA
This sequence comes from Actinomycetota bacterium, assembly GCA_013178005.1. Classification (GTDB taxonomy): domain Bacteria; phylum Actinomycetota; class Geothermincolia; order Geothermincolales; family RBG-13-55-18; genus Solincola_B. The sequence continues at coordinate 41,182 of JABLXL010000045.1, forward strand.
TCCGGCATGAGGCGCAGGAGAGCCAGAACGGGAGGGGTGAGATGGTAAAGGAATCCACCAAAAAGGTCTTTCGCCTCCACGGGTGGAGGGTGGACCGGGCGATCCACTATTACATCTACTTTCTTTTTTACGACATCTACGTCAGGGTTGCGCTGTACGCCACCAAGGCCATCGTGGCGTTGTTCTCGCGCCTGGAGGCCACCAAGTACGTTCCCAAGTTCATCTTCGACCGCTACCATGCCAAGGTGCTCTCGCGTTCCGACGTTACCAAGATCCTGGACCTCGAGGAGACGGTCATGCTGGGACCTGACACCACGGGAAGGATCGTGCCCTTCAAGTACGCCAACAAGATCGTGCTGCGAGAGCCCACGCACCTGGCGGTCATGGACTGCCCCTGCAAGAAAGAGCTGAAGGACCCCTGCCAGCCCCTGGCTTCCTGCATAGCGGTGGGCAGGCCGGTGGTGGACTTCTGGATGGAGCACTGCCAGAGGCACCACGTGAGGCGCATCACCAAGGAGGAGGCCCTGGAGATCATAGACCAGCACCGCCGCAGCGGCCATATCAACCAGGCCTTCTTCAAGGTGGCGACGGGGGGCAGTATGGGAGTGATATGCAATTGCTGCCCCAAGTGCTGCGTCTCCATGCGCGCCACCGAGCTGGCTCAACGCATCAAGGGCGCGGAGGGGATTTCCATGTACGCCCCCTCCGGGTACACCACCCGGCATGACGCCGGGAAATGCGAGCTGTGCGGCGAATGCGTCAAGGCCTGCAATTTCGGGGCGATCGAGATAGTGGACGGCGTCCGCGTGTATCACGCCGAGAGGTGCTACGGCTGCGAGCTGTGCGTGGAGAACTGCCCCAACGGGGCGCTGGAGCTGGTGCTGGAGGAAGGCGGGCTTATTCCCCTGGACATTGATTTGGTGAAACAGAAACTGGGCTGATACCGCGCCCTATGGCGCGCTCGGCGCTTAAAGGTTGCCGCGGGCCTCAGCAATGCATACAATTATAACAGAATAACTAGATGGCAGTAGCCCTGGGATAGCGCGGGAGCGCGAAGAATGCGCTCCTGAAGATTCGCCCGGCGGGGCGCCTTCGCCGGGATGGAAGCGTCGATATCGTAAGCCATAGACATACGACCCTCGCAGGGTCTGGTCCGCGAGAAGCGGGATGGATCTTGGAGGGTCTTTTAATTTGCCGTTTCGATTTGTCCCTATGTTCGGCAGGGTTCCAGCGGAAAAGAGGCGAGGGCCATGCCTTCGCTTATCGATTCCGCCGTTTCGCAATGCGGATACGCGCCCTCTATGGGAACGGAAAGGCGAAGACAGGACCCCGATCCCGCGGGGTTCTTGGGGAAGAGGCGACAGCTTCATCTTACCAGGCGCTTGGGGCGCAAGCCGACGAAGCGCGCCGGAGAGCCACATTTCCGACCATGCGGCACCTGGATTACTTACATTCCCTGGGCGAGGCTTGCGCTGCATGCGTGACGGAAAGCCGTGGCATGTTTCGCCGCCTGATCACCTCACGGGAAACGTTAGGGCTCCCGGCAGGAGAGGCGATCTCGGCGCTGCGATCCTTCCGTGGAGAGAGGTGACGGGATGACCATATACCATGTGCTGAAACGCTTGTTTCATCTGGTCCCCGTGCTGCTCGTGGTATCGGCCGTCACCTTCGGTTTGATATACCTGGCGCCTGGCGACCCGGCGGTTATGGCCCTGCGTGCCGCAGGAATGGAGCCGGATGCGGAGGCCGTGGAACAGATAAGGCATGACCTCGGCCTTGATGACCCGGTCTTGGTGCAATACTTCAGGTGGCTATGGCGCACGTTGCATGGGGATCTGGGCAGGTCGATACGGACGGGAAAGGAGGTATCCGGCGAACTGCTGGGACGTTTTCCCGCCACCATGGCGCTGGCGCTTGCAGCCCTGGCCATCGCGATGCTCCTGTCGTTTCCGCTGGGGGTCCTCGCGGCGGTGAGGAAGGGGTCCGTTATGGATCACGCGAGCCGAGTGATGTCTCTGGCAGGCGCGTCCATCCCCGGTTTTTTCCTTGGAATACTTCTCATACAGATTTTTGCGGTGAAGTTGAAGGTGCTGCCGGTCATGGGTTACGGCGGTTGGCGGCATCTCGTCTTGCCGGCCATTACCCTGGGATTGGGCATGGCGGCTGTCTATACCCGTATGCTCCGAGCGGGCGTACTTGAGATACTGGGGGAAGATTTCATACGCGTCGCGCGCGCCAAGGGATTGAGCGAGGCGAGGGTGGTGGGCAAGCATACCATCAGGAACGCCATCCTGCCCACCATGACGCTGGTGGGCACCGGGTTCGGCTATCTGCTGGGCGGCGCGGTGATCGTGGAAACCATCTTCGTGTGGCCTGGCGTCGGGAAACTCGCCGTTGATGCCATATTCAACCGTGATTACCCCGTGGTGCAGGGGTATGCGCTGCTCATGACCCTGGTGTTCGTTCTGGTGAACATGGCGGTCGATATCGCCTACACGGTTGTGGACCCGCGCGTACGCGTGGCGGCGGAATGAAGGAAAATGCATCCCAAGTGCCTGATGGTGACTGAACGAGAAATATCGCGTCCGGTGGGAGGCGAGCCACCCGGCTGGCATTCGACCGGACAACTCAAGAGGGCATCGGTAAGCCTGGCGCGAGACAAGGCTGCTTGTGCGGGCCTGGTGATCGTGCTGATCTCCGTGATCGCGGCCGTATTCGCGCCCTACCTGGCGACCAACGACCCCCTGGCGGTGGACCTTGACAACAAATTGTCTCCACCCAGCAAGCGATACCCACTGGGCACGGACCATCTGGGCAGGTGCGTCTTGTCGCGGCTTCTTTACGGCGGTCGCGTGACCATCCCCGTGGCCGCTGCCACCCTGGCCGTAATCCTCCTGATAGGGCTGCCTCTGGGAGCATTGTCGGGGTACTACGGGGGTTGGCTGGACTCGGTGATCATGCGGGTGGTGGATGCCATGCTCGCCTTCCCGGCATTGGTGCTCGCCCTCGTTATCGCGGGCATGCTCGGGCCTGGCCTGGTGAACGTCGCCCTTGCGATGGTGGCCGTTTGGTGGGTGGAATACGCGCGTTTAGTGCGGGGGATGGTCCTGTCGGTCAAGGAAAGGGGTTTCGTGCAGGCGGCGGTGTCTTGTGGCGCTTCCGACGCCAGAGTGATCTGCAGGCACATCCTCCCAGAGGTCTTTCCTACGGTGGCGGTGATGGCCACGCTGGACATGGGCAAGTTGCTGCTTGCCATATCCGGCCTTTCCTTCCTTGGCCTGGGAGCCCAACCTCCGACGCCGGAGTGGGGAGCGATGCTCAACGAAGGGAGGATGTACCTGCAGAGCACCTGGAGGACGGTGCTGGCCCCTGGAGCGGCGATCATGCTGGTCGCCCTGGGCTTCAACCTGCTTGGGGACGGGATTCGGGACGCAATGGACCCGAGGGAAAAGACGAGGTTCACTTCCATGGGGTGAAGCAGCGGTGGCCGGTTACTGCCACGCATGGCCAGAGGCCATCTTTCGAGAGCGCTTGGAATGGAGACGTGCCAAAGGCCGTGTAGTACGGCAACTCAGATGCCCGACTCACTGGCTGTGTGCAATGGCGGTGAATGCGCCATGGCATGGAAGCAGTCGCGATGCAGGCGCAAGGTTGGACGCGCGGGGCAAAACCGTCGCCTGGTTGTGTTCACTGGAAAGGAGGTGGGGCTTTCAGCGAACAGGCGGCGAACTGCACCGCGTTGTCATCCCGTCTCCTTTGGGAGAGCCAAGAAAGAGGGCACATATCGAAGTGGCCGAGCCGCATGAGTGAAGCCTATGGTTAACGAGGAAGGAGTGATGCGTTGATGGCAAGGAAAAAAACATGGTTAGTACTGCTCACAGCGACGCTCTCTTTGCTTGTCGCCTTGTCGAATGCGGGTTGCGGCAAGGGCGGAGGGGCAGAGCAACCAAAGGTCACGGAGCTAGTGGTGGGAATGGGGGAGGACGCGAACAGTCCGGATTTCGCGGAGATCGGGGTGCTCTCGCCCAACGCCAACATCTACGAAAGCCTGGTGAGGCTGACTCCGGAATTCACCGTTGCCCCCATGCTGGCGGAGAGCTGGGAATACGTGGGAGACAATACCTGGCGGTTCCACCTGCGCAAGGGAGTCAAGTTCCATAACGGAGACGAGCTCACCTCCGAGGCGGTCAAGTTCACCTATGACGGGAAGATGCGTCCCAGCGGGAAGTCCCTCCTCCACCTCAAGGAGGTGAAGGTAGTGGACGAATACACCATCGACATAGTGACCGAGGAACCCAACATGGTGGTCCCCGAGATCATAACCCACCCCCTTTACGGCATACGTTGTCCTGGCACCGATCCCGGGGTAAGCCCGGTAGGGACCGGTCCCTTCAGGTTCGTATCCTACGAGAAAGAGAAGGAACTCGTGGTGGAGAAAAACCCCGACTACTGGGGAGAGCCAGCGCGGCTCGAGAAGTTGGTGTTCAAGTACATACCCGATGCCAACACCAGGCTCATGGCCTTGCAGGCGGGAGAGGTGGATGTCATCAAGGACATCCCCAGGGAGATGATAGCGGATATAGAGTCCGATGAGAGCCTCTACACCTACGCGTCCCAGCCCGGCGGCCCATACGTCGTGTTCGAGGTGAGGACGGAAGGCCCCGTGGCCCGGGAGATCATGGCCGATGTCCGCCTGCGCAAGGCCGTGGCCGTGGCCATCGACAAGAGCGAGATCGTGGAGAAGGTATGGAGCAACAATGCGGTGGTCGATTACACCTGGCTCCCCGAGGGGATGTTCGGGGCATACAGGGATCTCATCCAGGGATACGATTACGACCCCGATGAGGCGGCCAAGTTGCTGGAGGAGGCCGGCTGGAAGGAGGGCGCGGACGGAATACGGGAAAAGGCTGGCAAGAGGTTGGAGATAACTCTCGTATCCGGATACCCGACTGCCGCGGTTCTGAAGCCGATCCCCGAGGTGATCCAGCAGCAACTCAAGGCGGTTGGCATAGACGCCAAGATCGTCGAGGTTTCCGATGAGGGCGTTTACGAGGAGATGCTCAAGCAGGGCGAGGGGGACCTGTGGCTCACGCGCGGAACGCAGAACAACGCGGACCCCACCTTCGGCCCGCAATTGCTCCACCACAGCAAGGGATACTATGGAGAGTTCTGCGGCAATCCCTGGTGGGGCGGAGAGGAATTCGACGCCCTCGTGGACAAGGCCCGTGCCACGGAGGACCCGGACGAACGGGCGGAGCTGGTGGCGGAGGCCATGCACATACTCATTGATGAGCACGCCGCGCTCATACCCATCGCCTCGCTTTTCAACGTATATGCGGCAAGGCTTCCCCTGGAAGGGCTCGTACCGCATCCCTCCGACGTCAGCACGCGGTGGGAAAACACGAAAGCGAAGTAAAAAGACTGCGGAGCGGAACTTGATCCAATACGAGCTGGGGATCGAGGTCGACGGGGCCAGGGTCGCGGGCTCCCTTCTCCTGCCCTCGGGCGGAGGGCGTTTCCCCTGCGTGATAATCGCGGGCGGAACGATGTCCCATGACCGCGACGGGGCCCTTATCGGCCACCCCCTGCCGGTCCCGCAGCGCGATGCCTTGAGGAGAATGGCGATCAAGCTGGGAGAAGCCGGCTATGCGGTGATTCGCTGGGATAAGCGCGGGTACGGTCGGTCCGGGCCGTGCCCGCCCACCTCCTCATATACATACGAGGTGGAGGACCTGGTGGCTTTCCTTGATTTCGCGAGAAGGCACCCTGCGATATCTCGGGTTGTGATAGCGGGGGAAAGCGCCGGTGCCTACGTGGCATGTCTCGCGGCCCGCCGAGGCCACAGCGCGGATGCCTACGTTTTCCTGGGGGCCCTTTATGCCGATGTGGAAGGCCTGCTGCGGTACAACTACGTGCGCCTCGCCGAGTATACGGAGAGAAGCACCGCGAACAGACGCTGGGCGGAGGAAAACGCCCCCCTGTCCCTTGCCATAGGAGAAAATTTCGATGGCATAATCGATGCCGCTGGACAAGGCAGGGAATATTACCCCCTCAAGGTTAATGGCAGGGAGTGGCGCTTCCAACTCGGGAAACTGCGGGAGGAAATGGAGTTCCCCCCGCATCAAGCGTTCCACTTCATTGCAGGGCCGTCTCTGGTGCTGCAGGGGGACGCGGACATGAACGTATGCCCTGCGGACGCGATGCGTATCGAGGCGGCACTCAAGGGAGCCGGCAACAACGAGGTCGAGAGGGTGATGATACCCGGCGCCGATCACAGCTTTCAGGTTGCCCCAGAGGACGAGGACACGAGGATAAGGGAACGACACAGCCTCGCGAGTTTCCTGCGGCCTTACAAGGATGAATTCTATGAGGCGATGTTGGAATGGCTGGAAAAGACGATGACTCGCGTGTGATAGCGTGCTGGCGAGGTCGAGTCGGTTGCGGATTCCAGGCCAGGAGAACGCTGACATGGATACCCGCCCATGACGGTCACGGGCGGCGCCCATTTGAATCTTAGGAGGTGCTGGAATGAAGGAAAATATTGAGATTTGCCCCTCCGTTGAAGATGCGATCAAGGGTTGTGGGGTGGATACCCTGGAGGGTCGCATCGGACCGTTGCTCAAAGGCGAGGAATGCAGCGCTCATTACATACTCATGCCGCCGGGCTTGTATTGCGGAGAACATTCTCACGACAGCGAGAGCATCATCTACACCGCCAGCGGAAGCTGGGTGTTGGCCAACCGCGGCAGGAGGACGCTGATGCGCGAAGGCTCACTGTTTCGTTTCGCGAGGGGCGAGCCCACGGGATACGAGGTGCCGTTCGATGAGCCAGCGCTCATCCTGATCTTCAAAGGTGCCGGAATGCCGCGAAAGGACGAATTCCTTTCCTATCTTGAGGAGCTTGCGCATCGCCTGGAGGCGGCGAGGGAGGATGGAGAAGCCTTTCGCCTCGAGGACCTTCCACCGGAACACCCCGCGAGGGTTTTTGCCCGGCAACTTGAAGAACAAAAGAGATAATTCCGCTATTCATGGCGAGAAAGCTTCTTTGAGGATTCGCTCGCCTATTGTCGGTTTCAATGCATCCTTCATCGCCAGGTCCACCTTGATTCCCAGGAGATCGGAGAGGTGGTTCTCGAGTGCGATGAAACCAAGCAAAGAAGGCGTTTTTTCAAACTCAACCAACAGATCGAGGTCGTTTGCCGACTCCCTCCCGTTCCGTAGAAAGGATCCGAAAACCTGGATATTGCCTACGTGATAATCGCGTTTCAAATGGGGCAAGTTCTGGCGCAGCACATCTATTATCGCCTGGGCATCTCCAGCAAGATCCCGATAGCTATATGGTCCCTTATCCTTGGAATCCGCTGTCATACCCTTTCCATCAACTCAAGTCTGCCGGTCGTTTATATTTTTCGATGCTAAGACGACATTGACACCGTAAGGGCTTTGTGGGCAGCTAAACGGAACAGCCCACGCCGGTTGATGAAGGGCTTCCCGGAGCGGGGCCGCAACTACTACGTCAAAGCCGTGGTTTGCATCGGGCCCTCCCCTTTCCGTTTAAGGAATGAAGCTTCCATCGTGGGCTCGTGCCTCGATGCATAAGCACTCTGAATAGCCGATTTAATAGGATTTATCCGACGCCGGTGGCGCCGCGCGAAGATCGACCGGGCGCTTTATCACCGGTCGGGTTCGCGGCGGCTGATGTCCTTGAAGAGGGCGTACTGGGAGATGAAGGCGAGCTCGAATGAGCCGGTGGGCCCGTTGCGGTGCTTGGCGAGGTTGATGCTCGCCCTCCCCTTGAGCTCGTCGTTGTCCCGGTCGTACTGGTCCTGGCGGTGGATGAAGATGATGAGATCGGCGTCCTGCTCGATGGCCCCCGATTCGCGCAGGTCGGACAGTATGGGGGGCCGGTTGTGCTTCTCCGGTTCGCGGGAAAGCTGGGAGACCGCGATCACCGGGATGTTGAAGTCGCGCCCCAGGATCTTCAGCCCGCGCGAGATGGAGGCGATCTCCTGCACGCGGTTCTCGTGGCGGCGGTCGGAGCCCATGAGCTGGATGTAGTCCACAACCACCAGTCCGATGTCGTGCTGGGCCTTGAGCCGCCTCACCTTGGACCGCAGCTCCAGGATGCCGATGTCCGCGTTATCGTCTATGAAGATGGAGGCGGAGGTCAGCTCGCCCGCCGCCTCGGACAGGCGCTGCCAGACGTCGTCCTCCTTGAAACTGGACTTTAGCTTCTGGCTGTTGACCCTGGCGCGGGAACAGAGCATCCTCTTGGTGACCTCCTTGGCGCTCATCTCCAGGCTGAAGATGGCCACCGGCACCCTTTGCTTCACCGCCACGTGGTCCACGATGTTTAAGGCCAGGGAGGTCTTACCCATGGAGGGGCGGGCCGCGATGATCACCAGGTCGGAGGGGTGGAACCCCTGGGTCAGCTCGTCGAGCTTTGAAAAACCGGTGAGGATCCCCGTGGGCACCCGGCCGTCGGCTATCTCCTCGAACTCCTCCCAGGTCTCCTCCATGAGCTCCTTCATCGGCTTGACGCTTTCCCTGCGCTCCCGCATGCCCACGCTGAAGATGGCGTCCTCGGCCTCGTCGAGCGCTTCCGCCAGCTCCTCGGGGGCGCGGTAGCCCACCGCGGCAACGCGCCCCGCCGCCGTGATAAGGCGGCGGTAGGTGGCGAGCCTCGACACCACCTCGGCGTAGTAGCGGGCGTTGGCGGGCGTGGGCACCGAGGAGACGAGGTTGAGCAGGTAGGAGCGGTCGCCCACCTTCTCCAGGTTCCCCTGGGCGCGCAGCGATTCCGCCACCGTCACCGGGTCAACCGGCTCCCCCGAGGCGAAGAGGGAGAGGGCGGCCTGGAAGATGAGCCCGTGGGATTCCTTGTAGAAATCCTCGGGGTTCAGCACCTCCGAAACCTCGGCCACGGCGTCGTGGGAAAGGAGCATGGAGCCGAGCACCGATTGCTCCGCCTCCAGGCTGTGCGGAGGGAGGTTATCGTGACGGTCAAAGGCCTGGATGACGTTGCTCATATCCCTCAACCCCTGTTAACGCGCCGGGCGTCTTTATCCTGGTGCCGCAGCACTGGAAAACTGGTTGGACCGGAAACGGATCACCCCGGTATGACCTTGATGTGCACTATGGCCTCGACCTGGGGGTGGAGTTTGATGCGAGCCTCGTGGAACCCCGCTGTTTTTATATGCTCCTCCATGTGGATCTTCTTGCGGTCCACCTCTATGTTGAGCTCCTCCTCCAGGAGGGTGGCGATATCTTTGGAGGTGATGGTCCCGAAGAGCTTCCCCTCCTCCCCCACCTTGGCGGTGATCTCGAAGGTGCGCCCGGAGATGAGCTGCGCGGCGTCCTCCGCGCGCTTCAGCTCGCGGTCGGCCTTGGCCATCTTCTCCCTGGCGACCTGCTCGGCCTCCTTGGCCTTGCCCTTGGTGGAGCGCACGGCGAGCCCCTTGGGGATGAGGTAGTTGTTGGCGTAGCCGTCTTTCACCTCGACCGTCTCGCCGCGGGCGCCCAATCCCTCGACGTTGGTTACCAGGATAACCTTCAAAGCGTTCTCCTTGTCGTCTCCATAAGGGCCCCTCCCAGTATAACAGAAGGCGAGGGGCCTGCCGTGTCTTCGCCGTCGCTGCCTTTACTTGATCTCGCCCTGCCTCGAGGTGTAGGGGATCAATGCCATTTCCCGCGCGCTCTTGATGGCCAGGGCCAATCTCACCTGGTGCTGGGCGCAGTTCCCGGTCACGCGCCGCGGCCGGATCTTGCCCTTCTCGGAGAGATACTTCTTGAGCAGCGAGACGTCCTTGTAATCGATGTGGTCGATTTTCTCAGAACAGAAGTAGCAGACCTTCTTGCGGGGCTTGCGGGCGTACCCTTCGCGCGAGCGCTTGTCCTTGCCCCCGGATTTCTTGCTCTGATTCGGGCTCATCTCTCCTCCGCTCTACTCGCCTTATCCTCCGGGGGCTCCCGCGCCCCCGTCTAGAAAACCACTTCGTCCTCGACGCGCGGCTCCAGGTCGCTGGACAGGTCGTCGTCGACCAGGTTCACCTCGACCAGGTCGTCGATCTCATCCTCCCGGCGGTCGCGGCGTCCCAGGAATACCACGCGGTCCGCAACGATCTCCACCGTGGACCTCTTCTGGCCGTCGTTCCCCTCCCAGCTCCGGCTCTGCAGCCGGCCGGTCACCGCCACCTGGCGGCCCTTGCTGAGGTATTCCGCGCACTTCTCCGCCTGGTTGCGCCACACGATGACGTTGAAGTAATCGGTCTCCACGACGCCCTGCTGGTTGGCGAAGCCGCGGTTCACGGCCAGGCGCAAGGTGGCCACCGGCAGGCCGCTGGGGGTGTACCTCAGCTCGGGGTCACGCGTAAGGTTTCCTATCAGGACCACACTGTTCAGACCAGCCATGATATCCTCCTCCTGGCTCTTCCCGACGAAATCCACCATCGCCCTCATTCTAGGATGAGGCGGTGACAAGATCCGATCCGCGGGAAAGCCGGGAGTCACTTCCTCCCGTCGATGCGGAAGATCTTGAACCGCAGGATCTCGTCCGTGATGGAGAGAACGCGGTCCAGCTCCTGCACGAGCTCGTTGCCCCCCTTGAAGGTGAGCACTACGTAGTACCCCTCGGTCTCGTGCTTGATGGGATAGCCCAGCTTCCGTTTGCCCCATACGTCGAGGCCGGTCATCTCCCCGCCGTCGCGCGAGACGAGGCCGCCGATCCTCTCCTGCAGGGCCTCGTACTGCTCCGGCTCCAGGCTGGGCCGTGCGATGTACATCAGCTCGTATTCGCGCATCTTCACCTCCTCCGGTCTCGCGGCCCCCGGTCTGCTCCGGGAGCAGGAGTCGCGTCGAGCACAAGTGCATATTATAGCATCAAGGGCGGGAGCTGGCGACAGCATCCCGCTGCTATTTCATGCAAAATCTAAAACTGGATGGTTTAGGCTTGAAAACCGGGCACTAAGATATGCCCACTTGACGGCCTCAGCCCCCAGCCGGAAGGTCTCCTGCGCCTCCGCCAGTGTCGTATGGGGAAAAGAACCCGAGGTCGCGCCCGGTGGGCTCCCGCCCCTATGGCCGGGGGCCCGGATAGGGTAGAATAGAGCTGCCGCGGGTGGAGAGGAGGTGCCGAATTGCTGCTGAGAAACTACATGGAAGAGGCCGTCGACGGGACCATCGAGGAGATACTCGCTCGACGCGACGACATATGCAAATGCGAGCGCTGCAAGCTGGACATCAAGGCCCTCGCCCTCAACCACCTGCCCCCTAAGTACGTGGTGACGGACATGGGGTACGTCTACACGAAGGTGAACGAGCTTGAGAACCAGTTCAAGGCGGACATCACCGTGGCTGTCACCAACGCCATCAAGGTGATCCGCGCGAATCCCCGCCACGGGGAGGGGTGCTGAGGGGGCGGGCCCGGGACGCCCCTGCGCTACCCTCGCTACCGGGAAAGGCTCGAATGGCGCTCCGCGCCGGGGGCGGCAGGAGGGGAAGCCGACGCGAGGACCAAACGGCTCGCGCACAGCCCTTTTCACCCCGCGCTTACGGCCGTCGTCCGATGAAACGGCGACGCGGCGCGTCAAAGTGCCGGTGCCCATCGCCTCAAGGGGGAAGGGATGCTTTTTCCGCGCCGCCACGCCTTCGATGTGAGCGTGGCCGAGGCCAGGGAGATCCAGGAGCGGATGCGCCGCGAGGTCAGCGAGGGCCCTCCCCTCGACCTCTCAGGTGTGAGGCGCGTCGCGGGAACGGACATCTCCTACCTGCGCGAAAGCAGACTGGCCCTGGGCGTGGCGGTGCTTATGAGTTTTCCGGAGCTGGAGCCGCTCGAGACCGCCACCGCCGTGCTGGAGGTGCCGTTCCCCTATGTCCCCGGGCTGCTTTCCTTTCGGGAGCTTCCTGCCTTGCTCCCGGCCCTGGAAGCCCTTTCCACGCTTCCCGACCTGATCCTCGCCGACGGGCAGGGCGTGGCCCACCCAAGGGGGTTCGGCCTTGCTTCACATCTGGGGGTGCTCACCTCCATACCCACTATCGGATGCGCCAAATCCCGTTTGCTGGGAGAGGCCGAGGAGCCGGGAACGGAGAAGGGGGACTGGACTCCATTGCGATACGCCGGGCGGACGGTGGGCGCGGCGCTGCGCACGCGGCGGGGGGTGAAACCTCTTTATATCTCCGTGGGCCACCTCATCGACCTTCCCTCTTGTTTAAGGGCGGTTCTTTCCTGCACCCGCGGGTTCCGGCTCCCGGAGCCACAGCGCAGGGCACACCTCGAGGCGGAAAAACTCAAACGTGAGGCAAGGGCCCGCGGGGATGCCTGACCCTAGAGGCTTTGTTCCGCAGGCCGTAACGACATGCCGGGATATCGGCGCCGGCACCCTGGCACGCGGGTTGCGCGGCCGAAGCCCGATCGCGCGGCGGCAAGGGCGGCATAAGCCGAGAAGTTGCACCTGGCCCGCGACGCTTTCTCGCGCAGGTCGTGGCGATATGCCCGGAGATTGGCGCCGGCGCCCTGGCATGCGGGTTGCGCGGCCGAGGAAAACGCAATCTTGACGCCTTGACGTCCCGAGGTGTCCAGAATAATTTATACTAAATAGATAGATTTAATATGGAAAATTACTCCCGCGGGGATTTCAGGAGGCTAGGCGCCCGCGATCCATGTATATCCTGGTTGCGGAACCGGAGAGGAGGATAGGTCGTTGAAGTTGTTCATGGACATAACCAGGGCGGTGGGGAACACGCCTCTCGTGAGGCTTAACCGGGTAACCGACGGGTGCGTGGCGGGAGTCTACGCGAAGCTCGAGTTCTTCAACCCCCTTTCGAGCGTGAAAGACCGTATAGGCGTGAGCATGATCGAGGACGCGGAAAGGAAGGGGCTTATCGGGGAAGGCAGCGTGATCATCGAGCCCACCAGCGGGAACACCGGCATAGCCCTGGCCTTCGTGTGCGCGGCCAAGGGTTACCGCCTCGTTCTCACCATGCCCGACACCATGAGCGTGGAGCGCAGGAAGCTTCTAACGGTGCTCGGCGCGGAGCTGGTGCTCACCCCGGGCGCCGAGGGGATGAAGGGCGCCATCGCCCGGGCCGAGGACATACTCGAGCGCACCCCCGGCGGATATATGCCCCAGCAGTTCCGGAACCCCGCGAACCCCGCCGTGCACCGGGAGACCACGGCGCGGGAGATCTGGGAGGACACCGGGGGACGGGTGGACATCCTGGTGGCCGGAGTGGGAACCGGCGGCACCATCACCGGGGTGGCGGAGGTTATCAAGGACAGGAAGCCCTCCTTTCGCGCGGTGGCGGTGGAGCCCGCCGCTTCCCCTGTCCTCTCCGGGGGCAAGCCTGGCCCCCATCGCATACAGGGCATCGGGGCGGGGTTCGTCCCCGAGGTGCTGCGCGTGGACCTGATCGACGAGGTGATAACGGTCACGGAGGAGGACGCCGGGGAGATGGCCCGGCGGCTGGCGAGGGAGGAGGGCATCCTTGCGGGCATCTCCTCGGGGGCGGCCACCTGGGCGGCCATTCGGGTGGCCTCGCGGGAGGAGAACGAGGGCAAGCTCGTCGTCGTGGTTATCCCTTCGTGCGGCGAGCGCTACCTCTCCACCTGGCTTTTCGATTCGTTGTTGAGAGAGGCAGCGGGCGAGGGAGAGTGAGGGTTGGCCGCCTCGTGTTGAAGGGTTATGCGGAATATCGAAGCGGAGTGGTAACGGGAGGGCGGCATGAGGATTCCGACCAAGGCCAGATACGGGATGCGCGCCATGCTGGATCTGGCCCTGAACGGCGGGGAGAAAGAGCCGGTGCTGATGCGGGACATAGCGGCCAGGCAATCCCTGCCGGAGAAGTACCTGGAGCAGGTGCTCATTCCCCTGCGCAACGCGGGCCTGGTGCGGGGCGTGCGCGGGGCGCGGGGCGGATACCGGCTGGCGCGGAGCCCGAGGGAGATAAGCCTGCTGGAGATACTGGAGGCGTGCATGGGGGACTTGGCCATGGTCGACTGCACGGAGGACCCCGGCTACTGTCTGCGAGCTGACGCGTGCGCCACGCAGGTGGTCTGGAGGGAATTGACGGAAATGATAAGGGATACCCTGCGGAAAAAGACCCTGGCGGATTTGATGGAAGATGATATCAGGCTCAGGCGCAAGCGGGCTCGCGCCGGTGGCGCCAAGGACGAAAAGCGAAGCCGGGCGGCGGGAGGCACATAGCGTGGCTGGCAAACACTGGGAACCAGAGGGGACAGCAACGGAAACGCAATAGATGAAACCCTGGAGGCATGAGGTGGAGAAACTGGGACGGCGGCTTTATGCGGAAAGCCGCGAGGAGATACTCGCCGACGAGCGCGAGATCGTGGAGCGCATCCTGGAGCTGAAACACGAGCGCAACGCGATCATCCTGGCCCACAATTACCAGCGGCCGGAGGTGCAGGACATAGGCGATTTCGTGGGCGACTCGCTGGGGCTGGCGCGGAAGGCGGCGGAAACGGACGCGGAGGTGATAGTGTTTTGTGGCGTGCACTTCATGGCCGAGACCGCCTCCATCCTCTGCCCGAGCAAGACGGTGCTCCTGCCGGATCCGCATGCCGGGTGCCCCATGGCGGACATGGCCACCGCCAGGGAGGTCAAGCGCATGAGGGAAGCGCATCCGCGCGCGGCCGTGGTGTCCTACGTCAACACCACGGCCATGGTGAAGGCGGTCAGCGACTATTGTTGCACCTCTTCCAATGCCGTCGAGGTGGTGCGGAACGTCGACGCCGATGAGGTAATCTTCGTGCCCGACCGCAATCTCGCCGCGTACGTGGCGGAGCGGGTGGAGGGCAAGAGAATCATCCCCTGGAACGGGTACTGCCACGTCCACCAGGGGATCACAGCGGAGGACGTGCTCGCGGCCATGCGGGAGCACCCGGGAGCGGAGGTCATCGCCCATCCCGAGTGCACGCGGGAGGTGTTGGAGCTGGCCCATCACATCAGGAGCACCTCGGGCATGCTCCAGGCCGCCGCGGCCTCCCCGTCGGAGGAATTCATCCTCGCCACCGAGGCGGGCATGATCCATCCCCTGTCCAAGGCGGCTCCGGGAAAACGTTTCCATCCGCCCGCGCGGGAACCGCTCTGCCCCAACATGAAACTGACCACGCTCTCCAAGGTCCTGCGCTCCCTAGAGACCCTCTCGCCTCGGGTTACGGTTCCCGAAGGCATTCGGACCCGGGCATTGCTCGCGGTGGAGAGGATGCTCGCGGTGGCGGTATAGGCCGTCCGGCACGTCCTTTGCACAAAGCGCACCCAGGGGATGGGGCGCGGAGTTGTTGAAGCACTTCGATTCCTCCACGAAGAAGGAGCTCACCACCCATTACTTCAGCCACCCCCACTGCCCCAAGGAAAACGCCTTCGTGGAAAGGAAGATCCAGAACGACAAGTACGAGCTGTGGGCCTTCGAGGAGGGATATGCGGTGGGGGAGCTCAATCTTTTCCTTAAAGAGTGGAGTTGCGCCTACAATTACCTGATGCCCCACTAGGGCATGTGGTGCCTTGCCTCCATGGAGTTCTTGAGCCAGTGGATGGAGGAGGGCGATATTTTGGGGTTTGTGTCCACCATGTAGTGAACCAGCACAACAGCTTGACAAGCGGGAGGCGGGAAAAGGATAATTTACTGGCGCCGCCTCGCTTGGGCGCTGTGATCACGAGAGGGAATGTGTGATGGAGAGAATCGCTGGACGAGGAATGGGAGGTTTTCCCTGGTGGTGGCGGACCCGCCGTGGCGGTGTTTGCCCACCCCGCGTCTGGTAAACAAGGGCAGGCATCAAGAGGCCACGGAGAAGCGGGCTCCGTGGCCGATTTTCTTTCAGGAAAAGGCATGTGGACGCAGGCCAGTGAACCAGGAGGAGAGGAAATGAGCGAGAAACCGAAGGTGGTAAAGCTTTCCGAAGAGCATATCCCGGAGGCGTGGTACAACGTACTGCCGGATCTCCCAAAGCCCCTTGAGCCGCCCCTTCACCCGGCGACCAGGCAGCCAGTGGGGCCGGACGACCTGGCTCCCCTCTTCCCCATGGGCCTCATCGAGCAGGAGGTGAGCGGGGAACGATACATCGAGATACCGGCGGAGGTGCGGGAGATTTACAAGATCTGGAGGCCGACCTCCCTGGTGAGGGCGACGAGGCTGGAGGAGTACCTCCAGACCCCCGCGCGCATCTATTTCAAGAACGAGGGGGAGAGCCCGGCGGGAAGCCACAAGCCCAACACCGCCGTGGCACAGGCCTACTACAACAAGAAGGAGGGCGTGCGCAAGCTCACCACGGAAACGGGAGCGGGCCAGTGGGGGAGCGCCCTTTCCATGGGATGCAATTTCTTCGGGTTGGAGCTCCAGGTGTTCATGGTGCGCTCCAGCTTCCAGCAGAAGCCGTACCGGCGCGTGCTCATGGAGACCTGGGGAGCGAAGGTGCAGCCCAGCCCCAGCGAGATGACCGAAACCGGAAGGAAGATACTGGAAAAATATCCCGACACCCCTGGCAGTCTCGGCATCGCCATCTCCGAGGCCATAGAGCTGGCGGTGCAGGGAGACGACGTTAAGTACAGCCTGGGGAGCGTGCTAAACCACGTGCTGCTGCACCAGACGGTGATCGGCCTGGAGGCGAAGAAAGCCTTCGAGGTCATCGACGACTACCCGGACATGGTCATAGGGTGCGTGGGAGGAGGCTCCAATTTCGGCGGCACCGCCCTGCCTTTCGTCAAGGAGAAGGTGGACGGCAGCGACATCCGGATCATCGCCGTCGAGCCCACCTCCTGTCCCACCCTGACCGGCGGGCGCTTCGAGTACGATTTCGGCGACATAGCGGAGATGACGCCGCTGCTCCTCATGTACACCCTGGGCCACGATTTCGTGCCGCCCGCGTCCCATGCCGGAGGGCTCAGGTACCACGGCGACTCTCCCATCGTGAGCCTGCTGGTGAAGGAGGGCATCATAGAGGCGAGGGCTTACCACCAGGTGGAGGTGTTCGAGGCTGCGGTGACCTTCGCGCGCACCGAGGGCTTTATCCCCGCTCCCGAGACCTCCCATGCCGTGAAGGCGGCCATCGACGAGGCGGTCAAGTGCAGGGAAAGTGGGGAGTCCAAGTGCATCTTCTTCAACTTCTCCGGCCACGGCTACCTCGACCTCTCAGCCTACGACGACTACCTCGCGGGCAAGCTCAACGACGTGTAGTGAAACGCCCGCAGTGGCGGGCGCAAGCGCGAGGAAACGGGGGCGGCACCGCCGCCCCCGTTGCGTCTTTCCGCATGCCCCGAGATCGCGTCCGGGACCGAGGGATTGCGGTTGCCTGACCTTGAGCGCAGCGGGAATGGCCGGGCATCTTACGGACAAGCTCGCCGGCATGGGCACCCCGGCGATTCCCCCCGGATGCGTGATGAAATATCACATGGTGCTGGGATGGAGTTGAGGCGCGGAGAAAAAAAGCCAAGGCGATGCGCTCAGGGAATGCACCTTCCCGGGCTGGCATTAAACGCTAGCGAAGTGCCCGAGGCCTCCGGGATGGATGCCCGTCGACGGAGCCTTTGAGGCGCCCGAACGGCAAGAACCGCTACGTCCTCAATGGACCCTGGAGAAGATATCGTCCAAGGTATCCAGCAGGTCGTCTATGGAATAACCCTTGTCAAGCAGCAGCGGCGCGGTCTCCAGCCAGCCCACCAGCATGTAGCTGGCGACCTCCGAGTTGATGGGGGGGATGAGCCCCTCCTTCACCGCCTTGTTGATGTCCCGTTGCACCGTCTTGGCCACGGAGGCATATATCTCCCGCCGCTTGGCCTCGAGGCGGGGATCGTCCTCCATGCTCCCATGCAGCACGTGCAGTATGTCCAGGAACTCGGGATGGTATCTCAGCACCGCCTCGCCCCTCATCCTCAACCGCTTGAGGGGGTTCTGTTCGTGCTTTATTTCCTCCCATACCCCGCTGAACATGGCCTGGAAGACTTGGTCCACGCATTCGAGGAACATGGCTTTCTTGGATGGGAAATAAAGGTAGAAAGTGCTGTGGCCCAGGCCGACCGCCCTGGTGATGTCGCTGATGCGCGTCCTGTGGTACCCCTTGCGGGCGAACACCTCCACCGCCTTCTCCATGATATGGGCTTTCTTGTCGGCGGAAGGGGAGGCCTCTTCCGCTCCGGCTTTTTCCCATCCCCTCGGGTTCTCCTTCATCTCCCTGATCAGGGCAAGGGGATAACCTTCCTCCTGCAGCACGCGTATGCGCCTCAACTCCTCGATGTGCTCCACATCGTAATATGCCATGGTTTTTCCGGTGCGGCGGGGAGGGGAGAGCAGCCCCTCTCGCAGGTAGTAATGGATGGTGCTGCGGCCGATGCCGGAGATCTTTTCAAGATCGGATATCCTGAGCGGACGGCCCTCTTCTCGATCCATGACGAACCTCCCTAACTATTGAGTAATTATGTAGTTATATTAAAGGAAGCTCTGCAAATTGTCAATAGAAAAATAACAGATCGCACTTGCATTTACCCCGTTCGTATGGCTATAATTGCGGCATCGCGGCTGTAAATCATGGACTTGGCATAGCGGCAGGTTGTCAATATAAGACTGACTCGTCATTCCCGAAAGGGCGAAAGAGCAGCAGAAAACGGAGGTTTTTCCGTCGGGAAAGACACCCAGCGAGAAAGGAGTCGGCTATGACCAGCGGCGAGTTCGCCATCATCGGCACCGGCGAGGTGCCCTGCGGCAACTACCCCGAGCGCTCGGAGTTCGAGATCGCCTACACCGTGGCACGGGAGGCCATCCGCGACGCGGGCATCGACGTCAAGGAGGTCGGGGCGGTGCTCTGCGCCCAGCACATCATGTCCAACCCGGAAAACGACTACAACACGGAGATGGTCTTCGGGAGGCTGCCCGAGGCCATCGGGGCCCGGGGGTGCAAGATCACCTGCATGACCTCCTCGGGAGGGGCCTCGAGCTTTTCCCTGCGCAAGACCGCGGAGGGCATCCTGCATTCGGGAGAGACGGACACCGTGCTGGTGGTGCACGCCCAGCGCTTCTCCACCTTCACCCCCAACCAGCAGGCGAAGTATTTCTCCATCGCCGGCTCGGACGTGGAGTGGGAAGTCCCCTACGGCATGACCTACAACGCCCTGGCGGCCATGGTCACCCAGGCCTACATGGCCTACACCGGCACCACCATCGAGCAGGTGGCCTCGGTGTGCGTGGCCAACCGCCGCTGGGCCATGCTGCAGCCCAACGCCATGTTCAACCAGAAGGAGATCACGGTGGAGAAGGTGGTCAACGCGCGCATGGTCTCCTACCCCCTCACCACCCTCATGTGCAACGTGCTCGCCGACGGGGGCAGCGCCTTCGTCATGACCACGGCGGAGAAGGCGAAAAAGGTCACAGGCAAGCCCGTCTACATCCTGGGCGAGGCCTCCGACTACTCCCACCGCACCATCACCCGGGCCGGGATGCGGGATTTCGCCACCATGGCCGAGTACCTCTCCCCCATCGCCAGGCTGGCCTTCGAGCGCGCCGGCCTGGGGCCGGAGGACATGGACATCTACCAGATCTACGGCTCCTATCCCTGCATCCAGCTCATCGTCATGGACGCCCTGGGCATGTGGGAGCCGGGCACCACGGGCGCCCTGGTGGAATCCGGGGAGACCAGCCCCGGGGGCAAGTACCCGGTGACCACCAACGGGGAGGCCCTCTCCTTCGGGCACACCGGCACCGGGGTGGGCATCGCCCTGCTGGTGGAATCGGTGCGCCAGCTGCAGGGCAAGGCGGGAAAGGCCCAGGTGGAAGGGGCGCGCTTCCTCATCGAGAACACCGGCGGAGGCGCCTTCATGGACTGCCATTTCACCGTCATGGGCAACGAGATACCGGGCTAGGGGAGAGAGGAGGTCGAGCATGAGCAAGCACGAGCCCATCAGCATAGAGGCCATCAAGGCGATGATGAACCTCACCGACGAGGACCTGAAGAAGCCGCTGCCCGTACCGACGAAATGGTCCCGCCCCTTCTGGGAGGCGGCGAAAGAGCACCGCCTGGTGCTCAGGAAGTGCTCCAGGTGCGGCAACATCGACCACCCTCCCTACCTCTACTGCACCGCCTGCCAGGCCGACGAGCACGAGTGGATCGAGGCCTCCGGCAAGGGGACCCTCTTCGCCTACGCCGTCAACCACTTCGGCGTGCCCTTCCCCTTCTGGGCCGACCTGCCCTACGTGCGGGCATGGTCGACCTCGCCGAGGGGGTGCGCATGATCTCCAACATCGTGGAGTGCGACTTCGAGGAGCTCCGCAACGGCATGGAGCTGGAGGTGGTCTTCGATGACGTCTCCGACGAGATCACCCTTCCCAAGTGGCGCCCGGTGAAGAAGTGACGGCTGGAAAAGGAGGTCGATGTTCATGGCGGAGAAGAAGGCGGCCGGGAAGACGGGGAAGAAAGAGGACTTCAAGCACCTGCTCTCGCCCATCGAGATCAAGGGGGTGGAGATACGCAACCGCATCGCCCTCGCCCCCATGAACACCCTCTTTTCCCTCGATAACCGCGGCTACGTCAACGAGCAGATCCTGGCCTACTACGCCGCCCGCGCCAAGGGGGGCTGCGGGCTCATCATCACCGAGTGCGTGCTGGGCACCCGCCTAGCCTCGCGTTTCCCCTACACCACCAACCTGCACTGCTTCAACGCCTCGCACCTGCCGGGGTTGTACGAGGTGGCGGAGACGGTGCATTCCTTCGGCTCGGCGTGTTTCGTGCAGATGTCCATCGGTTTCGGCAGGCAGGGGCATTCGCACGCCGGCGAGCATCCTCCTGCCCCTTCCGTGGTGCCCATGATGATCAAGCCCGAGCTCATGCCCCGCGGCTTCGGCAAGGCCATAGAGACGCATCCCCAGATGATCGAGCGGGCCATGGGCGAGATGCCCTACGAGATGACGGTGGAGGAGATCCGGCGCGAGCAGGACGAGTTCGCCAACTCCTGCCGCTTCGCCATGGCCGCCCAGTTCGACGGCATCGAGCTGCACGCCCCCCACGGCTACCTGGAACACCAGTTCCTCTCCCCCATCTCCAACCGGCGCACCGACCTCTACGGCGGCAGCCTGGAGAACCGCATGCGCTTCATGGTGGAGGTCTACCTCAAGGTGCGGGAGTCGGTGGGGCACGACTACATCCTCGGCGTGCGCATGTCCGCCGACGAGCACCTTCCGGGCGGCATCACCCACGAGGAGGCGCTGGAGGTGGCCCGCACCCTGACCGCCCTGGGAGCGGATTACGTGCACCTCTCCGACGGCTCCTACGAGGCCTTGAAGTACTTCTTCCCCGACGAGGACGGCGCCATGCTGGAGGAGGCGGCGAACTTCAAGCAGGCGGTGGGGGTGCCCGTGATCTGCCCCTCCGTGCACGACCCGCACCTGGCCGAAGCGGCCATCGCCGGCGGAAAATGCGACCTCGTCTCCCTGGGGCGGCAGATGTTCACCGACCCCGAATGGGGCAACAAGGTGGCGGAGGGGAGGGTGGACGACATCACCCGCTGCCTGCGTTGCAACGAGTGCCTGATGCGCACCGCCGCCGGGCTGCCGGTGCGCTGCGCGCGCAACCCCCACACCGGGCGGGAAAGGTACATGCCGGAGTACTGGCGCCGGCCCCAGAAACTGCCGCCGGTGACCAAGATGCGCGTGCCGCCCCGGCTCCCCGAGTTGAAAACGGATTTCTAGATGCGTGCGACAGTATGCATCGCGAAAGCGACAGCGACGCCCGCAGGGCGGCGCGACGGTGTCCAGCGCCTGGACGGAGCGCAGCGAGGTCCAGGCCTGGCACGCGTACATCCGGATACGCGTACATCCGGATACAGAATGCATGCGGCAGCATGCATAGCAGAAGCGACTGTGCCGCCTTCGGCACAGCGGTGCCAGGTTTTGACCTGGCACGCATACGTAGCAGGGCATAAAAGGAGGTCACTATGCCTAACTACAACTCCATCCTCTACGAGATAGGCGGCCCGGACGGCACCGTGTGCACCATCTCCATGAACCGCCCCGAGCAGCGTAACGCCATCAACGTGGAGATGGCGGAAGAGCTGCTGGACGCCTTCACCCGCGTGCGCGACGAGAAGGCGGTGAAGGTGGTGGTGCTCACCGGGGCCGGGAAGTCGTTCTGCGCCGGGGGCGACCTCTCCGTCCTTCCCACCTTCGACCACTACACGGTGGTGGACTGGATGGGCCGCACCGGCCAGGGCATCGTGCGGGCCATCGCCGAGAACGAGAAGGTGGTGGTGGCCAAGGTCAAGGGGCATTGCATCGCCGGGGGCCTGGAGCTTGCCCTGGCCTGCGACCTCATCTACGCCAGCGAGAAGACGAAGTTCGGGGTGACCGAGATCACCATGGGCATCCTCCCCGGCTGGGGAGGGACGGTGCGACTGGCGCGGAGCCTTCCCATCTTCCGCGGGCGGGAGATACTGCTCTCCGGGCGCAAAGACTACACGGCGCGCGAGTTCTACGACATGGGGTTGCTCACGCGCGTGTACCCCGAGGACGAGTTCGACGCCAAGGTGGACGAGATGGTGGCGACGCTCTGCGCCAACCCCGCCGATTCCCTGCGCATGGGCAAGGCGGTGATGAACTACTCCTTCCAGGGCCTGCCCTGGGACGCGGCCATGGCCATCGAGCGCCAGGCCGTCGCCTGGCTCTTCCACTCGGAGTTCACCGCCAACATGCGCGCCATCGCCCTGCAGGCCCTGGAGGCGATGCAGAAGAAAGGAGACGAGGCTTAGATGGACTTCGCATTCACTCCGGAACAGGAGCTGGTGCGCTCCTCCCTGGAGGAGTTCTGCGCCAGGGAGATGCCCAGGGAAAAGGTGCGGGAGTGGGACGAGACGGTGGATTTCGTCCCCGAGGAATTATGGAAAAAAATGGCGGAGCTGGGATTCTTCGCCTTCAGCGTCCCGGCGGAATACGGCGGAGAAGGGGCCGACATGGTCACCGCCATGGCCGCCTTCGAGGTCCTGAGCAAGTATTCCACCGCCGTCGCCCTGGGGGTCGGGGCCACCGTGGGCTTCGGCGCCCGCACCGTGAACGAGTTGGGCACCGAGGAGCAGAAGAGGGACATCCTCCCCCGCCTCGCCCGGGGCGAGGTGAAGTTCAGCCTGGGCCTCACCGAGCCGGCCGGGGGCACCGACATCCTCGGCGCCATCTCCACCTACGCGGTGCGGGACGGCGACGACTACGTGATCAACGGCCAGAAGATCTACATCACCGGGGCGCACAAGGCGGACTACATCTCCACCATGGTCATCACCGACCGCGAGAACCCCAAGCGCTCCCGCGCCCTCTCCACCTTCCTCGTCCCCACGGACCTTGAGGGGCTGGAGATACGCACCATCCCCAAGGTGGGCTGCCACGCCTGCGCCGCCTGCGAGGTCTTCTACCAGGACGTGCGCGTGCCCGCCTCCAGCCTGGTGGGGACGCTCAACAACGGCTGGTACGAGATGCTCTCCACCCTCAACCCGGAGCGCATCGGGGTGGCCATGATCTCCCTGGGGCTGGCCGAGGCGGTCTTCGAGGACTGCCTGGCCTACGCCAAGGAGCGCAGGGCCTTCGGCAAGCCCATCGGGCAGTTCATGGCCATCCAGCACTACCTGGCGAATATGGCCACGGAGATCGAGCTGGCGCGCAACCTCGTCTACAAGTGCGCGTGGCTGTGCGATAACGGCTTCCCCTACCACGTGGAGGCCTCCATGGCCAAGATGTACGCCTCGGACGTGGCCCTGCGGGCCGCCACCACGGGCATGGAGATCTTCGCCGGCTACGGCTACACCATGGAATGCGACATGCAGCGCTACTGGCGCGATTCCCAGCAAATGGTATTCAGCCCCATCTCCCAGGAGATGAGCCGCAACTTCATAGCCCAGTGCTTCGGCCTGCCGAAGTCGTTCTAGAGGGAAGGAGGAGGAAAGCCATGAACACCCTGGGCGACATACCGAGAAAGCACGCCCGCCTGGACCCCGAGAAGGAATGCATGGTCTGCGGCGAGGTCAGGCTGACCTGGAGGGAGCTCAACCGGCGCGTCAACCGGCTGGCCAACGCCCTGGCCGGATTGGGGGTGGAAAAAGGCGCCAAGGTGGCCACCCTGGCGCTCAACTGCCACCGCCTCATCGAGATTTATTACGCCACCTCGAAGATAGGGGCGGTGACCGTGCCCCTGAACTTCCGGCTGGCGCCGGACGAGCTGGTCTACGTGATCAACCACTCCGACGCCGAGGTGCTCATTGCGGACCACAACACCATCGAGATGGCCAAGTCGATTCTCCCGCGGCTCGAGAGCGTCCGCGAGCGCGTCGCCTTCGTGGCGCAAGCCGAGGGGTGGCGGGACTACGAGGCGCTGCTCGAGGAGGCCCCGGATACCGAGCCCGACGTGGAGGTGGACGAGGACGACCTCTGCCACATCCAGTACACCGGCGGAACCACCGGGCTGCCCAAGGGGGTGATGATCACCCACCGCAACTATCTGACCACCGCCATAGGCATGGGCCTGGCGCTGGAGTTCCAGCCCCATTACTCCACCCTGCAGGTCCTCCCCATCTTCCACACCGCGTGGTGGCCGGTGCTCGTGCACCACCTCGCCGGATGCCGGGCGGTCATCGCCCCGCGCTTCGACTTCCAGGAGATACTGGCCACCGCCGAGAGGGAGAGGGTCACCCATATAAACATGGTGCCGGTGCTCTTCTCCTGGCTGCTCGATTTCCCCGACGCGGACAAGTACGACCTCTCCAGCATCAGGTATTTCTCCTACGCCGGCGCCCCCATGCCCGAGGAGGTGCTCAGGCGCTGCATCGCCAGGTTCGGCCCCATCTTCCAGCAGGGCTACGGCCTCACCGAGGCCTCTCCCCTGGGCACCATGCTCTTGCAGGAGGACCAGTGCCGCCTGGAGGGGCCGCCCGAGCTGGTCCGGCGCATCAACTCCTGCGGGCGCGAGAGCCTGGTCACCGAGGTCCGGGTGGTGGACGAGGAGGACAACGACGTGCCCGTGGGGGAGATCGGCGAGATCGTCATCCGCGGCAAGAACGTGATGAAGGGATACTGGAAGGATCCGGAACTCACGGCCAGGACCCTGCGCGGCGGGTGGCTGCACACCGGCGACCTGGCCACCGTGGACGAACACGGGTTCATCTACATCGTGGACCGCAAGCACGACATGATCATCACCGGGGGGGAGAACGTCTACCCCTTCGAGGTCGAGCAGGTGATCTACGAGCACCCCGCGGTGCTGACCGTGGCGGTGGTGGGGGTCAAAAGCGAGAAGTGGGGCGAGGAAGTGACGGCGGCGGTGGCCCTGAAGCAGGGGATGCAGGCCACGGAGGAGGAGATCATCGCCCTCTGCCGGAGCAGGATCGCCGGCTACAAGTGCCCCAAGCGCGTGGTTTTCGTGGAGAGCATCCCCACCTCGGCCATCGGCAAGGTGCTGCGCCGCCAGGTGAGAGAGCAGCTCGAGTTGGAGAAATGACGCCCGGGGCGAGGCGGCGGTGAGGGCCGATGCCCCGGTATGGCGGTGCGCCGGAGGGCCATTGAGCTGAGGGGGGAGCCGATGCGGAAAAGAGTGGTAAGGACGGCCTGCCGCATGTGCCACGGCGTGTGCCAGGTGCTGGTGCACCTGGAGGGGGACCGCGTGGTCAAGGTGACCGGCGACCCGGAAAGCGTCACCAGCCGCGGCTATATCTGCGCCAAGGGCAGGGCCGCGCCCGAGCTCCTGTACCATCCCGACCGCGTGCTGTATCCCCTGCGGCGGGCGGGAAGAAGGGGAGAGAACAGGTGGGAGCGCATCTCCTGGGACGAAGCCCTGGACGAGCTCGCGGCCAGGCTGGCCGCCGTGAGGGACGAGAGCGGGCCGGAGTACGTGGGCCTGGTACAGGGGACCGGACGTCCCTACGAGAACCTCTTCAACCGCTTCGCCAATGCTTTCGGGACGCCCAACTACACCGCTCCCGCCCACCTCTGCTACCTGCCGCGCATCATGGTCAACTTCTTCAGCATGGGCTTCCCCCTCCTGCCCATATGCGACGTCTACGGGCTCGGCGGGGAGATGCCGGCGTGCGTGGTGGTGTGGGGCTGCAACATCACCGAAACCGGCGCTGCAGACGGCATGTGCGGGCACATGCTGCGGCGCGCCATCGAGGGGGCGAAGAGGGTCATCGTGGTGGATCCGAGAAGGACGGGGCCCGCCGGCAAGGCCGACCACTGGCTGCAGATCAGGCCCGGGACGGACGGGGCCCTCGCCCTGGCCATGCTCAACGTGATCGTCGCCGAGGATCTCATCGACCATTCCTTCGTGAGGGACTACACCACCGGATTCGACGAACTCGCCGAACACGTGCGGGGATTCACGCCCGAGTGGGCGGAGGGGATAACGCGCGTGGCAGCGGAGGAGATAAGGGCGGCGGCGCGCGCCTACGCCACCATAAAACCGGCGTGCATCCAGTGGGGAAACGCCGTCGACCAGAGCATGTGCAATTTCCAGACCTCGCGGGCGCTCCTCATCCTGCGCGCCGTCACCGGGAACCTGGACCGCCCGGGGGCCGACTTCTTCCCCCCGCAGGTGCCGGGCGCTCGCCACAAGACCCCCTTCGTGGACATCGCTTTCTCCGGCATGCAGTTCCTGCCCCCGGAGAAGCGCGCCGTCAAGGTCGGCGGTTTCGACTACCCGATCATGGTGACCGTACAGTCGCCCGCCTTCTGGCGCTCCATCGCCACCGGAGAGCCGTACCGCATGCGCGCGGTATGGATCATGGGGTCCAACCCGCTGGTCACCTCCACCCATTCCCTGGAGATCGAGGAGGCGCTGCGCAAGCTGGAGTTCGTCGCGGTCTCGGACATGTTCCTCACCCCCACCGCCCAGTACGCGGACCTCTTCCTCCCCGCCTCCACCTGGCTGGAGTACGACGAGATACACACCAGCGGCGGCCACACCTTCAGCCTCCTGGCGCGCCGCAAGGTGGCGCGGGTGGGCGACACCCTGGACGACCAGGAGGTGATCATCCGGGTGGCCAACCGGCTGGGCCTGAAGGAGGCGTTTCCCTGGAGGAGCCACCGCGAGTTGAGCGAATGGGTGCTGGAGGGCACGGGCATGAGCTTCGAGGAGTTCCTGGAGAGGGGCATCCTGGTCGGCGAACCGCGTTATCGCAAGTACGAGGACCCGGGCTTCTTCCTCACCCCTTCCGGCAAGTTCGAGATATACTGCAAGACCCTGGAAGGGATGGGAGTTAGTCCCCTTCCCGTTTACCGGGAGCCGCCCTTATCGCCTTTCTCCGCCCCCGACCTCGCGCGGGAATACCCCCTCATCCTGACCTCGGGAGCGAAGGTACAGCCTTTCTTCCACGGCGAGTTCCGCATGATCCCGTCGCTCAGGGAGAGGAACCCCGACCCTCTGGTGGAGATCCATCCGCGCACCGCGGCCGAGCTCGGCATAGAGGACGGCGACTGGGTGTGGGTGGAGACCCCGGAGAACCGGGTCAAGATGCGGGCAAGGCTGTTCGACGGCATCGCCCCGGACGTGGTCAGCGCCCAGCATGCCTGGTGGTTCCCGGAGGAAGGACCCCCGGAGTACGGATGGAAGAAGTCCAGCGTGAACCTGCTCTTCGGCGACACGGCGTATGACCCCGATACCGGTTCCGAGAGCCTGCGCAGCGCGCTGTGCAGGGTGCACAAGGCGGTATGACCGACGATGAAGGAAACCAGCCCGATCGTCTTGCGTAGGGAAACGGACAAGATCCGGCGAGGTCCCCAGGCTTTGGCCGAGGGGAGCGCCGGGAGAAGGAGGGAATCATGAGCGAGGTCTTTGAGAAAGACGGTTTCTTCAAGATCGACCCCGAGCCGCATCTCATCGGGGAGATGGAGACCATCAACCACTTCCCGGGGGTGCAGATGTGGTGGCGGGCCATCGACAACATCAGGATGCCCCTCATGCTGG
>JABLXL010000046.1 GCA_013178005.1 Actinomycetota bacterium
GATAGAGCAGAAACCTGTCATCGCGGTGCAGGTGAAGAGCATGGAGATGGGGATGGAGTTGTCGCCGGAGGTGGAGGCCGCCCTTCCCCACGTGAGCCGCCTGGTCCTGGAGGAGTTGGGCATGGAATGGGAAGCGACGGGGAACGGGTGAGGGCGTGATCCGCATGGGAACGGCGGCGGAGGCAAACAGGAAAGGCGGCGTTCAGGTATCTCCCGAATGGAGAGCGCGAGCGGCCCTGAAGGCGGGCGCTTAGCCGAAATGGGAGCCCGGTTTTGCTGGATGGACTTCGGGGAGACGCGGTGGAGCTCTTGGGTCCGAAGGCGGGGAGTTAACGCTGCCGGGACGGAGCGAGAAAAAGAGCAGCGTGGAAAAGCGGGACTGCAGTGATGATGGACGGCGGGCGAGTACCGGTTCACGGGGAAGGCGAGGTATTGGACGAGGGCGCTAAGTCCTTCGTGGAGGTCGAGGTGACCGGGATCGTGCAAGGGGTGGGGTTTCGCCCCTTCGTGTACCGCCTCGCGTCACGACACGGTCTCGCCGGCTGGGTGGTCAACACCACCCGTGGGGCGCGGATCAGGGCCGCGGGGGAGGGAGAGGCCATCGGTGCCTTCCTGCGCGCCCTGCGGGAGGAGGCGCCGCCGGCGGCAATGATTGAGGATGTGAAGGTCGAGGAGGTCCCGCCCTTCCATGCGGATGGTTTCCATATCATGGAAAGCAGCGGGGAAGGGGAGAAGGTGACCCTGGTCTCCCCTGACCTTGCCACCTGCGGGGACTGCTTGCGCGAGCTCTTCGACCCCTCCGATCGCCGTTACCGCTACCCCTTTATAAACTGCACCAACTGTGGGCCCCGTTTCACCATCATCGCCGGCACGCCCTATGACCGCCCACTGACCTCGATGGCCTCGTTCCGCATGTGCGAGGAGTGCGAGCGCGAGTACCACGACCCCGCGGACCGGCGCTTCCACGCCCAGCCAAACGCCTGCCCCGCCTGCGGCCCCCGTCTTTGGCTGGAGGACGCGGGGGGAGAGGCGGTCGAGGGGGACCCGGTGAGGGAGGCGGCAAGGTTGCTGCGCGAGGGTAAGATCGTGGCGGTCAAAGGGCTGGGCGGGTTCCAGCTCGCCTGCGATGCCACCTCCGACGCGGCGGTCTTGAGGCTCAGGGACCGCAAGCGCCGCTACGCCAAGCCCCTGGCGGTGATGGTGAGGGACCTCGAGGAGGCCGGGCGCTACTGCCGCGTGAGCGCAGAGGAGGCGGAGATCATGGCCTCGCCCCGCGGCCCCATCGTGCTCCTGGAGGAGCGGGAGGGCTCCCCCCTCTCCCGCGAGGTGAACAGGGGCCTGCGGCGGCAGGGGTTATTCCTGCCCTACACGCCCTTGCACCACCTCCTGCTGCGCGAGGCGGGCATGCCCCTGGTGATGACCAGCGGCAACCTTAGCGAGGAGCCCATCGCCAAGGGGAACGAAGAGGCTAGGGAGAGGCTTTCCGGCATCGCCGACTACTTCCTCCTCCACGACCGGGAAATCCTGGTGCGCTATGACGACTCCGTGAGCATGGCGCTCCTTGGCCGGGAATACCCCGTGCGCAGGGCGCGCGGCTATGCCCCCTACCCGGTGGCGCTCGCGCGGGAATCGCGGATCGAGGCGCTGGGGCTGGGGGCGGAGCTGAAGAACACTTTCTGCTTCCTGCGGGGGAGGCATGCCTTCGTGGGGCAGCACGTGGGGGACCTGGACGACCGCGAGACGCTGCGCCACTACGAGGAGGCCATGGGGGCGGTGCGCCGCCTCTTCTCCCTGCGGCCTGAGGTGATCGCCCACGATCTCCACCCCGACTACCTCACCACCCACCTCGCCGGGGAGTTCGGCCTGCCCCGGGAGGGGGTGCAGCACCACCACGCCCACGTGGTGAGCTGCATGGCCGACAACGGGCTGGAGGGCAGGGTCATCGGCGTGTCCTGGGACGGCACGGGATACGGCCCCGACGGCACGGTGTGGGGCGGGGAGTTCCTGGTCTGCGACGAGGCGGACTACGAGCGCACGGCGCACCTGTTCGCCTACCCCATGCCGGGCGGGGACGCCTGCGTGGAGGACATCCGCCGCATGGCCTTTGGGGTGCTCTGGGAAACGTTAGGCGGTGAGGACGAGGCTGTGGAATACTTTACCATGCTCTTCCCGGGCGCGGCACGGCTGGCGATCGCGCTGGCGGCGCAGGTAAAAACCGGCCTCAACACCCCCCTGACCTCCAGCGCGGGGAGGACGTTCGACGCGGCCGCGGCCCTGGCGGGGCTGAGGGAGCGGGCCCACTACGAGGGGCAGGCCGCCTGTGAGCTGGAGGCCGTGGCCGCGGCGGGCATGGACCCCTACCCATGGGAGCTGGACGACTCCGTCCTCCCCTGGAGGCTGGATACCCGGCCCCTCTTCCGCGCCCTGCTCGAGGACGCCCGCGCCGGGGTGGGAGCGGGAGAGATGGCGGGGCGTTTCCACGCAGCACTGGCGGAGGCGGCGGTCAAGGTGTGCGTTTCGCTGGGCCGCGAGACGGGCCTGGAGCGCGTGGCGCTCAGCGGGGGGGTCTTCCAGAACACCCTGCTCGCCGGGATGGTGGTTTGTGGCCTGGAGGCGGAAGGCATGGCGTGTTACGTGCACCGTCGGGTACCATGTAACGACGGGGGGATCTCCCTGGGACAGGCGGTGGCGGCGGCGCGCCGCCGCGAAGGAAGAGGATAGAGAACACGACGGAGGTTAAGATGTGCCTGGCCGTTCCCGCCGAGGTCGTTGAGCTCATGGACGACGACCTCGCGGTCATCGAGATAGGAGGGGTGCGCAAGGAGATCAGCCTCATGCTGGTGGATGGCGCGGAGGTGGGGGACTTCGTCCTGGTCCACGCCGGGTTCGCTATCGAGAAGGTCGATCCCGAGGAGGCGCGCAAGACCCTGGAGTTGCTCGAGGAGTACGCGCGCCTGGACGACCAATAATGGGGCCAGGCCTTGTTTTCTGCACACCACGGTATGTGAAGGACTATATTTCCGTCCGCAGGGCAGCGGGTTACCGTCCGCAGGGAAGCGGGACGGGCTTCTTTTCCGAAGAGCTGCAGGCGGTAAACACGGAAAACAGGGCTCGGCCCCGATAAGGAGGACGATGAGGTACGTAGACGAATATCGTGATCCCGGGGTTCTCCGCGGGCAGCTCGAGGAGATAGGCAAGTTCGGTTTCCACGCCTCCTTCATGGAGGTGTGCGGCACCCACACCATGGCCATCTCCCGCGCCGGCCTGCGTCCCCTGCTGGAGGGGCGCGTGGACCTGGTCTCCGGACCGGGATGCCCCGTGTGCGTGACCTCGGAGGCGGACATCGGGAAGGCCATCGCCCTGGCGGGCCTGGAGGGTGTGACCCTAGCCACCTTCGGGGACATGATGCGCGTCCCCGGACCCGGAGGGACTCTCTCCGAGGCGGCTTCACGGGGGGCCGCGGTGAAGGTGGTCTACTCCCCCCTGGAGGCCTTGCGCCTGGCGAGGGAGGATTCCGACCGCAAGGTGGTCTTCCTGGGGGTGGGCTTCGAGACCACCGCCCCGGCGGTGGCGGCTTCCCTCCTCACCGCGAGGCGCGACGGGGTGAGCAACTATTTCGTACTCAGCCTGCATAAGCTGGTGCCCCCCGCCCTGCGCGCCCTGCTGGATATGGAAGACTTTGCCATAGACGGCTTCCTCCTCCCCGGCCACGTGAGCGCGGTGCTGGGCGCGCGCGCCTATTCCTTTCTGGCCGAGGAGTACGGCGTGCCCGGCGTGGTGGCGGGTTTCGAGGCCGCGGACATCCTGCGCGCCCTGTGCCTGCTCATGGAGATGAAGGAGGGGAAAAAGGCCTCAGTGGCCATCGAGTATACCCGCGCCGTGAGGGAGGAGGGGAACCCCAAGGCCCGGGCGGTCATGGAGGAGGTCTTCGCTCCCGTGGACGCGGAGTGGCGGGGCCTGGGAACCATCCCCGCGAGCGGACTGGCGTTGCGGGAGGAGTTCCGCCTCCACGACGCCGGCGCGTGGGAAGTGGAGGCTCCGGCGCCCGCCGGGGACAGGGGATGCCGCTGCGGCGACGTCCTCTGCGGCAAGATCAAGCCCATGGACTGCCCCCTCTTCGCGCGCGCCTGCACCCCGGAGAGCCCGGTGGGCCCGTGCATGGTTTCCACCGAGGGGACCTGCGCCTCCTACTACCTCTACGACTTCCGGGAGGGGGAGGGATAGTCCAGGTTGGCCGCCCGCCGTGGTTCGCGTCGGCGCGCTCTATGAAGCGCAAATGAATTGGGAGGATCATGGGGTAGGGAGAGGATGGGCGATGATAGGCCCGGAAAGCCTATCGACTTGGCCTACGGAACAGGAGGGAGTCTCTTTACGGAAGGCGCCCGGAAAGGATCCCGAGAAAGCGATGAGCGGAGGAAGCCTTGGTTGAGAAGGTCGTGAACATGGCCCACGGCGGGGGAGGGTCCCGCATGCTGGAGCTGCTGGAGGAAGTGGTTTTCCCGGCCTTGGGCGGCGGGACGCCGCTCGAGGCTGAGGACGCCGCCGCCCTTTCCCTGCCGGAAATGGAAGCCGGGGGAAAGATCGCGTACACCACGGATTCCTTCGTGGTCAAGCCCATGATCTTTCCCGGCGGAGACATCGGCAAGCTGGCGGTGTGCGGCACCGTGAACGACCTCTCCATGCGTGGCGCTAGGCCGCTCTACCTCACCGTCGGCCTCATCCTGGAGGAGGGGCTCCCCCTTGAGACGCTGCGAGAGGCGCTGGCCTCCCTGGGCCGCTGGGCGGCGGAGGCCGGGGTTGCGGTGGTGGCCGGCGACACCAAGGTGGTGGAGAGGGGCGCCGCCGACGGGATGTATATAAACACCTCCGGCATCGGCGTCATCCCCGCCGGGCGCGAGGTCTCCATCTCGGGCGCCCGCCCCGGCGACGTCCTCCTCTTGAGCGGCTGCGTGGGCGACCACGAGACGGCCGTGCTCAGCCGCAGGGAGGGTCTCGACTTCCGGGTGGAGGTGGAGTCCGACTGCGCTCCCCTCAACGGCCTGGTGGAGGCCATGCTGGAGGCGGGAGGCGTGCATGCCATGCGCGACCCCACGCGCGGGGGGCTTGCCGCCTCCCTCAAGGAGATGGCCACGGCTTCCGGGGTCGCCCTGGAGGTGTCGGAGGGGGACGTCCCGGTGAGGGACGGCGTGCGCGCCTTCTGCGAGCTGCTCGGCCTCGACCCCTTCCTTCTGGCCAACGAGGGGAAGCTGCTGGCGGCGGTGGCGGAGGAGGCGGCTCCCGCGGTGCTCGCCGCCATGCGCGCCCACCCGCTGGGGGCGGAGGCCGCGGCCGTCGGCAGGGTGGCCGAGGGGCGCGCGGGAGAGGTGAGCCTGCTCACCCCCTTGGGCTCCCACCGCCTTCTGCGTATGCCTTCCGGCGAGCACTTCCCCCGTATCTGCTGAATATTGGTTCACCGCTATTTGTATCACTGTTATACGACCCTACAAAGGTTCTCCCTGACACAAGGGATCAGGAGGCAGAAGACGAAAAATCTACTAAGACTCTTTGTGAAAAAGGCCTTGGCTCAGCAGTCACCAGCGATGGAGGAAAGCGGTATCTATCGACCTCATACCGAAGTTCATCCGCTCACACTACGAGATACATGAGTGGAAACACGCGTGCGCAATCCTGAGCCAGGATTTTCCATCTGAATGGAAAGATGTCATGGATGTACTCTCCAGCTTCCGCCTCCTACGCAGCGACATCATGAGGCCCGGCGGGCGCCTCTCTCCCATATCGGACAAGTTTAACAGCATGTTCGCGGAAAGAGGCTGGAGGGAAAAAGGCTTTGATACCAGGATGGTCGTCGATAAAGTGGAGATGCTATCACCAACCCATAAGGTTGATTGCTACAAGAATAGGGTGGCAATAGAAATAGAGTGGAACAACAAGGACCCGTTTTATGATCGGGATCTGAACAACTTCCGCCTCTTGTTCGAGCTGCGTGTCATCAGCGTCGGTATAATAATAACCAGATGTGATGAGCTGCAGGAGGTCTTCGATGGGCTGGGCAAAGGAGCTTCATACGGAGCATCGACGACGCATATGAGTAAATTGCTGCCACGCATCGAAGGTGGAGGTGGTGGAGGATGCCCAATACTGGTATTTGGTATCTCCAGGAGGTTATACGTTGAGGATTGAGAATCTAGAAACGGGCGTATCTGGCAGCGGCGCCGTGAGCGACTTGATCGAACTGGGAGAGAGCAGATTCGGCACCATCCTGGCCGATCCTCCATGGCAATTCATGAACAGGACCGGAAAGATGGCGCCTGAGCATAAAAGGCTGAAGAGATATTCGACCATGTCCCTGAGGGAGATCATGGAATTGCCCGTCTCGCGCATTTCGGCACCCCAGAGCCATCTATACCTATGGGTACCGAACGCCCTGATACTCGAGGGGCTCGAGGTCATGAAGAGCTGGGGATTCACATATAAAACCAATCTCGTGTGGTACAAGATCCGCAAGGACGGCGGCCCTGATGGACGTGGCGTCGGGTTCTATTTCCGTAACGTCACGGAACTGGTTCTTTTCGGCGTGCGGGGCAACCTGAGAACCGCGAAGCCGGGAAGAACACAAGTGAACATCATTCGCAGCAGGAAACGCGAGCACTCCAGAAAGCCGGATGAGCTTTACGATATCATCGAGCGCTGCAGCCCCGGACCCTACCTGGAGCTTTTCGCTCGGCACAAACGTACCGGATGGTTCCAATGGGGCGATGAAGCACCTGGCCGGGAAGGTTGTGAAGTAATTTCCCTGAAGAAAGGGCCTATGGAGCTATTCGAAGTCGTTAACTAGGCCAATCCCGCCTTATGCGCATGCCTTCCGGCGAGCACTTCCCCCGCATCTGCTGAAGGGGGCGGGCTTTTTCAGACCGATCCCCTTATTGGCCCATCCTCGGATAGGTAAACGGTTCCGCGGAACCAATCGGGAGGATTATTTCCTGACTGCTCCCAGATCTTTATCTATGTGATCCAAACGGTTTAGGACAAAAGGAATATTTAAGCGGGCTATTTTCTCGACTGCTCCCAGATCTTGATCCATTCCTCCTCGGGGAACTCCGCGAACTGGATGAGGGTCCCCAGGGCTTCGCGCGGGTGGACGTAGCACTCCTTCCACAGCTCGTTGGAGGTGTTGATGTCGAAGGGGTTTAGCCCGCGGGAGCGCAGGTGCTCCACCATCTCCTCGATGTCGCGCACCTTGAAGGTGAGGTGGTGGATCCCCTCGCCGCGCTTCTCAATGAAGCGGTTGACAAAGTTGCCGGGGTCGTCGGAGTACACCAGCTCCAGCATGCTGCCGGAGCCCATGAGGAAGGTGGTGAAGCGGAAGCCGCCCCACTCCATGTCGAAGACCTCCTTGGCCCCCAGCACGTTGGTGAGGTAGTTGGCCGCCCGGTGCTTGTCCCTCACCGCGAACGCCACGTGGTCCAGTTTCTCCACCAGGTCCATCAGCCATCCTCCTCCCTTTCAGGTGTATTCACGGGCGAGCTTCAGCACCGACACCAGGATCACCGGCATCATGGTGAAGAAGCCGATGAGCGCCACCTGGTTCATACCGTCATAGGTCCAGTTCATCTCCAGTACTATAACCACCACGATGAGGAAGATATAGGCATAGACGAGCAGCGGTACCGTCTCCAGCAGGCCGTCCTTCACGCGGTTGGGCTTCTGGAAGAAGAGCATGAAGACGAGGACCATGAAGAACGGCGCCAGCCACCAGCCCACGAAGTTGCCGACAGGCACCCCAGGCAGGCCCAGGCCCGGCTTGCCCGGTATCTCTTTCAGGTAGGGCCCCCCGTAGAACCAGTACCACCAGGGGTCCTTGCCGGCCGCCGTCCACCATACGCCGGAGGTGGCCATGGGATCGACCATCATGTCCCAGGCGCACACCAGGGTGGCGGTGGCGGAGGCGACCAGGGCCGACCACAGGGCCTTGCCCCACCAGGTGCGGACGCGGACCTCCCCCCCGCCGCCGATCAGCCAGTCGACGAGCATGAAGGCGGAGTAGACGATGAAGGACCAGGTTATGGAGATGAGGATGGGGACGCCGCCGATGGCCGGGCCCAGGGTCCTGGTGTAGTTGTAGCGGCCGAAGAACCAGCCGTAGTTGTGCCCGATGAACTCGCACGACCAGCCGATGAGGATGCAGATGACGAAAAAGGCCACCGCCTGCTTCGTGCCCTTCACCACCACGGCGTGCCAGACGCAGACGGCGAGCATGGATAGCATGGCTATAGCGACGAACGCGATGGCCAGGGGCGCCTCGTGCCTGGCCCAGGCTATGATGTGTACCACAGCGGCCGAGAGGATAAACAGCGGCACCAGGGCCACCATCGCCTGATGGGAGCGGGGCATCCCCTTCCAGACGGCGGCCAGGGAAGCGCGGCCCCGTGTGTCCACGGCGGCTGTCTCCTCCATGGTATCCCTCCCATGCGTGTTGACGGGCGATCATATCGGACTCCAATCCATATATTCATCCGTGAGAAGGCGAACACCTTTGAACGGCGCGGCTTTGCATGCCGAGCCGAACCCGGTCCGCACGAGCCGATGGTCTTCCCCCGGGCCATCCGATGGTAACATGTACGCGGTGGCGCGCATGAAGGGAAAGGCAGGGCAAGGGAGGTTTTGGGTGGGCATGGAAACCGGCGAGTGCTACGAGAACTACCCCTGGTGGGCGGTCGCCCTCTGCAACCTGGTCTCCCAGGCCATATACGGTCTGGGAGCGTTTATCGTATATCAGCTCGGATGGATATGGATGGCGATATACCTCGTCTATCTCCTGGTTCTGGAGATCAGGCTCCTCGGAGGCCACTGCGTCCACTGCTATTACTACGGCAAGGCCTGCGCCTTCGGGAAGGGCAGGCTGAGCGCGCTATTCTTCAAGCGGGGCGACCCCGGGCGCTTCAGCGGGAAAAGAATCACCTGGTTGAGCATGATACCGGATATCCTGGTCGGCCTGGTTCCCATCATCGCCGGCATCATCGTCCTGGTGCGGGGTTTCTCGTGGACGGTACTGGTCGCGATGATCAGCGTGCTCCTTCTCGCGACCGCGGGAAGCGGCGCGGTGCGCAACTCGCTCGCTTGCAGGCACTGCAGACAGCGGGAGCTGGGCTGCCCCGCGGAGCAGCTGTTCCGCAAGGCGGGATCCCAGGAGAGTTGAACCGGCTTCCTATCCGCCCTGGGACTGCTGCTCCAGGTACTTCATGAGCTGCATGGTGAGCATATAGGACTGGTTGCGGTTCTCCATCATCAGGGCCTCGTCCATGGAGGAGGCGTTGAGCCCGGCGTTGAGGGCCTCCTTGGTCAGGTGCAGCGCGAAAGGGCTCTTGTAGGCCAGGTTCCGGGCCAGGGCTCCCGCCTGCTCCAGGAGCTCCTCCCGCTCGCAGAGGCGGTCCGCCAGCCCGATGCGCCAGGCCTCCTCGGCGGGGACGCGGTCGCCGGTGTAGCACATCTCCGCCGCCTTGCCGAAGCCCACCAGGCGCCACAGCAGGTAGCTCGAGGCCAAGTCCGCCCCGCCCACCCCGATGTTGATGTAGGCGGCGCAGAACACCGCGTCGCGGCTGGCGATGCGGATGTCCGAGGCCATGGCAAAGGACATGCCGGCGCCCATGGAGTAGCCGTGCACGGCGGCGATGATGGGCTGGGGGCAGGTGCGCATGAGCTTGAGGATGCCCGAGAACCTGCTCTGCTTGCGGTAGATGTTCTCGGGGGTCAGGCCCTCCTGCGAGTAGCCCTCGGTGGCGTCCTTCATGTCGAAGCCGGCGCAGAAGCCCTTCTCCCCCGCCCCGGTGAGGATGATCACGCTGGTGTCGAAATCCTGCTGACGCCGTTCCCAGAAGTCGATGAGCTCCTCCATCATGCGCCGGTTCACGGCATTGACCGATTTGGGGCGGTTGAGGGTGAGGGTCCCCACAGGCCCATCGACCTCGTACAAGAGGGTCTCATACTCCATCTGTCAACCTCCTTCCCAGCGGACAAGCCTTGCTTTTTCATGCCATAAAATGGTAGGCGGCTTAAGGATCCCGGTTGTGGCGCTTGGGCTATCCGCAATCCAGCAAACACACCAGAGCATGCAAATAGCAAGACCTGGCCCCATTCACCATTAACCCTTCAGTCCAGCGACTCGAGAAAAGCCGCCATCATCTGTTTCACCTGCGCCTCGGAGTAGAACTTTGGGTCCACCATGTCCGCCTCCAGGATGACCCCGCGCACCCCTGTCTCCGCGGTGACGCGCCGCGCAATCTCGTACTCCCCCAGGCAGTAGCTCTTGCAGGAGTGGTTGGAGTGGATGACGAAGCCGTCGATGGCGTAGTCCCTTATGTAGTCCACGTACATGGCCGCCCGCCAGGGCAGGCGCAGGTTGGGCATGACCTTCTGGTAGCATTCCGCCAGGCTCTCCAGGGGATGGTCGGGGTCGAACTCGCCCTGCCAGACGTTGGTGTAGGTGTCCACGGCGAAGCAGGCGCCCAGCTCGGCGCAGAAGCCGAAGAAGTCGCGCAGGGCGTACCAGGGCGGGATGTGGTCCCAGAGCAGGCGGTAGCGCTCGCCCTCCACCGCGCCAATCCCCGCTTCCACCCGCTCCCGCACCTGCGCGAGCATCTCCTGGTAATAATTGTAAGCGATCTCCGTTCCCCGCAGGGTGACGATGAGCGCCATGTGCAGGAACATGTCCGGCGAGTTCAGTGGGCAGGGACGGGCCTTGCGCAGCTCCTGGATCCCGGTCCAAAGCCTGGCGGTGTCGCTGGAGAGCCGCAGGGTCTCCCAAAGGCGGTTGCGGTCCACCTCCCGTCCCAGGATGTCCCCCAGCTCCGCGATGATGCGCTCCAGCTGGCGCACCAGGTATTCCCTGTCCCGCGGGGTGGGCTCCCCGTCGCAGTAGGGGGTGTCGAAGAAGAGCAGGGGCACGCCGAAGCGCCGGCTGAGCACCTCGTACCACTTGAACATGGTGCCGCAGCCGTTGTTGCAGGCGAGCAGGAGGTCGGGGGCGGGCAGCGCCCCCAGCGGCCCCTCGCCCCGCTCCGTGGAGGCGATGGTGCAGCGGGCGTAGGAGCACACGCAGTCGTCGAAGCCCAGGTCCCCGGCGGCGGAGCACAGGTCCCCTCCCAGGCGCTGCGCCCCGATCATGGCGCCGTAGTTCTCGGGGAAGATGGGGATGACGTCCGCCGCCAGCAGCAGCTCCACCGGGGCCCCCGAGGTGACCCAGGCCTTGGGCCTGTCGGAGGTAAAGGCCTCGGTGTAATAGGCGGTCATCGCCTCCTTCATGGTCCCCTCGCAGGGCAGCTTCAGCCTTCCGGCCACCTTTTTCACCTCCCCTCGCCCATCATCTCGGAGAGGGCTTGCAGGCGCGTGCGCATCTGGCCGGTGGGCGCGAAGGGATGCTCCAGGTCCAGCCGCACCGAGGGTATGCCCTCGGCGTCAAGCCTTTTCTTCAGCCCCGGGTAGTCGAAGGAGTGGAACTCGCAGAACGCCTGCTGGAGGAAGACAACCCCCCGCGCGCCGCCAGCCGCGACCCCCTTCACGAGCTCCTCCTCGCGGCGGTTGTCCGGATCTCGCTTGGTGGGGCAGGGGCGCCGCCCCAGGTAACGCTCGGCCAAGGCGCGCAGCGGGTCCCCGTTCTCACGCACCGCCCCCGCGGCGAAGCGGGAGCCGGTGCACAGGTCGTCCCAGACCACCTCGAGTCCGTACTCCTGCAGCAGGTCGAAGACCTCGAGCTGCGGCACCGGCCCCCCCACCAGGGCCACCCCGGCGCCCCCGCTTTCCGCGCTGCCCGCTTCCCTGGCTCTCGCATCCCTGTCCGCGGGTCCGCGGGAAAGCGAGGATGCCAGGGCGAGGAACTCCTCCGGGTCCATGAGCTGGAAGGCGAGGTAGGCGGCGTAGAGGGCGCGGTTGCCCAGCCCGCTTCCCTTGAGCCCGGCAAGGGCATCGCGGCAGCGGTTGTAGAGGCGGATGCTCTGGAACAGCCTCTCCCTGTCCAGCTCCTCCCCGGCGAGGTCCTCGAGCGCCTCCTTCAAGGCTTCCGTCTCCGCGAGCATGAAATCCGCCGCCTCGGCGGTGTGGGTGACGGTGGGGACCATCAGCCGCATCACGCGCGTCCCCGGGGCGGCCGTCTCCACCAGGTCGGAGAGGTTGCGGATGGTGTCGCAGGTGTGGGGCATGACCACGGCGGAGAGGTAGGCGTAGGTGCCGTCGCCCAGGCCCTCCAGGAGGCTGCGGGCGAAGGAGCAGCAGAAGGGCTGCATGTACCTGCCGGCCACCTCGCCGGGGGGAGGGCCCTGGAGCATGCGCACCGGCGTGAACCCCGCGGCGTGGATGAGCTCCACCGGCACGTAGGAGCAGAAGTACCCCACGACCCCCTTTCCCTCACGCGCCGCTTCCCTCAGGGCGCCGTGGGGATCCCTCGCTATCTCGACCAGCCTCTGCATCGCTTTCATCCTTTCCTGGTCGGTCAGGCGTTTACTGCCTGGAGAGATATTGGCGCTGCGCTTGTATCCATGGATTCCTCCGCGTTCCAGCGGTCGAACCGGCAGAGGAGAATCCGGGCGGCGACAGCAACAAGACTTCATCAACTAGTAGCTCGTCTCTTCTTGCAGCATGCGCACCAGTTCCTTCTTGACGATCTTGCCGATGGGGTTGCGCGGCAGGCTCTCCATGATCACCACGCGGCGCGGCACCTTGAAGCGGGCCAGCTTGCCGGAGAGAAACTCCACCAGCTCGCTTTCCGTGAGGGAAGCGCCGGGCTTGAGCGCCACCACCGCCACCGGTATCTCCCCCAGCCGGGCGTCGGGCTGGGGCACCAGGGCCGCCTCGGCGATGGCGGGGTGGGTGTACATGAGCTCCTCCACCTCGCGGGGGAAGACCTTCTCGCCCCCCACGTTCACCATCTCCTTCTTGCGGTCGACCATGAAGAAGTAGCCGTCCTCGTCGTGGTACCCCATGTCCCCGGAGTGCAGCCAGCCGCCGCGCAGCGCCTCCGCCGTCTCCTCGGGGCGCTTGTAGTACCCCTTCATCACCAGGGGTCCCCGGATGACCAGCTCGCCTACCTGGTTGGGGCCGAGGAGATTGCCCTCGTCGTCCATCACCCCCACCTCCACCCCGGGGTGGGCGAGGCCCACGCTCCCCTCCTTGTAGGGCATGTTCATGCGCTGTATGGTGGCCGAGGCGGAGCATTCCGTGAGCCCCCAGGCCTCGAGGATCTTGATCCCGAAGGCCTCGGAGGCGTCCTTCATGAGCTGCGCGGGCATGGCCGAGGCCCCGGAGATGCCGATGCGCAGGGAGGAGAGGTCGTACTTTTCGCGGTCGGGGTGGTGGTAGAGCATGAAATACATGGCCACCACCATGGGCAGGAAGGTGACGCGGTGCCTCTCCACGGCCTGGAAGACCTCCACGGGGTTGAAGGGGTCGAGGAGGACGAAACAGGTCCCCACCCGGAAGCAGCAGAGCATGACGGTGATGCCGTAGCCGTGGAACATGGGCACCACCATGAGGGCGCGGTCGTCCTCCGCCAGCTCCAGGACCTGGATGATGGCGTCGGCGTGAAAGAAAAGGTTGCCCTGGGTGAGCATGGTCCCCTTGGGTACACCGGTGGTCCCGGAGGTGTAGAGGATCTCCGCCACGTCGTCCTCGCTCACCGCCGCCTCCGCCGGCGCGCTTGACGCGCCTTCTTCCAGATCCTGGAACAACATCCCCTCGGGGTATGACCCGGTCACGATGAGGTGCCGGAAGAGGGGCGGCCTCTCCTCTATCTTGGTGAAGAACTCCGCGAATGCGGGGGTGGCCACCAGGGCCACGGCGTCCGAGTCGCGCAGCAGGAACTCCAGCTCGCGCTCCTTGTAGAAGATATTCACCGGCACCGCCACCGCCCCCAGGTATGAGCAGGCGAAGAAGGCCACGATGAACTCGGGGCAGTTGTTGAGCATGATGGCCACCTTGTCGTCGCGCCCCACGCCCAGGTCCGCCAGGGCGTTGGCGAAGCGCGTCACCCGGGCCTCGAGCTCCCGGTAGGATATGGGCTCGTCCCTGTAGATCACCGCCGGGCGGTCGCCCGCCTCCGCCGCCCGCGATTTGAGCAGCTCCTTAAGGGTCAACGCCACCACCTCCCTATCCAGTCGCCCAGGGCCGGTGCCGTCCTGAACGGTTGCCGCATGAAGCTACCTGGGTCACCGCCACCACCTACCCCATCTTGAGCAGCACCTTGAGGTGGTTGCGACGGTTCTCCTCGAAGTGGTCGAAGAAGTCGACGATATCGTCGAAGGGGATGACGTCGCTCACCACTTGGCCCGGGTGCAGCTCCCCCTTGCCCACCAGGTCCACCACTTCCTTCATCTCCACGTTGTAGCCCAGGGTGGCGAAGTAGGTGTACTCGGCGGCGAAGGCCGCCAGCAACATGAGGGGATAGGTGGGCGACTCGTAGAAGCCGAAGCCCAGGATGCCCACGCGGCCGTTGCGGCGCGTGCCGTAGACGGCGGTGTCCAGGGTGGCCGCGCTGCCCACGCAGTCGAAGCTCACGTGCGCGCCCACGCCGTCGCAGATCTCGTACACCCTGCCCAGGACGTCCTCCGTCTCAGGGTTGATGACGTGGGTGGCTCCCATCTCCAGCGCCTTCTCGCGCCGCGCCTCCAGGGGCTCGCTGACTACAATCCTTGACGCCCCCTTGTACCTGGCTACGTTGGTCAGCAGCAGCCCCACCGGCCCTGCCCCCACCACGTGCACGCTCTCCCCCGGCTGCAGCCCCGAGCGCTTCACGGCACGGTAGACCACCGAAGTGGGCTCCACGGTGGCGGCCTCCTCCAGGCTCACCCCCTCGGGGAGCTTGTATACCCCCTTGTAGTGCAGGGGCACGTACTCCGCGAAGGCGCCGTGGATGTGCATGCCGTGGGCCCGGGCGCCCGGGCACAGGTTCCAAAGGTCCTGCTTGCAGTAGGTGCATTCCCAACAGGGGTAATAGGGAAGGCCGGTCACCGGGTCGCCCTTGGCCAGGCCGGTCACCGCCTCGCCCACCTCCTCCACCACGCCGCTGAACTCGTGCCCAAGGGCCA
This sequence comes from Actinomycetota bacterium, assembly GCA_013178005.1. Classification (GTDB taxonomy): domain Bacteria; phylum Actinomycetota; class Geothermincolia; order Geothermincolales; family RBG-13-55-18; genus Solincola_B. The sequence continues at coordinate 15,072 of JABLXL010000046.1, forward strand.
GCGGCGGGTTGAACACCGTCTGCGGGCCGTAGAGGTACTCGAAGACGTCGGTGTGGCAGATGCCCGCGTAGGCCACCTTGATCTTCACGTCCTCCGGGCCCACCTCCGGCTCCGGGATGTCCTCGATCCTCATGTCGCGCTGCGCGTGCCAGACAGCCGCTTTCATGGTCCTTCCCCCTTTCCTTCGCTTTCCGGTCGCGAGGTCTGCGAAAAGGCCACGGGTTTCGCCCCAACCGGAACCAGCCGTCCCCTCTTTTACGCCGGAAGCGTTCTCGCGAGCGCCTCCAAGGTGGGTCCTTCACCGTGGCGCGTGGGTGACGGGCCCACGTGCCTCAGCCGGCGTTTTTCAACCTTCCCAACCGAGAACATGCCCTGCGTTTCCGTATGCCACCTACGATATATAATTCACGATATGCACTAATTTATACCCTCCGTCCTACGCGCTCACCATGGCCGCTTGAGGCGCTCCAACAACGCCACCCGGTCCTCGAGCGTCTCCACCACCGTGCGCAACACGTTGAGGAAACCCTTGATGTCCTCGTCGCTCACCTTCTCCCATACCGGGAAGAACAGCGCCTGGCGGTGGCTGACGATGCTGTTGATCAGCTTCCTGCCCTTGGGGGTGAACTTGAGGATGGTCTCCCGGCGGTCTTCCTTGCCTTTTTCCCTCTTGATAAGGCCCTTTCTCTCGCAGCGGTTCGCCACCTGGGTCAGGGTGGAGTTGTTCAGCGAGAGCAGCTCCGCCATGTCCTTCATGCGCAGGTCCTCTCGGAAGCGCATGATGAGCAGGAGGTAGAACTCCACCTTGTCCACGTGATACAAGGACAGCTCCTTGGCCTCCCACAGGGTGGTGGTGTAGTCGAAGAGGGTGTAAAGCCTCTCGATCTCCGGGAGGTAGGAGAATATCCTGTCGCGGTCCATGGCTCCCCCTAATAGTTCAATATATGAAATATATAGCACCGAGGACGCGTGAGGTCAAGACCGGGCATTGGGGAGCCGCCTTTGCCCGATGCCCAGTTGATGCACGCGGTTCCTCGGTCCGCTGGATGACGCTCACCGTTATGCGCTCCCGAGACGGTCCGGAGTTCGTGCCGGGAAACGGGGTCGCTGCCGGGAAGGCTCCTTGAAGGTCGCCCGTTTCGGCTTGCGGGATGATCGCCGTTATTTTCCGCCGCTCCGCTTTTAAGTTAGACTTTTATCCTGGATGGTAACTTCGCGAGAGGGAGCACGACTTTTTCGGAAGGGGATGATGAGGATGAGGATAGACAGCCCGGAAGCGTATTTCGAGAGCCTGCGCGGGCTGGAGCGCAGGATCTACGTCATGGGGGAAAGGGTGGAGAACCCCGTCGACCACCCCATGATCAGGCCTTCCATGAACGCGGTGGCCGAGACCTACGACCTGGGGCAGGAGCCTGAGGCGGAGGAGCTGCTCTTCGTTAAGTCGCACCTCACCGGCGAACGCGTCAGCCGTTTCACCCACATCCACCAGTCCACCGAGGACCTGGTGAACAAGGTGCTCATGCAGCGGCTGCTGGGCCGGCGCACCTCCACCTGCTTCCAGCGCTGCGTGGGCATGGACGGCATCAACGCCCTCTACTCCGTCACCTACGAGTGCGACCAGGCCTGCGGCACGGAATACCATGACAGGCTCAAGGAATACATCCGTTACATCCAGTCCGAGAACCTGGTGGTGGACGGGGCCATGACCGACGTCAAGGGCGATCGCTCCCTGCGCCCCGCCGACCAGGCGGACCCCGACATGTTCGTGCGCGTGGTGGAGCGCCGGAGCGACGGCATCGTGGTGCGCGGCGCCAAGGCCCACCAGACGGGCTCCATAAACTCACATGAGATCCTGGTCATGCCCACCACCGCCATGCGCGAGAACGAGGCCGACTACGCCGTGTCCTTCGCCGTCCCCGCCGACGCCGAGGGCATCACCTTCATCCTCGGCCGCCAGCCCTCCGACACCCGCAAGCTGGAGGGAAGCCCCTTGGACGTGGGCAACCCCAGGTACGGAAGCCAGGAGGCGCTGGTGGTCTTCGACGACGTCTTCGTTCCCTGGGAGCGGGTGTTCATGTGCGGGGAGCACGAGCAGAGCGGCAAGGTCGTGGAACGTTTCGCCGCGTACCACCGCCAGAGCTACGGCGGATGCAAGGTGGGCGTGGGCGACGTGCTGGTGGGAGCCGCGCAGCTCGCGGCCTTCTACGCAGGCGTGGACCGCGTAAGCCACGTCAGGGACAAGATAACCGAGATGATCCACCTTAACGAAACCCTCTTCTCTTGCGGCATCGCCTGCTCGGCGCGGGGGGAGGCCACGCCGTCGGGTTGCTACCTGGTGGACGTGCTCCTCGCCAATATCTGCAAGCACAACGTCACCCGTTTCCCCTTCGAGATCTCGCGACTGCTGCAGGACATCGCCGGCGGCCTGGTGGTCACCATGCCCTCCCAGAAGGACTTCGAGAACCCCGAGGTGGCGCCGTATCTCGAGAAGTATCTCAAGGGCTCCGCGGACATCCCCACCCTGGACCGCGTCAAGGTGCTCAAGTTCATCGAGAACATGACCATGGGCTGCGGCGCCGCCGCCTACCTCACCGAGAGCGTGCACGGAGCCGGATCTCCCCAGGCGCAGCGCATCATGATCTACCGCCTGGCCGACCTGGAAGAAAAAGTCAAGTACGTCAAGAGGCTGGCGGACATAGATTGAACCATGGACCGTGCGAAGCAGGGGCAGGGCTGCCGCATATCGAAAAGCCGCGCATGGTGGACAATGAAAATAGCGAGATGGCTACGGATGCCTATAACGCGCGATAATCGATACCCTGTTTCTTAAGGATCCCGGTTGCCCGGCTTGGACGATCTTGGCCGTCCCTTTTTCGCGAAGCAGGTGAGCCTCCCCTTTGCTTTATGGCGAAGGGCCCTGAATATATAATTGGAATTGATTGTAAGGTTATTGGTGTTGCTTGAGGGCTTATCCGTGTTTGCGGGAAGCCGCCTGGTACAAAGGTCCGGTATGATGCGCCCCAAGAGATATATCGTATGGTCAACGGACGAGGTGGACCTCCAGGATCCCTTTCAAAGGAAATGGTACCTGAAACAGGTGCTCTCCCACGGCAGGGCGGAGGACATAGCCGCCCTTGACTGGGACGAGATCGAAACCCTCTTGCCGCAGCTCGATCTGCCGAGGGATATCGTCGACCTGTGGAAAGGCTACTTCGATGCTGAGAAGTAAGGGCATCGTAACCGATCTCCAGAAGAGAATCCTCGAGGTCTTTTCCGCGACCGCCGATTCCAGATGCTTCTACTTGGGCGGGGGTACGGCGTTGGCGGATTTCTATCTCGCTCACCGCAAGTCCTTCGACCTCGATATGTTCACGGCCGAAGAAGGCCTTGTTCTCCCTTTCTCCCGCGTTCTTGAGCGGGCGCTTAAGGGAGATTTCAACGTCAAGGTCGTGAGGCGCCTCGAATCCTTCGTGGAGTACGAGATCGGGATGAAAGGAGAGGAAACAAGGCTCCAACTCGCCTACGACTCGCCTTTCAGGTTCGCGAACCCAGTTGATTCCGATCTGGGCGTAAAGGTAAACGATTATGAAGACCTCGTGACCGACAAGCTGCTGGCTTTTTACGGAAGAGTTGAGCCGAGGGACGCCGTGGACCTTTTTTTCATCCTGGAAAGCGAGGATATATGGAAACTATCGCGCGCCGCGGCAAAGAAAGATCCTGGATTTGACCTCTACTGGATGGCGGTGGCCCTGGGGAAGACCAGGGAATTCCCGGATGAGATATCGAGATGGCCGGTGCGGATGTTGCGGGAGCTTGACGCGCGCGTGCTGAAAGAGCGTTTACAGAAGCTTGCGGAGAAGATACTGGAAGAGATCAAGAAGGATCGTCCAGGTAACGGAGCACAGATGGCGTGAGGTTGGGAGAAAATGCAGCAGGAAATGTCAGGGCGGTTCACTTTCACAGGGCGCTGGAGGGGAAGAAGGACTTGGGTTTTTTTCCTGGCCGCTTCTCTTTCCATCGTCCTGGCGGTTGCGCTCATGTGGTATCTGCCCGCGAGGCACGGTGAGGAGAACGTCGCAGCCGGGGCGCGGCAGGGCGAAACTGGCCTTAGCGGGCTGACCGGAACGGACGCCGGGTATGGGGTTGACCAGCCGCAAAACGGCATCGAACCAGGGCAGGATGAAGGACAGTCGGGAGCCGACTCGGAGTCCGGGCAAAGCGGCGGAAAGGAAGGAAGCGCAACCTCACCCAACACTCCCAGTCCCACGCCGGGCGGGGACTCTCCCGGCCTGGTGGTTGAATTCCCCGACCCGACCGGGGGAGGGGATGAACCGCCGCCGGCACAGGTTCACGACAGCATCCTTGGAGACTGGATACTTGACATGTCCGGATCCGCCTACGGTATCACCAACTGCCATATCAGGCTGGAGGAGAACGGGAAGATAGCCACGCCTCCCGAGTATGAGCAGGTCTTCGTCATAAAGGAGAGCGAGTACGTGTACGAGGCGGGGACCGCTTCCTTCGCGGCGGGCATGCTGGTCATGGTGAAGCTCGCCGCCTCCCAGAGCGCGGTGCCAGCGGAGATCTACCTGGTGGGGCAGGTGGGGAAGGGATTCACCGAGATCACGGGGGAATTCGTGGCCGAGCCCCAGGGGGAGGCGTATTCGCCTTACGCCCAGCGCGGCACCTTCAGCATGCGCCGTTTGCCCTAAGCGCCACCTGCGGTCCAAATAGAAGAACGCATCAACATGCCCATCCTCCGGCATGCCCCTTGACCCTAGGAGAGTAGCCGGCGGGAAAGGCGATCGCCATTCCTTGCGCTTGGCCTCCGCCATGAAGGGTTGGCGCGGCATCTTGGAGAATACATATATCGAGCGGATGTTCATTCCTAGGTAACTAGCCGCGGCGCTCCGGTACGGCGCGAGCCCGAGACGGACGGAAAGGCTTGTCCTTGGGGAACGGAAGGTCAACTCGGAGAACCCGGTTCAGCCGGGCGATACCCTGCGCGGGAATGCGGCGGGGGGAGCGGAAGGACGGTTTGATGGCCGTTGGGCATGCTGTTATACTGTGTGCAAGCGCTTAATAAGTGTTTTTCCCTGGCTTGTGAAGTTTGGATGACAAGGGAGTCTATGGTCAACAAGGGGGGTGATGCCGTAAGGAAGTGGGGCGTAACGGGTGACAACCCGGCAGCACCATTCACGGCACCGTAAAGACCAGAAATCGCTCCAGGAACGCAGCCCAGGGATTCCGGGAACAAACCGCGATTCGCTTCAAAGGATTCCGTCCAGCTGTTGTCGGCCTTGGCGCTTCAAAGCACATGCGCCATCCACGGGGACCTCACCCGGGTCGCGGCTATACGCTTGGCCGAAACGGGCTCGTACGGTTCGCGTCTTGGCGGGCTCGGGTTGCTTGTGTGGCGGAAAATCGAGATTCAAGGGGGGAAAGGAGCATGCGTATAAAAACGGCGATCATTCTGGTGGTGGCCTTGATGATGGTGACCCTCGCCTTCGCCGGGTGCGGCGAGAAGGAAAGCGGGAAGGTAACGGTGAGGATAGGCCTGACCGCGCCATTGAGCGGCATCGGTGCTGGATACGGCGAGGACATCAAGGCCGGACTGGACATGGCCATCGACGAGGTCAACGCCAAGGGCGGCGTGACCATCGGGGACACCACCTACGTCTTCGAGCTTCTTGCCTCGGACGATGAGATGGTGCCGGAATCGGCGCTCTCCAACGCGCAGAACTTCGTGCTGGAGAAGGACATCAAGATCGTATGGGACCCCACTGCCAACACCATCCAGTCCCTCATGGGCATCAACCAGACGGCGGGCGAGGAGTTCCTCATCATGGCTTACACCAGCGTGCCCCTGTACGCGCAGGCGCCCAACAAGTACATGGTCACCCTGCCACCGCCCTTCTCGGTGTACGTCGGGGAATGGATCAAGATGGCCATGGGCAAGGGATGGAAGAATATGGGGATGCTCCAGACCACGGGTGCGTACGGTGACCTGTGGGGCAAGACCATGAAGGACGCGTGGACCAAGGCGGGCGGCACGGTGGTGGCCGAGGCACCGGCAAGCTACTACACCGAATCGGACTTCACGCCCTACCTCACCACGGTGCTCGCCGCCAACCCGGACGTGATCTTCTGCGGTGGGCCCTCCGATCCCACGGCGCTGGTCATCGAGCAGGCGCGCAGCCTCGGTTTCAAGGGAGGGTTCATCGTCATCGACCAGGCCAAGCTGGACGATATCGCGGACAAGACGGGCATGGAGAAACTGGAGGGGTGCATTGGCGTCCTCCCCGTTGAGCTGGGAGCCGAGAACTGGCCGGCCATGGGCGACTTCGCCAAGAAATACCAGGACGAGTACGGGGAGAGGGTCACCTGGGAGACCGCCATCTGCTACACCGGGTTCCACATACTGGTCAACGCCATGAAGGAGGCCGGAAGCGTGGACGACGTGGCCGCCATCAGGGCAGGCTTCGCCAAGGGCAACGCCGCCGTAACCTCCGGGGAGGAGTTTCCGGTGGCGTACTCGGGCATCAATGACGAGACCGGGGCCCTGTTAATGCCCGGCACGGCAGTGATCGTCGAGAACGGCGAGTTCGTGGGCATGGAGATGGTCGAGTGGTGGAAGAAGTAAGCGGAGGATCAGCTTAGGAAGAACGGGGACGAATGAGGATCAGGTGCGCGGGGAGGCCCAAAGAAGGCTTCCCCGCGTGCGATTCCGTGCCGGGAATTGCGAGGGCGTTCGCCGGGATGGCGCAGGCGGTGGACCATCGCGAGGGAAAACACGCGGGGTGGAGCGACCTCTGGGGCGACGTGAACCGGGAGCCTTCCCGTATCCTTCCGGGCATGGGGCGGAAAGAGGCAACCGGCCATTTTTCGATACTGCCTGGCTCGAGGAATAAAGGAGCAAGGGCTTACCGGCATAGCTCCGCCTGGGGAGCAGTTTGCTGACTTAAGGAGACGAGTTGTCCTTCTTCCTGAACCAAGTGGTCATAGGCATCCAACTTGGAAGCCAGTACGTCATGGTCGCCCTGGGCCTCACCCTTATCTTCGGCATCCTGGACATCTCCCATTTCGCCCACGGGCACCTGTATATGGTAGGGGCCTACCTGCTGTACATCGTCATGGTGCTGTGGGACGTGAACTACTGGCTGGCCTTGCTCATCTGCATGGTGGCCCTGGCCTTGGCCGGGATATTGGTGGAGCGGGCGGTTTACCGGCCCCTGCGCGGGCAACCGCAGATCAACACCTTCATCGCCGCCATCGGGCTGATCCTCATGCTCGAGACCCTGGTGCGGGGGATCCAACCCAAGGCACTGAGCGTGCCCAAGCCCATAGACAGAACACTCGAGTTCGCGGGCGTGAGCATGGAGGTCCAGAGGCTGATCGTGATAATCGGGGCCATCCTCTTCATCGTGGCCCTGCAGTTGTTCATCAAGCGCACCCGCCTGGGAACGGCCATCGAGGCGGTGGCCCAGGACCGCGAGGGGGCGTCCCTGGTAGGGATTAACGTGAACCGCATCTCCGCCCTCACCTTCGCCGTCGCCACCGCCCTGGCCGCCGCGGCGGCGGTGCTCATGGCGCCCCTGGCCTTCATCTCGCCGGAAATGGGGGGCGTGCTCATACTCAAGGCCTTCGTGATCGTGGTCATCGGGGGCTTGGGGAGCATCAAGGGGGCCATCTTCGGCGGTTATATCCTTGGATTGCTGGAGGCCCTGGCCATCGCCTACGTCTCCTCGGCGTACAAGGACGTCTTCGCCTTCGCGGTGCTCATAGCGATACTGGCGGTGCGCCCCACCGGGCTTTTCAAGGGCAGGGATTGAGATGGGCAAGAGCGGCAGGTACGTGAAGGCCTCGGCGCTGCTGATCCTGCTGGGGATCGCGGCGGCCTTGCCCTGGTTGCTGGGCAAGTACCAGGTGCGCATCCTCACCCTGGCCATGGCCTGGACCATAGCCACCCTCAGCCTCAACCTCATACTGGGATATACCGGGCAGGCCTCCCTCGCCCACGGCGCCTTCCTCGGCATAGGGGCTTATGCGTTCGGCATCATGGTGCAGCGGGTGGGCCTGAATTTCTGGATCTCCCTGCCCCTGGCCTGCGTGGTGACGGCGCTCTTGGGTTTGCTGGTGGGGCTGCCATCGCTGCGCACCAAGGGCCCGTATTTCGCCATCGTCACCCTGTGCTTCAACGTCATTATCCTCAAGGTATTCGAGAACTGGAACTGGCTCTCGGGGGGCATCCAGGGGCAGGTCGTGCCGCGGCCCGCCTTCCTGACGCAGCGCTGGGCGAGATATTATTTCGTGCTGGCCTTCCTGTTGTTGACGCTGGTGGCCATGCGCCTGATCGTGAAGTCCCTCCTGGGGGTTACCCTGATGTCCATACGCAGCAACGAGGATCTGGCGGAGGCGGTGGGGATCAATTCGTTCCGGAACAAACTGCTTGCCTTCGTGATAAGCTGCTTCGTCGTGGGCCTGGCGGGCGCCCTCCTCGCCCTGGAAAACGGACAACTGGATTTCACCATCACCAATTACCTCTATTCCTTCTACCTCCTCATCTACCTCCTCATCGGCGGGGTGGCGACCCTGTCCGGGCCGGTGGTGGGGACCATCGGGCTCTATTTCCTCCTGGACTACATGAAGAACATCGGCATCAAGGGAGTGGAGGAATTCCGCTATTTCCTCTTCGGGCTGATCCTTTTGCTGGTGATCATCTTCTTCCCCATGGGCATCACGGGGGGCGTGAAACGCGCGTGGGAATGGGCCAGGGGGCGCTTCCGGAAAGGAGAGGCGGGGGAGGTGGCGGGATGACCGCGCTCTTGAAAGTGCAGGGGCTTACCCGCCTCTTCGGCGGCCTGGTGGCCGTGAACAAGGTGGACTTCGAGGTTCCGGAGGGAAGCATCCTGGGGATTATCGGCCCCAACGGCGCGGGGAAGAGCACCCTCTTCAACCTCATCGGCGGGACCATCCCGCCCAGCGAGGGGAAGATATTCTTCGCCGGCAGGGATATCACCGGCTGGAGGCCATACCGGGTGGCGAGGGAAGGAATTGCCAGGACCTTCCAAACCACCGCCCTCTTCGAGGAGCTTCCCGTGTACGTCAACCTGGTCATCGGGAGGCGCATGCGCACCCGGTCCGGCTTGGGGGACGTCCTGTCCAGGACCCCGCGCATGAGGCGAGAGAGGGACGAGACCACGGCCAAGGTCATGGAGGTGCTGGAATTCACCGGCCTGGGCCGGTACGCGGGCGAGCCGGCGGGCTCCATTCCCCAGGAGGCCCAGAAGAGGCTGGCCATCGGCGTGGCCCTCATGGGAGAGCCGCGCCTGCTCCTCCTGGACGAGCCCACGGGCGGGGTGGGGATGGGCGAGACGGACGAGATCATAGACCTCATCGGCCGCGTGAGGGAGAGGGGTATCACCGTCTGCGTGATCGAGCACAAGATGCGCATGATGATGAGCCTCGCGGACCGCATGGTGGTGTTGAACTTCGGGGTGAAGATCGCTGAGGGCGAACCGCGGAAGGTCTGCGAGGACCCCGCGGTGATCGAGGCGTACCTGGGGGAGTGCATTGCTTGAGCTGAGCGACGTCCATAGCTCCATAGGAAAACACCAGATCCTCGCGGGAGTGAGCATGCGCATCGAGGAGGGCGAGCTCGTCTGCCTGCTGGGGGCGAACGGGGCGGGCAAATCAACCCTCTTCAAGACCATCTCCGGGCTCATCCGGCCCTGGCGCGGCGAGATCCTCTTCGAGGGCGAGGCCATAAGCAGGAAGAGCCCGGACAGGATAGTGCGCAGGGGGATATCCCTCTGCCCGGAGGGCCGCAAGTTGTTCCCCCGCCTCTCGGTGAGGAAGAACCTCATGATGGGGGCGTACACCCGTTACCGCGACAGGAAGGAAGTGGCGGAGACGCTGCGCGATGTGTACGAGCTCTTCCCCATCCTGGAGGAGCGCTCCGAGCAGGACGCGGGCACCCTGAGCGGCGGGGAACAGCAGATGCTCGCGATCGGCCGCGCTCTCATGTGCCGCCCGCGCCTGCTGCTGCTCGACGAGCCCTCCCTGGGTCTGGCCCCGCTGGTGGTGAAGAAGATCATGGAAACCATAGCGGACATCAACCGCCGGGGAGTCACGGTTTTCCTCTCCGAGCAGAACGCCGGCATGGCGCTGGGGATATCCACACGCGGCTACGTGCTGGAGAACGGGCGCGTGGTGCTCGAGGGCGAGGCGTCGGAGCTCGCGGGCAACGAGGAAGTAAAGCGGGCCTACATAGGGGCATGAGGGCATGGCTGAGCGAGCTGCCCGCCGCGAGGTTGTTTTAGAGGGAAGCGCGGGCCGAGAGGCGACCCGAAAGCTCGCGTGGAGATAGCGCGTCGAGGAGGCGGCCATGAAGATCACCCGGACCTGCGGTGAGTGCGGGGTTCCCATGGGCATCGCCCGGAACCTCGCCTGGAACCCCGACGGCACCATAACCCAGAGGAAGGACCCCCTGCACCGCCTCATCTTCTTCGAATCCGAAAACCTGGACCGTCTTTGGGGTCGCCTGTCCGAGATCCTGGGCGTGACCGGGGAACACATCCGGGAAGTGGTGGTGGAGTCCAAGAGCAGGGCGACGCGGGCCTTCCTGCGCCGCACCCTGCCCTGGGGGGTGGAGTTGATTGCCCGCGTCATCGGCTACCGCAGCATGATGTCCGCCATCGAGTCCCAGGGATTGGTGATGGGATACGGCAAGATCACCTTGGGAGGCCAGTATCCGCGGCGAGGACGCCCGGAAAGGGTGACCGTGTATATCGAGGACCCCTACTCGTTGCCCTTCTTCTGCGGCGATTTCAAGGGCGCCGCCGAGGTGCTCGAGCGCCGGTGGGCGAAGGTCACCGAACAGCCCCTGGACTCCAGGCGCCACCAGGTCGACGTCACCCTTGGCGAAGAGCGCCTCGGCGAAGAGTCCTTCATACTCAGGGAGGAGCGGGCTGAAAAGCCGGGCGACATGCGCTTCGACCCCTGTCCCAGGTGCGGAACGCCCCTGGAGCTGAGGCGGTTCTCCTGGGATCTGGTTTCGGGTGTGATCAGGGAAGCGCGCAGCGGGAGGAGGCTGGCCTTCTTCGGCACCGCGGGCATGCGTGCCGTCTTCGAGGAATTGACCCATGAGTTGGGCGAGCGCGTCAGCGACGCCATAATCGAGGTGGAGAGGGAGAACGCCCTGGCGGCCTTGAGCGCCGAGGAGGCCGCGTCAGGTTACGAGGGCTTGAGGATGATGGCGGCGGTGAGGGGGTTGGGGCTGCTTACCGCCCTGGAAATCGACCAGTCCGGCCTGCGGCTCAGGATGTCCAACCCCGCCATCCCGGAATACATAGTGGGGCTGGCCCTGGGCGTTTTCGAGCTGGTGACGGGAAAGCGCGGAAGTCAGCGGTGGCGGTTGGAGCCGGACGGGGACCTGATCGCCGAGGTCACGCCCGCATGACGCGGCCTTGGCCGGGGCTATGTGTCCATGCTCCGGCTGAAAAGCGCGAGCTCGATACATGGGGGACGCGGCGGTTGCCGGCGCCCTTTTCCATTTTTCGTACGGCAACATTGTCCGGGGATTTCGATGATGAACAGCGTCAGGCCAGCCCTTTTATAGGTGAGGCAAATTCCCCGTCATTCCTTTGTAACCCCGGGTGATAGAGCAAAATAACCGGCAATCCAGCCCCTTCATATGGCGGGCCAATTCCGTCGCTTATCCTGCACCTGCACTCGGATGCTTGCGCCGCCCGCGCTTTCCCGTTTCCTCTCGCCGTCTTTCATGCTGGTGGGCATAGATCACTTATGGCGGGCAGGAAGCACGTTCGTTTCCCCCGCTAATGTTTGGCTCATCTTCTACAGTTGACCCCCTATTTTGACCCCTTTCGCGTGTAAAACTCCAGGTAGATAGATTCTGGCTTGCGAAACGCGCTGAAATGTAGTGCCACGTATAAGGGGAGTAATTAGGCTAATA
>JABLXL010000047.1 GCA_013178005.1 Actinomycetota bacterium
AGCGTAAGGCGAACACCCATAGTGGACTCGGAACAAAAAAGTCAAGACACGACCCGGGTTCATACCCGGTCGCATACCCGAACGCAGGGTCATGTCTTGACTTTTTCATTCCGCCGAAGCGTAAGGCATAAACCCAACCTCATCCCGGAACAAAAAAGTCAAGACACGACCCGGGTTCAAGACACGACCCGGTCAAGATACGACCCGGGTTCCTCGTCAGGGAATGGTGAAGCGGAATATGGAGCCGCCGCCCTGGCGGGGCTCGTGCCAGATCCGGCCGCCGTGCGCTTCCACGATCTCCTTGGCGATATACAGTCCCAGGCCGATGCCCTCGGCGGAGTGGTGGGTGGCGTCGCCAACCTGGTAGAAGCGCTCGAAGATCTTCTCCCGTTCCTCCTCGGGCACCCCCCAGCCGCGGTCGAGGACCGAGACCGTCAACCCGCCGGCGTCGTACGCGGACACCTCCACCTCCACCTCCGTTCCCTGTGGGGAATAGTGGATGGCGTTTTCGAGGAGGATCACCAGCAACTGGGCTATGCGCTCGGGGTCCGCCCTCACCCGCAAAGGTTGCCCTTGCACGTGGAAAGAGATGGGAACGGAGGGCTCGCGCTCGCGCATCTCCCTCACCGCCCTCTCCAGGGCGGGAACCAGGTCGCACTCGGCCTTGGCCATGGAGAGCTTGTGGCGTTCGATGCGCGCGGTGTCGAGGAGCTGGCGCACCAGCCTCTCCAACCTGTTCACGCCGCGGTCGATATCCTCCAGCACCGCCCTCCTCGTCTCCTCGTCCATGTGGTCGTGGTGGGAGAGCAGGGTGGAGGCGTATCCCTTGATCACGGTCATGGGGTGGCGCAGCTCGTGGGAGGCGATGTCAACGAAATCCCTGAGCTCCTCCTCGTGGGCCAGCCGTTCCTCCTCCACCGCGATGGCCCGCGCCAGCAGCCCCAGGTAATCCCTCTCCTCCGCTCCGAACCCTCCCGCTTCGCGGCTCAGCGCCCCGATCGCCCCCACCGTCCTCCCGTGGGCGCGCACGGGGTAGCCCAGGTAGGATCGGTAATCTCCTTCCGCCGCTTCCGTTATGAGGCCGGCGTGGCCGGAGGACGCGAGGTCCTCAATGAGCTCGGGTTGGTCCCGGTCCTCGGATATCATCGCGACGCAGAGGGGGTGGCGCTCCTCGTCCAGGGGCTCGAACCCCCCGTTTTCACCGGCGTTTTTATTTTGGTATATCTGGAACCTCCCCCTGAAATAGTGGGTGTAATGCAATTCATCGGCCTCCAGGATCTCTTTGCCCGCGTTCAGAAGGTGTATGATATTAGCCAGGGCATCGGGGCCCAGCTCCAGGAAACAGCGGTTGAGCCTCTCCAGCCTCCACTGCGCCCGCTCGCGCTCGGTTACGTCCTCGTAGATGGCCACGACCTCCCCCGAGGGAAGCCTGGTCACGTAATTCTCCCTCCAGCCCGCCTCCCTGTCGTCCCGGTAATACGCGGCTGGGAAGAACTCGGCCTGCCCAGTCCTCCACACTCGCTGGAAGACCTCGAAGAGCCCGAAGTCCCTTACACCGGGGAAGGCCTCCAACACGCTCCTGCCGATGACCTCCTCCCGCCCTATCCCCTCGATGCGCTCCGCCGCCCGGTTGAAGCCGGTGATAACGAAATCCTCGCCCCCGTTCCTCGCCTCGTAGATCGCCACCCCGCTGCCGATGTTCTCGAAGAGCTCCCGGAACCTGGCCTCGCTCCGCTCCAGCTCCTCCTCCGCCCGCTTGCGCTCGCTTATGTCGCGGGTGACGAAGATGGCCCCGATGAGCTCGCCCGCCTCGTCGAAGAGGGGGTTCCCCACCGACTCCACCCACACGTAGGTGCCATCAGCCTTCTTCGCGCGGAACTCGACCTTTCCCGGCGCCAGCTCGCGGTTGGACCTGGCGTAGGCCTCTGCCACCGCGGGGAGGTCGTCGGGGTGCACGAGCTCCATGACGTTGTGTCCCAGCAGCTCCCCCTCGGGGTATCCCAGGACCTTCTGGTTGGAGGGGCTGAGGTAGACGAAGTTTCCGTCCACGTCGATCTGGCTGATGAGGTCCAGCATGTTGTCGGTGAGGCGCCGCAGGAAGAGCTCCCGTTGCGTGAGCTCTTCCTGCGCGCGCTTGCGCTCGGTGACGTCCTCCACGATGCCCACGCCGCCGATGACCGCCCCCTCGTCGTCCCTTAAGGGGGTGGTACGCATGGAGATATGGATGCGGGCCTCGCTGGTGGTGGCGGCGTAGGGGCCCTCGTAGAACCCCTCTATCCCCGCCAGGGCGGCGCGGATGGCGGGCAGCACGCTGCGGTCGCGCAGGGCGTTCATGTCCAGCCCCACCAGCCGCTCCCGGGAGGACTGCAATATCTCCACGAAACGGTCGTTGCAGTCGGTGACGGTCAAGTTGTGGTCGTAGTGGAAGACGCCGATGGGGGTGCGCCGGAAGAGGAGGCGATACATCTCCTCCGAGGCGCGCAGCGCCGCCTCCATGCGCTTGCGCTCGCTGACGTCGCGCACGATGCCCTGGTAGTAGCGCTCGCCGTCCACCTCGATGACGCGGGCGCTTATCTCCACCGGGAAGACGCTGCCGTCCTTGCGCATGTGCTCGGTCTCGACTATGGTGCCGTTGGAGAGGTCGAGCTCGCGCACGGTCTGGGCGAAGCGCGCGCGCTCCGCGGGCGAGCGCAGGTTCATGGTGGGCATGCCGATGAGCTCCTCGCGCGAATACCCGTAGGCCTGGACGGCGCGTTCGTTGGCTTCCACGATCTTCCAGTCCATGTCCATGAGGATGATGATGTCGTTGGCGAAGCGGGTGAGGTACTCGTAGTGGCGGGCGAGGGCGGCGCGCTCCACCTCCAGGTCGCGCTGGCGCCGGTAAAGCAGGGCCTGGCGGCGCGTCCAGGCCAGGGCCATGGCCGCCCCCAGGGCCAGGACCAAAAGGACGGTGAGCGCCACGGCCATGGTCACGCGCAGGGTGACGGGCGAGTAGACCTCGGACGCATCCACCTTTGCCACCAGGCCCCAGTTCGTGCCCGGCACGGAGCGGAGGGCGGCGAGCACCTCCACGCCGCGGTAGTCCCTGCCCGCCACGATGCCCTCCTCGCCGCGCGCCGCCCGCGCCGCGGGGAGGTCCTCCTCTTCCAGGGGGAGGCGGAGCTCGAGGGCCGTGTTCGCGCGGTGGCGCAGCTCGTTGAGGAAGAGCACTTCCTCCCCCTCCCGCCGCACCAGGAGGGTCTCCGCCGTCTCGCTGGGGGTGGGCCAGGACTGGATGAAGGGGTAGAGGAAGTCGTGGGGGTCGATGCGCAGGACCAGTGCCCCCACGGGAGCCAGGCCCGGCCCCGGCGTTACCGGCGCGGCCAGGTCCAGGTGGATGTCCCCGTCGCCATCGCCGCGGTGGAGGTCCGAGATAGCTGCCTCTCCCCGCGCTATGCACCCTAGGGCTATTTCGCGCGCGTGTTCACCCAGGGGATCGCCACGGGGGTTGAGGGAAAGTGCCGCGTTCCCCTCCACGTCCAGCAGGAAGGCCGCGCTGTACCCGTAGGCGACCACGCGCGATCGCATCCATTGGAGCAGCTCCGCCTCGAGAGCGGCGTCGGTGGGATCGGCCAAGAAACGGGCCACCTCCCGCGAGAAAAAGGGGCTCTCCATGGCGACCCTGGCGTCGGCCAGGCGTTCGTCGAGCCAGTTCGTGATCTGCTCCACCTTGAGGTCGGCCACGGCGGAGAGCTCGTCCTGGGCGCGGCGCCTGGCGTCGTCGCGCAGGTAAAGGGCGAGGAGGATGCCGGCGGCGGCCAGCACCGCCGCCGCAACCAGGTACGCGGCTATCCACCTCCATGGATAGCCCCCTGCCTTTCCCCTAGCCGCCTTTTTCCGCTCGCTTTGCCCGGCGCCCATTACCATCTTCAACCAGAGCCCCCTGTCGTGACAGCCTCTTACTTGATTATCCCCCTGCGAAGAAAGGCTGTAAACGCGGGAAATGTGGACTATCCCTCTCCGTGGCGGTTCCCGGAGTTATCGGATAGGAGCCGCGAGGATCCTTTTCGGAAAACGGAAAAACGCATGGTCCTTCTCCCTGGAGTTTGGGTAGAAACACGGGGACGGTCGATGGAAACACGGGGGAGAAGGGGAAGAGAGTTGGCGGTCGAGGTACCGGTGAGCCACTGAACGTTGCACGTAAGACGGATTTTCCGCACCTTATGGCCATAATCTAAACGCACGATCCGCCCCTATGACAGTCGACCCTAACGCATGCCGGGATCCGCCTGCTACCCTTCCGTTTTCGCCCTCCAATCATTTCGCTCCAGTGCGGCGCGGACGGTCGGCCATAAGCCATGAGCCCGCATCCCTGGCACGGAACCACCACCCGCCGGCGCGCGCCAGGCGCGTTGAGGGGCGAGCGAGGTAAAAGACCAAACCTTGTAGGTTAAATTATCCATCAGGCGTGCGGCGCGGACGGTCGGCCATAAGCCATGAGCCCGCATCCCTGGCACGGAACCACCACCCGCCGGCGCGCGCCAGGCGCAAGGAAGAGCGAACCAGAGGCAAGACCCTGCCCAACGTGGGTTATCCCTGGTTCTTTTTCAGCTCGCGGTCGCGCAACTCGCGGCGGAGTATCTTCCCCACCACGCTCTTGGGAAGCTCCTCCACGAACTCGATCCGGGTGGGGACCTTGTAGGGGGCGAGGTTCTCCTTGCAGTAGGCGATGACCTCCTCCTCGCTCAACGACTCCCCCTCCTTGACCACGATGAACGCCTTGATGGTCTCGCCGCGGTAGGGGTCCGGGACGCCCACCGCGCAGGCCTCCAGTATCTTGGGGTGGTCGAAGAGCACGTTGTCGATCTCCACCGGGTAGATGTTGTATCCGCCGGCGATGACCAGGTCCTTCACGCGGTCCACCACGGAAAGATAACCGTCCTCGTCGAAGAACCCGATGTCGCCGGTGTACACCCAGCCTCCGCGCAGCGCCTGGGCCGTCTCATCCGGCTTCTTGTAATAGCCCATCATGCACTGTGGCCCCGAGATCACGATCTCGCCCACCTCGCCCTGGGGAAGCTCCCTCTCCCCCGTCTCCAGGTCCACGATCCTGATGTCCGTGTCCGGCACCGGGATGCCCACCGTCCCGGGCTTGATCTCGCCGCCCCAGGGGGTGACGGTGGCCACGGGGGCGGTTTCCGTCTGGCCGTAGACCTCCAGGATAGTGGCCCCGGTGAGCTCCTTGAGGTCGCGGATGGTGTCCGCGGCCAGGGGGGCGGCGCCGGAGAAGAAGCCCTTGATGAAGGAGAGGTCCATGGAGCGGAACTCCGGCTCCGCCAGCAGCCCCACGAAGATGGTGGGGACGCCGGGCAGGAAATCAGGCTTGTCGCGCTTGAGGATCTCGATAACCGCCTTGGGCTCCGGGCGTGGGATCATGCAGTGCTCCCACGCCTGCCAGCAGAAGAAGTTCTGGCAGGCGGTGAAGCCGGCGGCGTGGAAGACTGGGAAGGTCCCCACCAGTGAGTACTTACCCCGCTCCAGGTCGGGGAACCAGGCCGCGAACTGCTGCACGTTGACGCTGATGTTCTTATGGCTGAGCATCACCCCCTTGCTCCTGCCGGTGGTGCCGCCGGTGTAGATGATGGTGGACAGCTCCTCCCATTCCCCGCGGTCCTCCACCGGGTCCCCGGGGTATTTCTTGATCAGATCCTCGTAGCGAAGCACCTTGTCGGAGGGCTCGATCTTGCGGTACATCTGCTTGCGCACGTAGGGGAAGAGCTGTTTCTTGGGGAAGGGGAGGTAGGTGTTGATCTGGCAAGCCACGATTTTCTCCACCTTGGTCTCGGGCATGATCTTCTCGATGCGCGGCACCAGCAGGGATAAGGTGACGGCGATCCTGGAGTCAGAATCGTCAAGCTGGTACTGCAGCTCGCGCTCCGTGTAGAGGGGGTTGTTGAGCACCACCACCGCCCCGATGCGGAAGGCGGCCATGTTGGCGACGATCATCTGAGGGATGTTGGGCATGATGGTGGCGACCTTGTCCCCCTTCCCGATGCCCAGGTCCATGAGGGCGCGGGCGAAGCGGTTGACCAGTCCGTCCAGCTCGCGGTAGGAGATCTTCGCGCCCATGTAGTTGAGGGCTGTCTTGTCCGGGAAGTCCCGCGCCGATCTCGCCAGGCCTTCCGACACGGTGAGGCGCTCGTATTCGATGCTCCAGGGGACTCCGGGCGCATAGGACTTGTGCCAAAGACGCTCTTCCATGGCCTCCTCCTATCCGTTATAGCCTGCCATAATTTACCTGGCATTCATTTGACAATGATGCCGGGAGGGCTTATCGGAAGAGTGCTGTGAACGGAATCGGATGGTAATGTATGTATGTTGCCGCCGCCCCTCCGCTTCTTTTATAAACGAGCCTCCCCTCTTACCGCAAGTCGGTTTTTGGGGTCGTATCTTGAATTATTCCTCGCTTTGCTTGCGGTTGCTTCTTCCGGCCCGGGCCGCCGGGTAACTCGGCGGAAAACGCGCGTCTGTCGCAATCCAGGATTATTCATGGTATTAAAGGTTTTTGGGGTCGTATCTTGAATTATTCCTCGCTTTGCTTACGGTTGCTTCTTCCAGCCTGGGCCGCCGTGTAACTCGGAGGAAAACGCGCGTTTGTCGCATTCCAGGATTATTCATGGTATTAAATAACTATGATCGAGAAAGTCGTCCGCAGGGGAAAGCTCCGTGAGGTCAAATCCGCAGCCCGGGATCTGTCGTTCTGGTTGAGCAGGTCACCGGAGGAGCGGGTGGCCGCCGTCGATTACCTGCGAAGGCAGTATCATGGAAGTGGAGCAAGACTTCAAAGAGTTGCTCGAGTCGTTAAACGCGCATGACGTGGAGTACGTGATCGTAGGCGCTTACGCCTTGGCCTTCCACGGGGTACCGCGGTTCACCGGCGACATGGACATACTGGTGCGCCCCTCGCCCGAGAACGCGGCCAGGATCCTCTCCGCCCTGGAGGATTTCGGGTTCGGATCACTGGGGCTGGTTCCCGATGATTTCCAGAAACCAGATCACGTGGTCCAGCTTGGGGTATCCCCGATTCGCGTGGACATCCTGACCTCGATAACCGGGGTAACCTGGGAGGAAGCGGACGCCGGAAAAGCGATAGGGACATACGGAGGGGTCCAAGTCCGCTTTCTGGGCAGGGACCAGGTCATCGCGAATAAACGCGCGCTGGGGAGGAAGAAGGACCTCGCGGACCTCGAATCGCTTGGCGAGGAATGATCCCGGGATCCCGGCGAGGTCACGTCGCCGCTGGAGGTCGGTTGGATCGATTGCCGTGTCCGCCGTTCCTTCAGGCCAGTCGTTTCGCGTCAGGTCTTCCGGTAGATCGCGGGATGAGCTTTCCCTGAGCAGGGGTCGTTTCCGCAAACCCTACGTATCTTTGTGCGATGGTGGACCTCGATTTGTTGCCTTCCCATGCCCGACCCTTCCTTTCGTGAAGCGATGAGAGGTTGCGCGGAGGGCGCACGGCGTGGTTCTGTAAGGATGACGGGGGGCGCGACGTTATAATCGTCAGGCGGAGCGGTGGCGGTAAAAGCGTGAAAGCGGGGTGTGTCATGCGCGTTCGTGGAGCGATCATCGCGGCTGGCTTGTTCCTGTTCGTTGTCATGTCCATGGCGGCATTGTCGCCGCCTCCCCGAGAGGCGCGAGCGGCGGGGGTAGTGGCAGTGACGGATTTTATGGGCGATCGAGGGATAAGGGCAGCGGCCGACAGCGCCGCGCCGCCGCGAAACCCAGTGAAGCTCATCTTCGTCCACCACTCCTGCGGCGAGAACTGGCTGTCCGACGACGACGGTGGCCTGGGAAAAGCCCTGCGCGACAACAACTACTTCGTGAGCGACACCAACTACGGGTGGGGACCGGACGAGATCGGCTCCAGCACCGACATCGGGCACTGGTGGTCATGGTTCCGAGGGCCCTCAAGCACCAGCTACACCGGCGCCCTCTACGCCGAGAGCGGGCAGCACAGCTCCTATTCCCGCCTTGCCTCGGATCCTGGGGGAGAGAACGAGATCGTCATGTTCAAGTCCTGCTTCCCCAACTCCGCGCTGGAGGGGAGCCCCTCCGACCCCGTTCCCCCCATCGCGAGCAATCCCCTGAAAGGGGGCTCCTCCCCCCTCACCGTGGCCAACGCCAAGGGCATCTATATCGACCTCCTGGAGTATTTCAAGACCAGGCGGGATAAGCTGTTCATCGCCGTCACGGCGCCGCCGCTGCGGGACGGCACCTACGCCGCCAACGCCCGCGCCTTCAACAACTGGCTGGTGAACGACTGGCTTGATGGCTATCCCTACCCCAACGTCTTTGTCTTCGATTTCTACAACGTGCTCACCAGCAATGGGGGGAGCGCCTACGCCAGCGACTTCGGGTGGGAGACGGGCAACCACCACCGCTGGCTGAATGGCGCCGTCCAGCACAAGACCGACGGCGGCGGGAACACCCTGGCCTACCCCAGCGGGGACGACCACCCCAACTACGTGGGCAATCAGAAGGCCACCGGGGAGTTCCTCCCGCTGCTCAACGTGGCCTACAACCGCTTCAAGGCCGGCCAGGTGCCCGCTCCAGTCATCACCGGCGTATCCCCCGGATCGGGTTCGGCGGGTACGCAGGTGACCATCACCGGCTCCGGCTTCGGGGCCAGCCGCGGCGAATCCCACGTGGCCTTCGGGCCCGTGCGCGCCACGCAGTATTTCGAGTGGACGGACGCCCGCATACGCTGCGCCGTCCCCGAGGGCGCCCTCTCGGGCTGGCTCACGGTGGTCACCGCAGGCGGGACCTCCA
This sequence comes from Actinomycetota bacterium, assembly GCA_013178005.1. GTDB lineage: Bacteria > Actinomycetota > Geothermincolia > Geothermincolales > RBG-13-55-18 > Solincola_B. Next base: position 8,809 of record JABLXL010000047.1, read on the forward strand.
ACCCCTTCAACTTCGTGGTCCCCCTGGACGTCGTGGCCAGCTCCTGCTATTTCGCCGAGGGCTACACCGGAGAGGGTTTCCAGGAATGGCTGTGCCTGCTCAACCGCGACCCCGCCCCCAGCAGGGCCCAGGTCACCTACCTGTACGCCGACGGCAGCCCGCCCTTCACCGTGGATTACCCGCTTGCCGGAGACAGCCGTACCACGGTGAACGTCAACCAGGAGGCGGGCGCTGGGCGCGACGTGTCCGTGAGGCTGGAGAGCGACGGCGAGGTGGTGGCCGAGCGTCCCATGTACTTCGACTACAAGGGGAAGTGGGACGGGGGCCACGACGTGGTCGGCGCCGCCTCCCCGGCGGAGGAGTGGTATTTCGCCGAAGGCTACACCGGCGAGGGCTTCGAGGAATGGATATGCGTGCTTAACCCCGGAGACGCCGAAGCCGCCCTCACCTTCCGCTTCCAGACCGAGGAGGCGGGGGAGCAGGTGAGGGTGGGGTACGCGGTCCCCGCGCGCTCCCGCAAGACCTTCAACGCCAACGAGGTGCTGGGCGCGGGCTTCCAGGCCTCGCTCGCCGTCACCTCGACCAAGCCGGTGGTGGTCGAACGCCCCATGTATTTCGATTACCTTGGGAGGGGGGCGCATCACTGGGAGGGCGGCCACTGCGTGATGGGCACCCCCGCTCTCGCCACCTCCTTCTACTTCGCCGAGGGCACCACGCGGGAGGGGTTCGAGGCCTGGATCACCCTGCAGAACCCCCACGACCACCCCATCACGGTGGAGGCCGCCTACCAGCTAGGTCCCGGGCAGGGGAACCCGGTGGAGCGCTCCTACGAGGTGGGCGCGGGATCGCGGCTCACGGTGTTCGCGGCCGACGAGGTGGGATACGGAAAGGACTTCTCGGCGGCGCTTTCCTCGGGCGAGCCCTTCCTCGCCGAGCGCCCGGTTTATTTCGCCTACGAACACGCCGGGCTCGCGGCGCGGGGTGGTCACTGCGTCATCGGGGCGGAAGCGCCCGCGGGGGAATGGCTCTTCGCCGAGGGGTATACTGGGAGCTCCTTCCAGCAGTGGATGTGCCTGCAGAACCCCTCGCCGGAGGATGCCGTGGTCGAGGTCGTCTACTATACCCAGGAGGCGGGCGAGCTCCCCGCGCGCACGTTGTCCGTACCCGCCCGCGCCAGGATCACCCTGCCGGTGAACGAGCACGCCGGGCCCGGCTACCAGCTCTCCACGCGCGTGCGGGTGACCTCCGGCCCTGACATTGTGGCAGAGAGGCCCATGTACTTCTCCTACGGCCCCGGCTGGGACGGAGGCCACGATGTGGTGGGGTGCGCGGTGGGGGACTGACCGCGGGCTTTCCCTTATACCATAATATGATGTGTCCATGAGGCGCGAGGCCAGGGGGAAGGTGGAGAAAGCAAACCTTGAAAGGGGCCGCGGCAAGGGGTCGTCGGGCATCGCCTGGCTGATCGGGGCGGGCACGGTCCTGTTCGCGGCGCTCTACCTTATTAGCCGTCGCAATTACCTCCTCTTTCACGCCGTGGCGGAGGTCTTCAGCTCGATGGTGGCCTTCGTCATTTTCGTGGTCGCCTGGCATACCCGGCGCTCCACCGACAACGGTTTCCTGGCTTTCCTGGGGGTGTCGTACCTCTTCGTGGGGGCCTTCGACATCTTGCACATGCTGGCGTATTCCGGCATGGGCGTTTTCGAGGGACGCGGCGCCGACCTCGCCACGCAGCTATGGATAATCGCCCGGTACCTGGAGGCGGGTTCGCTCCTGGCCGCGCCCCTCTTCCTTTCGCGCCGCTTGAACGCTTACCTGGACGCAGCCGTGTACGCGGCGCTTTCGGCTCTGGCGCTGGCGAGCATCTTCATATGGGACGTCTTCCCCGCCTGCTTCGTCGATGGGTATGGGCTCACCCCCTTCAAGGTTGGGAGCGAATACGTTATCTGCGCCATGCTGGCGGGAGCCGCGGGTTTCCTTTACGCAAGGAGGGAGGAGCTCGATCCCCGTGTGCTGATCCTGGTCATCGCCTCCATCGGCGTGACGGTGTCCTCGGAGCTCTCATTCACCCTCTACCGGGATCCCTACGCCTTCCCCAACTTCCTCGGACACTTCCTGAAGATAGTTTCGTTTTACCTCCTCTACCGGGCGATCGTGGAGACGGGGTTGGAGAAGCCCTTCGATCTCCTCTTTCGGAGGTTGAGGGATAGGGAACGCCGGGAGAGGGCCATCCTGGACGCGAGCGCCGAGGCGATCCTCCTCTGTGACGCATCGGGGGCGGTGCTCGCCGCCAACCAGGCTGCGTCCCAGCGCTTGGGTAAGGACCCGGAAGAATTGAGGGGCGCGGGGATCGGGGATATCCTGCCGGAGGGAGAACGGGAAGGGGCATTGGAGGACCTGGGCCGGGCGGTCGCCGCCGGCGCCGCAAGGAGGCGCGAGCTGCGCCGAGGGGAGAGGTGGTTCGAGCGGGAGCTCCGCCCCGTGCCCGCGGACGAGGGCGGCGAGCCGCTGGCGGTCCTGTTCGAAAGGGACATTACCGAGCAGAGGGAAGCCCTGGAGGTGGAGAAAAGGGCGAAGGAGAGGTGGCAGCGCTCCTTCGATGCCATCGGGGACGCCATGCTGGTCATCGACGGGAAATTCCGCATCATCCAGCACAACGACGCCCTCTGCAAGCTCCTGGGCGAGGAGGGCGATTTCACCGGCAGGACTTGCTATGAACTGATCCATGGCCTGGAGGCGCCGCCCGATTTCTGCGTCTGCGCGCGGGCGCTCGAGAAGGGGAGCCGCGCGCGCAAGGAGGTTTACGAGCCCAGGCTGGGCAAGCACCTCTGGATATCCCTCTTCCCCGTGTTCGACCGCCGCGGGGGATTCGAGTTTGGGGTCCACGTCATCCAGGACGTCTCCGACCGCGTGCGCATGGAGGAGGCCTTGAGGGAGAGCGAGGAGAAATTCCGCAGCGTGGTGGAACAGTCCGCGGACGGCATCCTCCTGGTGGACGGCGAGGGAAGGATCGTCGAGTGGAACAGCGCCTTGGAGGACATCCTGGGCGTGAAGGCCCATGACGCCCTGGGCCGCTACCTCTGGGACGTACAGCACGAGCTCTCACTCCCGGAGCGGAGGACGCCCGGGGGCTACGAGGAGATCAAGTCCGCGGTTGTCCAGGCCCTGGAGAGGGGATACGAGACGTGGTTCGGGGAGACCAGCGAGCGCGAGCTCCAGACCCCCGCCGGGGAGAGGCGTATCGTGCAGGCGGTAAATTTTCCCATTCGTGCCCGGGGCGGATTGATGGTGGGTAGCGTGATCAGGGATGTGACCAGGCGCGTGCGCATGGAGGAGACGCTGGCCTGGGAATCGGAGGTGAACCGCTCCATGGCCGAGCTCTCCGGCGCGCTGCTGGCGCAGGCTTCCCTCGAGGACGTTTCCCAAGTGGTGCTGGAGAACGCCAAGCGCCTCACCCGGAGCCCATACGGTTACGTAGGCTATATCGACTCCGATACCGGGTACCTGATCTCGCCCACCCTCACCAGGGACGTTTGGGGCGAATGCGGGATGGAGGAAAAAAGCGTCGTTTTCAAGGAATTCAAGGGGTTGTGGGGCTGGGTGCTGAGGAACCGCCAGCCCCTGCTGACCAACGATGCCGCCGCGGATCCCCGTTCCACGGGAGTCCCGGAGGGGCACATACCCATAGAGCGCTTCCTTTCCGTCCCCGCCTTGCTGGGGGGAGCACTGGTGGGCCAGGTGGCGGTGGCCAACTCCGAGCGCGACTACGACCACCGGGACCTGGAGGTATTGGGCAGGCTGGCCGACCTCTACGCCATGGCAGTACTGCGCATGTGGTCCGAGGCCGAGCTGGACAGGTATAGGAAAAACCTGGAAGACATGGTCAGGGAGCGCACACGGGAGCTTGAACGGGTCAACCGCATGCTCGAGGAGGAGATAGAGGAGCGGGGGAGGCGCCAGGAGGAGCTGCGGGTCACCACGGAGAGGTTGCGCGCCCTCACCGCCCGCCTGGAGTCCATACGCGAGGAAGAGCGCCGCCACATCTCCCGCGAGGTCCACGACACCTTGGGGCAGGCCTTGACGGGCTTGAAGATCAACCTGTCCCTGCTGGGCAAGAGACTCTCCGAGCGCCCCGATCTGCTCCGCGAGGTGGAGGGCATGGCGGAGGTGGTTGACTCCACCATCAAGGCCGTGCGCGAGATCGCGGCGTCCCTGCGCCCTGGAATCCTGGACGATCTCGGCCTCGAGGCCGCTCTGGAGTGGCAGCTGAAGAGGTTCGGCGACCTCTACGGGATCGAGTGCCGCCTGCGTTCCGGTCTGGGCGAGGGCACGAAGCGCGGCCTGGGCCGCAACCACTCCACCGCCCTGTTTCGCATCGCCCAGGAGGCGCTCACCAACGTGGCGCGGCACGCGGAGGCGAGCAGGGCCGAGATGTGGCTGCGGGAAGGCGATGGCTGGGTGGAGATGGAGCTCAGGGACGACGGCCGCGGTATAACCATGGAGGAGGCCGCGGATCCCGGGTCCCTGGGTATACTTGGAATGCGGGAACGCGCCAATTTCTTCGGCGGCGAGGTCCAGGTGACGGGTGCGCCCGGGGGAGGTACGATCGTGCTGGTGAGGATGCCCCTCGAGCGGCGGGAGGAGGCGAGGGGAGAGGAACCGGGCGAAGGGAGAGAGACGTGATCAGGGTCCTGGTCGTGGACGACCACCCGGTGGTCAGGAAGGGCTTGACCATGGTCCTGGCCGAGGAGCCGGAGATCCAGGAGGTGGGAGAGGCGGACAGCGCTGCGGGGATGCTTGCCATGCTCGGCGCCTCCAAATGGGACGTGGTGGTGCTGGACATATCCCTGCCCGACCGCAGCGGCCTGGAGATCCTCAGGGACATCAAGGCGATGCGTCCGGAGATGCCGGTGCTCATCCTTTCCATGCACCCGGAGGACCTCTACGCGCCGCGGGTGCTCAAGGCGGGGGCAGCCGGTTACGTGAGCAAGGACAGCGCCGCCGAGGAGCTGGTGAGCGCGGTGAAGAAGGTGGTGGGAGGAGGGAAGTACGTCAGCCCGTCCCTGGCGGAGAGGCTGGCGGAACTCATCGACGACGATTACCGGGGCGCGCCCCACGAGCGCCTCTCGGACCGGGAGTTCCAGGTCATGCGCATGCTGGCGCAGGGAAAGCGGCTCAAGGATATCGCGGACGAACTCTGCCTGAGCGTGAAGACGGTGAGCACCTACCGGGCGCGGGTGCTGGAGAAAATGGGCATGGAGAGCAACGCGGAGCTGACTTATTACGCGCTCAAGAACGGGCTGATAACGTGAAGAAGGGACGGGCGTGGCCACTCGCCCGGCTTCACCCGGTTGTGGGAAAAATCCTACCTGGAAAAGGGAAGCGTTCCTACCGCCTCCCGCGCATGCTTCCGATACCGCGGCACCATCCCCCTCCATATATTTAAACCCGTAATGCAGGGACCCACGGGAAAGGGCTGCCGATGCGCATAAAAAGGGAGTCGGGCCTATTTCTTGCCGGTTCGTGGGCGGCGTGTCCGCTGTGCGGAACGCGAATCGCGAGCGGAGCTATGTTCTGCCCGCGCTGCGGACGTTCCGGGCGCCTGCGCTTCGATCCCGCCGCCGTGAGGGAGGCAAGGAGAGAGGTGCGTTTCCCCCGCCGGCTCCCGCGCTGAGGCGCCCGGAGCCGTGGGTCCCTTCCTCTCCAGGATTGGAGAGGCACGGGATCGCCTGGGATCGGGCGGATAAGAGAATGGCAGGACGGGGAAGGAAATTATGGCGGGAGAGGACCCCGGTGAGGAAACGAAGAGAGAGGAAAGCAAGATAAAAGTATTAGTGGTTGACGACCATCAGATGGTGAGGCAGGGCTTGAGGCTTCTGATGGAGGGCGAGGCGGACATGGAGGTGGCGGGAGAGGCGGTGAGCGGCCGGGAGATGATGCGCAGGGTGGACGAACGAAGGTGGGATGTCGTGCTGCTCGACATCACCTTGCCCGACTGCTGTGGCCTCGACCTGCTGCGGGAGATCAAGGACAAGAGGCCGGGCATGCCCGTGGTAATCCTTTCCATGCACCCGGCCTCCGATTATGCCCGGGAAGCCCTGTCGCGGGGAGCGGCGGGTTACGTGGCCAAGGACGCCGCCGCCGCGGAGGTGGTCGAGGCCATCCGGACCGTGGTGAGCGGAGGAACTTACGTGAGCGGGTCGCCGCCGCGCCGTGAGAAGCGCGCGTAAGCGGCTCGAGGAGAAGGATCGGGTCACTGCCGGCATGCCATTGGCGGCATGTGACGAAGGCGCCGGGCAGCCGCCCGGATCGCCCGGAAAGTCTGACGTAAGGGACGCGAAACGGGGAGGTAAACCAGGGAATGAAGTTGAAGGGATTGAACGATCAGGAGGCGGAACTCTTCAGGCGCATAAGGGAGGATGACGACGAGGCGGCGGTGCGCGCCCTCTTCGACCGCTACCAGGATCTGCTGCACCGCTTCGCCCACAAGTACCAGTCGGAACGCCTCCCCTATGAGGACGCCTATCAGTTGGCGGCGCTGGGCTTGATGAAGGCCCTGAGGCGCTTCGACCCCTCGCGCGGGGTGTCTTTCATCACCTTCGCGTATCCCACCATCGAAGGCGAGCTGAGGAAGCATTACCGGGATCATCTGGAAATCATCCGCCTGCCCAGGCCCCTGCGTGACCTGCGGCAGCGCATCAACGCCGAGTCGCGCAAGTACCTTGAGGAGGCGGGACGGGAGCCGGACATCGCGACGCTGGCGCGGCGCATGGACGTGGGGGAGGAGGAGATCATCGAGGTCCTGGCTGCGAGCGCCAGCACCTCCGTTTTTTCCCTCGACGGATCCGGAGCCGACGGCCAGGAAGACGTCCCCCTAGGACTTTTCGTGGGCGCCCACGATCCCGCCTTCGAGGAGGTGGAGAAAGAAGTGGTCATAGACGAGGCCATGGCCACGCTCCCACCCCGTCACCGGCGGGTCATACACCTGCGCCTGAAGAATAACTGGACCCAGACGCGCATCGCCAGGGAACTGGGCATCTCCCAGATGCACGTCTCCCGCCTCATCCGCGAAGCGGTGGGAATGCTCCAGGACAAGTGCGCGCTGCGGGAGGAAACGGCATGAAGGCGCCGCTATCGATGCCGGTGAGTCCACCTGGAAGGAGATACCAGGAACTCCACGCAGGTCCTTGGCGTGGCGCGGACACGTCGGCCTTTATTGCCTTATGAAGTCATCGGCTCACATCGGTTTTCAAGGCTGCGGGACGCACTTTCAGTGTAGTTCCACGGCGCAGATGTGATGGCGGCTCCTATCACCCCATGGCGTCTCCTGCCCACTTCGTTCTTCAGGGCCGCGAGGCATCCTTTGAGCGCGTTATCACGGCGCGGATACGACGCGGCCCTCGACGGCAGCCCTTATTCTCCCGGCCGGCATCAGCGTGATCCGCGTCGACGGCCGGGGACACGGGACGTCCTTTCCGCGCGGCGAACGCCCCAATCAGGCTCCGTTTGCCGGCCTTCTTTCGTGCGCTAGGTGCACCAGGGAAAGAGAAGGCGTCAGCGGCCGGCCTAGTCGTTGGTGATCAACCAGACCTCGCCCGTTTCCTTGTCCACCGCGTACCATGCGAAAGGTATCTCCGTGCCGTCGATCGCTTCCTCGTAAAAGAGCACCGCCCAGCTGGTGTTCTCGTCGGTGATACGGTAAAGGGGCTCGGCCGTGGCCATCCACCAGTCCATGACCTCGGGCTGCTCGAAGACCAGGGTCAAGGCCTCGTCCTCGGTGTCCACGGGGAGCTCCACCAACTCGTCGCCGTAGTCGGTCATGTCGGAGTCGAGGTCCGTGTCGAGGTCCGTGTCGAGGTCCTCCATGTCGGTGTCCTCGAGGTCGCTGAGATCGAAGCCCATATCCACGAGGGTTTCCTCGGAGATATACCACACCCCGTCCACCTTGACCACCTCGAAAGCGTCCATGTCCGACTCGGAGGCTTCTTCGCTCACTTTCTCGCCGTCCTCGTCAATATAGGACATGGTACCTTCCACCACGGTGACCTCGGCCTTATCCTCCCCCTTCATCTCCGTGTGTAATTTGCGGATGGTGAATTCCAGGCCGTCCGGGAACTCGAGGAAGAAATACTCCTCGAGTAGATCGAGATAATCCTTGCCCAGTATGTCCTTGAGCTGGTCCACGAAGTCCGGCTCCATGGCGCCCACCATCTGCTTGACGTCCCTGTCCTCCAGCGACTCGAAGAAGTCAACCACGGGTCGCTCGATGGCGGCGGTGTCGGTCTTCCCGCCATCTCCCTTGAAGACCACGAAAACCAGCACCAAAACCACCGCGGCCACGACCGCGACGCCGAGGATGCCCAGCACCCAGGGAAGTGCGGACCTCTGCCGAGGCTGGGCGTAGTTCGCCGGTGGTGTGAGAGGTCCCGCTTCCGGGGATGGTGGGACGGCTCCAGGCGGAAAGGCCGCCGTCGGCGCGGACGGAGCGGGGCCCCATGCGGGCGGTTGACCGGACGGTGGGGTGGGGGTGCCTTGCACGGGCGGCGGGGGAGGAGGCGCCGCGGGCGGGACCACAGGCCCCTGTGCCGCGCCCTCCGCCCCGGCGGTTTCGGGAGCTCCCGCCGCGGCGACCTGCTCTCCGCAGAAGGGACAGAACTGGCTGTCGGTACCGATTTCTTTACCGCAACTCGGGCAATACATGCGCAACCTCCTCAAACAGCGCGGGCGTGCCCGCTTCGCGAGCGTCTTCCGCCGGGTCAACGCGCGCCGCAGCGAGGATGCGCGTACGATGCGCCCGCCGCTATCCTGCTCCGAAAGGATACGGAGGAGACCCTGTCGTTGAGCTCACGCCTCCGACGATATATGGAGATTATATGTCATACGTCTCCTTATGGGGCGTAGAATATGCGGTGTGGTTACCGAACGCGGTGTGGTTTCGGATGCGGGACGCGAAGCGCGCAACCGGCGTTTTGCGGGGCGCCGTGATAAAGGAGGGGGTGTCGGAGATGATGAAGACGGACGAGTTCGCGTTCCTCGACGCGACGGCGCAGGCGGAGCTGGTGAGAAAGGGGGAGGTCAAGCCGGTTGAGCTGGTGGAATCGGCCATCAGGCGTGTCGAGGCGCTGAACCCCCGCCTCAACGCGGTGGTGACTCCCATGTTCGAGCAGGCCATGGAGGAAGCCTCCGGGGATATCCCCGACGGCCCTTTCAGGGGGGTGCCGTTTCTCCTCAAGGACCTCATCGCCGCCTGCAAGGGAGTGCGGTTGACCTTCGGCTCGGCTTTCCTGCGGGACTACGTGCCGGATTTCGACAGCGAATTGGTGCTGCGCCTGAAGCGCGCCGGCCTGATCATCATCGGCAAGACCAACTGCCCGGAGTTCGGCATCCTGCCCACCACCGAGCCCCATCTCTTCGGGCCCACCCGCAACCCCTGGGACGAGGAAAGGACGCCGGGGGGCTCCAGCGGCGGGTCGGCGGCGGCGGTGGCCACGGGGATGGTTCCCATGGCCCACGCCAACGACGGCGGGGGATCCATCCGCATACCCGCCTCGTGTTGCGGCCTTTTCGGGTTGAAGCCCACGCGGGCGCGAAATCCCCTGGGGCCCGCGACGGGGGATATCCTTAACGGGCTCATCGTGGAGCACGCCGTGACCCGTTCGGTGCGGGACAGCGCCGCGCTCCTGGACGCCACCTCGGGGCCCGACCTCGGGGACCCCTACTGGGCTCCGCCGCCTTCCCGTCCCTTCAGGGAGGAGGTCGGTGCCGATCCGGGAAGGCTGCGCATCGCCTTCACGGCAGACGCCCGGGGCGGGGCGGAAGTGCACCCCGATTGCGTGAGGGCGGTCGAGGACGCCGCGAAGCTCTGCGCCGAGCTCGGCCACGAGGTCGAGGAGAGGCCGCTGGAGGTGGACGTTGAGGCGCTCACGCCCATGTTTATGACCCTCTGGTCCGCCGCCCAGGCATGGACGGCCGACAGCATGGCCATGAGTTCGGGGCAGACGCCTGCCCAGGAGCAGTTCGAGCCGCTCACCTGGGCGCTTATGGAGATGGGGCGGGGAGTGAGCGCCCCCGCCTACCTGTTGGCCGTCGCCGGCCTGCAGGGGATCTCCCGTTCCCTGGCCCGGCAGGCGGAGGAATACGACCTCTGGCTGACCCCGACCCTGGCGGAACCTCCGGTGCCTCTGGGGACCTTCGAGTCCCCGCCAGACAACCCCCTCTACGGCATTGTGCGCGCGGCGGGGTTCGTGCCCTTCACGCCCATCTGCAACGTCACCGGACAGCCCGCCATGAGCGTGCCCCTGTACTGGAACCAGGACGGGCTTCCGGTGGGCGTGCAGTTCGTGGCGAAATTCGGGGACGAGGCCACCCTCTTCCGCCTGGCGGCGCAGCTCGAGGAGGCGCGTCCATGGGCCGGCAGGATACCGCCCGTGGTCGCCTGATCGAACGTATCGACGGTCCGCGAGCGGGCTGGTCGCCCACCGGGGGGGCCTCCTAGTAGGCATACTGGATTCGCAACGGGCTCCTCCCGCCCTTTTAAAGAATCCAAGGCGCGCCGGCCAGGGTGACCTCTCTCTTGGAATGGGGAACGGTCGGACACGCCCCCAGCGCATTTTTAAATCTTTACAGAGAAATGGCATGACCTCTCTCCAGGAATGGGGGGCGGGCGGAGGCGGGGCGGAGGACGGCGGTTGCCCGGAAAAGGCGTCGCGGCGCGCGCCTTCCTCCGGGACGGCGCGAAAAGCGGCTTTTTCTCATGGAAAACTCTACGCGTTGTCGGCCTTCTTTAACGCGGCATTGTTTCAGTCGTGACGGGCGATGATTGCCGCCCGGAAGAGGCGGCGCGGCGCGCGCCTTCCTTCAAGACGGTCCGGAAAATGGCCCTTATCCACGGTAACCGCCTACTAAAGTTAATCCTCAATTGACCGACGGTAGATGTCGATAAGAAAATGTCGGACTTTGAGGTTGAATTGATTGCGTCTGGATGCAGGGGTGGGGTGCCTGGGCGGGCGAGCATACCCAGATGGCTTAGCCGTGCTTCCTGCATCCACGGTGCAGGTGATGTGCAGGTAGCAGGATCCGGCATGTTACCGGGAACAAAGAAGCAGGGGCGGGTTGTTCGAGGAAAGGCACGGCCTGTTCTCCGCCTCGGGTTTCGGAAGCCCATATGTGGACCGGGTTGTTTACGCGGTAGCCGGCCCAGGCGTTGGGCGAGGACGTCGTGAGCTTAAAATACGACCGGGACGGGAAGCCTACGCGCCTGTGTGGGAACCGCACGTCAAGCATGGAGAGAGCGTCGACTTTACTGGCGGCGAGGAGGGTTGAGCGATAAGGACCGAGGGTGGACGGCTCAAGGCAATACCTGCCGTCGCATGCCCATGCGGACGCGAGTTTGCCCGGGCGCGAAAAGCGAGGGTGAATTGCGTGAGTCAAATCGTGAGCGCCGTTCAGGAGGGACGGCAAGGCTCAAGTCGGGAGGAGGGAATGGATGTATTGTGACGAATGCGGGCTTCCCAGGGGCGTGGGGAAGGCCAACGAGTGGAAGCCGAACGGGACCATCGTCAGCAGGTACGAGGCCGACCTTCGCGGCGTGTTCGTGGACGCCGGCGAGCTTGGCCACCTGGTGTCGTCGCTGTCCGATCGCATGGGATATGACGTCTCCCGCCTGGTTACGGAGGGGAAACGGAAGGACTCGGCGCATTACGCGCGGGGTTTGATCGAGAGGATGCGAAACTCCGGATCCGCGCTTCCCGAGGCGGGAGATTTCATGCGCATGATGGCGGCAAACTACGCGGTGCCGGGTTTTGGTAAGGTGACCATCCTGGATTTCCGCGACGACGGGAGCGTGGTCCTGGATATGGAGGGCGCCTACAACCTACCCATGGCCCTGGGCCAGACGGCCGGGGTTTACGAAGCGGTGTTGGGCACGAGGGGGGACGTGGACTACGAGGGAGACGAAAAGCAGTCCCGGGTGATAATACTGCCCCGGGAAGGGAACCCGGAGCTCGAGCGACGCATCGAGTCGGAGGTCGAGCAGGCGCCGACGCTTTCCGATGAGGGCGACGCGGAATACAAGGCTTGCCCCCGTTGCTCAGCCCCCCTCGAGCTCTCACGCGCCCTGGACTGGAAGGTCGAGGACTCCCTCATCGTCGAGAAGCGGTCGGGCAGGAGGTTCGTCTTCGATAACGTCCGCGGCCTCACCGCGGTGATGAGGTTGCTCGTGGACGAGCTGGGCGAGGACGTGGAGCGCATGCTCGCGGAGATCGCGCGGGATTACGCCCGAGCCTATTACAGCGACATGGGCAAAGGCATATCCTTCCAGGATGAGTCCTCGAGAATGGCCTTGTTCGGATGGGGGCTTCCCGCCGGGTTGGAGAAGAGCGGAGAGGGCTTTACACTCCGCCTGATAAACCCCTTCTACGGACCGCTCATGGCCGGAAGGATCTGGGGGCTGGTGGAGACGTTGGGCGAGAATGAGCTGGAACTCGGGGAGTACGACTGGAGCGAAACAGCCGTCGCCCAGGTGACCCTTACCGCCGCCTGACCGGCCCTCGTCTTGGCTCTCTTGCGGCGCGCAAGGATATCGTCCCACGGAGCCGGCGAAACGGACACGCGAAGCCGTTTCCCTCGGCGCGCAAACGCATAGTGCCACGCAGCTCATGATACCGATGGAGCGGGACGTTTCCTCCGGCGCGCCCAGGCATGGCGCGTTCCTCAACCGTAAGCGCACGGAAATAGCGACACGGAGCCCATGGGTCTCCTCCGGCGCGCCCGGGCATCACGACAGCTTGAAGTGGGCCACCATCTCCTGCAGTTTCTCCGCGATATGGGACAGGCGCTCCGCGGTGCTGGTGAGCTCGGTGGTGGCGGCGGTCTGCTCCTCGGACGATGCGCCGATTTCCTCGTAGGCCCCGGCCGTCGTCTCCACCTGCTCCTTCATGGCGCGCAATGAGTCGGCCAGCCTCTCGCTCTCGGCGAGCTCCCGCGATGACGCCTCCGCGATAGCGTTGGCCATGCGCGCCATCTCGCCCACGATGTCGGATATGGAGGCCAGGGACTGGTCGGTGCGCTCCACCGTTTCCATTCCCACGTACATGCCCATGGTGCCCTTCTCCATAAGCGCCTTCGCCACCTCCACATCGCCTTGAATCGCTCGCACCAGGTCGTGGATGCGCTGCGCCGACCCGGCGGCTTCCTGGGCCAGCTTCTTCACCTCGTCCGCCACCACCGCGAAACCCTTGCCGTGTTCCGGCACCCGGGCCGCCTCTATAGCGGCGTTGAGCGCCAGGAGATTGGTCTGGTCGGCGATGCGGGTGATGATGTCCACAATGGCGCCTATCTTCTGTGAGCTTTCGCCCAGGGATAGGATGGCCTCCATGGACTGGTCGAGAATGGTCTTGAAGTCGGCGATCTTCTCCACCGCGTCGCGCGCGTGCTCCCTTCCCTCCCGCACCGCCGTCTCCGCGTCGCGGCTTATCTCGAAGCTGCGGCTGGCCTCGGCATGGGACATGGAGATGGTCTCAGCCACGCTGCGCATGATCTCCTCCACGTTCCTGATCTGATCCACCTCGTGCTCTATCTGGCCGGAGAGGTCCTGGACCAGGGCGTTGAGCTCCTCGATGGCGGCCATGATCTGCTCGGAGACGGCCACGATGCTCACCGCTCCCTCGCTCACCTCCCCGGAGGTTTCGCGCAGTTCGCTGCTGATATGCCGTAGCGAGCTCAGCATCTCCCCGTAGGAACTGGCAAGCTCTCCCATATCGTCCAAAGAGTCCACCGGGACCTCCACCGTGAGGTCACCGGTTCCCACCACGCGGCAGGTACGCACCAGGCGGCGGATGGGATCGGCCAGGTTACGGGTCATGAGCAGGGTGAGGAAAGCGGCCACGCCCACCCCCAGAAGCAACAGCAGGATCATGGTGGGCGTCAACCTGCCCATGGCCTGAAAAGAGGTGTCCACGGCCGACACCCTAACCATCGTTCCCCCGCTCTCCGCGCCCAGGGGGCAGGAGGTAACCAGGAACTCGCGCCTTCCCGCCTGCTCGATGCGGCTGGCCGTCCCCTCCCCCAGGGCGCCCTCCGCGAGCTCGCGCCACGCCACTTCATCGGTCTTCCCGCGGGAGATCTCCAGGAACGCCTCGCCGTCCTCGTCGAACAGGACCAGCATCTCGTCTTCGCTGATGGCCAGATCCGCCGCGACCTCATCCCCACCGGCGCGTAATGTTCCCTGCTCCTCCAGGTCCGTAAATCGCTCCGCGAGCAGTAGGGCGTTGTCACGCCCCCGCAGCACCAGTTCCTCCTTGAGCATGTCGCTGGAGATGTAGGAGGAGGCTATCCAGGTTATGCCCAGGGCGAGGAGGAGGATGGTCATGGAGAACACCGCCAGCCGCCTCCCGATACCGGCGGCGGCGTGGAACCCAAACCCGCGGCAGTCGTGAAGGAACGCCCGCAACACGGGGCGCATCTCACGGTGGGAGATGAACAGGGTGATGAAGAAATCCGTGATGGCGAGGAGGCCCCCCAGGGAGATATAGGCCACGGAAGTGTAGGACGTGAAATCGGCGTAGCGCCCGAAGAGCAGCACGCTCAAGGCGATGCTCAGGAAGATGCCGGCGGCGACCATCAGGCCGTGCTCGACGCTGGACCCGTCCACCTCCCTCTGCAGGCGCGTCGCGAGCAAGCGGTCCCGCGGTTCGCCGGGGTCCCTCTCCTGGTCATACCATGTGTCCAGGCGCGCCATGAGGCGGCGCTGCCGCGACAGGTAGGTCACCGCGAAGGCGATGATCAGGGGCACCACCACCGCCACGAGGGCGAGGAGGAAGACGAGGTACTGGCGAGCCGAAAAGCGGAAGATGGTGAAGGAGAAAAGGGCCAGCACCAGCACGGGAATGGTGATGGCCGAGAAGGAGGCCTTGAGCAGCAGGCTTCTCGAGGCTTCCCGCAAGAGCCGGTTGAGTTCCCGCGCCCCGTTTTCCATCTCACTCCCGCTCGCTTCGCTGAAACAACGGACGTTCTATTTAATCGACCCCCTCGACACGCGCCTTAAGGAGCAAAGGTATGGAGCGTTTGCGAACATGCGTGTTCCGGCAGTACGCGATGGGGGAATTCCACCGGCTGTCCTTTTTCGCCGTTTGCCGGAGCGATGGCGGACCTCGCTCCTCGGAGGGGTGGAAGGGGGGGCCGCCTTTCGCCATGGTCACGCGTCGCGGGGGGAGCGCTTCAGGGGAAAGCGAGCAAGGGAAGGGGAGCGGCGGGCTGCCGCGCCCCCATGTTATAATCGCCCAAACGAGGAGGGGAAGATGGAGACGACGGCCACGGGTGTCCGAAGAAGCGAGAGATTCCGGCGCATCAAGGAAGAGCTTTTATCCTCTCCTGTCTATCTCTGCCCCGAGAGGGCGCTGCTGGTCACCGAGTTCCACAAGCGCCACGACGACCCCTCGGACCACGTGATGGTGCGCAAGGCCAAGGCTCTACGGTACATCCTGCGCAACAAGTCCGCTCGCATCTATCCCCACGAGCTGATCGTGGGAAACGTGGGCTCGCGCCGCATCTCCGCCATCATGCAGCCCGAACTGGCGGGGGTTTTCATGAGCGAGGACCTGCTGTGGATCGACCGGCGCGGGACCACGCCGCTGCGCATACCGTGGAGGGACAGGCTGCGCCTCCTGTTGGAGGTGATTCCCTACTGGCTCACCCGCAACATGAATTTCCGCGCCTTCAAGGACCGTCGGCATTTTCTGCGCTACGTGAGGGAGCAGCTCAAGCCGGTCTATTACCTCATCAACGAGGCGGGCGGCATAGGACATTTCCTCCCCAACTACGAAAAGATGATCCGCGTGGGGGTGCGTGGGTTCCTGGAGGAGATGGAGGGGAGGGAGGGCCCCCTCTACGAAGCGGCGCGCATCGCCTGCGAGGGGCTGGTGGCTTTCGCCGATAAGCTGGCGGCGGAGGCCGAGAGGCTGGCGGCCGGAGAGAAAGACGAGGTCCGCGCCACGGAGCTCGCGGAGATAGCCCGCGTCTGCCGCAAAGTCCCGGCCGGACCGGCGGAAACCTTCCACGAAGCGTTGCAGTCCCTCTGGCTCACCCACCTGGCGGTGAACCTGGAGAGCCTCAACTCCGCGGTGTCCTTCGGCCGTGTGGACCAGTACCTCTATCCCTATTACAGGAAGGACCTGGAAGAAGGCCGCATCACCAAAGAGCAGGCCAAGGACCTCCTCCTCTCCTTCACCGCCAAAGCGGTGGAGCACGTCTTCCTGTTGTCGGAGAGGATAAGCCAGTACCACGGCGGCTACCTGGTGGTGCAGGCGGCTATCGTGGGCGGGACCGACCGCGAGGGCAACGACGCCGTCAACGACCTTACCTACCTGTTTCTGGATGTCATGGAAGAGGCCGGCCTGCGCGACCCCAATTACCAGGCCAGGGTGCATGCCGGGTCCCCCAACGAGTACCTGACAAGGGTGGCGGAGGTGGCGCGGAAGGGCAACGGCGTGCCCGCCGTTTTCGGGGACGAGGCGGCGGTGGCCTCCCTGGTGTGCCACGGTTACCCTCTGGAGGAGGCGCGGGACTACGCCGTGGTGGGGTGCGTGGAACTGGCCCTTCCCGGCAGGAGTTTCCTCTCCACCGACGCCGGGCTTTTCAACCTGCCGCTGTGCCTGGAGCTGGCCTTGAACGGAGGGCGACGTTTCGGGGAGCGAAGGCGGGTGGGCGCCGCCACCCCGCCGCCGGAGGAGTTGCGCGACATGGACGAGGTGATCGCCGCTTTCCGCTCGCAGGTGGAGCGCATGGTGGACAGGATGGTGGCCGACTTCCGGGTGGTGGAGGCGGGGAACCGCGAGTTCCACCCCACTCCCTTCTCCTCCATGCTGGTGGAGGGGTGCCTGGAGTCGGGCAAGGACCTGACGGAGGGTGGGGCGAGGTACAACTCAAGCGGGGTGCAGGGAGTGGGAGTGGCGGACGTGGCCGATTCCCTGGCCGCCCTGGAGCACGTGGTCTTCAGGTCCGGGAGGCGCTCCATGCGCGAGGTGGTGGAGGCGTTGAGGGCGAATTTCTCGGGACACGAGCGTCTGCGGGCGGAGCTGCTCAACGCCCCCAAGTTCGGGAACGACGACCCGAGGGTCGACCGCTACGCGGACCTGGTGGCGCGCATCTTCCACGACGCATTGGCGCGGCACCGCAACACCCGGGGCGGCCCGTACGTGCCCGGGTTCTATTCCGTCACCTGCCACGTGGCCTTCGGACGGGGGACGGGCGCGCTTCCCAGCGGCCGCGGGGCGGGCGAGCCCCTGGCCTCCAGCCTTGGCCCCGCCAACGGCCGCGACCGGCTGGGACCCACGGCGCTGCTGAGCTCCGTCACCGCGGTGGATTCCAGGCTCATGCCCAACGGGTGCGCGGTGAACATCAGCCTCGATCCCGGTAGTATGGCGGGGGAGGAGAGCGTGGCGAACCTCGCCGCCCTCCTGATGGGATATTTCGCGAAAGGGGGTATGCAGGCGCAGTTCAACGTCATCGACCCCGAGCTCCTGCTCGACGCCCGCCGAAACCCCGGGAAGTACCCCGGCCTGGTGGTGCGCGTGGCAGGTTATTGCGCCTATTTCGACGACCTGCCGGAGACGGCCAAGGACGAGATCATCGCCCGGACCGTCCACCGCATCTAAGAATGGGGTCGTATCTTGAATTTTTCCTCGCTCTGCTAAAAGTGGCTCTTCGCCGCAAAGCACTGGCAACACGCTTCGCCTCTTGTTTTCAACCCATGCCCGGAGCTTAACCAACGGTTATT
>JABLXL010000048.1 GCA_013178005.1 Actinomycetota bacterium
ACGCCTACGACCTGGCGGGAAACCTAAAGGAGGTCAAAGAGGACGGAGCGGTGGCAAAACAATACGCCTACGACGCCGCCAACCAGATAGAGACCGGCCCCGAGGGGACCTACGCCTACGATGGGAGGGGAAACCTCACCGCCAAGGGAGACGAGACCTTCTCCTGGGACGGGCTGGGCCGGCTCTCCTCCTACAAGAAAAGCGCGGGAGACCCCGAGCTATCCTTTTCCTACGACCCCTTAGGTAGGCTCTCGGAAAGGAAGGCGGGAGGGGAATCCCTCTGCTTCCGCTACGACGGAACCTCCCTCTCCCAGGCCCAGGAGACGGACGGGCAAGGGGGAATCATCGCAACCTACGCCATTGACCCCTCGGGCACCCACCTCGCGCAAGAGAGGCAGGGCACCCTCTCCTACCTCGGCCTCTCCCCCCACACCGACGTAACCTTTGCCCTCTCCCCGGAAGGAAGCCTTACCGGGGCCCGGGCCTACTCGCCCTACGGAGAGCTCCTCGCAGACGACCTCTCCTCCTCCCTCTCCTACCAGGAGGACTATCAAGACCCCGCCTCCGGCCTTATCTGGATGGGGGCGAGGTGGTATTCCCCCACCCTCGCCCGTTTTATCTCCGTGGACCCCGTAAAGGGCGAGATGGACGACCTCCTCTCCCTCAATCCCTACCTCTGCTGCGTAGACGACCCGGTGAACCACACCGACCCCACGGGGAAGTTCCACGACCCCGACAGCGAAGATGAGCCCACCCTGTCCTGGAGCCCCTCCCTGGCCCCCGAGGGCATAACCACCGGAGAGTACTGGGACTCCATGGCCGACCCCGTAAAGGAGGAACGGGCGGCGGCCAAGGTTCGTGCGGAGGAGAGGGAAAACCTTGAAAATTTCGTTGAACAGATTCTAGCAGGCCAAATATTTGAAAAAGAGCGCTGGATAGAGGCAGGCCTGGGATCAACTTATGAAATTTTTGGAGATGATATTGCTTTGTCAGAGATGTGGTGGGGGTTAATAGCGGGAAAGAGAGAAACGAGTGTTGCCGACATCGTAAAGGCTTTAAATAATTGGTGCAGCAGCATATTGTCAGAAACCAATGGCATCGCTCAAGGGAACATAGAAGCTTTATTTAGAGAGTACAGGCGTTTATATATTGGGGAAGAAGAAAAGGCAATCAACGCTAACAATGCAAAATGGTCAGCAATAGTCGGACAATTATTATATTTGGCAGCTACCCATGGAGACCCTGTCTCCGCCATCCATAATATAATTGACGAGATCAGAAATGGCACCACAAGCGGAATGCTTGATGAAATACAAGCAAGCTGGGATTCTGAGACAATTAGGTTGAGAGTGGGACAAATAGATAATAATGGTAAATATGAATATGGTCAGATATCCGCGAAGTTCATGAAAGACTATCTAGGACATAGACTGGAAGCCCTTGGCTTCACTATTGAAGCTGGTGCCCGATACTATGGTGGCATGAACATTGGGAGAAACATTAAATACACCTATCATTTCACCGCATTAAGACACGAAGACATTACGCTTGACGTAATAGAAGTTCCACCAAGACGTAAATGCGCCATCAATTATGAGAATTATACGCCCGAGGAATGGAATTATTATATGGAGCTGATCCATTTGGATCTATGCTATAAAAAAGGCAACTCAGGCATATAACTCAGGCACATGCTATATTGTGCCCTGAAAAAAACGAAGCCAAGAATAGCTTTCTGGGTGGTCAAGGGAGACAATCCCATTTCGAATAGCAGGCAGATACGATGATTCCGAAGCAAACATTCTGGAATGGAGCTCATGCGTTGAGAAAGAAGAGAAAAAACTTGACGAAGACAGCCATCGCGATCCTTCTGCTCGTACTTGGTGCCAGCATGTCGATGTGTTGTTGTGGAGAACATGATAGTGAGAGATATTGTGAAACTACCATTGTTGCAATCAAGGGTAAGCTGAGAGAAATCTACAAGGAATCACTTGACATCTCGGATTCACTTCAGAACGAGGACATAACGGGAACCCAATATTTGTATGAAAAGGACAAGTTGGCGTTAGAGGATTTGATGGAGTCGCTGGAAAAAGTCGAGGATGAAATAAAATCACTGAGCAGTAATGGTGGAAGTATAGATGATACCCTTATGTTAAGCGAGGCGAAGGAATCGCTGGAAATGGCCAACAACACGGCTTACAGTTACATGGTCTTGAGGGATGCAGCGCTTCGGTCTCCAGATATCTTGACGTTGTTATCACAGGACAATCTGGATTATATGGTGCAATCCAGAGCTTGGATCGATGCGCTGACGGGCAGGGAGGAAAACCCTTATAGTACGCGGGAGCTATACGGTTCACTGTTCTTGAGATACCTGGAGAGCGCGAGTGGAAACTATTTGCTTGAATATTACTGGATCGACAGCGACTTCTTCGGTGTAAGCAAGGACAAACTTCAGGGGCTCATTAATCATTATGGCGACAACCTGCAGAGGATACGGAATGAAGTTGCAGGCCTTGAGGTCAGCGAGGACTTAGATGCTCTCAAGGAGCGTTTATTGGAGATAATAACCATAATGGAAGAACAGAACGACACCTTGTCCGATATGCCCTGGCCTATGGAGGACGAGAACGCGATTGAAGAGATGGATCAGGAGATGGAACCCCTCTGGGATAATTTTCTCGATCAAATGGATGAAGCTGGGTTCTCGGAATTGCGTAAATAACTAAGCAGGGAAAGACCGGCAAGAACAAAGAGCCCGTCTTCTCGCTCCTCACCTGCGAAGACACGGGCGAGCCGAGATGCGGCCTGCCGCCCGAGGCGAAGGAAGCCCTCTCCTGCGAATATTTCTGCGACGGCCTCATCTCCTGCGAGACGAGGCACGATACCTACGGCGGCGCGGGCGGAGGGCCGATGCAGCGGAGAGGATCCGCCGGATACGCCCGAGGAGATCGTCGGACGGATAGTCGATGCGGTGAGGGCGGAGAACGAAGCCGCCCTGCGAGGAGGCCTGGGCAAGATAAAGGACGCGGCCATGAGCAGCGGCCTGGGTGCGTTCATATCCAGCAAAAGTTGGTTCTTGGAGGGATTGACCGAGGAGGAAAGGATACTGATATGGAGGCAACTGCACCAGCAGCTGTCCTCCGGCTACGTGGAGTTCGTCTTCGACGGCAGCTACCTGACGGCCACCCTATGGGAGAACGGCGTTCCAAATATCATCTATCAAGAGCAGGCCTACTCCGGGCAGCCCGGTATGTACGAGAACATGCCGAGCGGTGAAGGAGGCCCCATCCCGCATGGGATATACTTGATCGGGGAGAACTTAAGACCCAGCATGGAGACATATGACGATGCGCCTCCCGATGATCCATATGGGGATTTCAACTTCGTTCTTGAAGAAGTTGGATCGACAAAGAATAGAGTTACGGGTTGGGACAGAATACCAAAGTCGTTTGCCATCCACGAGGATCACAACTACAGGGAGCCAAGAGGTCGATGAACTCTTGGATGCATCGCCACCCGCCCGGACACAAACCGGTTCGAGAGGGAATATAGCGAAATAAGCTCAAGCTCAAATCAGGGAAAGTTCTACCTGTTCGTGGAATACCCGCAGGACAAGCTGGTCTCACACAAAGGAGAGATGGTCTATCGGAACGAGGGAGTTCCCTGGTGACGAGGAGATCCTAAGGATAGGGGGATATCTTGGAATGAGCGATTTCACGAAAAGAAAGATGATCTTCGCTGCCTATGCTTTCATTCTCCTGCTGGTGTTGCTGTTCCTGTCATGCCTGAGCAATGCCGGCTGCGGTGGTAAGTCCGAAGAGAATACCGATGGGAGCCCAAAGGCGGACATACCAAGCGGGAAGTATGGCTACATCGACAAGCATGGGGAGACGGCAATCGAGTTCCAGTTTGATCGCGCTTTCGAGTTTTCGGAGGGATTGGCACGAGTTTGGGTTTCGGGTGAAGAGGGTTCTCTCGAGGGGTTTATAGATAGACAGGGAGACATCGTGATAGAACCTGCTTTTAGCAATGCGAGTTCTTTCTCTGAGGGCCTTGCCGTGGTTTTAATCAGAGATAGACATGCATATGGCTTCATTAATAGCCAAGGGGACTTTTTCATTGAACCCCAATTCTTACATGCGGATCCTTTTTCTGAAGGATTGGCGAGAGTATGGACAGGGCCCTCGGAAGAGGCGCCTCAAGGTTTTATAGACAGTACGGGCGCCTATGTTATATCGCCAAACCTAGTGGGAATTGGTAGACCCAATGAAAAAGGGTACTTCCATGAAGGCCGCGCTCTCATCGCGAAGAAAGTGATCCTGGGGGAGGCCGTTGACTTCACATGCGGCTTCATCGACCATACCGGAGCCGTGGTCATCGAACCCCAGTACGAAGACACCGACCGCTTTTCGGAAGGCCTGGCCCCGGTCAAGAAGGACGGCAAGTGTGGATACATCGACACCTCTGGAAACACGGTCATCGAGCCCCGCTACGAAGAAGCGGGCGTCTTCTCCGAGGGCCTGGCTGCGATCTATCTCGATGGCAAGTGGGGCTATATCGATAGCACGGGCAAGGTGGTCATCGAGCCCCACTACGAGGAAGCAGGCATCTTCTCCGAGGGCCTGGCGGCGGTGAAGGTAGGAGGCGTATGGGGATACATCGACAGGAACGGCAATATAGTGATAGAGCCCCAGTACGCAGAGGCCGGCTACTTCTCCGAGGGGCTCGCCCCGGTGAAGTACTGAGAGGGAATGGAATATCCGGGCAGTATGGCCGGACTCCTCTACGTCAGGAGGCAGACATGCGAAGAATAGGCCAGGTCGCCCTGGCCCAGCTCCTTGCCACCGCCTTTCTCTCAGGCCTTGTGGCTACAGGCTGCGCAAACCAGGAAGGCGTAAAAAGCGCAGGCGAAAAAGCCCATGAGGCTGAGGGACGGAAACCACGACACAGCAGAACGAGAGCCCTGAGGACGCCTGTCTCCAGGGCCGTATAAAGGTCGTGCTCGAAACCGACCTCCTGTGGGGCGAGGTCCGCAAAAGCGCACCCTCCCAGGATGAAGCGCTCCAGGCTGCGGCGGGAAGCATATACGATCTGGCGGCAAGGCACGGGTGCGCGGTGGAGAACCACGAGTTCTACGGCCCCTACGAGGGGCGGTGGCGGTGTTTGTCCTGCCCGAGTGCAAGGACGAGGGAGAGGCGACATCCGAGCTCCTCTCCGAGCCATTGGTCGCCCACGCATACCCGGTCGAAGAATGGGATTGAACCTTCATGGACTGGGAGGCCCCTGAGGCCACCCCGGCCCAGACGGCCCCGGTATTTCCGGAGCCTCTTTTTTCACATGTCGGTTGCCGCGGCAAGCCAGATGATACAAGATAGGTCCTGCTATAGGCTGGCGATCAAAGATCTGAGCCCGTGCTATAATCGAGGCGGCGGAGGTGAAGGGGTTGATCGTCAAGCAGGAGCAACTGGAAAAGAGGCGCCAGAAACTGGAAAGAGAGTTGGCCCGGGCGGTCGATGAGCTCAAGGCAATGGGTGCCGAGCGCATCATCCTCGTCGGCTCCATGGCGGAGGGGGCAATCGGCCCTTTGAGCGATATTGACCTGGTGGTGGTCATGCGGACCGGTTTGCGATTTCTCGACCGCCTCAAGGAAGCCTACGGGAAGATAAAGCCTGCCGTGGGAATGGATATCCTGGTTTACACCCCGGATGAGCTGGAGGAGATGCGGAACAAGAATCCATTTCTCGCCCACGCCCTCGTGAGAGGAAGGGTTCTCTATGCGGCCTGACGCGAACAGGGAATACCAACGATGGATAAGGCAAGCCGAGCGGGATCTCGATGATGCCCGCTACAACGCACAAGGAGAAAGGTACAGCCTCGCCTGTTTTCTCTCGCAACAGGCGGCGGAGAAGGCCTTGAAAGCATATCTCTACTGGTTGGGAAACGAACTGGTGTGGGGCCATTCCGTAGCCGAGCTGGTGGACGACGCAGCGGCGACGGACACAGGCTTCGCGGCGCTTAAAGAAAGAAGCTCCTACCTTGACCGCTTTTGCATACCCACGCGTTACCCCAATGGGCTTCCAGGCGGAATACCCTCTGAATCCTTCCACAAGGGGGACGCCGAGGAGGCCATGCGAGCCGCAAGCGAGATAATCGAGGCCGTGAAGAACAGGGCCGGCAGGGGGTAACGGCACTTTCGCGCTTCGCACCGGATATGCACTCGCAGCCCTGGAGGGTGAATACAAATACGTTTACAACCGTGTCTTCCTCTGGGCCACCGCCTGGAAAGAGGAGGAAGATCTGGCACCCATTCTCGACCTCATCGACACGGATGGCCTACAAAGATGTTCCGCTGGAGGATAAAGGAGAAAGATCTGGGAGCCATTTTCGACCTCATCGACCCCGATGACATGGAGGATCTGGAAAGGCTAGTTACGAAAACAATCTTAGTCATCTTGAAAGCTGTCATGTTCTTCGCCATCATAATGCTAATCTTACTTGGAGGCGTTTCCCTTCAGTTGGCTTTACCACCTGGGATAATATTGGGGGAAGACAAGGCAAATAAAACTTCGGTTTCGTCCATTCCGTTGCAAAGGCACACAACGGCGAAAGCGCGCTTTTCCGACCTTGGGATAAAAGGGGAGCAGATCGGTCGCTCGTTTTTCAGATGAAACTTGCATTAAGTGCAATAATATGCATTAATGTAAATATTATGTTAACAGCGGAGCGTTAGGAGAGGCCATGAACATCGGAATCATAGGCGCTTCCGGATATACGGGCGCGGAGCTTATGAGGATATTACCACTGCATCCTGAGGTGGAAGTGACCTACGTTACCGCTCACACCTACGCCGGGGAGAGGGTGAGCGACCTATACCCTCATTTGCATAAATATGTGCATATATGCTTCGAGGAATTCGAGCTCGAAAGGGCATCGGAGGCCGCGGACCTGCACTTTATCGCCCTCCCGCACGGGGAATCCATGCGCGTGGTTCCGGGGCTCCTGGAGGCGGGGGCCACGGTGATCGACCTATCCGCCGACTACCGCCTGAAGGACCCGGAAGTATATAGCCGCTGGTACGGTGTTGAGCATTCATCGCCTGGGTTGCTCGGGGACGCTGTTTACGGGCTGCCCGAGATAGAGGGGAAAAGGCTCGCGGGAGCAAAGCTTGTGGCGGTGCCGGGGTGTTATCCCACAGCGACCATCCTGGCCTTGGCCCCCCTGGCGCGGGCCGGTGTCCTAGGGATAGAAAACGTGGTGGTCGACGCCAAGTCAGGGGTGTCCGGAGCGGGAAGGTCGCTATCCCTGGCGGCGCACTTCGCGCAGGCGGAAGGCAGCGTCAAGCCATACGGGGTCGGCTCCCACCGCCACACGCCCGAGATGGAACAGGCGTTAAGGGGGCTTTCGGGCAAGGAGTGCGGTCTTGTTTTCGTCCCCCACCTCGTGCCCATGAGCAGAGGCATCCTCGCCACCTGTTACGTGCGAGTCGGCGACGACTTGGACGAGCGGGAAATTGACGGTCTTTACGCCGATTTCTACGCCGGAAGCCCCTTCGTGGTCTGCCTGGGGCGGGACCGGTTCCCGGAGACCAAGGCGGTCTGCGGCAGCAACTACTGCCACCTGGGATGGCGCCTGGATCCAGAGAAGGGGACGCTCGTGGTGGCTGCCGCGATAGACAACCTGGTCAAAGGGGCCTCCGGCCAGGCGGTGCAGTGTATGAACCTGGTCAAAGGATGGAAAGAGACGACGGGCCTGGAGGGATTGGGAATATTTCCCTAGGCGCGGTCGGAGAACCGCAAGCGAGGTGGGGAGCGGCGGCACCGGCGGGTATGCGGTCGTGAGAAAGGAGAAGCGCAGCGCTTGCTGGCGGCGAGCTTCCCGCCGCGACCTTGCATTGGCTTTTCATTGGAAGCATTAGGAAAGAGAGGCGAAGCGATCGATGGTTGTGAGGTTGGAAGGAGGCGTTTGCGCTCCCCAGGGTTTCAAGGTGGCGGTCGGTTCGTGCGGTTACAAGAGGAGCGGCGAGCCCGACCTGTGCCTTCTGGCGGCGGAGGAGAGGTGCGCCGCCGCCGGGACTTTCACCGGCAACGCGTTCAAGGCGGCCCCGGTGCTCGTCACCATGAGGAACATCGCGGACGGATACCTTGAGGCCGTGGTGGTCAACGCCGGGAACGCAAACGCGTGGACCGGGGAGAGGGGCATGCGTGACGCGGAGGCCATGGCCGCGGTGGCGGCGCGCGAGCTGGGGATCCGCCCGGAGGACGTCGCGGTGGCCTCCACGGGGGTGATCGGCCGCTACCTCGAGATGGAGAGGATAGAGAGGGGGATCGTGGAGGCCGCGGGAAAGCTCGACGCCGGAAGGAGCGCCGAAGCCGCGCGCGCCATCATGACCACCGACACGCGGCCCAAGGAAGTGGCCCTGGATTGCGGCGGTTTCAGGGTGGGGGGGATGGCCAAGGGCGCGGGGATGATTAAGCCCGACATGGCCACCATGCTGGCGTTCCTTACCACCGACGCGCGGGTGGAGCCGGACGTACTTGCCCGCGCCCTGCGCGGGGCGGTGGAGGAGAGCTTCAACCGCATCACCATAGACGGGTGCACGAGCACCAACGACATGGTGCTGTGCATGGCGGGAGGCGCGTCGGGCCACCGCCCGAGCGAGGACGAGCTGAGGGCCTGCCTGCTCGAGGTCTGTTCCGAGCTCGCGCGCGCCATCGTGCTGGACGGCGAGGGCGCCACGCGTTTCGTCACCGTCAAGGTAAGCGGCGCGGCGGATGCGCATGAGGCCAAGCTCGCGGCCATGGCGGTGGCCGAATCCCCCCTGGTGAAGGCGGCCGTGTTCGGGGGGGATCCCAACTGGGGCCGCGTGGTCCAGGCGGTCGGCGCGGCGGTGAGAGACGTGGACCCCCGCGGGGTGAGCGTGGACATATGCGGCATAAGGGTGGCGGAGAAAGGGGCCCCCGTCGAGGTGGTCGAGGACCTGGCGGCGGCGGTATCCGGCAAGGATGTCGCCCTGGAGGTCTCCCTGGGGCGCGGGGAGGCGGAGGTCGAGGTGTGGACTTGCGATCTCTCCTACGACTACGTGCGCATCAACGCCGAGTACCATACCTAGGCGGGCGAAGGCGTCCTGACTTAGAAAGAGAAGAAGGGTCGTCTTTTCGGAGCGTCCGGGCGGGCGAGGACGAGCGAGTAGTGAAAGCGGGATGCTTTATGGCCGGGCGCGCAAAGAGATTAGATGGGTGAAGGCGGGTCGAAGCGTTCGTGGAAGGGAGAGCGGGTAAAGGCACTCGCGGGATTTGACCGTAATGGAAGGAACTGGAAAGGCGGGGAGCTGGATGGAGAAGGCGCGCGAGAAGGCGAGGGTGCTCATGGAGGCACTCCCCTACATCAAGGACTATTACGGCAAGACGGTGGTGGTTAAGTTCGGCGGCAACGCCATGGAGAACGAGGAGCTCAAGGAGCGCTTCGCCTCGGATATCGTACTGATGCGCTACGTGGGCATGAACCCGGTGATCGTGCACGGCGGGGGCCCCCAGGTCACGGAGTACATGCGGCGCCTCTCCATGGAGGTGAAATTCGTGGGCGGTCACCGCGTGACCGACGCCGCCACCATGGAGGTGGCGAAGATGGTGCTGGTGGGGAAGGTGAACAAGGAGATCGTCTCCCTCATCAACGGCCACGGCACCCTCGCGGTCGGGCTGT
Source organism: Actinomycetota bacterium (assembly GCA_013178005.1). Taxonomy (GTDB): domain Bacteria; phylum Actinomycetota; class Geothermincolia; order Geothermincolales; family RBG-13-55-18; genus Solincola_B. Next base: position 9,706 of record JABLXL010000048.1, read on the forward strand.
CGGGAGAGGACGGCAACCTGCTCATATGCAGGAAGCGCACCCACCGGGGCGAGGAAGGCGAGGTGGACCTTGGTTTCGTGGGCGAGGTGGAGAGGGTCAACCCGGGGATCCTCAACAACCTCATCCGCGACGAGTTCATCCCCGTGGTGGCAAGCATCGGCGTGGACGGCAAGGGGCAGAGCTACAACATCAACGCCGACTTGGTGGCGGGGGCCCTGGCGCAGGCGTTGGGGGCGGACAAGCTCATCTACCTCACCGACGTGGACGGCATCTTCCGCGACCTCTCCGACCCGGAGAGCCTCATTCCCGAGCTCGGGGTCGAGGAGGCGGAGGAACTGCTGGCATCGGGGTCCCTGACCAGCGGCATGCTGCCCAAGCTGCGCAGCTGCGTGGACGCGGTCCGATCCGGGGTGAGGAGGGCGCACATCATCAACGGCACCATAGACCATGCCCTTCTCCTGGAGCTGTACACCGACGCGGGGATAGGGACCATGGTGCGGGCCGGGAACGCCGGAGATTGAGGGGACGGAAAAGTCATCTTAAAAGGAAGCGCGGACCATGCCCTTCTCCTGGAGCTGTACACCGACGCGGGGATAGGGACCATGGTGCGGGCCGGGAACGCCGGAGATTGAGGGGACGGAAAAGTCATCGCGGGAGGAAACATGGAATACGATCTGCAAGCGGCCAAAAAACAGGAGGAGCTCTACCTGATAGGGAATTACGGACGCCTCCCCGTGCTGTTTGTGCGCGGGCACGGGACGCGGCTCTGGGATGATACCGGCAAGGAGTACGTGGACTTCGTCTCCGGACTCGGCGCCTGCGTGGCCGGGCACTGCCACGCCGAGATCATCGCGGCGGTGGCCAGGCAGGTCTCGCAGCTCATCCACGTCACCAACCTCTTCTACACCCGCCCGCAGGGGGAGCTGGCGGAGATGCTCGCGCGCTACTCCTTCGCGGACAAGGCGTTTTTCTGCAACAGCGGGACCGAGGCCAACGAGGCGGCCATAAAGCTGGCGCGGAAATACATGCGGGAGGTGAGGGGCGAGGACCGTTACAAGGTGGTCACCGCGTTGCGCTCCTTCCACGGGCGCACCATGGGCTCCCTGGCCGCGACGGGACAGCCGTCCAAGGCGCAGCCCTTCGAGCCGGTGACCCCGGGTTTCGTTCACGTGCCTTTCAACGACCTGGAGTCCCTCGAGGAGGCGGTGGACGAAGAGACCTGCGCCGTCATGCTCGAGCCCATTCAGGGCGAGGGAGGGGTCTACGTGGCCGACGTCCCCTACCTGCGCGGCGCGTGGGAGATATGCCGGCGCAAGGGGATCCTGCTGGTGCTCGACGAGGTGCAGACGGGCATGGGGCGCACGGGCGCCCTCTTCGCCTACGAGCACTACGGCGTGGCGCCGGACATCATGACCCTGGCCAAGGGACTGGCGGGAGGGCTCCCCATCGGCGCGCTGCTGGCGACCTCGGAGGTGGCTTCGGGCTTCAAGCCCGGGGACCATGGAAGCACCTTCGGCGGGAACCCCGTGGTGTGCGCGGCCGCGCTGGCGGTCTTGACCGTGCTCAGGGAGGAGCAACTGGTGGACAACGCGTCCCGGGTGGGAAAACACTTCCGGGGCGAGCTGGAGAGGCTGGGCCGGGACACGGGGGCGTTCGCGGAGGTGCGGGGAATGGGGCTCATGCTCGCCGCGGAGCTCAAAGAGCCGGTGGCGCGCGAGGTGGTGTTGCACTGCCTGGAGGAGGGTTACGTGGTGAACAACATCGGCGACAACATCCTCCGCTTCCTGCCGCCCCTGTCCATATCGACCCGCGAGGTGGACGGCCTGGTGGGGGCGCTGGGCGGGATACTTGCCGAAAGTCCGTCCGCGTCGGGATGAAAGGGCGGTGAGCGCATGAGGGATCTATTTGGCAGGGATTTCCTGAGCATGGCGGACCTCAACGCCGACGAGCTCTCCGCCGTGCTCGACGCCGCGGACGGCTTCAAGCGTTCCCTCAAGGAGGGAAAAGTAAAGCGCAGCCTGGAGGGAAAGATCGTCGCATTGATTTTCCAGAAGCCCTCCACCCGCACTAGGGTATCCTTCGAGGCGGCGGTTTATCACCTGGGGGGAAAGCCCCTGGCCCTCAACGCCTCCGAGCTCCAGCTCGGGAGGGGTGAGACCATCGCCGATACCGGTAGGGTGCTCTCGCGCTACGTGCACGCCATCACCCTGCGCACCTTCGGGCACCACGAGGTGGAGGAGCTGGCGAGGTCGGCCTCGGTGCCGGTGATCAACGCCCTCACCGACCTCGAGCATCCCTGCCAGGTGCTGGCCGACCTCATGACCATAAGGGAGCGCAAGGGGCAACTCGCGGGTTTGCGACTGGCGTATGTCGGGGACGGCAACAACGTGGCCAATTCCCTCGCCCTGGGCTGCGCCCTGGCGGGGATGTCCTTTACCGCGGGCTGTCCCGCTGGGTACGAGCCGGACGCGCGCACAATCGCCCTCGCCCGCTCCCTCGCCGGGCCCGAGATGGTGAGGGTGGTCCACGACCCCAGGGAAGCGGTGGCGGGGGCGCACGTGGTTTACACCGACGTCTGGACCTCCATGGGGCAGAAGGAGGACCAGAAAAGAAAGCGCGACCTCGAGCCCTACCGCCTGGACGGCGAACTGCTCTCGGCGGCGGACCCGGAGGCCATGGCCATGCACTGCCTCCCCGCACATCGCGGCGAGGAGATAACCGACGAGGTCCTGGACGGGCCGCGGTCTGCGGTGTGGGACCAGGCGGAGAACCGCATGCACGCCCAGGCCGCGCTGCTCGACCTGTTGGCGGGGGATTGAGGCGGAGGGGAGCGTGGACAGGCGCCGCAGGTTGGAGCTCATCCGGGAGATCGTCGCGGAGCGCTCCCCCGCCAACCAGGCGGAGCTGGTCGAGGAGCTCGCGGCGAGGGGGGTGGTGGTGAACCAGTCCACCGTCTCCAGGGACCTGCGCGACCTCGGAGTGGTGAGGATCCCCGGGCCGGGAGGGCGCCGCGTATATGGTTTCGCCGCCGGAGGGCAGGCTGCGGTGGCGGACGAGGAGGGGCTCAGGCGGGGGTTGAGGGAGTTCCTGGTGGGGATGGAGGTCAGCGGCAACCTGCTGGTGCTGCGCACCGCGCCGGGAAACGCCCACGCCCTGGCCATCCTGCTGGACCGCAACGGCAGGAGGGAAGTCGCCGGGACGGTGGCGGGCGATGACACCATCCTGGTGGTGGTGCGGGAGGGCCATGACGCGCGCGAGTTTGCGAGGGCCCTCGGGGAGATGGCCGGGCTGTGAGCGCGCAACGGTGGCATTGTGCCTCCACCCGGGGGCGACGATGGTGAGAATTACACGAAGAGTGGATAACCCATCCCATCTCGCACTGGTTTGTATTGCCAATAAGCGGCGATGGTATGAATTACGTAAAAGGGGATAACCACGAGGGCAGCGGCATCGCGTCCGTCCCGGAAGGCGGCGGTGGCGGCAAGGTAGCGTGATACCATATAGGGAGCGCCGGGAAGTGGAATAACCCGGCCGAAGGGTCGGCACAGAGCGGAAGAACGGGAGATAAAGCATGAAGGATACGGTAATACTCGCCTATTCCGGGGGCCTGGACACCTCGGTGGCCATAAAGTGGCTGGAGGAGAGGTATGGCATGCAGGTGGTGGCCCTGGCGGCGGATCTCGGCCAGCCCGGGGACCTGAAATCCCTGAGGGAGAAAGCCCTGGCCATTGGTGCCGTGGACGCCGTCACCCTCGACCTCAAGGATGTCTTCGCCCGCGACTATGTCCTGCCTTCCTTAAAGGCCAACGCGCTTTACGAGGGGAAGTACCCCCTGGCCACCTCCCTGGCCAGGCCGCTCATCGCGGCGGCCATGGTGGAGGAGGCGCAGAGGAGGGGCGCCGCCGCCGTGGCGCACGGCTGCACCGGGAAGGGCAACGACCAGGTGCGCTTCGATCTGACCACCATGGCCCTTGGCCCGGAGCTGAGGATCATCGCGCCCCTGCGGGAGTGGAACATGTCGCGCGAGGAGGAGATAGCCTACGCCAGGGAGCACGGCATCCCCGTGCCGGTGACCCTGGAAAGCCCCTACTCCGTGGACGAGAACCTGTGGGGGAGGAGCTGCGAGGCCGGCGTTCTGGAGGATCCCATGGTGGAACCGCCCGAGGACGCCTATGCCTGGACGGTGTCCCCGCAGGACGCCCCGGACCAGCCCCGCTACCTGGAGGTGGATTTCGAATCCGGATGCCCCGTGGCCCTGGACGGCGAGGAGCTAGGCCCGGTGGATCTGATAACCCGCCTCAACGCCCTGGGAGGCGAACATGGAGTGGGCCGCATCGACATGGTGGAGAACCGCCTGGTGGGGATCAAATCGCGCGAGATATACGAGGCCCCCGCGGCGGTCATCCTCATCGAGGCACACAGGGCCCTGGAGGCCCTGACCCTTACCCGCGAGACCCTGCACTTCAAGCCGGTGCTGGAGGCCAAGTTCGCGGAGCTGGTCTATTACGGGCTGTGGCATGATCCCCTCAGGGAGTCCCTGCAGGCGGCGGTGGAAGCGACCCAGGGCAGGGTGAGCGGAAGGGTGAGGTTGAAGCTGTTCAAGGGAAACTGCACGGTGGTGGGCAGGGAATCCACCTACTCCATGTACGACTATTCCCTGGCCACCTACGACCGGGCGGACGAGTTCAGCCATCGCTCCAGCGAGGGCTTCATCGAGCTGTGGGGCCTGCCCCTGAAGGTCTGGGGAAGCAGGGGCCGCGACCGGGATTAGCCGCGAAGGGGCGGAGGGACCGGCGCGGAAACCAGGTTCCACGTCGATCCCTCGCCAGGTGGCCGGGACGATCGTGTTTGCTCGAACGGCTGTTGCCGAAGGAGGCGCGAGAAGATGAAACTATGGGGGGGAAGGTTCGAGAAGGAGACCGAGGCGCTGGTGCACTCCTTCAGCTCGTCCCTGTCCTACGACCGGCGCCTCGCGGCCCATGACCTCCGGGTCAGCGAGGCGCACGCCCTGGCCCTGGAGGAATGCGGGGTGATCGACGCCTCCGAGAGGGAGGCCATCGTCGCCGCCCTGGGAGAGCTGCGAGCGGAGATGGAGAGGGGCGACTTCGCCTTCGCCGACGAGGAGGACATACACACCGCGGTGGAGCGGGCCCTGGTGGAGCGCCTTGGAGAGGTCGGGGCCAAGTTGAGGGCGGCGCGCAGCCGCAACGACCAGGTGGCGGCGGACATGCGCCTTTTCGTCAAGGAGGAATCCCGCCGCGTAATGGCCCTCCTGCTGGAGCTGATGGGCGTGATACTTGAGCGCGCGCGGGAACACCTGGGCGCGGTGATGCCGGGGTTCACGCACCTACAGCCCGCCCAGCCGGTGCTCCTTTCCCACCACCTCATGGCCTACTTCGAGATGTTCAAGCGGGACGCCATGAGGCTGGGGGAGGCCGCGGCGCGCGCCGACCTGTGCCCGCTGGGGAGCGGCGCGCTGGCCGGGGTGACCTTCCCCCTGGACCGCGGCATGATGGCGGACGAGCTGGGGTTCGGCGGCATCACCGCCAACTCCATGGACGCGGTGTCAGACCGCGATTTCGTGGCCGACTTCCTGTATGCGCTCTGCGTGCTCTCCGTCCACCTCAGCCGCATGGCGGAGGAGATGGTGCTGTGGTCCACGCCGCGGTTCGGCTTCATGGAGCTGGACGAGGCTTACGCCACCGGCTCCTCCATCATGCCCCAGAAAGCCAACCCCGACCTCGCCGAGCTGGTGCGGGGGAAGGCGGGGCGCATGCTCGGGCACCTGGTATCCCTCCTGGTCATGCTCAAGGGCCTGCCCTTGTCCTACAACCGGGACCTGCAGGAGGATAAGGAGGGGCTTTTCGACGCCGTGGATCAGGCCGCGGCCATGTTGAGGGTGATGACGGGGGCGCTTGCGACCGCCACGTTCGACGTGGTGAGAATGGCCGAGGCGGCGGGGGAGGGGTTCACGAACGCCACCGACCTCGCCGACTACCTGGTGCGCAAGGGCCTGCCCTTCCTGGAGGCGCACGCCGCGGCCGGGAGGCTGGTCAGGGCATGCATGGAGGCGGGAAAGAGGCTGGAGGAGCTGTCCCTCGAGGATTTCCGGGCCGTGGAGCCCCGGGTGGACGAGGACGTCTACGAGCACATAACCGTATCCGCCTGCCTGAACGCCAGGGACCTGCCGGGCGGCACCGCTCCCGCGCGGGTGGAGGAGGCGCTGGCGGAAGCGGAGGCTTGGCTGGAGTCGCGCAGGCCGCGCCCGTAGCGTCGGCGCGGGCGGCGGCGATGGGGGGCCGGACATTGGGCAAGGGCGAGGAACTGGTCAGGGCCTTGGAGGAGCTGGCCGAGCTCTCGGAGATAAAGGGCGAGGTCCGCTTCAAGGTCAACGCCTACCACAAGGCGGCGGAGATCGCCCGCTCCCGCGGCGATGAGCTGCTGGCTCTGGACGACGTCAAGGAATTGCGCAAGTACCCTGGCATCGGCGAGGGGATCGCCAAGAAGATCCTGGAGTTCAAGCACACCGGCACCATCTCCAAGCTGGAGGAGCTCAAGGAAGAGGTGCCGGTGGAGCTGATCTCCCTGCTGCAGGTTCCCAACCTCGGCCCGAAGCGGGCCAAGCTCATCTACGACGAGCTGGGGGTGCGCACGGTGGAGGAACTCCAGGCGGCGGCGGAGGCGCACCGGCTGGCGGAGCTCCACGGCCTGGGTCCCAAGGCGGAGAGTAACATCCTCGAGGGCATAAGGCACATGCAGTCCACCTCGGGACGGCTGCTGCTCCACACCGCCCACCGCATCCAGGAGGGGATCGCGAACTCGCTGCGCGAGCGCCTGCCCGGCCTGGAGATAAGCCCGGCCGGCAGCCTGAGGCGGATGAAGGAGACCATTGGGGATATCGACCTCCTGGTGGCATCGCGGGACCCCTCCGCGGTCATGGAGGCGTTCTGTTCCCTGGAGATGGTGGAAAAGGTGCTGCTGCGAGGGGACACCAAGAGCTCGGTGGTTACCTTGGGGGGCTTGCAGGTGGACCTCAGGGTGGTGAAGCCCGAGGAATACGGAGCCGCGCTGCAGTATTTCACCGGATCCCAGGCCCATAACGTGCACGTGCGCGAGATCGCCAAGAAGGACGGCAAGAAGATCAACGAGTACGGCGTGTTCCGCGTCAAGGACGACCGCAGGCTGGCGGGAGCGACGGAGGAGGAGGTGTACGCCGCCCTGGGCATGGTCTGCCCTCCGCCCGAGATAAGGGAGGACCGCGGTGAGGTGGAGGCAGCCCTGCGCGGGGAGCTTCCGGAGCTGGTAGAGCGTAAAGACATCCGCGGCGACCTGCACGCCCACACCGACGCCAGCGACGGGGTGGCGGACCTTTTGGAGATGAGGAAAGCGGCGGAGAAGCTCGGGTACCGCTTCCTGGCCGTGACCGATCACGCGGCGGGGCTGAAGGTGGCGGGGGGCCTGCCCAAGGAGCGGTTGCTGCGGCAGGTGGAGGAGATAAGGAAGCTCAACGAAAGGGGAGATTCCCCGGTGGTGTTGCTTGCGGGCAGCGAGTTGAACATCGACAACCGGGGAGGGCTGGACTACGACGACGAGGTCCTCGCCCTCCTTGACGTGGTGGTGGTGTCGGTGCACGCGGGGTTCAAGCAGGACCGCGAGACGGTGACCAGGCGCGTGATCACCGCCATGCGCAATCCCCACGTGAAGATCGTGGCCCACCCGACGGGAAGGCTGATCGGGCAGAGGCCGCCCTACGATATCGACCTCGGGGCGGTGATGGAGGAGGCGCGCAGGACCGACACCGCGCTGGAGCTCAACTCCTTTCCGGACCGCCTGGATCTGGGCGACGAAAACCTCATGCGCGCCCGGGCGCTGGGGGTGAAGATCGCTTTAGGGACCGACGCCCACCGCCCCGAGCACCTCGACTTCATGCTCTTCGGGGTGGCTACGGCGCGCCGGGGCTGGCTTTCCCCCTCCGACCTGCTCAACGCCCTGGAGCCCGACGAGCTCCTGCGCTGGCTGTGGCGCGGCCGCCCGGGCGCATGACCCGCCCGCTACCCCCCGCGCTGCTTACCCCATATAATATGGGCTGGGTACAGAAAGCGGCGATGGTTGCGCGAGCGCGTGGGAGGGGTGGACGATGGAGGTAAGGCGGAACGAGATAATCCCCCTGGGATATGGCAAATATTTCCGCTCAGACAAGATCGTGGGGCTGGAGCCCATCGCCGACGACCGCGGCCCCACCAGGAGGACCTACGTGTACGTGGAGGGGCGGGCCGACCCCGTGATCGCCTCCCGCGCGGAGGGCTCCATACTCAAGGACCTGGTGTTGTCGCGGGAGGAGGTCGAGGCTTCGGTGGCCTACGACCTCCTGGACCGCGTGCTCCACGAGCTGGAGCGGGTGGGCCCCATCCTACGCAGGTCGATCCGGGAGGAAACGGGGCTGGACATCGACGACCTCGTGGTGCGCATCAGGCGCGTGTTGGCCCGAGAGGACGAGGAAGAGGAGTACGACCAAGGCTCGCTTTTCTCCTCCTGACCGCAGGGGGAGAGCACGGCGCAGTCGCGGCTCGGGTGGAGGAACGGAGCAAGGAGGTAGGCGTTGAAGCTGGCCGAGATCCATAAGCTGGCGGTGAAGATGGGCATGGAGAAGGACCCCCGCGGGAAGGAGGAGATAAAGCGGCTCCTGGAGCGCAACCGGGAGAAGTACGAGAAGCTGCCGGAAAAGGAGAAGGAGTTCTTCGACCTCGACAGCCTAGAAAACCCCTTCCCTGATTCCCGCATCCTGGTGGGGGACCCCGACACCGAGGTTAGGTCGGCGCTGGTGGGGATAGACATGGAGGTCCCGGAGGTGCTGCTCGCGGACCGGCTGCGCGAGAAGGGCGAGCCCCTGGACCTCATCATCAGCCATCACCCCGAGGGGCAGGCGCTCGTGAACCTGGACAAGGTGATGGCGCTCCAGGCCGACGAATGGTACCGGCACGGGGTGCCCATCAACGTGGGGGAGGCCCTCATCGGCCCGCGCATGAAGGAGATATACCGCGCCTTCCTGCCCCGCAACCACGAGCGCGCCCTGGACGCCGCCCGCATCCTGGGCATACCCTTCATGAGCATGCACACCGTGGCCGACAACCAGGTCCACGCCTTCCTGAACGACCACTTCGCGCGCAGGAAGCCGCGCACCGTGGGCGAGGTGGTGGACTGCCTCCTGGAGCTGCCCGAGTACCGGGCCTCGGCCCGCATGCAGGCCGGTCCCGCCATCATCGTGGGCAGCAAGGAGAACCGCGCCGGCAACATCATGGTGGACATGACGGGGGGCACGGAGGGGCCCCGGGAGGTGCTGGAAAAACTTTCCGCCGCTGGGGTGGGGACTATAGTGGCCATGCACTATTCCGAGAAGCACAAGGAGGAGGCGGAGAAGCAACGCATCAACGTGATCATCGCGGGCCACGTGGTGTCGGACTCCCTGGGCATGAACCTCATCCTCGACCGCCTGGAGGAAAAGGGAGTGGGGATCATCCCCGTTTCCGGCCTGGTGAGGGTGTCGCGCGCGCGCAAGAAGGGCGGGGCTTCCGGCGGCTCGCGCCGCCGTGCCTGAACGGACGCTCCATGCAAGCATTGCTTGAAAAAAGGGGCGTTATGATCTATGGCAGAGGTAAGGGAAACCCCCGCGGTCCCGTGACCGCTTAGCCGTAGCTGTGGAGGAGATGATGAGCGAGGGATACAACCTCCTGGAACAGGGAGAAAGACTCCTGGCGGAGAACCGCCTGGAGGAGGCCATAGAGCGCTTCCGGCGCTACCTGGACGATTATCCCGAGGACGTGGACGGACAGTACCAGCTGGGCATAGCCCTATACGAGCGCGGAGAGCTCGAGGAGGCCGTGTTGAGGTTCGAAAGGGTGAGGAGCCTGAGCCCGGGGGACCCGCGCGGGTACGACGGGCTGGCCCTGGTGATGATGGAGCGCGGCGAATACCAGGCCGCGGCGGAGCTCTACGGACGCGCGCTGGAGATGGATCCGGACAACCCGGATCTCCTCAACGAGCTGGGAATCGCCTACCACGAGATGGGCGACGAGGACGAAGCCCTGGAGGCCTACGAGCGCGCCATCCAACTGGAGCCCAACTTCGGCTACCCGTACTACAACCGGGCCAGGCTGCTGGCGGGACGGGGGCGTTACGAGGAGGCCATAAGCAACCTGGAGACGGCGATCAGCCTTTACAAGGGGGAGCGCGAGAAACTCATCGATGTGCTCTTCGAGCTGGCGGCGGTATATGAGGACATCCTCGACGACGAGAAGGCGACGGAGATCTACAGCGAGATCCTCCTGCTGGATCCCGACAACCTGGAGGCGTTGGGCTGCCTGGGCTCCATCCACCTCGACAACTGCGAGTACGAGAAAGCGGCGGCGTATTTCGACCGCCTCATCCGCCTGGACCCCCAGAACGACAACGCCTACCTGGAGAAAGGATACGCCGTGGGGTGCATGGGGGACGTGGAGACGGAGCTCCAGTACCTGGACAAGTGCCTGGCCATAAACCCCCGCAACAAGTACGCCTTGAGCAACAAGGGAGCGGCGCTCATGGAGCGGGGGATGCTGGAGGAGGCGGAACGTTTCCTGCGCGAGGCGGTGGAGGTGGACCCCGGGTACTCCTGGCCTTACTACAACCTCGCCTGCCTCTACGCCCTCAAAGGAGAGAAGGAGATGAGCCTCGATTTCCTCAGGAGGGCCCTGGACCTGGACCCCGAGCTCAAGGAAGACGCGCTGAGGGATTCCTGCCTGGAGGGGCTGCGCGACCACCGGTCCTTTCGGGAATTGCTGGAATAGTCATGGGCAAAGCCTTGGCGGCCCACTTGGCGTTTAGGCTGGCGAAACGGATCCTTCTTACAATTGCAGAAATAGATATAGATAAGCGTGTCGCGACCTCAAAGCCCGACCCGGCCACCTCCTTTGTATCCTTCCCGGAATCGTCGTAATAAGCATTGGCATGACTGAGGAAAGGCGCGGCAGTTCTTTTCCACACCATCCCCGCCGGCGACGACGAGGCCGTGATTAGAGCGGATAAGCCCAGAGAAAGACTCGGCAGTTCTTTTACATGCCATCCCCGCCGGCGACGAGGAGGCTGTGATTAGAGCGGATAAACCTCGGGAAAATCGCGTCAGTTCTTGCCCACGGTGATGATGATCTGCGACCCCGGACTGGCCGATGCCCCGCCTCCCGGGAACTGGCTGATCACCGTTCCCGCGAGCGAGGGATCGGAAGGGCTGTATACCACCTTGTAGGTGAAGCCGGCGCCCGAGAGGGCTTCCTTGGCCGCCGTCTCGTTCATGCCCACCACGTTCGGAACCGCGCTCTGCGGCGAAGCCCCCTGGCTCACGGTGATGGAGACGGCCGATCCCGAGGTTACGCTGGTGCCGGCCAGCGGGGACTGGCCTATCACCTTGCCCTTGGGCGCGGTGTTGGAATAGGAGTAGTTCACCACAGGGTTCAGTCCCACCCCCCGTATCGCCGCCACCGCCTCGCTCTCGGACATCCCCGTCACCCCGGGGACGGTCACGCGCTGGCTCTGGCTGTTGTGGATGGTGCACTGCTGGGTGGGCTCCTCCCCGCGCCGGTAGGTGCGCGTCTCCGTGTGCGGGCACAGGGAGGTGGCCAGCAAACCGCTCTCGGTGCAGATGGTCACGGTGACCTCCTCCGACTCCTCCTCCTCGTACCCGAACTCGGCCTTGGGGAACTCGGAGGGTGGCACGTCCTCCAGGGCTTTCTCCATGAACTTCTTCCAGATCTGCGCGGGAAAGGTCCCTCCGTAAACCGTGATGCCGTGGACGCTGCGCATGGGGATCAGGCCTTGGGGGTAGCCCACCCACACCGCCGCCGAGAGGTCCGGGGTGTACCCGCAGAACCAGGCGTCGGCGTAGTTGTCGGTAGTGCCCGTCTTTCCCGCCTGGGGCCGGTCGATGCGGGCGGCGCGGCCCGTGCCGTGGCGCACCGCGTCCTGCAGGATGGAGTTGACCACCGCTGCGACGTCCTCACGCACCACCCGCTTGCCCTTGGGGACGTGTTCGTAGAGGACGTCCCCGTCGGCGTCGGTGATCTTCAGCACGCAGGTGGGGGGCACGTAGACGCCGTTGTAGCCCAGGGTACCGAAGGCGCTCGCCATCTCCAGGGGATTGACCTCGCAGCTTCCCAGGGCGATGGACGGGTACGCGGGGATGTTGGACTTGATGCCCATGGCCTGTGCCATCTGAGCCACCCTCTGGGGGCCGACGTCCCTGATCAGCCGCGCGTAAACCACGTTAACGGAGCGCACCGTGGCGGTATAGAGGTTTATGGTCCCGTAACTGGAGCCCTCGGCGTTTCCCACTTTCCACTTGGTGCCGTCCGGGAACTCCAGGGTGGTGGGGGAGGAGTCGTAGGTCTTGTAGGGGGAGATGCCGTTGCTGATGGCGGTGGTGAGCACGAACACCTTGAAGGCCGAGCCGGGCTGCCTCCCGCCCTGGGCGGCGATGTTGTACTGCTGCTCGCTGTAGTCCTTCCCTCCCACCATCGCCTTTATCTCCCCCGTGTGGGGCTCCACCGCGCAGAGCGCGGCGGCGGGGTCGCCGGGCTTGTTCAAGGTGGAGGCGATGGCCTCCTCCGCGTATTTCTGCATGTTCAGGTCGATGGTGGTGTAAACGCGCAGGCCTCCGCGGAAGATGATATCGTCGGGAGAGAGGTCGCCGAAGCGCGCCCGCAGGTCCTGGTCTCCCGCGAAGAGGTTATAGAGGTATTTCTTGACGTATTCCACGAAGTAGGGGGCGATGGCGCTCGGGCTCTCCTCCGGGATGGGCTTCACCAGCTTGTCCTCGCCCACCTCCACCGGCTGCGCCTTGGCCTCCGCCGCCTCCGAGGAGGTGATGTATCCCTGCTCGACCATCTTGTCCAGGACCAGGTTGCGGCGGCTCTGCGCGGCGCCCGGGTTGAGGTAAGGCGAGTAATAGTTGGGGATGCGGATCACCGCCGCCAGAAGGGCGGACTCGCTAAGGCTCAGCTCCGCAGGCTGCTTGTGGAAGAACACCTCGGACGCCTTTTTGACCCCGTAACATCCCTGGCCGAAATAGACGTCGTTGAGGTACATCTCCAGGATCTTGTCCTTGGAGTACTTGCGCTCGAGCTGGAAGGCCAGGCTGGCCTCCTCGACCTTCCTCCAGTAGGTCCGCTCTTTGCCGGTGAGGGTGTTCTTGACATACTGCTGGGTGATGGTCGAGGCTCCCTGCACCACCTGGCCCTGCACCACGTTGGTCCAGAAGGCGCGCGCGATGGCCTCCCAGTCGACCCCCCCGTGCTGGTAGAAACGCTCGTCTTCTATGGCGATTACGGCGTGCTTGAGGTCGTCGCATATCTGGTCCAGGGTGACGTTCTCGCGGTTCTGCTCCCCGTGCAGCTCCGCGATCACCGTGCCGTCGGCGGCGATGATCTTGGAGGTCTGGTCCATGCGCAGCTTGCCCAGGTTCTCGAGGCGGGGCAGCCCGATTCCGGTATAGAACCAGAAAAGAAAGCCTCCCGCCATGAGGGCCAAGCAGAGGGATACGATCAGGCCGATCCTGAACAGAACGCGCATGCACTTACCTCTTCGAACGCATAAGGACTCAACCCGATTTTACCTATTATTAGAGTTCGGGTATAGCGGCGTGGTTCCTTTTACCGGATTTGCTTGTTTTGCCAGGATGCCAGGGTTGCCCCCCAGCTTTTTTCAACCCGGAAAGCGCCCACCTAAACGATACAGCATCGAACCAGCACAAGGACTTGCGCGGTCGCGCATGCCCGATATATTGTTCTGGGTGAAGGGAGGAATGTGCTTGTTACACGATGAGTCCATCCACGCACCTTGATCGGCGAAGGGCCCACCCAGCAGACTCACGTCTCTCTTCTCGCTTGTCTGGAAGGCAGCATGACGGGCGATGCTCGCCGGCCAAAGGAGGTGCAGGATGGGTCACCGTGAACGGAATGGAGAACTCTCGCAATGCCGGCGTCTTCGGGGCGCGCGAAGCGAGGGCCGGCTTCATCGCCTCTTGCCGCTCCAAGTTTCACTCATCCTCTCGCTTTTCCTCTTCTCCCTCGCCCTTTCCCCCGCCCCGGCGGAGGAGCGGGACATGTTTTCCGCGGGAGGCGTGTCGGGGGCGGCCGCGGGGAGCGTCGCTTTGGCCTGGGGAAGCAACGGCAACGGCCAGTGCGACGTCCCCTCCCCCAATTCAGGCTTCACAGCCGTCGACGCGGGGGGCTACCACAGCCTCGCCCTGCGCTCCGACGGCTCCATAGCCGCCTGGGGACTGAACGGCAACGGCCAGTGCGACGTCCCCTCCCCCAACTCCGGCTTCACTGCCATCGCCGCGGGGGCATTCCACAGCCTCGCCCTGCGCTCCGACGGCTCCATAGCGGCATGGGGATGGAATGGCGACGGCCAGTGCAACCTCCCCTCCCCCAACTCCGGCTTCGTAGCTATCGCCGCGGGATGGGCCCACAGCCTCGCCCTGCGCTCCGAAGGCTCCATAGCGGCCTGGGGGGACAACACTTACGGCCAACTTAACCTCCCCTCCCCCAATTCAGGCTTCACAGCCGTCGACGCGGGGGGCTACCACAGCCT
>JABLXL010000049.1 GCA_013178005.1 Actinomycetota bacterium
CCGCCGCCGCCGCCGAGGAGCTCGCCGCCCAGGGGGCCACGCTCGCGGAGATGATGGCCACCTTCCGCCTGGCGGGGGGCAACGGCTCCTCCCCCGCTGTCAAGGCATCCGCTTCCCGCCCCAGGGCGGTGGCCAGGGTGGGGGCAGCCCCCGCCCAGCGCGGCGGCGCGGACAACGGCGGGGATTCTGGCTCCAAGGTGAAGCCCGAGGAGGTCATCCCCTTCGACGACGACTTCTCGGAGTTCTAGGAGGGGGTGGCGGGGTTCCTGCCCGTCGTGATGGACGCGCGAACGGATACGGGGAAGCGGGACGGCCCGCTTCCCCGCCCGCGCGGGGATGGGCTGGTCTCCAACGTCGCCAACCCGGCCTTTTCTCCCCCTTCCCCGTCCGCGCGGGAAGGTCGTTCCGCTTCTCGCCGGGCATGGGCTTGAAACAGCGAGGTGCAGTCAGAGATGTTGCAGGAATTCACCCTCGGCACCAGGGAATTCAGGAAGATAAGCGCGCTGGTGTATGAGCGCACGCGTATCAACCTGCACGAGGGCAAGCTCCCCCTGGTGCAGAGCAGGCTTTCCAAGCGCCTGCGGCGCCTCGGGATCGGGAGCTTCCGCGCCTACCTCGCCTACCTAGACGAGGACGAGGACGAATTGGAAGCGATGATTAACGCCATTACCACCAACTACACCAGCTTTTTCCGTGAGCCGGAGCACTTCGATTTCATCCGCCATACCTTCATCCCCTTCGTGCTGGAGAAAAACCAGCGCAAACTGAGGTTATGGAGCGCGGGGTGCGCCACAGGAGAGGAGCCTTATTCCCTTGCCATGGTGTTGCTGGAAGCCATCCCGGACATCGCCTCCCGCGACGTCCTGGTGCTGGCCACGGACATATCCACGCGCGCCCTATCAGTGGCCGTGGAGGGCATCTATCCCCCGGAACCGGTGTTCAAGTGCCGGCCTGAATACCGTAGAAGGTATTTTATGGAAGACGAGCAATCGGGCACCTTTTCCGTAGCGCCCGAGGTGAGGCGGTTGGTGAGGTTCCGCTACCTGAACCTCTTCGACCCCTGGCCCATGAGGGGCCCCTTCGACCTCATCCTCTGCCGCAACGTCATGATCTATTTCGAGCGGGGACCAAAGCTCGAGCTTGTGCGCAGGTTCTGCGACATCCTCCGCCCTGGAGGTTATCTTCTGGTCGGCCATTCCGAGAGCCTCACGGGCGAGGAGCACGGGCTGCGCTATATCCGCCCCGCCACCTACCGCAAGCCTTTGAGGGGGGAGGGGTAAGGGATGGCTGCCTTCGGCTCGGGAAATGCTTATGAAAACAGGAAGATAAAGGTGCTGGTGGTCGACGATTCTGCGGTGGTGCGCCAGATACTCACGCGCGAGCTGGAAAAAGTTCCCTCCATAAGCGTGGTGGGCGCCGCGCCAGACCCCTATATCGCGCGTGAGAAGATAGTGCGCCTGCGCCCCGACGTCATAACCCTGGACATCGAGATGCCGCGCATGGACGGCATCACCTTCCTGGAAAAACTAATGCGCCACCATCCCCTCCCGGTGGTGGTGGTCTCCTCCCTCACTCCCCAGGGCAGCGAGACCGCCATGCGCGCCCTGGAGCTCGGTGCTGTGGAGGTGATGACCAAGCCCGGGGGGGCGTATTCCGTGGAGGATATAACCCTGCAGCTCATCGACCGCATCAAGGCCGCAGCCCAGGCGGATCTCGGCGCCCTCGGGGCCTCGCGCGCGGAAAAAGCACCGGGAGCGGAGCCTCCGCGACGCCTCTCCATGCTCAGGACCACGGAGAAGATCGTGGCCATAGGGGCCTCCACCGGAGGAACGGAGGCCATCCGCGAGGTGATCACCCTTTTCCCAGCAGGCGGCCCCGGTACGGTGATCGTGCAGCACATGCCGGAAGGCTTCACTCGCTCTTTCGCGCAGCGCATGAACGAGATGTGTGCCATGGAGGTTCGCGAGGCCAGGGATGGCGACGCCGTGCGCACCGGGGTCATCCTCATCGCCCCCGGCAACCGTCACATGGTGCTCCGCCGCAGCGGCGCGCGTTATTTCGTGAAGGTCAAGGGCGGCCCCCTGGTGCATCACCAGCGCCCAAGTGTGGACGTGCTCTTCCACTCCGTGGCCGAGTACGCCGGGGTGAACGCGGTGGGGGTGCTCATGACCGGCATGGGCTCAGACGGCGCCGAGGGCCTGCTGGCCATGCGCCAGGCGGGAGCCCGTACCATGGCCCAGGACGAGAGGAGCTGCGTGGTCTTCGGAATGCCCAAGGCGGCCATCGAGAGGGGCGCGGCCGAGCAGGTGCTGCCCTTGCGCGAGATAGCCTCCCGCGTGATCTCCCTGGTGCAGGGGTAGAGACATGCCCTTATCAGCCCTTATGACACCATTCGCGCTCTTTCAAGCCTCTCGAGATACGGTAATATTTTGGCCCGTTTGACTACCTTGCTTGAATAATTGGCTGCGTTTGCGTGCTACGCTTATCTTCTCGAAGGGCATCGCCTAGCCTTTTTCCTTTATCGAACGCTAACGATCCAAACCAGACCATCGCCTTTTGCGCTTCGCATTTCCTTACCTGATCCTCCTCCACCGCCAGTGAGCCAATCCCTATACCAACGGCTATTCAACCTTATTTCCGATTTTCAATCCAACCTATGACGGATTTCACGGTTCCTGCAACAAGGAATAATGACCAATGGCGGGTGGGGAAACGCATAGGTCCGTTTCCGGTTCATCGTAGTCGGCATTTGCAGCAAGCACCGCACCATCATTTGTCGGCTTTCGACTACGCGGGAGTGTCTCTTGCATGCATCCCCCTCCATATGGAAACAAGTGATCGGTATTTGAAAGAAGTGGACAAACACATTGATGGTAATTCGCAAGCCTTCTATCTGTATAAGCAAAGGAGTTGACTCTCCATCTAAAAGCAAAAACGCTTGGGGTATAGGGAACGGCCGATCCTCTCGCCTGGATATCGGCAGAGAACGGTCCTTCCTTACCATATTCTGCTATCCATCATGCTACCCCAAAATACCCATCATCGTTGGAATCGACTTTGAGTTTTTATTTTCAAGCAAGCTTCGACTTCCTATTCAAAATCTCCCAGCAGAAAAGAGCCTTGCGCTTTTAACCCCACTCATGACGTAAGTACGAGATTTTTAAGCGAAAGGAGGTGACAAGGATGGGTCCAGATACCAAAGGCGATCTCTTCCAATCGAGCCACGTCATGACCCTCGACAAGTACCTCACCTTCACCCTGGGGGAGGAGGAATACGGCCTCGAGATACTCAAGGTGCGAGAGATCATCGGGCTCATGGAGATCACCCATGTCCCGCGCATGCCGGAGTTCGTGCGCGGGGTGATCAACCTGCGGGGAAAGATCATCCCCGTCATAGACCTGCGCCTGAAGTTCGGCATGCGGGCCACGGACGACACCCGCGAGACCTGCATCATCGTGGTGGACCTGGAGGGCACCAACATGGGGGTGGTGGTGGACCGCGTTTCCGAGGTGCTGGACATCTCCCCCGAGGAGGTGGAGGAGACGCCGGAGTTCGGGACGGCGGTGGACACCGCCTTCATCATGGGTATGGGCAAGGCGGGAGACCGCGTGGTCATGCTCTTAGACATCGGCAAGGTGCTCACCGGTGAGGAGATGACAGCCCTCGCAGGGGCACAGGATGACGGCTCTACCGGAACGCGAGATGAAAGCCGGAGCGACAACCCCTGAAAGGAGGTAATGCGATATGTTGAAGAACATCAAGCTGGGGCCAAAACTCATCCTCTCCTTCGGAATATGCCTCGCCCTGCTCATCGTGGTGGGCGTGGTGGGGGTGGTGGGAATGGGCTCCCTTCGAGGCGGCGTAAGGGATCTTGGCGATGACGCCCTGCCCAGCGTGGATGCCCTCAACCAGATGAATATCGGCATGAACGAGGTGCTGGTGGGCACGCGCGGGCTCTGCATCGGGCGCATCTTCAATGATCCCCAGACGCGCCAGGCGCAGTTCGACTACATCGCGGGCACCGGGCAGTACGAGGGCAGCGGGTTCAACCGCGTCGAGGAGCACATGGCTGAATACGAATCCATTGCGAAAACCTCCGAGGAAGCGGAGCTCTGGCAGGAGTTCAAGCCCCAGTACGAGGCCTTCAGGGCGGAGACGGACGCCTTCGTGGCCGCGGCCAGGGAATACGAGTCCCTGCTCGAGTCCGGGGCCGGGGAGGACGACCCCAGGGTGCAGGCCCTGGATACCGAGATCGAGGACCTCATGCTCTCGGCGCGGGATAAGTGGAAGCCAGCAAACGTCACCATTAACTCCATCATCGAGACAAACAACAAGGCCGCCATCGCTTCGCGCGACTCCGCCTTCTCCACCGCCTCCGCCTCCACCCTGGCCCTGGTGGTCACCCTGGTGGTGGGAGCGGTGCTGGCCATCCTCCTGGGCCTCTACTTCACCCGCAACGTGAACGGCATCGTCAAGGGGCTCATGGGACAGACGGAGTCCCTGGCGCGCTCGGCGGTCACGGGAGAGCTTGATGCCCGTGCCGACCCCGAGAGGGTCAACTTCGAGTTCCGCCCCATCGTGGAGGGCTTCAACGCCGCCCTGGACAGCGTGGTGGGCTACATAGACAACATGCCCGCGCCGGTGATCATCATGGACAAGGAGCTAAACCTCAAGTACGCAAATAACGCCGCCGCAGGCGCTATCGGCTCTTCCAAGGACCACCTCAAGGGCAGCAAGTGCTACCAGAACGTCCAGGGCACCGACTGCCAGACCCAGAACTGCGCGGTTATGCGCGCTATGCGCGAGGGGAACATAGTCTCCAGTGAGATGACCGCGCATCCCGGCGGCGGGGCCGCCATGGAGGTGGGATACGTCGGGTTCCCGGTTAAAGACGCATCGGGCGAGGTGGTGGGAGGCGCCGAGCTGGTCACCGACCTCACCCAGATCAAGCAGGCCGCCCGGCGCATGGAGAAGCTGGGCGAGTTCCAGGCCAAGGAGACGGAGAAGCTCATCTCGGCCATGGAGAAGCTCTCCTCGGGAGACCTGGAGATATCCCTCGAGGTGGAGGAAGGCGACGAGGACGTAAAGGAGGCCAGGGAGAGCTACCTGGCCATCAAGCAGAGCCTGGACCAGATGATCGCCTACTTAAAGGAGATGGCAAGCGTGGCCGGAGACATCGCCTCCCGCAAGCTGGACCGCGAGGTCAAGCCCCTGTCCGAAAGGGACGTCTTCGGCAACGCCTTCCGTGCCATGGTGGAGGGGCTCAACGAGGCGTTGCAGCAGGTGAACTCCACCGCGGAGCAGGTGAGCTCGGCCTCGCGCCAGATCTCCTCCTCCAGCCAGAGCCTGGCCCAGGGGGCCACCGAGCAGGCCAGCTCCCTTGAGGAGGTAACCGCCTCCATAGAGGAGATCACCGCCATGAGCAAGCAGAACGCGGAGGGGGCGGAGTCGGCCCGCCAGCTCTCCCAGGAGGCGCGGGCTTCCTCGGAGAAGGCCGACGAGGCCATGTCCAAGATGGAGGAGTCCATCAAGACCATCAAGTCCTCCTCCGACGAGACCTCCAAGATCATCAAGACCATCGACGAGATCGCCTTCCAGACCAACCTCCTGGCCCTGAACGCCGCGGTGGAGGCGGCCCGGGCCGGGGAGGCGGGCAAGGGGTTCGCGGTGGTGGCCGAGGAGGTGCGCAACCTGGCCATGCGCTCCGCCGAGGCGGCCAAGAACACCGCCGCCCTCATCCAGGAGTCGGTGCAGAACACCGAGACGGGGGTCAAGATCACCGAGGAGGTGGCCTCTGCGCTGCGGGAGATCCGGGAGTCCTTCGAGAAGGTCAACAACCTGGTGGCCGAGATCGCCGCCTCCTCCCGGGAGCAGCTCCAGGGCATCGAGCAGGTCAACCAGGCCATGGCGGAGATGGACAAGATAACCCAGCAGAACGCCGCCGGGGCGGAGGAATCCGCCGCCGCCGCCGAGGAGCTCGCCGCCCAGGGGGCCACGCTCGCGGAGATGATGGCCACCTTCCGCCTGGCGGGGGGCAACGGCTCCTCCCCCGCTGTCAAGGCATCCGCTTCCCGCCCCAGGGCCGTGGCCAGGGTGGGGGCAGCCCCCGCCCAGCGCGGCGGCGCGGACAACGGCGGGGATTCTGGCTCCAAGGTGAAGCCCGAGGAGGTCATCCCCTTCGACGACGACTTCTCGGAGTTCTAGGAGGGAGTAGCGGGGTTCCTGCCCGTTCCTTTGGACGCGCATGACCCGGGAGGGCGGAAGCAAAGCCGCCCTCCCGGACCCTTTTTCTTGACTTGCGAGAGGGAAAACGAATGCGAAAGGAAACCGGCAAGCCATTGCCGCCACAACGGCCGTCTTGCGTTCGTCAAGACTTGGAATAGAGATCCTGGCATTCCGGTAGCAGATAATTCGTGCCAAAGTAATATAGCGACCATGAGACTTAAGAGGATCGCTCCGAAGCAAGGCGATTTAAAATGCTCCACGAGGAAGCAAAAGGGGCCAGGGTTTGTTCTCAAACTGCTTTCAAATCATAGGCGATCTAGCTTAGTCGATGGTTAATGACGTGGGGTCCGCCTCCCGATCCCATTCAGGGAAACCAGAGGCAGGCCGCGATAATGCATCGTTTTTCACCCACCCCCTAACCATAAGCGGGATTAGTAGCGGCGTCAGTGTCACGATAATCTAACTGTTGTAAGGTAGCAGAATGGCGCGGCGTCGGCGGATTGGATGACAGCGGCTGAGTGGAGATTCGTATCTTCACTTTTCCAGTACGCGGTTGCGCCGGATGATTAAGTATCGCTTCCCGGGATAAAGTTCAGATACGATGCCGGTCCGGAGCGGGGCAAGAATGGCTTTCCTCGAGCTCGGTAATGAGAGGAGGTGGAAAAATGGCGGTCGCTGCAACCAGCACCCTGGAGAGGATATGCGAAAAGGGGTGCGCTGAGTGCCACCTGGTGACCTGCTGCTTCCACCCCGCCTTCGCTCTCCTTAAACGGCTGCCGGTTCCCGTGCCGAAATAGCTTTATAAGAAGACCGCTAATGATTTACGGGCGCGGGGCGGCAACAAGCTCTTGCCTTCGCTTTCCAACCCAAAGCTTTGGGAAGGTCAACACTTATCTCTTCACCGGGATAAATAGAGCGAAGATGCTGCCCCTCTCTTGGGCAGGTTCTTATATCGGTATTTCATGAGCAAAGGGACTGACCGTATTGCGCTATCCAAGCGCTTTCCCCTCAGGATATTCACCTGGCCCCGACTTCGATGCGGCCTCACTCCACCAGGCCTTTGCGCAGCGCTATGGCCACCGCCTCGGTGCGGTCTGCGGCTCCCAGTTTCTGGAATATGTGGATGACGTGGCTCTTCACCGTCTGCTCGCTTATGAACATCTTCTCCGCGATCTTCTTGTTGGTGTACCCGTAGGCGAGGAGCTGCAAAACCTCGAGCTCTCGGTTGGTGAGGCTGAACTTCGCCGCCTCGTCGTCGAGGAGCTTGCGGAACTGCCTGATGAGCTTCAACGCGGCATCGGGATGGAGCATGGACTTGCCGTTCTTGGCAAGTTTTACCGCCTTCACCAACTCCGATACCGGCATGCTCTTGAGCACGTATCCGCTCGCCCCTGCGGAGACCGCCTCGATCACGCTCGCCTCGTCGTCCATCACTGTGAGCATGACCACGTTGACCTCCGGAAGGGCGCCCTTGATGAGCCGGCAGGCCTTGATGCCGTTCATCTTGGGCATGTTTATATCCATGAGGATGACCTCGGGATGAAGGGCCTTGGCCTTCTCCAGCGCCTCCCTGCCCGAGCCCGCCGTCCCCACCACCTCGATGTCCGGCGAGGTGGAGAGCGCGGTCGCAAGGCTCTCCCTCACCATGGTGTGGTCGTCGACGACCATGACTTTTATGCTGTCCATTGGCGCTCAGCTCCTCCCCTCTTCCGCCCCTATTCCGTTCCACGCGCTCCATCCATGATCGACCATCCATAGATATTTTAACCAAGCCAGCGGAGTTTGACACCTTGACGACACCGCGCTTTGCGCCCTGGCCTGGCCAAACCACGGCGACCCTCATACCACTATGTCATGCGGCCCCTCTTCCACAAGGGAATGCATCCTTCCCGTGCCGTTGTACACTCCCGGCTCTCCTTTATCCTTGGCCTCCTCGCCGTCTTTCCCTTCGGGGAGCGCGCCACCGTCGCGCCGCTTCTTCCCGCCCTTTCCATGCTCCGCTTCTTCTCTTTTCCGCTCCACCACCCGCGAAGCCTCTCCCTTCGATACCCCGTGTACCGTCTTGGGGTCATCGCGCTCCCTACGCCTCATGGTTACTTCGAAGTCGTGTGCCTGTTGCTGCGACCTTACCTCGTGGGCGCGCTGCACCTTTTCCGTCTCTTTCACGCCCGAGATGATGGACTGCAGGTCAATGGGCCTCATGGACACCGCAGTCACCCCCTCTCACACCGCTCGTTCTTCTCCGGGATGCTTCGTACCCGGCACACTTCCTACTCTACCTCGATCTCCCCGCTTTCCCCGTTATCATCTCGCGCCTTGCCGCGGCGGCCGGAACCAGACCCTCCCAGCAGGACGGCCATAACCCACACCGCCTTCGCCGCCAAACCTACGGCAAGCGCCCCCAGGGCGCACAGCAGGGCGCGCACGATGCTGGCATCCAGGTCGCCGCCGGAGAAAACCCCGTACCAAAGGGCGCCGAAGCCCACCGCCAGGGCAAGGTATATGCTCGCCATGTCGATGAGCTCCCTCATCCCGGGCCTCCTTCCGCTGCGCCGGCAATCTTACCGTCTTTCATTCCTTAAACCCGTCACTGCTCGTTGTATGGTGCCGTCTTCGTAACCGGTTCAGACACCCGGTCCCGCCCGTTCCTCCGCTACCTTCAACCCATCGAAAGCCAGCATGGGCTTGACTATGGAGGGGTCGTTCGCCACCATCACCTCTGCGGCCCGCGCCGACCGCGCCATCCTCTCCGCCTTAACGGCGTCGAAGAGCTCGTCCGCCTTGGAGATGACCAGCATGTAAGGCTCAAGGGGCTCGCACCGCCGCAACCACGCGGAGTACTCGCCATCATCCATACGCGCCTCCAGTACCAGCACCATCTCGAACCCCGAAAGCCCGCCGACGAGCGCCTCGCTCCATGCCTCCACGCCGCGCGGCGTCAAAGGGGGTGTGTCGACCAGGACCGCCCCCCGAGCCCCACTGGCCTCGCGCAGCAATTGCCCCATGTCCAGGCATGCGCGGTACTCCACCCCCATGGCCTCCCACAACTCCCCCCAGCGGCTCACCCCGCTGAGACGCCCTTCCTCCTCGAGGCTGAGCAGCGTGACCTCCACGCCGCGGCCGGTGAGGGCCCACGCCAGGCGCCCCAGGCAGGTCGTCTTGCCCACGCCCGACGGGCCCAGCACCACCGCCCTCTCGGGGATCCTTGGCATGCCTTCTTTTTTCGCTTCTACCGCGTAGCGCAGGGGCACAAATACCTGACCGGATCCCCTGGCCTCGTCGGCGCATGACCTGTTGTCCTCTCCCCTCTTGCGCACATCATCCGGACGTGAGGACCGCCTTGACCCGCCGTCGGCCCTCAAACACGGGGAAAAACCGGCTTTCTGTGCCTCTCCTGTGTCGAGATTTCCTCTACGTGGCTTGCGCCCTCTTTCCTCAGGAGCCCGCCGCTCATCCCGAGTACATTTGTCTTCAAGTCCAGACCCCGGCGTACACCCTGCCGGCTCCACGATTCCGGTATCGCCGTCAACGTGCATGGCTTTACGCGCTTGAGCCGTACCGCTTTCGACCGCGGGCGAGAGGACGCGTGGGACTTCTTCCGGAACGGCGATATCCACGCGAGGCGTATCTTGCGTCGCATCCGGTGTGCCATCGGGGAGCACCGCCACCATCTCGACCATGGAGCGGCCGAAAAAGCCCATCACGCCCCCCTCGATCACCTGACGCGTGGACACTATGACCGCGTCCTCTCCAAGCTCCTCCCTTATACGTTTCTTGAGCGCCGCCACGTCACGGCCGCGGTATTTCCTCAACTTCAACTTCCGCACCTCCAGGCGTCACAAGGGGCCGGCGCTTGTCTATTGCATATGAAGTGGTAATTTCTGGGTTTCCAACCACATACCTCCAGGCTCGGAAGAAGCCCGCGCATAGCTGGAACACGCGACGGCTTGCTTCCTCGACCTCGACCCCCAGCTCTCTTTTCCGCCGCAGGGTCTTCGCGCGCGTCAGGCATCTACCGTCACCTCCACCATCCCCAGGTTTTCGAGCTCCAGGTCCGGTGGCAGCTCGTCGTAGGAGAGCACGGGCATACGCGCCAGTATCCTGGAGGTGAGCCGCCGCACGAAACGGCGCACGGATGACGAGCAGAGCAGGACGGGTTGGAACCCCCGGTTGGCGGCCTCCTCCGCCCTGGAGGCCAGGCTGGTTATCACCGCCTCCGCCAGCCCCGGATCAAGGCCAGGCACGATCTCCCCGTTAACCTGGTGCAAGGACTCGATGACCGCCCTTTCCACCGCGGGATCCAGGGTCAAGACGTGCAGCTTCCCGTCTTCCGCCACGTACTGGCCCGCGATGGTGCGGGCCAGCCCCTGGCGGACGTACTCCACCAGCATGCCGGTGTCCTTGGTCATCTTCGCCCGGTCCCCGAGAATCTCAAGGATGGTAACCATGTCCCGTGTGGGCACCCCCTCGGCTAGCAGGCCCTGGAGCACGCGCTGCACCTCGCCCACGGTGAGCAGGTTGGGAACCGCTTCCTCCACCGCCACCGGGTTGCTCTCCTTCACCATATCCACCAGCGCCTGGGTATCCTGGCGGCTCAGGATATCCGCGGCATGGCGCCTTATGGTCTCCGTGAGGTGGGTAAGCAGGACCGACCCGGGATCCACCACCGTGTACCCCGCGGCCTTGGCGCGCTCCACGACCTCCTCCTCTATCCACAGGGCGGGAAGCCCGAAGGCTGGCTCGGTGGTGGGAGTGCCCGGCACCATGTCCTCGCTCAGGCCAGACTCAAGAGCCAGATAGCCGTGGAGGCGCAATTCCCCTCCCGCCACCTCCACGCCGCGTATGAGGATGCGGTAGCGCTCCGGGGCCAGGGTTATGTTGTCGCGCAGCCGGATAGGGGGCACGATGATGCCCAGCTCTGAGGCGATGTGCTTGCGCACCAGGACCACCCTGTCCATGAAGTCGCTACCCGCGTTGGGATCGACCAGGGGAACCAGATCGTACCCCAGCTCCAGCGCCATGGGATCGACACGGATGAGGCCCGCCAGCTCCTCCTCCTGGGAAAGCGGTTGCTGGGTGAGCTCTTCTTCCGGCTCCGGCTCCCCCTCGAGCTCCCTCTTCATGGCCAGTGAAACAGCGTACAGGGAGCCGGCGAAGACCAGCAGTGGGATCTTGGGCAAGCCCGGAAGCACCGCAAGGGCTCCGGTGATCAAAGCGCCCAGCTGTAAAGCGCGCGGCTGCCGCAGGAGCTGCATGGAGAGGTCGGAGCCCAGGTTGGCGTCGGACGCGGCGCGGGTCACGATCACGCCCGTGGCCGTGGACACCAACAGCGCGGGTATCTGTATCACCAGCCCCGCGCCGATGGTGAGCAGGGAATAGGTCTGCACCGCCGTGCCCAAATCCATGCCCATCTGGAAGGCCCCCACCGCCAGGCCTCCCAAAAGGTTTATGAACACCACCACGATGGCGGCGATGGCGTCCCCCTTGACGAACTTGCTGGCCCCGTCCATGGCGCCGTAGAAATCCGCCTCTTTTCCCACGTCCTGCCTGCGCTTCCTGGCCTCCTCCTCGCTGATGAGGCCGGCGTTCAAGTCCGCGTCGATGCTCATCTGTTTTCCGGGCATGGCGTCGAGGGTGAAGCGCGCCGCCACTTCCGCCACGCGGTTGGCGCCGCTGGTGATCACCACGAACTGGACCACCACGATGATGAAGAACACCACCAGCCCCACCACGATGTTCCCCCCGATGACGAAATGCCCGAAGGAATTGACCATGGAGCCGGCGAATCCCCGCACCAGGATGAGCCGGGTAAGGGCTATGTTGATGGCCAACCTGAAAAGGGTGGCGATGAGCAGGAGGGTGGGAAAGACCGAGAAGTGCAGCGGTTCCTGTGTGTACATGGTGACCAGCATCACCACCATGGAGAGGCAGAAGTTGAAGACCACCAGCAGGTCCAGGATGAAAGGCGATAGGGGCACGATGATCATGACGATGATCAGGACCACGATCCCCGCCATGAGGAAATCGCTGTAGCGCCCCAGCTTCTCCTTCATCGCCCGCTTTCTCTCCTCGTTCCCCCGCTCAAGCTATGCGCTCCGCCACCCTGCGGTCCACGCTCATCACGTATGCCAGCACCTCGGCCACGGCGCGGTAGAGCTGCGGAGGTATCTCGTCCTCCAGGTCCACCAGCCGGTACAGGCTGCGCGCAAGCTCTGGCTCCTCCACCATGGGAATCCCCAACCTCTCCGCCTCCTCGCGGATGCGCCGGGCCATGAAATCCACGCCCTTGGCCACCACCCTGGGAGCCCGCATGCCCCGCTTGTAGAGCAGCGCCACCGCGTAATGGGTGGGGTTGGTAACCACCAGGGTCGCCTGGGGCAGCCTCTGCATCATGCGCTGGCGCGCGAGCTGCCGCATGCGCTGGCGCAGGGCGGCGCGCAGGTGTGGATCGCCCTCCGTCTGCTTGAACTCCTCCTTCACTTCCTGCTTGGTCATGCGGATGTTTTTCTCGAATTCCCAGCGCTGGTAGGCGTAGTCCGCGCCCCCTAAAAAGATCATCAACAGGGAGACCTTGAGGCAGGCGGAAAACACCAACCCCATGAACGCGGCCAGCAGCTCACCCACCCCCGCGCCGGTCATGGTGTGCAGGCGCACGTACCCGTCCTTGACCGCGAAATAGGCCACCGCGCCCACCAGCGCCACCTTGAGCAAATTCTTTCCCAACTCCACCAGGGAGCGCGGCGAAAGCATGCGTTTCATGCCCTGCAGGGGGTTTATGCGCTCTCCCTTGAAGGCCAACGCCTTGGGAACGAAATACAGCTTCACCTGCAGCGCGTTCACCAGCAGCGCGAGGGCGAAGAGCGCCAGCACCAGGGGGGCAAGCTGGAGCATCACGTCCACGATTCCCGTCCTCAAAGCAGCCCCCGTCTCCTCCTTCCCCGTCGCCCACGCCGCGGACGATATGCCCCGTTCCATGATCACGGCGAAATGCCTGAAGAGTGCGGGTCCCCAGAACCTGAGGATGAGCACGGAACAGAGGAGCATCAGAGCGGAGGTAAGGTCCGCGCTTCGCGCAACCATGCCCTCTTTTTTACGCACGTCCTCCCTTTTCTTGGGAGTCGCCTTCTCCGTCCTCTCCTCCTTGGGCATCCCTCACCTCCTCAGAACGCCTTGGCAAGAAGGCCTTCCAGGCCCGTTACCAGGTCCCTCATGAAGGCCACGGTGAAGGGCAGGGTTATGGCCACCGCAGCAAGGCCCAGCAGTATCTTCAAAGGGAAGCCGATGACGAATACGTTCATCTGGGGCACCGCGCGCGCCACGATCCCGAATACCACGTCGGCGACGAATAGGGCGCCGATCACCGGCGCTCCCACCTTGAGGGCGAGCATGAAGACGTCCGAGAGGGCGCGCAAAGCGGCCGGCGAGACCACCGCCGGGAAGGTGAGCGAGCCGGCCGGGAAAACGCGGTAGCTGCCCGCCAGCGCCATCACTATTAGGTGGTGTCCGTTACAGGTTAGGAAGACCACCATGGCCAGGAGGTAATAGAAGCGCGACAGGATGGTGGACTGCGATCCGAAAGTTGGGTCGAAGACCTGCGCCAGCCCGAAACCGAGCTCGAAATCGATGAACTGGCCGGCCATGGTCACGGCCATGAACACCGCCAGGAAAAGGTATCCCAGGAACAGCCCCACCAGCGCCTCGAAGACCAGGCGCAGCACGAACGCCAGGTCCAGCAGTCGGGCCTCGGCGGAGACCGCCACCAGGGGGGCCAGGGCCACCGACAACACCATCACCACCGCAGCCCTTATCATCACCGGGATGTTGCGCTGGCCCAGGAAAGGCACCGCCATCGCCAGCCCGCTCATGCGCGCAAGCACCAGCAGGAAGGCGGCCAGCGAAGCCTCATCGACAGGGATCATCTCTCCCTCCCGTTCCCTCGCTCGCTTTTACACACATAGCACATGGCCTCGTATCCGAACCCACGCCTGTAGCCTAGAGCGTTACGGTGAGTCTTTCCCGTACGCTCTCCATCGGCCTGAGGCGTTCCACCATCTCGCCAAGGCGTCGAAAGCCCCGCGTCATCCTTGCCTACCTCAAGGCAGCAGTCCGGGTATGGACGCCAGGACGTCCTTGGTAAACCCCACCAGGGTACGCATTATCCACGGCCCCGCGATAAGTATCATCAACAGGGTTATGAAAAGCTTGGGGATGAAGGTCAGGGTCATCTCCTGTATCTGGGTGGCGGCCTGCAGGATGCTGATGAGCACGCTCACCACCATGGTCACCCCCAGGATGGGCAGGAGCACCATGATGGCGGTGATGAAGGCCTTCCCCACGATCGGCAGCATTCAACACCTCACTTGAAGCTGGTCACCAGGGACTTGACGATGAGGTGCCATCCGTCCACCATCACGAACAGCAACAGCTTGAAGGGCAGGGATATGATCATGGGCGGCAGCATGAGCATGCCCATGGACATGAGCGTCCCCGCCACGATGACATCTATTACCATGAAGGGAATATAGATGAGGAAGGCGATGATGAAAGCTTTTTTCAGCTCGCTGATGATGAATGAGGGCACCAGCACCAGGGTGGAGACGTCCTCCGGCGTGGCCGGTTTTTCCTGCGAGGAGAGGGAGACGAAGAGGGCAAGGTCCGAGGCGTCCGTCTGCTTGAACATGAACTCCCGTATGGGCTCCAAGCCTTGCTCGAAGGCCTGTTCCCTCTCGATCTCTCCCCGCATGTAAGGTTGTATGGCCTCCGTGTTCACCCTCGCCACCACCGGTGACATGACGAAGAGGCTGAGGAAAAGCGCCGTTCCTATGAGCACTTGGTTTGGGGGCATCTGCGGCGTGCCGATGGCGTTGCGAAGGAAAGATAATATGACGATGATGCGCGTGAAGGAAGTGACGCAGATGAGGATGGCGGGCGCCAGCGCCAGGACGGTTATCAGCAGCAGTATCTGCACCAGGGTGTTGCTCTTCGACGCGCTCTCCACCGCGTCGCTCAACTGCTGGTCCTGGTCCGGCTGGCAGCGCGCGGCGGGTGCAGCGAGTAAGAGCAATGCGAGCAACGGAACCAGCAGGGCCACAACCACCGCCACGGCTTTCCACGTTAGACGCCTCCTCCGCGGCGCCTCCGTTTCCGCGCTCCCACCGGTGGAAAGCCCATGACCGCCAGGCGTGCGGCAACCCCTTACCTCCTTGTCATCTCGCCGTCTTCCAGCGCAAAGCATTCAGCCACCCTCTCGGCATGGTCCCGCGCCACTCCGCCGTGCCCGCGGCCAGGTCCCCGTCCAGTGCGCGTGCGAAGTCTCCGTGCTTGCCGTCCCTGCCCAGGCAACGGGATAACTCCAGCTCGGAGAGGTCGAATTCCCCCAGGAGGCGAAGCTCCTTCTCGCCTTCCGCGATGAACCATACCCGTTCCCCCACCCTCACCTCGTGCACGCCTGTGCCGTTGCCGAGCCTGGTATAGCCCAGCACCTCCAGGTAGGTGTCGCCATCCGAGACGGCCGACTTCGACCTGCTCCTCTTCAGGAATGCCCGCGCCGCCAGCACCAGGATCACCACCACCCCAAGGCTGATCAACACCTTGACCAGGGAGGCTCCCAGGTCTGGCATCTCCCCGCCTTCCCCTTCCAGGGAGAGGTAGCCGCTTCCCCCCTCGATTGTTTCCGTAGTGGGGCCTGATTCCGCCGGCGCATTCGCGCCGTTTGAAACAGTCTGGTCTGTCTGGTCTTTCTGGGCTTCGCTCCCACCGTCTTCTACGCCATCCGCCCGCAAAGTCGCCTCTGGGCCGGCTCCCCCTGCTTCCGCGTCTAACTCGTTTGGTTCGACGCCGTTTTCTTCGCCCGCCGTTGCGTTTTCGCCCCTATCATTTCCCGATGCTTGATACTTGCCTTCAGCGCTCTCCACTGACGCGGCGTCTTTCTCGAGCGTCTCGGATCTATCTGTGTTTGATCCGCTCAATTCGACTTCGTCCACCTTTCCCGCCGCTGCCGCTTCGCTCTCGCCAGCACTTGGCGCCTCGAGCTCGCCTTCACCCTCCTCCACTGCCTCGGAGCCCTTTCCAATGGTCACGGCTCCGTTAGTGTCCAACCCGTCTGGTCCGCCCTTGTACGCGCCTGGTGATTCGGATATCGTGCCATTATCTACCACTTCCGTGGCATCGGCTTTTCCGGATGCGGAGAGGCTTTCCCCGGCCGAGGTGGATGTGCGGAGGCGCCCGGAAATCAGGGACATGGCTACCAGCAGCGCTACCAGTACCGCCATGCCCCAGGCGATCCGCGCCATGGGGCCCCTTCCTTTACCCGCCGCGTTTTTACCGCTTTTGGAAGCGACGAGTGGCTTCCTCGTCGGCCTTCGTGCCGCCATCGCGGTCTCCCCTCCTGTGCGCGCAGTAGGCGCATGCCTAAATGTCATATGTTACCAGAACAATCCGTTGCCCGCCGGCGCTTCAATTCAGGGAACCCTGCAAGCTGCGCCCCTTGACGATCTCGGTGATGCGCACCCCGAAATCCTCCTCGATGACCACGACCTCGCCGCGAGCGATGAGCTTGTCGTTGGCATAGATATCCATGGGCTCGCCCACCAACTTGTCCAGCTCCACTACCGAGCCCTCGCCGAGGGCCAGCACGTCCTTGATCTTCATGCGCGTGCGGCCCAGCTCCACCGTGACCTCGACCTCGATGTCCATGATGATCTCGAGGTTCTCGTCCTCGTGGCTTCCGTCCCCGTTGTCTCCCCTCACCGGCTGGAACTCCGCCCGCTTCACCTGCACCGGGGGCTCCGCGGCTTCCTCAAGCCCGCTCTCCACCGGGGATGAACCATGTTCTTCCGAACGCGCACCTGACGCCGGCACCGTTGCTTCCTCTTCCTCCTCCATCACCTCGTCGGCGAGGCTTTTTGCGAAGTCCAGGCTCATCACCTGCAGCATCTCGCTGTGCACCAGCTCCTCCACCTCGAAGGAGAAAGCTATCTGGACCAGCGGCCCCTCATCGAAAGGGCTGTTAACATCGGGTGTATCCTCCTTCATGTCCAGGAGGAAAAGGTTGGGAGGGGAGATGGTCACCTCCCTTCCCAGCATCTCGGCGATGGAGACCACCGCGCCGCCGATCATCTGGTTCATGGCCTCCCCCACCACCCCCTGCCGGTACTCGTCCAGGGGCTGATCGAGGTCGGCTTCCTCCTCGTCCATGATGTTGGCGATGATATTGGCGTCCCTCTGGGTGACCACCAACACGTTGGTCCCCTCCAGGCCCTGAGTGTACTCGATCATCACCAGCAGGCTGGGCACGGGGTGCTTGTCCCTCAGGCTCTTCCAGGTCTCCACGCTCACCACCGGGGTGGTGATGTCCACCGCCCTTCCCAAAATGGAGGAAAGGACCGTGGCCGCCTTTCCCATGGCGATGTTGTAGAACTCTCCCAGCGTGTCCGCCTGGTCGACGCTGAGCACCTCGCTGACGTCCGGAATCGAAACCCCGGGGGCAGCGTCCGGCGCTGCCGCTTCGGGCGCGGCCGCGTCCTCTTCCGCAATGCCGCCCTCACCGCCGCCCTGCGACTTCCTCAGCAGCCTGTCTATCTCCTCCTGGGAGAGGCTCTCATCCGCCATGTCCCCGCCTCCTGATTTATCCGATATTCGAAAAAAGGATGAGCCCGCACATCGATCATCGCCCTCCATGGATCCGTTTCCAGCAGTTGAGAAGAACGATAATGATATCGGGCTCACTGCCTCGGCGGTTATTCCTTAACCGCCCGGGAGAGACCCGCCGGCTGCCCCCGCAGCGCCGCCCCTCGGGCGCCGCCCCCTATGGCGACCCCTGGCTTTCGATACGGCGATCGCTCTCCCGCCGAAATATAAAACCCTTTCAAGGTGCTGTGCCGGGTTCGCCCGGCTGGGCCCCTCAAGCCGAGGCCGTTTCCCCTTCTTTGGATTTCAGGGCGTTCTTGATGGTCAGAATGACCCTCTCCGGCTCGAAGGGCTTGACGATGAAGTCCTTCGCCCCCGCCTTGATGGCCTTGATGACCATGGATTGCTGCCCCATGGCCGTCACCATGACCACCAGCGCCAGGGGATCAATGCTGCGTATCTCCTGCAAGGCGGTGATGCCGTCCATTTCCGGCATGGTGATGTCCATGGTGACCAGCTCGGGCTTGAATTCCTGGTAGTTCTCCACCGCCTCGCGTCCGTTGGAGCTCTCCGCAACCACCTCGTATCCCTCCTTCACGAGGATGTTGCGGATGCGCTTGCGCATGAACGCCGCGTCGTCAACGATCATTATCCTGGCTGTCACCTTGACCTCCGTATCGACGGCCTCTTCCCTCTTCCAGTCTATCCGCGGCGCCTCATACACCATCAACCTTTCGGTTATCGCGCCGCTTCTATACGATTGATTATCCCTTTCCGTCATCGCTTCCCGGCGGCTCCGGGAAGGTCGCCGTAACGGCTCGTCCTAGATGATCTCCTCCTTGCCGTCGGCGTCCCTCACCTTCATGCGGCCCGTGGCCACGTCAACGCTCACGTTCCTGCCCTTGAAGCCGCCGGTCCTCTCCGCCACCACCTTTATGCCCAACTTACCCAGGGCGTAGCGCACCATCTCCAGGTTGCGTTCCCCGATATTCTGCAGGTTGTTGTCGCTGAACATCCTGGCTCCGCCGCTCAACTTGGCGGCGAGTGCCGCTGGCTTCGACCCCCTGCCCAGCATCTCCCGGTAAAGCTCCTTGACCGCGGGTATGGCGTATTTGCCGCGCTTGTCCAAACTCGCGTTGGGGTCGATGCGCTCCGGGAGCATGACATGGGCCATGCCCGCTCTTCCCGCCCCGGCATCGTAGATCAGCACCCCCACGCACGACCCGAGGATGGCGGTGAGTATATCGCCCGCGCGATCGCTCACCTCCAGCTCCCCCATCTTGACGACGATCCTTGCCATCTCCCTGCCTCATCCTTGATCGAGGGTTTTCTTCCAGGTGACCGTGCCGTGAACGCCCCGTTCCCAGATCACCGGCCCCTGCCGGAAGCGAGGCACCTCTACCGCGCCTCGCCCGCGTAATTCACATGATCGCGCCGGCGGCCCGCTCTATTCCTCCTCGAGGATGTCCACCATGCGCGCCAGGTTGGCGAAATCGGTGACGAAGAGGACGTTTCCCGTGGAGGTGAAATCCTCCTCCTCGAATTCCGTCTTCAGGTACAAAGCCAGGTCGCCGGAGTCGCTCACCTCCAGGAGGATGGTGTTGACGATCGCCGCCAACATGTCCGCCGTGCAGGTGGGCGGGGCGGGGTAAAGCTCTAGCCCGCACAGCTCCGACACCGCGCCCAAGTAGGCGTTGAAGAGGATGTTCCCCGTCTCCGCAATGGCCGATAGGTTGTTGGGCGAGAAACCCTGCCCGCGGTCCTCCGGGTCCAGGATGATGTCCAGCAGCTCACGCGCGTCCTCCAGGGAGATGAGGTAGAGTATGTGGCCCTCCATGTCCCCCTGTACGCGCGAGTACACGCCCATCACCGTCTCCAAGGGATCCCCGATGGTCTCCGCCACGTCCTCTATGGGTACCATGGCCGCCACGGGCACCTTGAGGGCCATCTCCTTTCCCAGCCACTTCTCCATGGATGCGGCGGCATGGCCCGACCCTATATTGGCCACCTCGCGGAGGACGTCGAGTTCGCTTTCCAGCACCTGCCCTTCTTCGAGCACCTTACCTCCCGTGCCGCACCCGTGAACCCGTGCTTGCCCCAGGTTTCTTGGGCAACTCCTTCGCTTTGCCTGGTTAGAGATTAGGAAAGCTCGGGGCGACGCATACCCACCAAACGGTGGTCACGCCCTATCGCAACGGTTGATTTCGAGGAAACGCGCCACCGCCGGATGGGCTGGCCAAACAAAAGGAGCTGCGGTGCCAACCGAGTCGCATGTTAGCGTCTGAAGCCGAGGGGCGGTTCTTCCTGGATGCTGGGGAGCCAGCTTTTCCCGAATGTTGGGCTTAAACTCCGAGGTGATCTGCGGCGAAACTGAAAAGGACAGCAACCAGAGCATGCAAGGAACGTGGATGGCCTGGTTTTAAAAAGTGCCACCAGGGCTTTTCGACCGGGAACCCACACAGTGGACCAGGGAATCTTAGGGTCGTATAAGGTCGCCTTATCCCGGACCGTGGCATGATATACGAATATCTCCTGGCCATCGTGGAGCAAGAACCTGAACCTGCAGTCCGGATAAGGTCGCCCTATTCCGGACCGCATCTTTCGGCTCAAGACCGGGCGTGGTGCGCGCATTACTCCGCGGTATCCGATAACGTCGGGGCTTTCCATCGAATAGTTGAAAAGGCTCCGGCAAAGGGTTGAAAAAATCGGCGCCCCGGGGTTTCTTAACATCGCCTGCTTAGCTGAATCTCATTCTTGAAGGCGGTCTCAAACATCGACGCCCCCGGGCGCTCTCCGCCGGCCGCGTTCGCGCGCCGCCGCATCCTGTCATATAATATTTTGGTCCGTTGCGCTGCAAGGGTTCCGGATTATCCGGTTAATCGGGCTGGATTTTTGTATCCGGCGGAAGCGCATCGTGCCACGGATACACGCGGCGAGAGGCGGTTGAGGATGAGCGTCAGCGAGAGGTTCTTTCACGCCCTTATCGAGGGCCTTTTCGAATCCGTGGCGGTGCTGGGCGCGGATACCACCATCCTTTACGCAAGCCCTTCCTTCGAGCGCATGACCGGATTCAGCCCGGAGGAGCTCGTGGGAAGGAAGGCGTTGGAGTTCGTACACCCCGACGACCTGGAGGCGCTGATCCTCAAGTTCTCGTCCCTGGTCGCTTCGCCCGGCGAGACCTACGCTCACTCCTTCCGTTTCCGCCACAAGCGCGGCGGCTACCGTTACGCCGACGCCACCGGCAGGAACCTCCTGGATGACCCCGAGGTGGGCGGCATCGTGGTGAACCTGCACGACGTCACCGAGCGCGCCGCGTCCCTCGAGGCGTTGCGCGACAGCGAGGAACGCTTCCGGGTGCTCACGGAGCAGTCGGTCATGGGGGCGTTTATCGTCCAGGGCGATCGCGTGATCTACGCCAACCGGGCGCTGGAGGAGATAACCGGATACAACCCCGAGGAGATCCTCGCCCTCCCTCCGGGCGGATATACTCTCAACGTGCACCCCGAAGACCGCGCCTTCGTGCTCGAGCAGGCGAGGCTCAAGCAATCGGGGCTCCATCCCCAGGTTCCGCGCTACACCACGCGCCTGATACGCAAGGACGGCGAGTTGAGGCACGTGGAGCTCTTTTCCAAGACCATCTACCTGAAGGGTGAGGCGGCGGTGATGGTGGTGCTGACCGACATCACCGATACGGTGAGGACGCGGGAGACGCTCGAGAAGGTCGTGCGCCTCTTCCTCGCCCTGGGCGCGGACGGCGAGGAGAACATCTCCCTCATCCTGCGCGCGGGTAGGGAGATACTGGATATGCCCTTCGCGCTGTACCTGCGTATGGACGGACGTGACGTCAAGTGCAGCACCTTCCCCGACGCCGCCCTCTGGTCGCTGCTGGATCCCACGCGCTGTGAGCCCTTCCTGAGGATCCTCTCCAGGGACCCCGAGGAGCCCCTGGTGGTGAGGGACATCTCGGTAGCCCCCCTTCCCGGGGGAGGCGATCGACTCGTGGAGCTGGGAATAAGGTCGATGCTGGGGCGCTCCGTGGCAGCCGGCGAGGAGGTGGTGGCGGCCCTGTGCTTCCTGGGAGCGGTGCCCCGCGAGTTCTCGCGCCGCGAGGTGGAGGTTTCGGGGATGCTCGCGCGCGCCCTGGCCGTGGAGGAGGAGCGGTTTTCCCACCAGCGCAACATCAAGGACTTCGTGGACATCGTGTCGCACGAGATCCGCCACCCCATGACCATACTGCGCGGCTACTCGCAGCTCCTGCGCAGCTACCGCGACCGTATCGATCCCGAGCTGGAGGCGGAGATCCTGGACAACATCCCCAACGCCGTCGACCGCATGGAGAGCCTGGTAACGGAGCTGGTGGACGTATCCAATATCGACCGCGCCCACCTTTCCGTGGTCAGGAAGGACTTCGATCCGGCGCCCCTCCTGGAGCGCGCCGTGGAGGAGATGCGTATGCGTTTCCCGGAGCGGGAGTTCGTCCTCCACGGTCAACTGGGCGGGGCCGTCCACGCCGATCCGGAAAGGATCCTCGAGGTGCTGCTGATCCTGCTGGAAAACGCCGCCAAGTACTCACCTCCCGGATCTCCGGTGGAGCTGGAGGCGGTCGAGACGGAGGACGAGTTCCTGGTGGCCGTCCTCGACCGGGGGCCCGGCGTGCCCATCGAGGACAGGACCCGCGTTTTCGAGCGCTTCTACCAGGTGGAGGACGTGAACCACCACTCCATACCAGGCATAGGCCTGGGGCTTTTCATCGCGCGCGAGATCGTGGAGGGGCACGGGGGAAGGATCTGGTGCGCGGAGAGGGAGGGCGGAGGGGCCGCTTTCCGCTTCGCCATCCCCATCTGACGCTTAGGGGTTGAGGACCGGATTCCATCCCCACTATCGAGAGGCCACGTTCCGTTTCTCCCTCTCTTCCTACCACGCCGTACTTCTGGTCTCTCCGTGCTATGATCATCGCAGAGAGCGGGGCGTCTTTCGCTGCCCCACCCCCGAAAAGAGAGGTGAAGAAAATGAAGGATCTGCGGGGAAAGAAAGTGCTCATAACCGGGGGCGCGCTGGGGATGGGCAAGGCCATGGCGCGGCTTTTCCTTCGCGAGGGCGGACACGTCGTCCTCGTGGATATTCGAGCAAAGGAGCTCGAGGAGACCGCGGTTGAGCTTTCCGAACTTGGGGAGGTCCGCCGGTACGTATGCGACATATCGGATCGAAAGGCGGTGTACGCGCTTGCGGACGAGGTGGAAAAGGCCTTCGGCTGCGTGGACATCCTGGTCAACAACGCAGGTATTGTCAACTCCAGCCCTTTTCTCGAAAAACCGGATGAGGTGATCGAGAAAACCGTCGGGGTCAACCTCCTGGCCCATTTCTGGACCATGAAGGCGTTCATTCCCGGCATGGTGAGACGTGGCGAAGGCCACATCGTGAACATGGCTTCCGCGGGAGGGCTGCTTGGGGTACCCTACATAACCGATTACTGCGCCACCAAGTTCGCGGTCATCGGCCTGACGGAATCGCTGCGCCAGGAGTTCAAGCTCAAGGGATTGCGGAAGATCCGCTTCACCTACGTGTGCCCCAACACCGTGGCCACGGGCATGTTCGCGGGCGCCGAACCGGTGCGCTTCACCCGCCTCCTCACCCCCGAGGAAGTAGCGGAGAGGATCGTCGCGGGCATAAAGAAAAACCGCTCCTTCATCGGGGTGCCCAAGTCCGTTTACCTGGTGCCGCTCACCAAGGCCCTCACCCCCATCCCGCTGCTGGACCTCTTCAATCGCATCATGGGCATCGCCACCTCGTCCCAGCACACGGTGGGCAGGGGAGACTGAAGGATCGCTGGCTGTTCGACGTAAGGCGATCCGGGGTTGGTGTTTGACGTCAACTTGATTTCCCTTCACCCGACAACTGGAATTCCCGTTCCTTAAGGTGTCTTATTGCTGTCGGGACTGCTTTTCCCTATCACCTCCTTCATTCGGTCTCTTCCTGCGTTGAGGGAGTTGCGCTGTTCCAGCCTGCAGGATGGCAGGTTGTGCTCAAGCTCATCTTCTACAGTTGCAGTTTCAGAATACCAGGTAGATAGGCGTTTTTAGGCATGAAAAACAGGGCTTGGCACTACACCTGCGCCATCCTTGCAGTCGGCGGCACAGCCACCCCGCAGGCTTTGA
>JABLXL010000005.1 GCA_013178005.1 Actinomycetota bacterium
CGCGAAAACGCTGTTGTTCGCGCTGGGGTTCCAGTCGGTGGCGGCGCCGGTGGAGGCGCTCAAGGCCGCGATGCGGTTGCGGCTCTGGCCGCCGATGTTGGTGAACGCTCCCCCGGCGTAGACGGTGGTTCCGGAGACGGCGAGGGTCCAGACGGTATCGTAGGCGTTGGGGTTCCAGGAGTTGGCGGCACCGGTGGAGGCGCTCAAGGCCGCGATGCGGTTGCGGCCCTGGCCGCCGATGTTGGTGAACTCTCCCCCGACGTAGAGGGTGTCGCCGGAGAGGGCGAGGGCGAAGACGCTGCCGTTGGTGCCGGGGTTCCAGGCGGATGCGCTCCCGTCGGAGAGGACGTGCGCGATGTTTTTACGCGGCGCCCCTCCCACGCTGTTGAAATAGCCGCCGATGAACCAGCCCCCGGAGCCGTCGGAAACGGCCGCGTAGACGCTCCCGTCCACCTTGGGATAGGCGGCGAGCGGGCTGCCTGCGGCGGCGCTCAGGGGCACCCCGCCGCCGGTATGCGGTCCGACGTGGGTGAAGTCCCCGCCGATGTAGGTGACGTTTCCCGCCGGCAGGACGCTGTATACCACCCCGTTGGTCACCCAGGCCTCCTGTAACGGGACGGAGGACGGCGCGGCCTGGGCCGGCTCCAGGCCTCCGGGCACCACGAGCAACGATAACGGCACCGCCAGGAGCATGGCCAGCAGGACGGCCAGCGGCTTTCTGTTTGACGGAAAGCATGAATCCCGGCACGAAGACATCCCCCTCATCACAACCTCCTCATCCCCGTGGACCCGCCCGACGCATGGATGGAGCGATCTGGTGATCCATTCCATTATGTTGCGAGAGAACGGGCCTGTCAAAACCGCGAACAACGGAGCGGCTCAGGGTCGTTCTATCTTGAAATAGAACCTCATCACGCATGCCGGCATCAGGCCGAGCCCTCTCCACGCTGGCGGGTCGCGCCCGGCCCATAAAGCCGGCCCGTGCCCGACCAGCACGCGGCGTGGCCGTTGCGCGACCGAGGCGATGCCTGGGCGCGTTCGTAGAGGCCTGGATGAGGAACCGAATCGCCAAGTGTTAGAATGTCGGCATGCGATGCCCTTCGGGAAACGGGCGGGCAAAAGCTTTGCGGGGGGGAGGCACCATCATGGCCAAGGTGGCGGTCATCGGTTCCGGCGTGGGCGGGCTGGGATGCGCGGCATTGCTCGCTAAATCGGGCCACCATGTCACGGTGTTCGAGCGCAACGGCTTTATCGGCGGGCGCTGCTCTTCGAGCGAACGCGACGGGATGAACCTGGACAACTTCGCCCACATCTTCCCCCTCGGGGCCAGGGGGCCACTAGGCCGCATAGCGGAAACGGTGGGGGAGAGGATCGACTTCATCCTCCACGATCCCGCGGCGCTGGTTTACGATTCGCGCCGGGGAAAGCTTAACGTCTGGCCAGAGCCCCTGGACATCAGGCCGCTTAAAGCCCAGGCACGCATGGCCCGCAACCTGGGAGTGCGGCCCGGCAAGGCCGTCGGCGCGGCGCGCCTTTTCCGCAAGCTGCTCAAAGCGAGCGACGCTTTCGTGGAGGCCAACGACGACAAGACCCTAGAGGCCTTCGTGAGCGAATACACCGACGACCCCAACGTGCACCGCTTCATGAACGTGTTCTGCTACATGATGTTCACCATCAGCTACCGCCGCGCCTCCGCGGGAGAGTTCATCTACTGTTTCCGCGAGATGTCCAACGCGGCAGACATCAGCTACCCGCGGGGGTCAGCCGGCGCCATACCGGCCGCTTACAGGCGCGGCCTGGAGAAGCACGGGGGCCGCGTCTTCCTCAACGAAGGGGTGCGGCGCATCCTCTGCCGCGAGGGCAAGGTGGTGGGGGTGGCCACCGAGAAGGGCGAGATGGAGGCGGACATAGTGGTGAGCAATGCAGGCATAGACCTCACCCTGGAGCTCGCGGGCGCGGAGAACCTGGGCGAGGAGTTCGCCGCAACGGTCAAGCGGTTGCAGTACTCGGGATCGGGCGCCGTTGCCAAATATTACCTCTCAAGGCGAGTTGTCAACGCTCCCGCGGTCATCTACATGCCGGACGCCGATGCGCGCGGCATGTTTTCCTTCATCGAGGAAGGGGGCACTCCACGTGACCTGATGATGATGGTGCCGGTGGTTGACGTGCTGGATCCGGACTCGGTCCCGGAGGGCCACTCCCTGGTCATAGCCGCCACCCCGGGAGTGGCCGAGCCGGGAAGCGAGGCGACCGACCTGCTGCTCGAGGCCCTGGAGAAACAGCTCTTCCGCGTCTTTCCCGGCATGGAGAAAGAGGTGATCTGGAAGCAGGTAGTGCGCCCGGAGCACATCTGCCGCGCCACGGGAAGAAAACGGGTGGGTGACAGCGTGGGCGTCGCCCAGATACCCGGGCAGGTTGGCCGCCGCAAGCCGTCGCCGATCACCCCCGTGGAAGGGCTCTACCTGGTGGGCATGGACGCCGGGGCGAGGGGGATCGGGACATGGCAGGCGGCCGCCAGCGCGGAGAAAGTGGCTGAGCTGGTCAACCGGAGGCATCCCGCCTGAGCATGCGGTTGGCCTGGTTGGGGCAGTTCTTCACGCACAGGCCGCAGCCCTGGCAGGCGAGGACCTCCGCCTTGCCGCCCGTGAGCCTCCGCTCCTCGAAGGCGCACACCTCCACGCAGGTGCCGCACCCCTCGCACTTGTCGAGGTCGACCACGGAGCGGTAGGCGGAGGGGATGTAGTGGTATCCCGCCTTCTTGTAGGTACGGTAAGCCCAGATAGGCAGGCAGGCGCACTTGCAACAGTTGCAGATGACGAAATAGTTGGCGGTGCCGCGGAAATACATGTGCCGGTCCAGCATGGGGACCAGCCCCATCTCGTAGCATTCCCTGACCCTCCGCTTGGCCTCCTCCTTGGAGATGACGTGGTAGTCGCGGGGGAAGAGGTCCAGCCAAATGTCCGTGCCGCTGAGGATGACGATGTCGGTCTCCAGGGGATGGTCGCAGGCGTGGGTGGCCAGGCGGCAACGGCAGGGGCCGACCGCGACCCGGCTCTCCTCGGGCAGGCCGTCGATGAAATCCAGCATCTCCTCCAGGGTCATGACCTGCCCGGCGACCATGTGCTCGCCGGCGAACTTGGCCAGGGCATAATAGAAAAACCTGTTCGCGGCCTTGCCGGCCATGAAAGGCCGGCGCAACAGCCAGTAGAAGAAGGCGAGCAGGCGGACCTCCATCCAGGCGTAACGCTTGAGCAGAAAAAGACGCAGCGGGCTCTCCTCTGCTATGAAGATATCCCCCCAGTGCAGGGCCTGAAAACGCAACAGCGCCAAAGCGGCCGCCATTACAGGAACAACGCGACGCGGGCGCGTATCCCCCTCCATCGCCTCCCGTCCTATTGACCTCTTCGCCATGTTCCCCTCCCCGGATAGAGTCGCGGTCTTCGAGCTTTAACCTGTCGACGCGAGCGGTCGGCCCCGGCGCTTCACCGGGCAAAAAGCACTCGTGCGATCGGCGACCTGTCTTGCCCCGCCCGTCCTTGCGCCGCTCCTCGCCTCGCTCACGACGCCATTCTACCACCCATGGGCCATGCACAGGTCGAGCCTTGCCAACGCAGGCAAGGGCGACCTCGGGGAGCACGAACGGGAGCCTGACCTTATGTGCCCGTCGGATGGGAACGGCACGCACTCAGGCAAATGATCGAGCGCTGGGCGCCTCGCCTCGTTTGCTATATATTAACCATGTCGTTTGAAAGCGAACGGGGGGTTCGCTTCGCGAAGGCCCGGTTCCAGGTGGCGATAGAGGATAGATAGAGGATAGAGATATGAGAGGTCGTCCTTGAAAGGATTGGAAAGCCTGGCGCGCAGGTTCCTCTATTACCCGGACCGCCTGCCAGCAGACATGCCGCCTCCCCGCTGGGCCGAGGGCGCCGAGGAGGTATGGCTGGACTGCGACGACGGCGTGCGCATCCACGGCCTTTGGTGGCCGGAGCCCCAGGGAGCCCCTGCCATCCTCTTCCTGCACGGCAACGCCCAGGAGGCCTACAGCTGGTCCCTGGTGCGGCAGGAGCTGGAGCCCCTGGGGTGCCGCATGCTGCTCATCGACTACCACGGCTACGGCAAGAGCGGCGGCGAGCCCCACGAGGCGGGGCTCTACCTGGACGGCGAGGCCGCGCTGCGCTGGCTGGGGGGGCGGGGACTCGAGGACGGGGAGATCATTGTCTTCGGCAAATCCCTGGGCGGCGGCGTGGCCTGCGAGATCGCGCGGGGGCGGGGCTTCAGGGCCCTGGTGCTGGAGTCCACCTTCACCTCGCTTTCCAGCGTGGCCAGGAAACTGTTTCCATTTCTCCCCAAGGGGGTGCCGCTGGGGGAAACCTATGATTCCATCGCCAAGCTCCCCGGCACGAGGAGCCCGGTGCTGGTCATCCACGGC
Source organism: Actinomycetota bacterium (assembly GCA_013178005.1). GTDB lineage: Bacteria > Actinomycetota > Geothermincolia > Geothermincolales > RBG-13-55-18 > Solincola_B. Next base: position 4,430 of record JABLXL010000005.1, read on the forward strand.
GACCGCGACGAGCTGATCCCGGTGGATGAGGGCTTGCGGCTCTACGAAGCCGCCCCCGAGCCCAAGGAGCTCTACCTGGTTCCGGGCGCGGGGCACAACGACGTCTCCATGGTGGCGGGGCCGGAATACGCCCGCCGCATCGCGTCGTTCCTGGAAGAAAGGGCCTGAGCGCGTGTGGTGGAAGGCGCTGCTGGCCTCCTTCGGCCTCATCTTCGTCGCGGAGCTCGGCGACAAGACCCAGTTGGCCATCCTCACCCTCTCCGCCAAGTACGGTTTCCGACAGGTATTCATGGGGGCGGCAGCGGCCTTCGCGCTGCTCAACGCGCTGGCGGTATCGGTGGGGGTGGCGCTCTACGAGCTGGTGCCCGAGAAAGCGATTAAATACGCGGTCTCCGCCGCCTTCATCCTCTTCGGCCTGTTCATGCTGCTGCCGGAGAGGAAAAAGGAAGGGAAAGGCACGGCGGTACCAGAGGCCGATGGCGATCTTATCCCTCAAAGCCGCGCCGACCTCGAGGGGGACAGGGAGGGAAACGACGCCGGGGCGCCGGGCGGGCGGGACGAGGACAACGAACGCAGCCCGAGGCTTCCAGCGGGGGCGGTGATCGCGAAGCACGCCCGCGGCCCCTTCCTCAGCGCCTTCCTCATGGTGGGCCTCATGGAGCTGGGGGACAAGACACAGCTCTCGCTCCTCGCCCTCGCCGCGAAGTACTCCTATCCGGCCCTGGTCTTCGCGGGGGGAACGCTTGCCCTGTGGGCGACCTCGCTGATCGGGGCCCTGGTGGGGGCGGGGCTGGGCCGCGTCATCCCGCAAGCGTGGATGCGGCGCATATCCGGCGTTATCTTTATCGCCTTCGGCATCATCAACCTCTTTTAACCATGCCGCGCCCATGCGCGCGGATGCAACCGGTCCTTATCGCAGGGTGATACGGACGAATTCCGCAATGCTGAAACGGACCCAGGAGAGGCGCCGGGAGAAGAAGCGTCACGTGCACATATACTTTCTGCTCGAGGGGCTCGCACAGAGATCGCAGGAGGTGAAAACGACTGGAGCATGAACGGCGCGAGGGAACCACGGAATATTATGTATTTCCGCACCTTTTTTACACTAAGCATCGGCGCTGGAACGCCAGGGTATGCCCTCCATCCTATTCCTCATCAGGTTAGGTTAAAGAAGGGCCGATGAGCGAGCGCTATCCCAGCAGCTCCTTCGCCTTGCGGGCGGCCTCGAAGGCGTTGGGGGCGTAGCCGTCGGCCCCGGACCGGTCCGCGAACTCCTGGGTCACCGGCGCTCCCCCCACCATGATCAGCGCGCCGGAGTCCTCCGCCCGCACCGCCTCGATGACCTCGGGGATGCGCTGCATGGTGGAGCTCAGCAGGGCGGACAGGCCCAGGATATCCGGCCGGTGCTCGCGGTACGCCTCCACGAACCTCTCCGTCTTCACGTCCTCGCCGATGTCCACCACCTCGAAGCCCGCTCCCTCCAGGCACATGCGCACCAGGTTCTTCCCTATGGAGTGGATGTCCCCCTGCACCGTCCCCAGCACCACCAACCCGCGTCCGCGTTCGCCCTCCGCCAGGCGGGGCTTCAACGCCTCCATGCCCCGCTGCATGGCCTCGGCGGCCACGATGAGCTCCGGGATGAAGGCCTCGCCGCGGGAGAAGCGCTCCCCGATGTCCTCCATGGCCGGCATCATGGCATCTTCCAGGATCTTCCTCGGATCCACACCCCCCTGGAGCGCCTCCTCCACCAGCCTTCGTGTCTCCTCCTCCTCGCCCTCGACGATCGCCTTGCCGATAGCTTCCAGTATCTCCCGCATCTTCCAGCCTCCTCGCTCCTGCGCGTTTATGAGAACGGACCTAGATATTCGCCTCCACGCCTTCCCCCGCCTGCTCGGGCCAGGATCCCCTAACCCTCCACGTCGATGGGATAGACGCCGTACTTGCGCGCCGCCCGCACCATGGCGATGTAGTTCTCCGGCTTGCATCCGGGGTGGATGGAATTGGAGGAGCTGATGACGTACCCTCCGCCCGGGGCGGCCACCCTTATCGTCTCCCTCACGCTCTCCTCCACCTCCTCCTCGCTGCCGAAGGGCAGAAGGTAGGTGCAGTCGATGTTGCCCAGAATGCACAGGCGGTCCCCGTACTTCCTCTTCACCTCGCCTATGTCCATGCACTGGGGCTGCACGGGGTGGAAACCGTCGAAGCCAGCGTCCACGATGCCGTCCATGATCGGCCACATGTTGCCGTCGGAGTGCTTGAAGATGAGCAGGCCGCGGCGGTGGGCGTGCGCGGTTATCTGCTGGTGGTAGGGGAAGACGTACTCCTCGTACTGCGCCGGCGACATGAGGGTGGTCTGGTTGAAGGCCAGGTCCCCGTCGAGGGCGATGATGTCGGCTCCGTTGTCGGCGGCCATGTCCACGACCTCCAGGATGTAGTCGGTGGCCACCTGCGCGAGGTCCTTCACGAAGCCGGGGTTCTTCACGTAATGGTAGAGCAGCTTCTCCATGCTCCCCAGCAGGCTCCAGCTCTCGCGGAAAGGCCCGGGCTGCACCAGCACCTGCGCCACGCCGTCGCCGAGGTTCCCGACCGAGGCCATGAGCATGAGGAAGTCGGTGGGCTGGGGATGGTACGCCTTCAGCCCTCGCAGGTCCGAGGGATCGGAGATGGGGCCCCCTACCGCGGTGGCCTCCCCCTCCTCGCTCACCCTGAGGATCCTGCCCCACCCGTCCTTGACGTGCTCGTCGTCCACCGGCTCCGTCCCCAGCAGGCCGATGGAGGTGATGCCGTCGAGCTCCAGCTCCCGCGCCACGGTGAAGAGGGTGTTGAGGAGCTTCACCTTTTCCTCCATGGTCATCTGCTGGGCGAACTTCATGGGGGGCAGGTCATCGGTGTAGAACTTCCCCAACTTGATGATGGACTCCTCGTTGAAGGCCATCTCCCACACCGGCACCCGGTCCGGCTCCCTGCGGTCGAAGGCCGTCAGCATGCGCTCTTTTCCGGTCATGACCCTACCTCCCGATATGCATGGCCCGCCTCTCCGCCATCGGCGCCCCGGCGGCGGGCAAAGCTCTTGTGGCGATTCGCGACTTTATATGAAACGCCAAGGCGCCACCATACCTTCCTTGAATCCAAAAGCCCGGTTTCCACATCTTCCCACCTTCATGTAAAAAGCCAAGTCGCCACCGCGTCGTCCCGGCCGCGCCGCGCTCCGCCCCTACGGGGTCGGAGTACCCGGCGCGCACGGGCGGTCCGGAGGCGGCGTGCGCCTGCCGCCGAGCCGGCGGCACAAGCCTACGGCTCCACGAGCTTGTAATCTCCCGCCAGCCATCCCTCCACGCCGGAGGCGTAAAGCGGCGAGGAAGGCTTTTCCGACGGCCCTCCGGCCAGGCAGGAGTAATACCTGTCCGTTGACATGTCGCAGATGAACCTGATGGTCGGGGAGAAGGTGGCGATCCTGCCCCCCGGTGCTTTGAATATGGCTCCCTGGCTCACCGTGCCGCGGCTGCCGATGATCTCGATGGGCCCGTAGTTGAAATCGGGCACCATGTCCCCGTAGACGAGGTTTTTCATCACCACCTTGCGCGTTTCGCCGAAAGGCGGGGCCTCCATTTCCAGGCCCCTTGCCACGGCCTCCGCGAACACCTCGTCCCGCGATTTCCCGCCGAACCAGAGCGAGTCCTCGCGGTGCAGGACATGGTCCAACTGCCCGTAATACATGTAAAAGAGCTCCGAGTTGTCGAGGACGTACTCGATGACCTCCCTGCCCACGCCGTAATCGCCGAACACCGTTTTCAACAGCTCGTAATAGACGTTCTCGAAAACGCTCGCGGCCACCGAATCGGGGGAGTACACAAGGTCCCATTCCCGCAGGATACCGCCTTTGCCTTCCTCCGGCAGCAGGTGGCGTATGAGGGGCATGGTCCACTCGGCGTGTTTGCCGTACACGTCGTACTGCATCTTCATCATGCTCTGCACCGAATGGTCGTCCCGCGCGGCCAGGAGTTCAGCCACGCGCGCGGCGCGGTCGTCGCTCATGGGCATGGTCTGTATGTGCACGTCGCTGAGGTAGTTGAGGTCCTGGTTGGAGGTGCCGAAGAAACCCTTCTCGGGGTTGAGGAGTCGCGGGTTCTTCTCCGGAGGGTGAAAGCCCTTCCAGTCGTAGGCCTCATCCCATCCCGGCAGGGGAAGGACCCCCCGCCACCCGTCCGGCTTTACGGGGCAACGGCCGCTCATCTGGTAGCCGATGTTCCCCGAGGAGTCGGCGAGACCCCAGTTAAAGCTCAAGGCGTCGCAGCGCGCCAGGTGGTCCATGGACTCCATCACCGTGCGGCTGCGGTAATGGCGGGTGAACTCCGCGAAAGTGAGGGCGCCCGCGTCGCGGTGGGAGATGGCCAGCGAGAGATAGTATCCGTCCTCTACGGGCTCTCCCTCCAGCACCCCGTGGACGTTTTCGTAATAGCGCGCCACCACGGGTTCCGAGTCCTTTACCTTGATGATCTCCTCGCGCATCTCGAAGGGCAGCCATTTTTCGCCGCGTCGGTACTTGCCGTCCTTTACCTCCTCGAGAAAGTAATCCATGACGTCCATGCAGCTGTAGGTGGCGCTCCAAGAGAGGTGGTTGGTCCTCCCGAGAGCGGGGAGGGGTATGCCGGGCACATAGACGCCCATGCAGTAGAAATCCCCCACGCACATGAGCACCTCCTGCCAGAGAGCGGGAAGTCGGGCGGTGTCGAGTTCCGGACTGCCGCACAGTATGGGCTTCCCCGTTTCGGTGCGGGTTCCCGCGACCATCCAGTGGCTGCTGGTCCTCTCCCTGGGTATGAAAGCCCATTTCACCGTCTCCGGGACGTAAGGTTCGGGCACCTTCGCCCGCCGCAGTTTGTCCAGGTACTCCTCGTCCGGATCCTCGGTCATGTAGGTGAAGATCTCCGCGAGCATGGCGGGGGTGACGCCCCTCTGGACCATCTGCACAATGACCTTCCTGATCCAGCCCTGGGTCTCGTCCATGTCCACGATGGACATGATCTTGCCGATGGCGATGCAATCCTCGGGCGCCCACGGCTCGGGAACGTAGGAGATGAGCGCGAACTCCGCGGGTGGGTTCTCGCGAAACTGGTCGTTTACCCCGCGGCAGAAGGCCTCCATCTCCTCCCTCACGCCCCGCTCCAACATGCCGGCCTGCTTGCGCGAGAATCCCCAGATGTCGTACTTGCGCATGGTCTTGTCCATGGCGATGAAGTTCTCATTCGGTGGAAGGTGCTCCGCCATACGCCCCTTCGCCACCAGGCGGGTGAGCTCCATCTGCATGCCTCGGTCGAACGCCTGCGCCAGGCCCAGGCCGTACATAGCGTCGGGGAAATCGCGCGCCGTTATCACCGGGATCCCGTGTTCATCGCGCTTTATCGAGATAGGCCCCGCTTTACCATCTACTACCAGCTCCTGGTCCTCGCGCTCCAGCACCGCCATCTCTCTGCCCTCCCTCTTCCGTTCACGGGACGTCCGTCTTGGCGTTCGCGGACAGGCGCGGGGATGGAACGAACGTGGGACGATGGCATCTCATGTGATCTCCAAAGCCGCGACCTTGCAGCCATTATACTACGGGCCATCGCCGGGATTATCGGCCAGCTATCGCGGGTTCGCTCCGGATCGCGTAGACGAAGTGAACTTCACGCCTGTATAAAACCGCGGGGCATGAAGGCGCCGCGCGGCGTGGTCAGCGGGCTTTTTCCAGGTCCTCGATGGTGTTGATGTTGAAAAAGGAGCGGAAGCCGGGGTCGCGGGAGGCGATCTCCTCCTCGTCCAGGTAAAGCACGTCCAACTCCCGGATGAGCTCGTGTATCTTCAGGCGCCCCTCCTCGATGCGCTCGAGCACGCGGTCTCGCACGTCGCGGGCGTACACGGCGAACAGGGGCTCGATGTATTCGCCGCGGCGCGGCACCACGGCGTCCACTCCCCTCGCCTTCTCGAGCATGAGCCGGATAAGGGGCGTGCTGGGGTAGGGCATATCGCAGGCCATGACGAAGACGTACGGAGCCCTGGAGTGCTGAAGCGCGGTGTAGATGCCCACCAGCGGGCCCTTGCCCGGGATGAGGTCCGAGACCACCCTTACCCGTTCTCCCCCTTCCGATGAAAGCGGCGAGTCGCCGCTCTGAACCACCAACATGACCTCCGGGAATATCCCCAGCAGGACATTGACGATGCGGTCGATGATCATGCGCCCCTCGACCTGCAGGCGCGCCTTGTCCATGCCCAGGCGTTTCCCCTTCCCGCCGGCGAGCACCGCCGCCGCGAATTCCGTCTCCTGCCCCGTATCCACGTCCCTATCCGTCACGAGACTATCCTCCAGGGATGGGTATAGACGTTGAACCGCCGGCCATCGGAGAAGCCCACCACGGTAAGGCCCGCCGCCTCCGCCACCCTCAAGCCCAGGGAGGTGGGAGCGGCCATGGACACGAGCACGGGCACCCCCACCCGCGCCGTCTTCAGGGCCATCTCGTAGCTCACGCGCCCGGATAGCACCAGGACCTTGTCCTCGAGGGGTATACCGCGCAGGGCGCACCAGCCCACCGCCTTATCCAGGGCGTTGTGCCTGCCCACGTCCTCCGCGACCACCACCGCTTCGCCCGCGGCGGTGAAGACGCCCGCGCCATGGGTCCCCCCCGTGCCGCGGAAGACCTCCTGGCGGCGGGTCAGCTCCTCGCCAAGGCCGTAGATCACCGCTTCCCCGACCCGCAGCTCGCTGGCCACCTCCCCCTCGTGGTAGTCCTCGATGGCCGAGATGTCCGCCCCGCCGCAACCGGTACGCACCAGGTAGGTGGAGGAGAAGCGCTCCCGCTCCCCGGGCTCCTCTATCTCCAGCTCCACCACGTTCCCCCGGTCGAGCTCGGTGTCCTCTACCTCGCCTCCCTCGCAGATCTCCCGCTCCATGCTCCCGCAGTGCTTCAGCAGCTTCACCTGTGAGACGCTGCCCATCACCTTCTCGGTCAGGCAGAAGCCCACCGCGAGCTCCTTGTCCATCCCAGGCATGCGCATGAGGGCGACGAGGGGCATACCGTTGACCTTGATCTCCAGGGGTAGTTCCACCACCACGCGATCGGGAAGGCTCTCGCGCTCCCCGCCGCGCCTGTACCTTTCCGTATGCCGCGAGATCGTGGACATGCCGCCGCCTTTCCTCTTCCGCCCCCCTATCATAGGGGGCGGCCCGGCCGCCTATCAATGGCCGAAAGCAGGCCGCCCCGCTCCAGGACACCGCGGCGGCATGACGGACGTCAGTGATTGCGCCGGGTGGCAGCTCAATGGCGGCAGTGGCCCTCAACATTAAACGCGGGCACCCTCCGCGCCACAGGGATGGCAGGCAACTATTTCCAGCATGTCCCCGGGAGCCGTCCCCGTGGCGGCGGCCTTGCCGGGGGGCAGCTCGATGGCGGCGGCGGCCCTCAACACCAGGGCGCCCAGGCGGCACGGCCTCATCGCCTTTACCACGCGCAGCACCCGCATGCGCCTATCCACGAAGACCACGTCTATGGCGTAGCGCATGCCGAAGGTGTGCACCTGCCGGCAGGGCACGATCACCAGGCCTCGCCCGTCCTCGAGGACCTCGGTCCCCAGGAGACCGCGCCGGCGCGAGCGCGGCGTGTCCGCCACCGCCGCCCTCGCGGCCAGCACGGCTTTCCTGGTCACGTTGATGACGGCGACTTCCCCTGCGGACATGCAGCTTCCTCCTGCAGACACGGCCCAAGACACCACAGGCACATCGAGTCACCTTCCATGGATCCGCGTTCGCCCTGAATGATACAACTTGATTAACTATATCAAGTTATACTATATATTGCAACGATTATCGCCGCCGCGCTTCGGGATGCGGGAACGTTCCAAGCGCCATGCCGGCGACGGCGGGATGGGAGGTTGACCGCGGGCGGGGCAGCGCCGAGAATAGATGCGGGAATGCGAAAAGGAGGCGACGTGGAGGACATCTATTCACGCCTTCTGGCAGGTGACCGGAGGGCGGTAGCCCGGCTTATCACCCTGGTGGAGAACGGCGACCCGGCCGCCGACGAGCACATCCGGCGCCTGCACGAGCACACCGGGAAGGCGCATATCGTCGGCATCACCGGCGCCCCCGGAGCGGGCAAGAGCACGCTGGTCTCCTCCCTCACCAAGGTGTTGAGGGCGCGGGGGTTGACCGTGGGCATCGTGGCCATCGACCCCACCAGCCCCTTCAGCGGCGGCGCCATCCTCGGGGACCGCGTGCGCATGCAGGACCTCGCCACCGACCCGGGGGTGTTCATACGCTCCATGGGGACCAGGGGGGCCCTGGGAGGGATATCCGTGGCCACCAATGACGCCGTGAACATCCTCGACGCCTTCGGGAAGGACATGGTCATCGTGGAGACGGTGGGGGCCGGACAGGTGGAGGTGGACATCGTAAGGCTGGCCCATACCTCCGTGGTGGTGACCATGCCGGGGGGAGGCGACGAGATCCAGGCCATCAAAGCGGGGATCATGGAGATCGGGGACGTCTTCGTGGTCAACAAGGCCGACAGGGAGGACGCGGGCCGCACCTACACCGAGATCCTGATGATGCTGGAGATGTCCGACCGCCCCGACGGGCGCATGCCCCCGGTGATCCGCACCGTGGCCACCACCGGACAGGGCATGGAGGAACTCGCAGACGCCATCCAGGACCACTACCAATACCTGAAGCGGGAGGGCCTGCTGGAGAAGAAGGCCCGGGAAAGGATCCTGGCCGAACTCCTGGAGATCATCAACCGCCAGGTGGCGAGAACGGTGACGCGCGCCCTGGAGGAAGACCCGGAGATGATCGACCTCGTGAGCAAGCTGGTGGAAACGAGGGAGATAGACCCCCATGCCGGCGCCCGCATGGTGATCCGGCATCTCCTGAAGAAGGGCTGAACCGGCCTGTGGCGGAGCGGTCCCCGCATCTGGCCTCAAGCAAGCGGGGAAGAACAACCCTTGGAGCAGATCCGGCCTGTGATGGAGCGGTCCCCGCACCGGCCGGCTCCGCGCGACCGGGGCCATGAGCGGAGGTGCACCCGGCCCGATCGCAGTGCGGGGAGCCTTGCGGGGTTCAGGAACAGGTTCTCGCCGTGCAGGGTCATCCCTCCTGACCGGCGCGGGGATATGGACATGGCGAGCCGTGGATAGGGGCGGTGATGTGATTTGCTCCGACTGGAAACGCGTTCCAGGATCGTTTTTATCCTTGCAGCCCTGGTGCTCGCGGCCGGGGCGGTATCTTCCCTGCTCATCCGGGCCGCGCGTTCCTCCTCCACCCGGGAGGTCATGGACGTAACGGCCGCGGGAGAGACGGCTCTCGGCATCTATTACAACGTCTCCTCGCTGGCGGATCGCTGGAGGGAGCCGGGCTCCAACGACATGGCCGCCCTGGCCATAGCAATGCAAGAATGTATAGCCCTGCTGCGGGGGGAGATGGACCACGCGAGGGAACTCGAGGAGTCGATCCTCTCCGCCGGTGACGACGAGACGCGCAGGGGGGCCTCGATCGTACTCGAGGCCCTGGCCCTGCTCCGCGAGGCGCAGGAAGAGCTCGCCGGGGCGTTGGGCGATGCCGGGGAGGCGCTGGGCGGCCTTTACCCCCTCCGAGAGGCGGAAAACCGATACAAGGAAGCTCGCGACGCCTTCCTCGGAGCCGTCTCCGCACACAACCAGGCCGTTGAGGCCTCTTCCCGCGATTTTTCCTCCGCCAGACAGCGGGCCGCCTCATCCATACTCGCCCTGGAGAAGGCCCGCGCCGCCGTGGACTCCGCCGCCGTGGAGGGCCTGAACCTGGACCCCGCCCGGTCGGCCATCGCAGATCTCGATAAGGCGGTGGGGGAATTCATCCAGGCTTGCGCCCTGGGGGAGTCCGGCGACGTGGCGGCGCATAACGAGCTCGTGGCCCTTGCGGAGGCATCGCTCGCGTCCGCCCCCGCGACCCTCGAGGAGGGCCTGGACGTCTCCGGTTGGCTGGCCGGCCTCCTCGCACCTCGGCTGGATGAGGTGAAGGGAAAGCTGTCGGAGGCGCGGGACCTCATCGGTGGTGGAGGTTGAGGAAAAGAAACGCGCCTTTTGAGACGCGCAACCAAGCATGCGGCCGGGACCGTCCACGCGGCTCACGAGAACCTGAATAGCATCACGTCGCCGTCCCGCACCACGTAATCCCGGCCTTCCACCCTGACCGCGCCGGCCTCCCTCGCGGCGGAAAACGATCCATAAGCCAGGAAATCCTCCCACCCAATGACCTCGGCGCGGATGAAACCCCTGGCCATGTCGGTATGTATCTTGCCCGCCGCCTCCACGGCGCTCCCCCCGGAGCGTAAGGGCCAGGCCCTGCACTCGCCGGACTCGGTGGTGAAGAAGGTGATGAGGCCGAGCAGGTCGCAGCAGCGCGAGGCGAACTCCTCCAGCCCCGGCCGCTCGATGCCGTAGGCGGCCAGGAACTCCTCCATCTCGTCCGCCTCCAGCTCCTCGATCTCCGCCTCCAACCGGGCGCAAAAGGCGACCGTGCGCGCCCCCTCCGCCTCGGCCACCTCGCGCACCGCCTCCAGGAGCGGGCCTCCGTCCGGGAGCTGGTCCTCTCCCAGATTGGCCACGTAGATCACGGGCTTGGCGGTGAGGAGGAACAGTCCGTCCAGAACCGCCTTCTCATCCCTTGAAAGCCCCATGGCCCGGACCGGCGTCTCCGAGTCCAGTCCCTCCTCGACTTTCCTGAGCACCTCCATCTCGCGGGCTTTTTCGCGGTCGCCGCTCGCCGCGGCCTTTCCTATCCTTTCCTTGCGCCTGGAAACCGCCTCCAGGTCGGCCAGGATGAGCTCCGCGTTCACCACCTCGATGTCCTTCACCGGGTCCACCTCGGCCCGCACGTGCGCCACGTCGGGAGAGGAAAAGCAGCGCACGGCATGGGCGATGGCGTCCACCTCGCGGATATGGGCCAGGAACTGGTTCCCCAGCCCCTCGCCGCGGTGGGCTCCCTCCACCAGCCCCGCGATGTCAACCAGCCTCAGGTCGGCCGGCACCACCTTACCGCATTTCGCCGCCTTCGCCACTTTTTCGAGACGGGCGTCCGGCACCGCCGCCACCCCGTAGTTGGGATCCACGGTGGAGAAAGGGTAGCCGGCCACCTGGGCCCCTGCCCGGGTCAGGGCATTGAAGATGGTGGTTTTCCCGGAGTTGGGAAGCCCTATTATCCCCACCTGAAGGGCCATGCCGCCTCTCCTTTCCCGTCGCTCCGGCGCCTCCTGCCGGACCGGCTTTATCAAGTTTACACCCCGCGCTTTCGATATAGAACTGGACGCTGGAAAGGAGGGTTTCCCGGGGGAAACGGCACCGATGGTCCCGCCCGGGCAAGCCAAGAGGGGATAACCTGATGAGGTCGGCCAAGCTTCTTCCGCTGTCCCACTGGATGGCGTTCCTCGCCGTGGGCCTTTACCCGCTATATACCGGCGAGGGCATAAGTTACTGGCCCTGGGCGGTGACCACGTCAGCCCTTTTCGCCCTTGGCCTGGCCTACCATGTGTCGCGTTCCCTGCTCTCAGCGGGCGAAGTGGGTTGGATGGGCCTCTCCCTGCTGGGGATGGACTCCTTGCTGGTCTGCTTCCTGGTCTATCACTCGGGTGGCATCGCCAGCCCGCTCTTCCCCCTGCTCTTCCTGCTCAGCGCCACCGCGGCCCTCTATGACCGCTGGACCAACACCCTCCTTCTCGCGGGCGGCGTCAGCGCCGCCTATGTCATCTCCTGCCTCGCGAGGGATTTCGACTTCTCCGGCGACGGCGCCCGCCTTCTGATCAACGTCCTGGTGTTGCTGGGGTCCTCGGTGCTCCTTTCCTACCTGGCGGAACTTCACCGCAAGGAGCAGAGCAAGGCGGAGCGCATCGAGACCCTATACCGCCTGAGCTCCTCCCTCATGCAAGAGGTGGACCTGGAGAAGGCGCTGCATGACCTCCTCGCCACCACCGCCTCCTTCTTCCAGACCGAGATCAGCTCGGTGCGTCTCCTGGACCGCGGGAGCGGGAAGCTGGTGGTCAGGGCTTCGGGGGCGCCCCCAGGCGAGCTGGATGAGCAGATAGAGATACCGGTGGGAGAGGGCTTTATAGGCTGGGTGGCCGCGGAGAAGGCGCCCATAATCGTCAACGACGTGAGCGCTGACCCACGTTTCGCCGATTTCCCCAAGGCCCGCGCCAAGGTTCGTTCCGCCCTGGCCGCCCCGATCCTGGTAGGCGGGGAGCTGGTCGGGGTGCTGAGCTTCGCCAGCGGCGAGCCTCGCGTATTTTCCTCGGATGACCTGCGCATGCTGGTCACCATCTCCAACCTGGCGGCTTCGGTTATCGCCCGCTCCGAGCTCCACCAGATAATACTCTCCCGCAGCGAGGTCATCGTGGAGAGCATGGGCAGCGGTTTGCTGGTGACCGACACGGCGGGTAAGGTTGTTATGTCCAACCAGGCGGCGCGGGACATCCTCGGGATCGACGCACCCGACCATGATAGCACCCTTCACGAGCTGCTCGAGCCTATCCTCTCTGACGCTGAACCCCTCCGGCGACTGCTGGAAGAGGGGGCTTACGCGGGCGAAGAGTCCACCCGGCACGTAGAGGTGCACGTGGGAGGGCCACAGGAGCGCGTGCTCTCCGTGAGCGCCTCCCCCATACGGGCGGGATACGCGGCGGGCGGGGGCATGGTGTTCATCCTCGAGGACATCACCGAGCGCGTCAAAGTGGATGAGATAAGGGATGACCTCATGCTTCTCATCGCCCGCAGGGTCGAGGAGCAGACCGCCCTCTACGAGGTCGGCAGGTCCCTGGTGGACGAGGTGGACACGCGCAACCTCCTCTCTTTCCTGCTGGAAAGGGCGGTGAGCCTGGTGGGAGGAGAGGCGGGAGCGCTGTCGTTACGAGAGGGCGACGGGCTTTACCACGTCAAGGCCGTCCACAATCTCGGCCAGGAAGTCCTGGGCGCCTCCTTCATTCACGGCGAGTACCTGGCCGGGGAGGCGGCGCTCAACGGGACGCCACTGCGGCGGGCATGCATCGATCCTGGACGGGAAACGCCCTGGGGAGCGACCCTGCATGGCAAGCACTCCTACCTGGCCGCCCCTTTAAGCTGGCAGGGGGTTCCGAAAGGGGTTATCGAGATAGTCTCGCGAAACGATGAGCGGGTCTTCGGCGAGGATGACCTGCGGCTGCTGGCGCTGTTCGTGAACCAGGCGGCCATCGCCCTGGAGAACGCCAACCTCTACCGCCTCATCAGCGAGGACCAGCGCCGCACCGAGGCCATGCTGCACTCCCTCAACGACGGGGTGATCGCCATCAACAACGAGGCGGAGGTTATCCTGGTCAACGCGGCGGCGGAGAGCATCCTGGGCCTGCCGCCTTCGCGACGGATCGCCAACCGCCACGTCAAGGAGGTCATCCCGAACCCGGACATCGCCAACACTTTCCTGCGCAGCCTCAACACCGGCCTGGAACTCGAGGAAGAGGTGGCGGTGGGCCCCACCAAAAGGAAAATACTGGAGATACGCACGTCGATCATCGAGGCCTCGCCCGGGGAACGCATCGGCATCATCGCGGTAATCAGGGACATCACCAAGCTGCACGAGCTGGAGCAGGCGAAATCAGACTTCGTTTCCACCGTCTCCCACGAGCTGCGCACGCCCCTGACCTCCATCAAGGCATATACCGCCACCCTCCGGCGCGGCGACGTGGAATTCGATGAGGACACCAAGCGGGAATTCCTCCGCGTCATCGAGGACGAGACGGACCGCCTGGCCCGCCTGGTATCCGACATCCTGGACGTGTCGCGAATCGAGTCGGGGCGGCTGGAGCTCAAGAAGCGGGAATTCGACCTCGCGAGGCTTGCCCGCATAGTAATCGAAAAGCTGGAATCCCATTCCTCTCGACACTCTTTCCACCTCCACTACCCACAACACATGGACCCGGTCTACGCCGACCCCGACAAGATCGAGCAGGTGATCATGAACCTGGTGGACAACGCGGTCAAGTATTCCCCCTCCGGCGGGGAGGTCACCGTCAGCCTGGCGCAGGAGAGGAACAGGGTGGAGTTCAGGGTAAGCGACCAGGGCGTGGGCATCCCCCCCGAGCACCTGCCCCATATCTTCGACAAGTTCCACCGCGTGGACAACCGGGCGACGCGGGAGATATACGGGACCGGCCTGGGGCTTTATGTGAGCAAGAGCATCATAGAGGCGCACGGCGGGAGCATATGGGTGGAGAGCGAGTTGGGAGAGGGCAGCACCTTCCTCTTCACCCTGCCGGTGGTGCCGGCGGCGCTGCCGCGCGAGGAACGGGAGCGGAAAGAATGCCGGCCGGCCGGGGAAAGCGCCGGGCAGCCGGAGGCTTGATGCGAGGTCTTGAAAGGAGCGGCCATGGAGAACGCAGGAGGTGCCCCCATCAAGGTCCTGGTTATCGACGACGAGCGGAATATCCTGGACATCATCAGGTTCAACCTCGAGGTGGAGGGGTACGAGGTCATCACCTCGCGCGACGGGGAGGAAGCCCTGCGCATGGTGCGGGAGCTCAAGCCGGACCTCATCCTCTGCGACATCATGATGCCCGAGGTGGACGGCCTCGAGGTCTGCCGCCGCCTCAAGGCGGATGGCAGGACCAACCAGATCCCGGTGGTCATGCTCTCCGCCCGCACCCAGGCCCAGGATAAGGTGGCGAGCATAGAGGCGGGCGCCGACGACTTCATCACCAAGCCCTTCGACTTCTCCGACCTGGTGGCACGCATCACCATCAACCTCATCAGGGCACGGCAGAAACGCGATGTGAGCCCCCTGACCGGGCTCCCCGGAAGCATATCCATAGAGGCGGAGACCAAGCGCCGCATAGCCAAGAACTTGCGCTTTTCCGCCCTCTACGTGGATATCGACAACTTCAAGCCCTTCAACGACGTCTACGGGTTCCCCACCGGAGACAAGGCCATCAGGATGCTGGCCGAGATCGTGGACGAGGCGGTGAAGAAACTGGGAAACGTGGACGATTTCATCGGCCACGGCGGCGGCGACGACTTCGTGGTTATCACCACGCCGGAGAAAGCCGCGGTCATTGCGGAGGAAATCATTTCCAATTTCGACGAGCGGGTGAGGACGCTCTACCGCGACGAGGACCTGCGCAGGGGGTACTCCATCCTGGTCGACCGCCTGGGACGCGACAACTATGTCCCCATAATGACCTTGAGCATAGGGGTGGCGAGCAACTACCGACGGCGCATCAGCACCCACTGGGAAGTGGGAGAGATCGCCAAGGAGACCCTGAATTACGCCAAGTCCATACCGGGAAGCACCTACTTCATCGACCGACGCACCAAGTAATAATAAATATTTACATCGTGGAAGGCTTTCCGGGTGAAAAATCTATTCTTTCTCGCATATCCGCGCAAGCGCGCCCCACGGCAGTGCGGTCATTCTGGCGAGGGCTTCCCGTATCAAGGTGGATGGCCGTGATGACGAAACCTCTATTGACGATGAAACGGTAAAGGTGCGGAGGTCGGTGGCGATAATCCATGGGCGAAAGCAGAGAGGAAAAATACCGCATACTGCTCATCGAGGATGACCCGGCCATCTCCAACGTGGTCGAGCTCAATCTCAGGCTGGACAACTACGACGTTTTCCTGGCCGCGGATGGCGAGGAGGGGCTGAAAATGGTGAAAGAGGTCGACCCTGATCTCGTCATCCTGGACGTCATGATGCCCAAAGTGGACGGCTGGCAGGTGCTCATGCGCCTCAAGGCCGACGAGGAGACCAGAGACATCCCAGTGATCATGCTCACCGCCATCGACGACGAGCAGTCAAAGGTCATTGGCCTGCGCGGGGGGGCGGACGATTACGTGCCCAAGCCCTTCAGCCCCCTGGAGCTGGCGGCCAGGGTTAAGGTGGTTCTGGACCGGGTGGGGAGGGCGCGGAGGGCCTCGCGGGATCCCGGCAGGGAAGCGCCCCGGCTGGAACAGGTGCCGGTGCAAAAGGGCGACACCATTAAGCTTATCCCCATGGAGGACATATACTACATCGACACCAAGCTGGAGTACGCGAACCTGCACACCTACAACGAGTCCTACCTCACCACCTATAGCCTGACCGAGCTGGAGAAGATGCTGGATCGCCGCTCCTTCTTCCGCACCCACCGCAGCTTTATCGTGAACCTGAAGAAGGTAAACCAGATCGTGCGCCTCTCCCGCAACTCCCTCATCGTGACCCTAACGGACGAAAAGGAAAGCCGGGTGCCGGTTTCCCGCCGCCAGGCGTCGGTCCTGCGCGAGATGCTGGGTATCTGAAAAGGGGCTAAAGGACTACCCCTACCCTACCGATAATGATATCGAGGTAGCTAGGTATCCCCCATGAGTTTACCGGCAATTTCCCTCAATGGGTGCAAGCAAGCACACTAGCTGCCGACTCGAGACCCCGTTCCCCCCAACGGGGTCTTCCCCTTTTGGAGTCACTTCTTCAACCAAAAGCATGGAATTCACTTAGACCTGGTAAAAGAGCCTCGTTTCACGATAACGGCCCCATCGCCGGGCCGCGCGTGGCCTCGTAAAGAGCTCACAAGTCACCGGGGACCGTAGATGGATGATGCGACTCCGGTCATCCCGATTATAGGGGTATTACCTCCTCGCTTACCTCGCCGCCGCGCACGGTGACGCGCAGGAAGTGGTGGAAGCCGCCGGATTCCTCGGAGAGGTGGGGGTTGGCACCCGCGCCTCCGCTGACCACCACGCGTGGGGGCCCGGAGGAATAGAGCATGTAGGCGTGGATGTGGCCGCAGTAGAGCACGGGGGCGCCCGCATCTGCGAGGATGTCCAGCATCTCCCGGGCGCTCTCCGTTTCCCTGGGCTGGAACCCGCCCCTGCCGACGTCCAGAGGCGCCCCGGGCGGCACGTGGGCGAAGCCGATGACCGTCTTTTTTCCCTCCAGACCGGCGAGGGTGTCCTCCAGCCAGGCGAGCTGGTCGTCCGGGCACCCGATACCCGCCACGGCGTCGTTGACGAAAACGAGGCGGGCGTCCTGGATGTCGAGGTAAAAATGGTCGGGGCCGAAGACCTCCGTGAACGTCGAGGTGTCACCGCGGGGCATGTCGTTGTCCCCCGGTATGACGTGGTACTCCAGGCCGGTGCCGTCCAGGAACCGCTTCATCTCCCGCATCTCGTCCAGACCCTTGCCGGTGGAGATGTCCCCGGTGATCACCAGGAACTCGCCCGGCAGCGCCTGGTCGACGATCTTTTGCAGAAGGTCCGTGCGAGCGTGGGGGTCACCGCAAACCAGGAAGGAAAAAGCGTTGCGCGTCACCTCCCCGTCCGACTCGCTCCCAGGCAAATCGCCTTCCGCCGCGCCGCGGGTGCATGCCGTTACGGACAGGGCAAGGGCGAGCAACAGGGCCACTGCGATCGCGAGCATGTTCCGGCGGCGCCCGCCGGCTCTCATATCCTTCTCCTCTCCATTTCCATAACCTGCCTGATGGCGGCACGGCGGGAAAGGCCCACCGTCACCTCCATACTCAATCCTACTTGCAATACTCTACTCCATTAGAGACGCAGGCGCCTCCCCGGTTCCGTTCCGCGCGTTTCACGTTTTAAGCGAATCTTCCCGCGCAAACCGCCTTTCTCCACGGAGCGCAGCCCTGTCTCCGGGGAGCCCAGAACTCCGAACCGCGGAAGGGGGATCGACTTTCCTTCGCGAGGGAGCCTGCTTTCCGATCCGCCATATACCACTTATGTTGCGCCTGCCGGCTCTTCGCCGTACGCTATCCTGCCCACCGCCACGCTGAGATTTTGCTTTTTCCCTCTCCCTCGGGCTCGATGTGGATGGCAGCGCTTTTCTTCTGCTAGAATAGCCCTGCGAACGTGGGGCCGTAGCTCAGCGGGAGAGCGCTGCCTTCGCACGGCAGAGGTCGTGGGTTCAAATCCCATCGGCTCCACCAGCCTCTATAGCCCTCCAGCGAGGGCTTTTTCTTCCGCCGTTGAGGCGCCTGCCAGCAGGCCCGGACCTCTCTTTCTTGGGACTAGGTGCCAGCGTGCGGGCTCGAGTGGGCTTCTCGTGGGCGGGAGGGGCCGTCCCATGAGAAGGGCGAACAAGCACGAAATCACGGCGCTCAACCGCGCCTGTGGTTGAGTTCATAAACCGCCAACGCCGCTGTCAGCCACGTGGGCGCGTGGGACCCCGGCAGGTCAAGCCCGAAACGGATCCGCCCGAAGATATCGGCTCTTCGCTCAGGAGCAAGGATGACACGCATTTTATCTGATTTTCGACGACATACATGCACTTCAACCACTAATTCCCTGGCAGCCTGCGACAGGGTTGAAGTCCTCTGAAACCCAAGCATCATTAAGGAGCGCCGAGATTTTACCCTTGTTTGAGCGCGAGGAAAACGCGAGGCCTCCGCCGGGTCAGGGCCAAGACAAAAGGGGGGCCCTTAAAGCCTGCCGCGCTCCTTGAGCACGGTGACGCCAAGCTCGACCACGTCGGCGGCGGGCTCCCGCCATCCCTCGCGCTCCACCACCTCCAGGGCGCACGAGGGGCAATTCCTGACGCACAAGCCGCACCCAATGCAACGGGCGCCGTCCACGACGGCGATCCCGTCTTCCACACTCACCGCCCTCACCTGGCATACGTCCACGCAGGACTCACAACCGTTGCACAGCTCCCCGTCGACCCGCACCGTGTAGCGCGACGCCGCCACCGCGCCGGACATGTTCAGCTTGGTAATAGTTCCCAGGAAGCCGCAGCAGCAGCCACAGCAGTTGCAGATGAAGTTAATCTTTTCCTGGATATTGTCGGTGATGTGAACCAGGCCCGCCTTTTCCGCCCGGTCCAGCGCGTCCAGCACCTCCTCGCTGTTAGCCCTCCTGGCGAAACCCCTCTCCACCAGGAACTCGGCGAAGGGTCCGAAGCACATGCACACATCCTTGGGCGCGCCGCAAGACCTTCCCAGCAGCTCCGCCTCGTGGCGGCAGAAGCAGGTGGTGAGGGCCATGTAGGTGGAGTCCTTGATGAACTCGCTCACCTTCTCGTAGGGAAGAACCTGCTGCCCCCGGGGGATCTCCTCCTCCACCACCATCACCCGCGCCAAGGGGGTCTGCGACGACCAGCTCGTCTCTCCCCATCCCTCGTGGTAATAGGCATCAAAGAGCTCGGCTATCCTGCGCTTCTCGGGTGAGGTCTCGCCCTTCATGAACTGCATCTCGAAGATGCCCGGCACCAGTGGAAGCAGGCAGTAGTGCTTTGCTCCTCCCTTCTCGCGCGCCAGCACCAGTCCCTTGTCCGCCATGCGCTCAAGTGTCGCCTCCAGCTCCCCTTCCTCCCGCCCCAGGCGGGTGGCGATGGAGCGGAGGTCCTCGGGGGCGGAGGGCAGGTCGATGGCCAGCTTCGCCTCCTCCTCGTCGAAGATCAATCGCAGGATCCTGAGGAGGTTCTCAGAGGGCATGGCTCCTGCGGGAAACTCGTCCATGCGGCGCATGAGCAGACGGTACACTTCCTCCATCTCTCCCTCCCTGCTCTAAAGCAAGCCGACAAGCCGTCCGATTTCTTAACTGGCTGCATGATACCATATGTCGCCCGGGGCGCGTTTTGATTTCAGCCCGCGAGCGGCTATCATATAACGGAAGGCCGGGGGTTAGGCAAGAGGGACGCTGGCACGATGGTGGATTTCCTGGAGGAACTCAACGCCTACTACGAGAGGAACCGGGGCAAGCGCATCAAGCAGGAGTTCCGGGACGTCCTTTCCAGGGACGTGGACGACCTCTCTGGATCCCAGAAGCACATCTACGAGATCTACATCGAGCCCAACCTGACCCAGCTGCAGGACACCCTCTACGAGGTGTTCAAGGAAGCGAACCAACCCCTGGAGGAGTGGCGGGCGGCCATTCTGGAAAATCCCCCCAGCATCATCAACAACATCGCCAAGAAGACCGTCATACGGGCTATCCGTGATATGGACACCGGGGAGCTTTGAGCCGGAGAGCGGGCCTTTTGTATGGCCGCGTAAGGAGAGGGGAACGGAAATGAGGCGCTTCATGATCATTCTCGTCGCGCTGTCCCTGGGAGCGCTGCTCGTGGCGGGTTGCGGCGGTGGAGGGGAAACGGCCGCCCCGGAGGAAAACGCGACGACCAGTGGGCCCATCGGCCAGTCGGAAGCCACCGCCTGCGCCGCCAATCGCAACGCCATCTCCAGGGCCGTCCAGCAGTACCAGGGTATGGAGGGCGTACCGCCTTCTTCCATCCAGCAGCTCGTGCCGGGGTATCTTCAGAGCGTGCCCGCCTGCCCCTCAGGTGGGACATATACCCTGCGGGGCACTACGGTGACCTGTTCGGTGCACGGGTCGTGAACTCGGTTCAGCCGCTTCCACGGCATGGGTGACCGCGCAGGTAGTAGGTTAGCGCGGCGGTGTCCCGACATCACGACGGAACGTAGATAGGCCTTGGGCCGCGCCGGAGAAAGCGCGCCTCCCTCGGCATGCCAGATCTTGAAGCCTCCCGGCCTCTTTTGAACGGTAGATTTCACTCCCTCGAAGTGTTATCGAGCGGAACGCTTTTCCACCCGCTCCATCCGACGCCCGGTGCGACCTACCGCAAAGCAGCGAGCCCCCTTCCCGGACTCCTCCGCCTCGGCCAAGTCCTCGGCGGTGGGCGCCAGGTTGACGCGCAGTGGCTACTCCTCCACCCTGAACCCAGGGCGCTTCGGCCATTAGGGCTCCTCAAGAGGATCGGGACAATGAGGCCGCGGGACACCCGGATTCATTTGCCGTCCCGCGGCCCACTGTTACCGTAATGCGGCGTTACAGGGAGAGCGCCAGCCGCCTCCCGAACTCCTCCGCCTCGGCCAGGTCCTCGGCGGTAGGCACCAGGTTGACGCGCAGGGGCTCCTCCTCCACCCTGAACTTGAGGCCCTTAAGCCGCTCGGCTATGAGCTTGGGGGCCTCGCCGCTCCAGCCGTAGGAGCCGAAGGAAGCGCCCACCTTCCCCCTGAGGTTCAGGGTGGCGAGGTGGGAGAGCAGGTACCACACCGGCTCCACCGCGTCCCCGTTGATGGTGGCGGATCCGACCGCGATGCCGTCCGCCGCCTCGATGCGGTCTATCATCAACCCCAGCTCGGTGGCCGTGATGTCCATGACCGCCACCCGCGCGCCCCCGGAGCGCGCCCCTTCGGCGATCTTTTCCGCCAGGGCGGCGGTGTTGCCGTAGGCGCTGGCGTAGAAGACCAGCAGGCTCTTCTCCCCCGTCGGCTCCGGCACCGAGCTCCAGGCGCGGTACTTCTCCACGCAGGCCCAGGGGTCCTTGCGCAGCACCGGGCCGTGGCTGGTGGCGACGACCTTTATGTCCAGGTCCTTTATCTTGTCGATGGCCTCCAGCACGTACTTCTTGAAGGGCCGGAAAATGACCATGTAGTAGTACTCGAAGGCGTGGGAGTAATCGTTCACCAGGTCGTCGAAGATGCGGTCGTCGCAGTAATGCGCCCCCAGGAAGTCACAGGTGAAGAGAACGCCGTCTTTCCGGTAATAGGTGAACATGGTATCCGGCCAGTGCAAAAACGGCGCGTGGACGAAGCGCAGCTCCGCCCCTCCCCCGAGGTCTAGGGTGTCCCCGTCCTGGACCAACAGGGGGTCCACGTCGCGGTTGAGGATGTTCTTCACGAAGTTCCTGCATTGCCGGTCGCAAACCACCCTGGCGTTGGGCGCGTCCTCGAGAAAGCGCGCCAGTGAGCCGGAATGGTCCGGCTCGGTGTGGTTGACGACGACGTAGGAGATGTCTTTCAAGTCGACCAGGGAACTTATGTTCTCCAGGAAGTCTTCGTAGAACGGAGCCTTGACCGTATCGACCACGGCGATCTTGTCCCCGCCGGTGATAAGGTAGGCGTTGTAGGTGGTGCCGTGGTCAGCCTTCATAATGATGTCGAATACCCGTAGCTGGGGGTCAAGGGCCCCCACCCAGTGAACCCCCTCGCTGATCCTCACCGGCAGCATGCCGTACCTCCCGTCTGTTCTATTCTCCGCCTTGCCTCGCGCCGGCGCCGTCTAAACCTTCTCGAACATGTCCTTGTCGGCGCCGCACTGCGGGCATACCCAGTCGTCCGGCAGGTCCTCGAAGGCGGTGCCCGGAGCTATTCCGGCGTCGGGGTCTCCCTTCTCGGGGTCATAGACGTATCCGCAGATGGTGCACTCGTACTTGTCCATGCTCTTCCTCCTCTTTCGCTTTCCGGCGGTAACCGAACCAAAACGACGGTTTTCTATAATATACCCGCGAGGAGAGGAATATATCGTGATATATATACTTTGACATATGGCTCGACGCGCAGCCCGCGATGCGAGCGACCGCGTGGCCTTCCCGCCGGCATGGTCGGCGGGAGGACCAGCGACACGAGGCTTTGGCGAGCGCATGGCGGCACCGGCCTGGCGCGACTATGGGAGCTTTGGCGCCGGGCGGAGGCCAGCTTCCGAAACCGGGGCCGACAACCGGGAGCCGGGACGGTTTGCGACACGAAGTAAGGGAGACGTTGAAGCGATGGGAGACGTGAAAAGCGTGGCGTGGTTCTGCGCCTACACTCCCCTGGAGATCCTGGACGCCGCGGGGCTCGCGCCCGTGCGCCGGTTCGGCGACCCCGCGAGCCTGGAGGCCGCCGACGCCGTCCTGCACCAGGCCATCTGCCCTTACGTCCGCGCCTGCCTGGCGGCGGCCATGGACGGAAGCGCGCCGACGCCAGGGGATAACCATCACCATGCCGTCTTCGTCAATTCCTGCGACGGCATGCGCCGGCTGCACGACGCCTGGCAAGCGCGCTTCCCGAAGGACTTCGTCTTCCTCATGGACCTGCCGCGCAACGAGGATTCCGCGGGAGAACGCCTCCTGGCGGGGGAATTCGTCCGCCTGGCCGAGGCCCTGGAGGCCTTCACGGGAAGCGCCATTGGAGCGCACGCCCTGCTGGAAGCCGCGCGCGGGCGAGAGGAGCGGCGCCTCGCCTACCTGGAAAGCTCTCGCGGCCTGTCCGGTGCGGGGCGCCTGCGCCTTGCCATGGCTTTCCAGTCCTCGCCCGCCACAGAAAAGCCGGTGCCGGGAACGGGGGTGGCGCGGGCAGGCGGCGTGCCCGTGCTCCTCACCGGGAATCTCCTCAACCCGGAGGGCCTGGTATCGGTGCTGGAGGAAGCGGGCGCCGCGGTGGTGCGCGTGGACCTGTGCAACGGCGACCGCGCCTTCTCCTCCCCCATCCTGGCCACGGGGGACGGCCTCGAGGAGGTATGCCTCTCGCTTGCCCGGGGATACCTAGATCGCAGGCCTTGCGCGCGCATGACGGACGCGCGCCGGCGCCTGGACCTGCTGGTGGAGGAGGTGCGGGAGACGGGGGCGCGAGGGATCATCTACGCCGGCCTGAAGTTCTGCGACTCCTACCTTTACGATTTTCCCCGCGTGCAGAGGAGGCTACGGGAGGAAGGCGTCCCACTGTTGCGCCTGGAGAGCGACTACGCCGACGGACACGTGGGCCAGCTCCTCACCCGCGTGGAGGCTTTCCTGGAGATGATATGAGCAGGGCGATGGGGAGTATGTCGCGGAGCGGGAGGATAAGATGGGACTGGTCGAGGACGTAAGGGACCGCTACGTAGGCAGTATCTCAGCCGCCAATTTGAATCACACGGCTTAATCAAGGGTGACTCTAGAGGACGTGGGTATTGGGGAGAAGAGAAGTGGAAGAGGGCAAGTCTCGGTCTTTCCTTGAGATGATATGAGCAGGGCGATGGGGAGTATGTCGCGGAGCGGGAGGATAAGATGGGACTGGTCGAGGACGTAAGGGACCGCTACATAGAGAAGCTGTCGCCCGGCACCTTCCGATCCCGCGTGTTCTGGAAAACTGTGGAAACCCTCGCGCGCTCGCCCCTCAACCGCCCGCAGTGGAAAGCCGACCGCGTCTCGCTCTCCTACTTCATACGCGCCACGCGCGACGCCTACCTGCGGCGCGCGCCGGTGGTGTGGAGCAACCTACTGGTCCCCAGCGAGCTCATCCTGGGCTCGGGATGCATCCCCTTCTACCCCGAGATGGCCGCGGCGGTGGTGGCCTCGGCGGGGCTCGCGCCGCGCTTCATCGACCGCGCCGGCGAGGAAGGATTTTCCTCCGACGCCTGTTCCTACCACCGCTGCGTGCTGGGATGCGCCCTGGATGGTTTCCTGCCCGAGCCGGACCTCCTGCTCACCGTCAATTACCCCTGCGATTCCGCCCCCCTTTCCTTCTCCTTCGCCTCCGATCTCTACGGCGCGCCTCACCGCGTCCTCGACGTTCCCCTCCACGAGGACCGCGAGTCCCTGGGCGTCCTGGCGGAGCAGATGGAGGAGGCGGCGGCTTTCATGCTCTCCCTCTCCGGCCTAACGGCGGAGGAGGGCGGTGATAAGCTGCGGGAGGCCCTCGGCTTCTCCAACCTCGCGTTGCGCCACATGCGGCGGGTGGAGGAGCTCCGCAAGCGCGACGACTGCACCCTAGACGGCAAGGACGCCATGGGAGGGATCAGCGTGCTTGCGGGGAGCATGGGCTCGCGCGAGGGGGCGGAGTACTACCGCCTGCTGGCCGACGAGCTCGAGGAGAGGGGTTGCGCGGGCGGCGGAGCGATCCGCCTCATGTGGATGCACCTCAAGCCTTGGTACGCCCAGGGCATCTTCGACGCCCTGGAGCGCCATGGAGCCCGCCTGGTCTGCGAGGAATACACCCACGCCACGTGGGAGGAGCTGAACGCAGCGGAGCCCTACGCGTCCCTTGCCCAAAAAGTGGCGGGGCATTTCCTGGTGGGGCCGGCGGAGAGGCGGGCGCGCCATCTCGCCCGCCTGGCACAGGACTACCGCGTGGACGGGGCCATCCATTACAACCACTGGGGCTGCCGGCAGAGCTGCGGGGGAGCCATGCTGGTCAAGGAGGCCCTGCAGGGGATCGGGGTTCCGGTGCTGACCATCGACGGCGACTGCGTGGACGAGCGCGAGTACCAGGAGGGACAGCTCTCCACCCGCCTGGAGGCCTTCCTGGAATCCCTCAAGGCCTAGGGGTCAAGGCTGGCCATCGGCCTAAGGTAGTCCTAGGCCTAGGGGTCAAGGCTGGCCATCGGCCTAAGGTATACATCCTTTGCTTTTTAGGCCTAGGGGTCAATTAGGCCTAGGGGTCAAGGCTGGCCATCGGCCTAAGGTATACATCCTTTGCTTTTAAGAATCTGCAGAACGCCCGCCTCGTCGGCAAGCAGCCTTGCCCGCATCCCCTTATCCTCATCTAAGCACTTGTTGAATCTCAAGTAGCGATGTGAGGCAGCGTTTTCCTTAATCCCGCCTATCACCTTTGCGATATCGTCGAAAGAGGTGAGAGTATATTCCCTAGCCATATGGATAAGTAAATTACATGCATAACGATATCTCTTGTCTGCCCGATAGCTCCCATGCTCCAGGCTGTCTATCCCGAGATGCTCGCAAATAGCTTCTAGAACCTCGTCGAGGGAGGGGATCCTCGTCAATTCTTTATGCCCAATCAAACCCTTAGACCATTTTTCTTGCCTTATGCTTGCTTTGATTCGCCTGAGAAATGCATCGCTGCCCAGAAGCGCCTGTGCAACGACTTTGTGATCAGAAGGATAATTATTTTCCTCTCCTAAGGCATTCTCGACAAAAGCCTGATATTCCCTGCCAGCTGGCTCGCTGCCACAGCCAAAATACTCCTCCAGCCATGATGAATCGAACCAGCCCCCAGCGGTTCCATTGATGCAATCGCGATAGTTTGACCAGTTATAATCCTCAGGCCGTTCGACCACGCCCGCCTCCACAGGGTTTAGGTGGATATAGCGGTTGACGATGAGGAAATACTCCTCTTCGTCTATGCGGATCGCCTTGTACCTGCCGGCAAACACATGTCCCACCCAACCGCCCCTGACAAGGAAGTTCGCATACGACGAGCCGAGAAAATGCATAAATTCGTGCAGGTTCTCAATGGTGATACGTAGCGAGAGGTGATAGTGATTATCCATGATGCAGAACGCGAAGATGTCGATCATGTATTTTTGCGCTCCTCTGCACAGGAGATCGAGGAAATATTTCTTGTGGCTCTCCCCTGTCAGGATATCAAGCTTGAGGTTTCCGCGGGAGAACACATGAAACACTGCTCCCTTTTCCTGAATTCTTAATGTTCTAGTCATGACCATTATTATAACCATGTTATGTATGTTGTAAATATGTATTGTATTTGATTATCTTTGATGTGAGGCTTGTAAGTCTCTCTTCCAGCACTTTCCGCTTCTATGAGGCTCTATACTTCGCTTCGTTAAATGAACCTCATGAATGAGCTTTTCTTGGAATCCGGCGGGTCCCTCCGGCTAGAACGATTCCTAATTCTAATTTAGTCTGTCACTCACCTGCTCAACGCCCTGAAAAGCATTCTATAGCGGCTTCTAATGTCCGATAGCCCTGGCCCCTTGGCCTTAGGCCGATGGCCAGCCTTGACCCCCAGGCCAGTCCCCCAGGCTACCAGGCCTTAATGCATGGGGCGGTGGGAGACGGTAAAATGAGATAGCTGTTCTGGTCACGCTTCGGTTCTCGCCCGGGAGGTGTTCGAGATGAAGAAGGCGTCTACGCTTCTGCTCTCGTCTTTGCTGGCCGTGTCGCTGGCTTTCGCCCTGGCCGGATGCGGGCAGAGCAGCGAGGACAAGGCCTTGAGGTTTATCGGCAGGGGCGACGCCAGCGCGTACCGCATGGCCAGCGAGGGACAGAGGATGAGCGACGCCCTCCAGGAGTTCTTCGATGTCCTGCAGGGCCCCAACCCCCAGGCCATCGTGGAACCCGGCGGACCCCTGGAAGAATACGAGGACGCCCGGGAGGAGATGTCCTCCTACGCCGCCAGGGCGGAAGCGGAGTTCCAAGGCGTGCTCGACCTGGGCGGCGTCGAGGAGGAGAAACAGTACGCCACCATGATGATCGAGGTGGCAAGCAAGACAAAGGAGTTGGCCGGCTTCGTGGAGGAGTGGTTCAACAAGGCCCTGGACGTGATCAAGACCCTGGACGAGAAGAAGATCCGGTCCTACCTCACCGGCGACGAGTTCGAGGGCGGGCTCGCCGAGATAGACGAGATGAAATCAGAGATCGACAAGCTGGCCGGCAAAGCCAAGGACTACCGCCTGGAAAACGATTTTTAGCATGCGGGGAAGGAGAACAGTGGTGTTGAGGGGGCTGCTTGCAGCGAGGGGCGGAAGGCGATGGGCGTTATTCGCGCAGCTCGCGGTGGCCTGCGCGCTCGTCGCCGCGCTCGCGGTCGGGCTCGCCTCCTGCGGAGGGGAAACCCCTACCGCGCGTGAACCCCAGGCCGAGGCCGAGGGCGGCGAGGGCGGGGTGAGGCTGCCCCCCGGCCTGAGCGAGGAGGACCTGGAGGGGCTGAACCTTCAGGACCTCGAGGGGGGCGCGGGGGGCTCCGCCGGCGGCGGGAGCGCGCAAGGGACGGAAGGCCGGGAGGCGCCCGATCCCGCGCGCACCGCCGAGATCTCCGGCGCGCGCTTCACCGTGGTCGACGTGACCAGGAACGACTCCAACAAGAAGGTCATCGCCTCCGGCCAGAGGGAAGTCCTCGGCGACTACCTGGAGGTGGAGCTGGCGGTGGAGAACGTGGGCGACGGCCTGGTCGATTTCTCCCAGTACTCCTTCCGCCTCGAGAGTCCCAGCATCCAGGCGGAGGACTACCGCTCCTATTACGGCGACAACGGCGTCCTGGGAAAATATGTATCCGACCACACCATCTCCGCCGTCCTCCTGGATTACGCCGACCTCACGCCGGTGCTCTACAAGCTCAAGCGCAAGGAGGTCCTGGAGGGCGTCTTCCTCTTCTACGACCTCAACCCGCAGAGCGCGGAGGAGAACGCGGGCTTCACGGCCGACATCGCCGGCGGCCAGGCCTTCCTGGTCATCCACAAGGCGCGGGGAGAGGACGCCGGCGAGGAGGTAAGGATCGGGCTCGCCGGGCTCATGGATTGAGACCGGCGCGGGAGGCGGCTTACATGCGGTTGACGAAATGGGGCCCGGAAACGCCCTCCCTCCAGGCGGCCATCTCCGCGGAAAGGCGGCGGACATGCGCTCCATAAGGAGGGGGTTCAAGAGCTTCCGGCGCCACCCCGTGGGCAACCTCATCGTGGTCCTGCTCCTCTTCGTCTGCCTCACTTTCTCCCTCTCCATGCTGGTGGTGAGGCTGGCGGCGGAAAGCCAGGTCAGGAGCATCAAGCGCAGCGTGGGCAACTACGGCGAGGTGAGGGTGAGCTCGGAATATATCCTGGAGGTCTTCGAGCGGGAGCTGGAAAAGGGGGAACGCCAACGAAACCGCGAGGCCCGCAGCATGAACGAGGAGGAGGAGCTCGCGGACCGGGCGAAGTTCCACCTGCCGGAGGAGATCGCCGACGCCTTCTCCCGCCAGGAGCACATCCTCACCTACGACAAGGTGATGAACGCCGGGATCATCGTCCTCAACGCCGTTAACTCCGAGCTGGCCCCCCTGGCGCCCTACGCCACCGACGCGGAGCTGGCGCGGCAGGGCATCGAGGGTCTGAACCGCCAGACGCTGAGCAACCTCTTCGTCTTCGAGGGCAACACCAACGGCGCCTCCGCCTCCGATTTCCTCAACGGGAGCAAGCGCCTGGTGGAGGGCTCCTTCTACACCTACCGGGATCACCTGGAGAAGAAACCGGTGGTGCTGGCGGAGAAGAACATGGCCGAGGAGAACGACCTGGGGATCGGGGACACGGTGGAAGCGGTGGTGGTCCGCGGGAGCAGGAACAACCGCACCATGGAGCTCGAGATCATCGGGATCTACGAGACGGTGCTGGCGGAGCGCGACAGCGGGAGCATCCTCGATTACAACCCGGCCGGCAACAAGCTCTTCGCCCCCCTCTCCGTAGTGCAGGAGCTCAACAGCATGCCGGGCTACGTGGAGTTGGGCTCCTACTACTTCGACGACGTGGACAGCACCGCCGCCCTCAAGGAGGCCTTCGAGCAGGAGTTCGCGGAAGGGAACAGGTACGAGTTCCTCACCGACTTCTCCGATTACGAGAAGATCTCCGAGCCCCTGGAAAAGGTTGGCAAGACTTCCCTTATCGGCCTGGCGGGCGCCCTGGGAGCCTGCGCCCTCATCATCCTCCTGGCCATGGCCATCATCATCGGCGGCAGGACCAGGGAGCTGGGGGTGCTCAAGGCTATCGGCGCCACCGGGCGCCAGGTCATCCTGCAGTATGCAGCAGAGGTGACATGCATCTGCCTGGTGTCGGTGATCCTCGCCACCGGGGCCACCGTGCTCATCAGCCAGGGCATCGGCAACTGGCTCCTCTCCAGCAGCACGGAGCAGAAGGTGGAGGAGAAGGAGACGAGGGCGTACACCGGCAACTACCTCTCCGATCGCAAGCTGTACAAGGAGGGAGGGCTCTATTCCCCCGCGTCCGAGGAGGAGGAAGCGGTTAACCTCAACGTCATCTACCAGGGCGACCTGCTCGTCTACGGCATCCTCATCCTGCTGGGGATAAGCCTGCTGGGGATGGCGGTCCCGGTGATCTGGATAACCAGGCTCAGGCCGGCGCGGGTCCTGAGCATGGAATAAGGGGAGACGCGCGCATGGAAAACGCGCTGCAGGTAAAAAACCTGAGCAAGACCTTCAAGGCCAAGGCGGGGGACGTCGTCGCCGTGGACGGGGTGAGCTTCGAGGCGCGCAAGGGCGAGGTGACGGTGATCGTGGGCCCCTCGGGCTCGGGCAAGACCACCCTGCTCTACCTCATCGGCTCCCTGGAAAGCCCCGACCGGGGCGAGATACGCGTCTTCGGCGAGGACATCGCCACCTCCGGCGCCGACCTCATCCAGTACCGCAGGGTCAGGGTGGGCTTCGTCTTCCAGTTCTTCAACCTCATCTCCGCCCTGACCGCGCTGGAAAACGTCACCCTGCCCATGGACCTGAGGGCCGTGCCCGCCGGGGAGCAGCGCGCCAGGGCGGTCGAGCTCCTAGAAAGGATGGGCATCGACGCCAGGCTGCAGCGGACAAAAGCCAACCGCATGAGCGGCGGCGAGAAGCAGCGGGTGGCCATCGCCAGGGCCATGGCCAACGACCCCGACATCATCCTCGCCGACGAGCCAACTGGGAACCTGGACTCGGCCACCGGGCGCGTGGTGGTGGACATCCTGGTCAAGCTGGCGCGCGAGGACGGGAAATGCGTGATCATCGTCACCCACGACGAGAGCATCCTGGAGGTCGCCGACCGCGCCTTCCACATGATGGACGGGAAGCTCACCGACCACAACAGGGACGGCTGAGCGGGCGCGGGACGGGGGCTCGAGCGCGCGCAGCAAAGGGGCGTGAGTCGGCGCCGCGACGGGCGTTTCCTCGAGGCTATCGAGAAGTGACCATAGTCCTTAGGCCGGGCCTCAGACCTGAATAGGCCCTCGATTCGAATTCCGGGCCTGACCCCCGGACCTCAGGCCGATGGCCAGCCCTGACCCCCAGGCCACGGGCCTCAGGCCGATGGCCAGCCCTGACCCCAAGGCCTGAGGGGAAGGCCTGTCCTATATAATGTTCCTGGTCCGTTTATTGGCCGGCATGTCCGAGAATGGAGTCAGGAGGCAGGAGATGAGACCGCTGGAGCCACCGCGAGAGATAGTGGAGATGGCCGAGACGGGAGAGGTGGCGGTGAAGACGGTGCCCGCCACCGAGGTGGCTTACCTGGTGCACAAGGGACCGCACTCCGGGGTGCAGGACGCCCAGTTCAAGCTGATGCGCTGGATAGCCGAGAACGGATACGAACTCATGGGGCCGGGGGTCGCCATCTTCCATAACGACCTCATCATGGTGAAGGACGAGGCGGAACTCATCACCGAGCTGCAGTTCCCGGTGCGCAAGAAGTAACTTCTGCGGGAGAGGGCCAGTCTACGGACACGGGCGCACCGGCAACGAGGAGGGCGCCATGGCGATGAGGGGGTTTGCCGCAACGGCGCTTTCAGCCATCCTCTTCCTCGCCCTGGCCTGCGGCTGCGGCGGGCAGAAGCAGGCGGTGGAAGAAGAGCCGCGGGACGAGTATGCCCAGGTTCCCGAGGAGTATCGGGACATCTACGTGGAGCTGGAAGCCAAGCTCTCCGAACTCAACCGCCACCTCGACGAGGTACAGGCCGGCGAGACGCGGGATACCGTCTTCAGTGTCGAGCTCGTCACCGCCAACGCCAACCGGGGCGAGAGCCTGCTGGAGCCCATGACCCTGCACGCCATCGCGAAGACCCTCGACCGCCTCCAGGACATAGGTGTGACGGGGATAACCCTGAGCGTCAACTACCCCTTGCTTAACGCCGATTTTCCCCGCTCGCCGGAATACATCGATTTCTATCGCCGGGTCGCGACGATGGTGAAAGCGCGCGGCTTCGCCCTGATCGTGGAGACCACCACCGTCTTCCCCAACCCCGAGATATCCGGCCTGGGAGTGGACTACGCGGGGCTCACCCTCGACCAATACATCAGCGGCAAGCGGGCCATGGCCGAGACCATCATCAGGGAACTCGCGCCCGACTACCTCACGGTGGAGAACGAGCCCGGGACCCAGCGGTCCAACACCGGACTCGATCTCTCGGTGGCGAACCAGACCGCGGTGGTGAACGGCATCCTGTCGGGCCTCGACCGCTCCGGGACGAGGATCGGCGCCGGGGCCGGGTCCTGGGATAACCTCGCGTATTTCGAGAGCCTCGCCGCCAACACCTCCCTGGACTACCTGGACGTCCACTTCTACCCCATCCAGGGCGACCTGGTGATCGACCGCGCGGAGCGCATCGCCGAAATCGCCCGCTCCGGCAGCAAGGACATGGCCGTGAGCGAGTGCTGGCTGTACAAGGCGTCGAGCGCGGAGCTGGCCTCCGGCCAGGACATCGCCACGGCCGCCGACACCTTCGCCCGCGACGCCTATGGCTTCTGGGCCCCTCTGGACCAGGACTTCCTGGAGGTGATGGTCAAGCTCTCCCGCCATCTGGAGCTGGAGTTCATGTCGCCGTTCTGGATGCAGTACCTCTTCGCGTACCTGGATTACGATCCCGCCATGGCGGAGCAAGGGTACGCCTGGGTGCAGAAGTCGGTCGCCAACAGGACCCGGATCGAGATACAGGCAGGCAACCTCTCGCCCACGGGTGAGGCCTACCGCGACCTCATCTCCGGCGACTGATTCCGCACAACGGAGCGCGTGGGCCACCAGGCGCCGAGGAAACGGGTTCACGTTCCAGGTCTGCTGCTTTTTTTACGTCGCTCGCTTCGCTTGGGGCGAGGTATCAATGTTGAAATGTGAGCGGACTTCATGACCATGCAACGTCCGCCTCACGTGACATATAACGCAGCATTTGCTCCCGAGAGTTTTACGTGCATTCTAGGGAGCATCTCTTATGCGCCCATTTCTACATGGACAGTTTCTGCTAATAAACTTGTGAGTCTATCCAGTCTTCGAATCTCATCGGTATGTATTCAAGTTCGATATCGGGAGACCTTCCGCTAACAATACGACTGAGGAACTCGAAGTAGGCCTTTTCGTCTGGATTAATAAACCTGAATTTCTTTTCGCCCGACGCCCCTCTCGCCTTCCTGGATTGCTCTAAAGCACTCCTCATCATCGCCCAGATTACTATCGATCAGCCTGGATACCCTCGCTTTTTTCATCATCTCGGGGAACAACCCGGCAACCGTGGGGATGCCCAGATGAGCCGAGAAGCCGGCGCCGATGATGTAAACCCGCTTATCCGCCATCCTGAATCGTCTCCTCGCCTTTTCCTTTCCGCCTCAACCGGCTGCTTTCCGTATTCTTCCTATGCTTGATCCGATAATAGGCTCTTCCAATGACAAAAAACATCGAGCAGATAATCGTACAAACAGCCACGGCCCATGTGATAGACTCACATTACCTGGCATAGAACAAGGGCGTGCAAGCGTAGAGTCACGGAGGTGGAATCATGGGCTGGACCATCGCGATCATCGTCATCGCACTCATCCTTCTTCTCGTCCTGCCGTCTTTCCGGCGCATCGGGCCCACGCAGGTGGGGCTGGTCATCAAGCGCTTCTCCTTCAAGAAGCTCTCGGAGGACAACCCCATCGCCTTCCGGGGCGAGGCAGGCTACCAGGCCGAGCTGCTCATGCCCGGCCTTCGCTTCAAGTTCTGGATCCTCTACCGCGTGGAGAAGTACCCCTGGGTGCAGGTGCCCGCGGGGGAGATCGGGGTGGTCATCGCCCAGGTGGGACAGCCCCTTCCCATCGGCGCCAAGTCGGCCGTTTACAAGAAGGAATTCGGCAACTTCACCGACCTCGCCAGCTTCATCGCCAACGGCGGCCAGAAGGGCGTGCAGCGCCCGGTCCTTCCCCCGGGCACCATGATCCCCATCCACCCCGTGGCCTTCCTGGTGGTGACCAAGAACCAGGTCTACGGCGTGCCGGTGTCCCCCGAGCTGAGGGAACTGGCGGGCCGAGACGGAATCCTCACTCCTGAATCCTTCGGTCTGCTCCCCCACCACCTCGACCTGGTGCGCATCTCCCCCCAGCCCAGCCCTAGCGGCGGGCACCTCATCGACATGGTGGGCATCGTCACCACTTACGAGGGTGACCCCCTGCCCTCGGGGGCCATCGCCAGCCGCCTGGGTGCCTTCGAGGACATCGCGGAGATGGAGGCCGCCGGGGCAAGCGACCTGGAGCTCATCGAGGCCCTGCTGGGGAGCAAGAACAACCTGCACAACAACTACCAGGATTTCCAGGCCTTCCTGGACAACGGGGGCAAGATCGGCCTGCAGCACGACCCCCTGCTCTACGGCGCCTACGCCCTCAACCCCTTCCTGGTGGGGGTGGAGCTGGTGCCAATGCTGGTGGTGGAGCAAGGGCAGGTGGCGGTGATCAAGGCCTACGTCGGACTATCCACCGTGGACACCTCGGGAGTGGAGTTCAAGTTCGGCTCCCTGGTGCGGCCGGGCCACCGCGGCATCTGGCAGGAGCCCCTGCGCACCGGCAAGTACCCCATCAATCCCAGGGTTTACCAGGCGGAGATCGTTCCCACCGCCATCCTCACCCTCAACTGGGCCGAGGCCACCTCCGAGGCCCACCTCCTGGACCGCCAGCTCAAGCAGATCGTGGCCAAGTCCCGCGAGGGCTTCATCTTCGCCATCGACCTGCAGGTGCAGATCCACGTCCCCGACACCCGCGCCCCCAAGGTCATCTCCATGGTGGGCACCATGCAGAACCTGGTCAACGAGGTGCTGCAGGCCGCGGTGGGCAACCACTTCCGCGACAAGCTGCAGTCCATGCAGGCGGTGCAGTTCATCGAGACTCGCCAGCAGGTGCAGGAGGAGGCCTACGAGCACATCCGCGCCAAGCTGGACGACTACCAGGTGGAGACCAAGGGGGTTTATATCCAGGATGTGGTCTTCCCGCCCGACCTTGTGCGCGTGCTCACGGAGCGGGAGATCGCCCGCCAGGAGATCGAGACCTTCCAGAAGCAGAAGGACGCCCAGATCCAGCGCATCGAGACCGAGCAAGCCAAGGGCACCGCGGACATGCAGGCGGAGCTGGCCAAGTCCAAGGTAGGTGTGGACATCAAGATCAACAACGCCAACGCGCGCAAGGCGGAGGCCGACGGCGAGGCCTACTATATCAGCGAGACCGGCGCCGCCAAGGGAGCGGAGGTGGAGGCGGTGGGCATGGCCCGCGCCAAGGCCTACAAGGCCCAGGTGGAAGCGCTGGGGCAGGGCCCCACCGCCCTGGTGAACTCCGTGGACGCGCTCTCCAGAAGCGGGGTCTCCTTCGTGCCCCAGATCCTGGTGGCGGGAGGAGGCAACGGCGGGGTGCTGGAGGCCCTCGCCGCCCAGATCATGGGGGCCGTGGCCCGCGGGGGAGGCGGGGCCGCCGTGGCGCCGGACGCGTCCGGTGAGCCCGGCGGCGGCGAGCCCGGCGGCGGCGAGCCCGCGGCGGGAACGGTCCCGGCGCCCCCGCCGCCCGGGGAGGAAGGCCCCCAGGAGTAGGACGACCGCCCGGGGGTAAGGTGAGAACCGCGATTTGTACGGGAGACGGCCGTTATTCTATGCCTGGAAAGATTTGCCAGGCCCTCAGCTTCGGGCTTTCGGGCTTGGCCTACTCCCCGGCTACATCCGTTATCGGCCCGGGCCGGGCTGGCGGGCAAGAGCTGAAAACACGGGAAGGGCGGCCCTTGTTTCGTGACTTAAACGGAATTCCAGCCCACTGGCTCTGGGCTTTATCAACCCCTCGGCCACGTCCTCGTTCACCCGGGCCGGGCCGTGGGGCAAAAGTTGAAACATGGGAAGGGCGGCCCTTGTTTCGTGACTGGAACGGATTTACCAACCACCCGGCTTCGGGCTTGATCTGCCCCTCGGCTATATTCGTCATCAGCCCGAGCCGGGCCGGCGGGCGGAGATGGGGAGCCTCCAGTCGCGGCCGAAGGCGCGGGGGGTGATCTTTATCCCCACCGGGGCCTGGCGGCGCTTGTACTCGTTGGCGTCCACGCGCCGCACCACCTCCTCCACCAGCGCGCGGTCGTTCCCCGAGGCGGCCATCTCCTCCACCGCGAAGCAGTCCTCGATACCGGATATCGTTTATGTATCTACGTTTACTTAAGGGCTTGCAATACCATATGATGTGGACGCAGGCTAGAGCTGCGCTAGCAGATGGCGGTGAAGATAATTCTTCTCGTGGCCATCCTCGCTCTCACTCAAAATGAGCACTGTCTTCCAGCAGCCTGCGGCAAGACGACTCTAGCGGCCCAAGTTTGTTCTGCACCACATCCCAGATCACCGGAAGGCTGACCCCGAAATATTCATGGGCGAGGATGTTCCTTAAACCGGCGATCTTGCGCCACTCGATCTCGCCAGCCGCATTTTTCATCTTTTCGGGCAACCGGCCCGCAGCTTCCCCGATGATCTCAAGGTTGCGAACCACTGCATCCTGGGTCTTGCGATCTCTGGAAAAGGCTTCGTAATCCATCGAAGCGGTATATTCCCGCACCTGATATATCGCATCAAGGATGTCGTCCAGGAACAGCCGAGGATCTCTAGGCATAGATCGCCTCTTTTTCGATGATTGGCTTAAGCCGAGGCTTTATGCTGTCTGCCATTACCAGGTCCACTTGTCGCTGAAGCATCTCTTCCAGTTCGAATTTGAGCTCCATATAGTTATCGAATGTCGGTTCTGCCAGCTCGACGATGATATCTATGTCGCTATCTTGTTTTTCATCCCCCCTGGCATACGAACCAAAAATGCCGATGCGCTCTACGCTAAACCGTTCGGCCAGTTCCGGAAGCGCCGCGGCGATTTTCTGTAAAATCTCCTGGGCTCTCTTGCAACACATATCATGGTCCTCTTTGGTTTTCCCTTCTCCCCTGATCCTTAGCCTTTGCTCATCGATACGATCGCCTCTACGAACTTTTTAAGGCCTTGAGCCGAATATAACTCTATGCTATTTCCCGTTTTCTTCCAGGGCAATCGCCTCTACGAACTTTCATGAGGCCTTGAGCCTGTTAATATCGCTTTCCTCCACCTTGGCGATTGCCACCTCTCTGATCGGCCCAGATGGGTCACCGCGTCAACCTCTCCGGGTTCCAGCGCATGTCAAGAACCGTGTCCGGTCCAACCCAATCCGCGGACATCGCGCATAGCGCTTTCGTGCAATCGTTTTGTGGAACGATTACACGGGCGTTTCCCTGGCGCCATCATCTCCTCCGGCCCTTTGCGTGGCGTGAGCCTTTATTGCCCTGCTCTCCGGCTGCGCCGGATTTAACCCACGCGTCCACTTCTTTCTTATCGAACTTCCATAGCCGGCCGATTTTATGGCCTGGCATCCGCCGCTCACTGATCCATTTATAGACCGTATCCCGCTTGACTCCGAGATGTTCAGCGATCTCGTCAACCGATAGCCATCGGCCCTCCATCATTCGACCTCGCTCACTATCGCCTTCACCGTATGGCCTCCAACATCTTCTTCATCTTGGTTGATCGGTGCCCCGCGCTGCAATCCTTGCCGTCATCGTACCGAAATAACATAGCTTGCAAATCTACAATATATTGGTTTGAAGCCTAATGTCAAATTGTTTGTCCCTGTATTTTACCATTCTTTACGAATATAACCGAAGTAATCATGGAATGACGGCCATTGCCTCATGCCCGGGACGGATTTCCGAGCTCCCGGCCATGGCGGGGAGTTGACCCCTTCGGCTTCCTCCCTCGCCCACCCCGGTCAGGTCATAGGGCAGAAACTGACAGCATGGAAGGAAAGCCATTACATCCTGCTTGGAACTGATTTCCAGCCCACTGGCTGCGGGTTTGATCGACCCTTCGGCCGTATCCGTTATCCGCCCGGGCCGGCGGGCAAGAGCTGAAAACATGGGAAGGGCGGCCCTTGTTTCCTGACTGGAACAGATTCCCAACTCCCGGCTCCGGGCTTAATCGATCCCTCGGCCGTATCCGTCATCCGCCTGGGCCGGGCCGGCGGGCGGAGATGGGGAGCCTCCAGTCGCGGCCGAAGGCGCGGGGGGTGATCTTTATCCCCACCGGGGCCTGGCGGCGCTTGTACTCGTTTGCGTCCACGCGCCGTACCACCTCCTCCACCAGCGCGCGATCATGCCCCATGGCGACCATCTCCTCCACCGTAAGGCCGTTCTCGATGTATCCCTCGAGAACGGGATCCAGGAGCTCGTAAGGCGGCAGGGAATCGGTGTCCCTCTGGCCCTCGCGCAGCTCCGCCGACGGCTCCCTGGAGATGACCGCCTCCGGTATGATTTCCCCGCCCTCCCGCTCGTTGATATAGCCGGCAAGCCGGTACACCTCCTTCTTCAGGAGGTCCTTGATCACCGCGAACCCCCCGGCCATGTCGCCGTACAAAGTGCAATACCCCATGGAAAGCTCGCTTTTGTTGCCGGTGGCCAGCACCAGCCAGCCCCGGCTGTTGGAGACGTTCATGAGCAGGTTGCCCCGGATGCGCGCCTGCAGGTTCTCCATGGCCAGCGATCCGCCAGGACCCTTCAATGAGGAGCCGGCGGCACCCGCGTAACCTTCCATTATCGCATCGATCTCGAAGACCTCGAGAGAAATCCCTAGGTTACGAGCCAGCGCCTCCGCGATCTCGCGGGATAGCTCCGAGGTGAACCTGGAGGGCATGAAGACGGCGTGCACTCTCTCCGGCCCCAGCGCCATGGCGGCTAGGGCGGCGGTGAGGGCGGAGTCCACGCCTCCCGATAGCCCCAGGACCACGTCGGTGAACCCGTTCTTGCGCACGTAGTCGCGCAACCCGAGCAGCAGCGCCTGGTATATCTCCTCCTCCTCCTCCCTTTCATGTGTTTCCCCGTACTGCTGTATATTGATGTTAAGGGTCGGGCGCTCTCCCGTGGACGGACCCCGTTGTCCACCCAGATCGACGACCCGCGTTGGTTCCGGGAGGGCGCCCTTCCTTGCGTACCTGTGCAGTGGCTTGGACATCCTCTCCGCCCATATCCCGGTCAGGTCCAGGTCGCACACCAGGAGGTGCTCGCGGAAGCGCGGGGAACAAGCGAGTTTTCCCGCCCTCGGATGCACGATCATGGAGCCGCCGTCCAGCACCAGCTCGTCCTGCCCGCCCACGCAGTTCACATAGGCGACGACCGCGAGGGAGTCGGCGGCCCTGGATTCCACGAGACGCTCGCGTATCCCCTGCTTGCCCCGGTGATACGGCGACGCGGAGATGTTGACCACCACCTCCGCTCCCCCGTACGCCACCTCCCGCTCCAGCGGACCCCCGGGGTACCAGATGTCCTCGCAGACGGTGATCCCCACGCGCACCCCGGCGATGATGGCCACCAGGCCTTCACTCCCGGGCGCGAAGTAACGGTTCTCGTCGAAGACGCCGTAGTTGGGCAGGAAGCGTTTGCGGTAGGTGGCCACCACCTCTCCGCGGTGGACGAGTGCCGCGGCGTTGAACAAGTCCTCCGCTAGCTCGGGTGTCCCCACCACCATGGGCGTGTCTCCCACCTGACAAGCGAGATCGGCCAGCGCTGTCCGGCAGTCCTCGAGGAAGTCGCGCTTGAGCAACAGGTCCTCGGGTGGATAACCGCACAGGGCGAGTTCCGGAAAGCACACCAGGTCCGCCCCCATTCCCTCCGCCTCGCGCAGCGCCTCCAGGATACGCGCGCAGTTCCCACGGAAATCTCCCACCGTGGTGTTCACCTGCGCCAGGGCGATCCTCATCCCACAGTCACCCGCTTTCGAGGTCATGCCCAGGATCCCGGCTCAGACGCCCGTCAACGGTATCCGCTTCGGGACCCTCGATCCAGCCTCCGCCATACCTATAAGACGGGGAGGTGGTTGGCCAGTTCCCATTCCGCGACTGGGCGCGGCAGCGCTCCCGGTCGCGTATTCCCGCCGTCAGCCGGCCTTGGGGGCCGGGTCTTGGCACCCCTGTTCGATGCCGGTTTGCCCGCCGGCGCCGCGCCGGCCCTTGACCCGGCCCCCGCCATCCTTAAAGGACGGGCAGGTAGTTGCCCAGCTCCCACTCCGTGACCTGGGCGCGGTAGCGCTCCCACTCGATCTTCTTGTTCTCGATCAGCGAATCGAACACCGCGTCGCCCAGGGTCCTGCGCAAGAGCTCGCTCTTCTCCGCCAGCTGGATGGCCTCCCAGAGGTCCTCGGGAAGCTGCCCGATGCCCAGCTCCTCGCGTTCGGCGGCGCTCATCTCGTAGACGTTGCGCTCCACGGAATCGGCGAGCTCGTATTCCTTCTCGATGCCCTCCAGCCCCGCCGCCAGCATGCAGGCGAAGGCGAGGTAGGGGTTACAGGCGGGATCCGGGGAGCGGAACTCGATGCGCGTGGCCTTCTCCTTGCCCGGCTTGTACTCCGGAACGCGGATGAGGTCGGAGCGGTTGCGCACCGCCCAGGTCAGGTACACCGGCGCCTCGTAGCCGGGGACCAGGCGCTTGTAGGAGTTCACCCACTGGTTGCACACCAGGGTTATCTCCGGGGCGTGGCGCAGCAGCCCGGCGATGAAGCGCTTGGCGGTGACGGAGAGGTGGTGCTTGTCGTCGGGGTCGTAGAAGGCGTTGCGGTCGCCCTTGAAGAGGGACATGTGGGTGTGCATGCCGCTGCCGTTCTCGCCGAAGAGGGGCTTGGGCATGAAGGTGGCGTAAACCCCGTTGAGGAGGGCGATCTCCTTCACCACCAGGCGGAAGGTCATGGCGTTGTCGGCCATGGTAAGGGCGTCGGCGTAGCGCATGTCGATCTCGTGCTGGCTGGGGCCCACCTCGTGATGGCTGTACTCCACGCCGATGCCCAGCTCCTCGAGGGCGATGACGGTGTCGCGGCGCAGGTCGCTCGCGACATCGAGCGGCGTGAGGTCGAAGTAGCCGCCACGGTCAAGTATCTCCGTGGCCTCCGGGCTCTTGAAGTAGAAGTATTCCAGCTCCGGCCCCACGTAGAAGGTGTAGCCCATCTCCGCCGCCCGGGCCAGGTTGCGCTTGAGGATGTAGCGGGGGTCCTTCTCGTAGGGCTCGCCACCCGGCTTGAGCACGTCGCAGAACATCCTGCCCACGGCGTTGTGCTCGCGCGGCCGCCAGGGCAGGATGGCGAAGGTGCTGGGGTCGGGCATGGCGATCATGTCGCTCTCGTCGATGCGCGCGTAGCCCTCGATGGAGGACCCGTCGAAGCCCATCCCGTCCTCCAAGGCCTCCTCCAGTTCCCCGATGGTGATGGCGAAGCTCTTGAGGAACCCGAGGATGTCGGTGAACCACAGCCGGATGAAGCGAACGTCGTTCTCGCGCGCCGTCTTGATCACGTACTCCTTGTCCTTGCTCATCTTTTGCTCCTTTCTCCCGCAAACCCGTTCACGGGTTCCGTTTCCCTGACTCCTGGATAAGATTCTCCCCTACCCGTGTTTCCATCCCTTTTCCGCACTGTTAAATCCTTGTTAAATGGCGTTGAAGCCGGACTCGCCGGTGCGGATGCGCACGGCGTTCTCCACCTCGTAGACGAAGATCTTGCCGTCGCCGATGTTGCCGGTGCGCGCCGCCCGGGTCACCGCCGCCAGCACCTTGGGTAGGTCCTCGTCCAGCACCACCGCCTCCAGCTTGAGCTTGGGCAGGAACTCCACGCGGTACTCCGCCCCCCTCCACATGTGGGTCACGCCCTTCTGCTTGCCGTGCCCCTTGACCTCGGTGATGGTCACGCCGGGGTAGCCCAGGGCGCGCAGCTCGTTCATCACCGGCTCCAGGCGCTCCGGCCTGATGATGGCCTCGATCTTTTTCATGCTCCATCACCCCCTCGCCGCGGCGATGTCCCCGCCGGCGCTCGCCACCGGCTCCGGCACCGGGAGGCTGATGCGGCTATCGTCGGTGTACGCGCTGACGCCCATCTCGTGCGCGTCCAGGCCGTCCACCTCCTCCTGGGGCGACACCCTGATACCCTGCCACCGGTCCTGCAGTCGGAAGAAGAGGTAGGAGAGGCCGAACACGAAGGCCACGCAGGCAATCGCGCCGATGGCCTGCGCCGCCAGCTGCCCGGCGTCCCCGAAGAAAAGCCCCCGCACGGCTCCTTCGACGCCGTTGAGGCCGGCGCCATAGGTCCCGTCGGCGAACAGGCCCAGGGAGAGGACGCCCCACAGGCCGTTCATGCCATGTACCGCGACGGCTCCCACCGGGTCGTCGATGCCCCGCCTTTCCAGGGCGAAGACCCCCACGCAGACCAGCACGCCGGCCACCGCCCCGATGATCAGCGACGCCCAGGAGGGCACGAAGGCGCAGGGGGCGGTCACTGCCACCAGGCCCGCCAGCATGCCGTTGGCGGTCATGGACGGGTCGGGCTTGCCGCATTTCCTCCACATGAAGAACATGGCGGCCAGGCATCCCGCGCACGCGGCCAGGAGCGTGTTCACCGCCACCACCGCCAGCCGCAGGTCGTTGCCGGAAAGCGTGCTGCCGGCATTGAACCCGAACCAGCCGAAGACGAGGATTATCACCCCGATTATGGCCATGGGCACGTTGTGGCCGGGGATGGCCCGCGGCTTGCCATCTCGGTCGAAGCGGCCGATGCGCGGCCCGATGACTATGGCGCCGGCCAGGGCGCAGATGCCGCCCACGGCGTGCACCACCGACGAGCCCGCGAAATCCACGAAGCCGTGGCCGAGGCCCAGGTTGGAGCCGAGCTGGGAAAGCCAGCCGCCGCCCCATACCCAGTGCCCGAACACGGGATAGAGGACCATGGACATGAAGAAACCGTAAACGACGAACGCCTTGAACTTCCACCTCTCGGCCATGGCCCCGGTGACGATGGTTGCGGCGGTGTCCATGAAGACCACCTGGAAGAGGAAGAAGAGGAACACCCCCACGTCGTACACGCCGCTCCCCGAGAGGGCGAACCCCTTGAGGCCCAGGATGGACCAGCCGCGGGCCACCTCCAGCTTGGCGTTGAGGATCTCCGCACCGCCCAGGGTGGCGAGTGCGCCCACCCCGCCGAACATCAGGGCGTAGCCCACCAGGAAATACCCCAGGGTGCCGATGGCGAAGATGGTGAAGTTGGTCATCATCACGTGCACGGCGTTGCGCTCCTGGGTGAACCCCGTCTCCACCATGGCGAAGCCGGCCTGCATGAAGAAGACGAGGATGGCCCCCAGGAAGACCCAGATGAAATTAAGGGCTATCTTGCCGTGGCCGACTTCCTCGGAAAGCTCCCCCGCCAGGTCCTGCGAACCGCCCGTCTGCTCTCCCGTGGCGTCGGCCCTGGCCTTCCCCCCTCCGCCCGCCAGCGCGAGGAGAAGGAAACACAGCAGCACCCCTACGACCAGCGGTCCCCAACGGCGTAGAGCGATGACCATGACCGGACCTCCTTTCTCGCTCGGGTCGTCTCCTGCCAACCAAGTCTAAGGGCCGCTTTTTTCGGGGGTTTTTCACGTGCGTTAAGGTTTCGTGATCTTCTCGTTTCGAAAAAGTTAAACGCGGCGCCATCTGCTCACGAGCAACAGGCGGCCGGGGGTTTTTCCCCGCGGAGAGGCGGGCGCCAGTGTGATGAACCCGTTACGGGGTAGGCTTCAACGCGCAAAGACCCGTCGTCCCGTTACCGCGCCCTGGACATCGCACGAATCCGTTAACGGGGCCGGCGCCAACGCGCAAAACGCCTGGGGGTTTTATACCATGAGGAGGGATTGTCGCATGGGACGGGCGCAGCCTGGACTTTCAATCCGGGGACACATGCTCGAAGATGTAGCCCACGCCGCGCACGGTGCGGATATAGGTATGGCCCTCCCGCTCGATCTTGGCGCGTATGCGGCGCACGTGCACATCTACGGTGCGGGAGCCTCCGAAGTAATCGTATCCCCAGACCTGCTCCAGGAGCATCTCGCGGGTGAACACCTTCCCCGGCCGGGAGGCGAGGAAATGCAGGAGCTCGAATTCCTTGAAGGTGAGCTCCACCCGCCTTCCCCCCACCCTCACCTCATAACGGTCCTCGTCTATCTCCAACTCCCCGGATCCCACGAGGGCTCGCACGGTTTCATCCCCACCCACCATGCGGCGGATCCTTGCCCTTATCTCCTCCGCCGTCCCGTTATCGGCGACGAAGTCGTCTATATCCACGGCGCCGTCGAGGGTCCTTATCTGCTCGAAGCGCAGCACGGCGACCAGCCGCGCGCCTTCCGCCAGATCTCGCCGCAAGCCGCTCAAGAAGCCACGCCACTCCGCGCCCATCCCCGCGCAATCCGCCAGCACCACATCACCGGGTGCCGTATTCGCGCTCCCATGCGGGGGAAAAGCCTCCACCGAGAAGCTTTCCTCCAGCACGCCCCGGAAGAATTCCCCACGTTCCCGGTCACAATGAAGAAAGACCTTGCCTGCCATTTTTCACCTGGTCGCCAAACCGGTTATCGCCTCCGACATACGTTCGCTCCGCCACAAGAGTGAAAGACCGACCCCCCATGGGGGATCGGCATCCGTGCGCCGCTTCGCCGTTCCGGGATCCGGTGGCCTCGTCAGTACGCGTATAGCCCACCGAAGGGGCGGTGCGACTTGGCGTACAGCTTGATGAAGCCGGAGCCGAGTATCTCGTCGGCTTTGCCCCCGAAGTAGTTCGTGTATTCCTCCACGTGGGGCCGGATCATCTCCAGGTCGGCTTCCGAGGCCCGCTCCACCGCGGCCTCCTTTCCGAGCTGATGCTCCTCCACCTCCCCGCGCAGGAAGATGAGACCCCCGTGCATGCCGGTCCCGATATGGCGCGCCGCCAGTTTTGGTTTTCCTTTCTTTCCCAGCCCCAACACCAGCACCAGCCCGCCGGCCATGTACTCCCCCAGGAAGTCCTGGGTCTCTCCTCCGATGACCAGAACGGGGACGTGCTTGCGGTACTCCTTCATGTGAATGGCGGCGCGGTAACCCACGCCGTCGCGTATGAAGATCTTGCCTCCCCTCATGCCCATGGCCACGATGTCTCCCGCGCGCCCGTGGACCACGATGGTGCCGCTGTTCATGGTGTTCCCCACCCCGTCCTGGGCATTGCGGTCCACGGTGATCCTGGGCCCGTCCATGAAGGCGCCGAGGTCATTCCCGGGCACGCCGTGAACGGTGATGCGCACGGGCCTGCGTATCCCCGACCCGATGTAGCGCTGGCCGAAGACGTTCTCGAGCTCTATCTCCTCCAGGCCCTCCGCGGCCGCTCCCTTGACCATGTTGTTGAGCTCGCGGTAATGGAGCGTTCCGGCGTTTATCCTCACCTTGCCGTTCTCTCGCGCGAACACGCCCGGCAACCCGGCATGGTGGTCCACCTCGATCTTCATGTCCTCATCACCCTTTTTCGCTCACGCCACCTTTTTTTGTTTTCTTCTCCGCCTATCGAGAATTTCCCTTCATATCTCTATTCTATACCCCTGTCAAACCCGCGCCCCCGGAAAGCCGTGTTCCCCCATGGAGACCATGAGCGTCAGCTATACCCCCGCCGGATGTC
This sequence comes from Actinomycetota bacterium, assembly GCA_013178005.1. GTDB lineage: Bacteria > Actinomycetota > Geothermincolia > Geothermincolales > RBG-13-55-18 > Solincola_B. The sequence goes on from JABLXL010000005.1 coordinate 49,369, forward strand.
CCGATGCGGAGTCTTTTCCTTATGGCACTAGCCTCCCTGCTGCTATCATCTCGGCGGGAACCCACCACCTGAGGCCGGGCTCCCTTCCTCAGGCGCCGGCGTGCTTGATGCCCAGGATGTCCAGTTCCTCCTGGGTGAGCCCCACTCCGCGCAGGCGCAGCCGGTTGCCGCGCAGGCTCTCTATGGCGTTGATGCCCATGCCTCCCAGCATCTCCATGATCTCGTGCGACCACCCGGTGAGCAGGTTCACCAGTCGCCGCGTCCCCACGTCGGGGTTTAAGCGCTTGGAGAGGTAGGGGTCCTGGGTGGCGATTCCCCAGTTGCACTTTCCGGTGTAGCATTTCTGGCAAACGTGGCATCCCATGGCCACCAGGGCGGCGGTGCCGATATAGACGGCGTCGGCGCCCAGGGCGATGGCCTTGATGACGTCGGAGGAATTGCGGATGCCTCCCGCCACCACCACGCTGGCGCGGTTGCGTATGCCCTCCTCCCGCAGCCGCGTGTCCACCGCCGCCAGCGCCAGCTCTATGGGGATGCCCACGTTGTCGCGGATCATGGTGGGCGCCGCCCCCGTGCCGCCACGGATGCCGTCCAGGGCCACGATGTCCGCTCCCGCGCGCACTATTCCCGAGGCGATGGCGGCGGAGTTGTGCACCGCGGCGATCTTCACCGACACCGGCTTCTCCCAGTGCGTGGCCTCTTTCAGGGCGTAGATAAGCTGGGCCAGGTCCTCGATGGAGTAGATGTCATGGTGCGGCGCCGGCGAGATGGCGTCCGTCCCCTTGGGTATCATGCGCGTGCGGGATATCTCCGCGCTCACCTTCTCCCCGGGGAGGTGGCCCCCGATGCCAGGCTTCGCGCCCTGGCCTATCTTGATCTCCAGGGCTGCGGCCACCTCCAGGTAATCGGCATGCACCCCGAAACGCCCCGAGGCCACCTGGCATATGGTGTGGTCGCCGTACTTGTAGAGGTTGCGGTGCAGGCCGCCCTCGCCGGTGTTGTAGTAGGTGCCCATCTCCGTGGCCGCCCGGGCCAGGGACTCGCAGGCGTTGTAGCTTATGGCGCCGTAGGAGATGGCGGAGAACATGATGGGGGTCTCCAGTCGCAACTGCGGGGTGAGCCTGGTCTCCAGGGAGGGCTTGCCTCCCTTCCTCCCGACCTTCACCACGTCCGGCTTGGCCCCCAGGTAGGTGCGCAGCTCCATGGGCTCGCGCAGGGGGTCGATGGACGGGTTGGTGACCTGGCTGGCGTCCAGGACGATGCGGTCCCAGTAGATGGGGTAACCCTTGTCGCATCCCATGCCCGTGAGCAGGACACCGCCCGTCTCCGCCTGCCTGTAGATGTTGCGCAACACCTCCCCCGTCCAGTTGGCGTTGGGCGGGATCTGGGTGGGGTTATGGCGCACCACCAGGGCGTTGGTGGGGCACAGGGTTACGCAGCGCAGACAGCCCACGCACTTGCTCTCGTCGGCGAAGACCGCGTCCTCCTCCTCGTCGTACCAGTGCACGTCAAAGGCACACTGCCTCGCGCAGACCTCGCAGCGGATGCACCGGTAATCGTCCCTTTCCACCAGGTATTGCGGCAAAATATAACTCTTCAAGGCATTCCTCCTCCGCCGGCCCTCAGGCCGGCTCCGCCCCGCTGATGCTCAATACCTTCCCCCCCGTCTCCTCTTCCCTGGCGGCGGGCTTGATCAGCTCCGCCACCACCGGAACTCCGCCGTGCGGAATCCAGGTATCCTTGAGGGTGTCGTCCACCAGGTGCATGGGAGCCTCCTCGGAGGAGATGTACATGAAGTCCCCGTTGCGGCCCGCCACCAACGGCCTCAGCCGGATGCGGTCGGTGAGCCCGATCATCTGCTCGCGGTTGGAGATGATGATGCTGAAGGGCCCGTTGAGGAGCAGGGAGCCGTATGACTGCCGAAGGGCCACGTGCGCCTCCCTTTCACGCGCCGGCATGCGGTCTATCTCCGACCACAGGGGCGCCGCGAGCACCCGGGACATGTCCTCTATGGACAGCCCGTGCCGCCGCACCAGGAGGTCGACCGCGTAGGCTATCACCTCCGTGTCCGTGAACAGGGTGCACTTGTACCCGTACATCTCCAGGTGACGCATGTTGATGCCGTAGGAGGATATCTCCCCGTTGTGCACCACCGACCAGTCGAGGATGTTGAAGGGATGCGCCCCTCCCCACCAGGCCTGGGTGTTGGTAGGGAACCTGCCGTGGGCCACCCATATGTATCCCTCGTACTCGTCGAGGCGGAAGAAACGCCCCACGTCCTCCGGGAAACCCACTCCCTTGAAAACGCCCATGTCCTTGCCGCTGGAGAAGACGAAGGCCCCGTCTATGAACACGTTGATGTGCATCACCGCGCGCACCACGAAGTCGTCCACGTCCTCGAGGTCGCAGGCGATGCTCTCGCGGGGCTGCAGGAAATAGCGCCACAGCAGCGGGGGGTCGGAGACCCCCTCGCAGCTCCGGGTGGGTATGACCTCCGCCCCCTCCAGGGAGAAGGAATCCTTGAGGTAGCCCTCCGTTTCCTCCTTGGCGGCCTGGTCGTCGTACATGAGCTGGAAACAGTACAGCTCGGCATACTGGGGGTAGATGCCGTAGGCGGCGAAACCGCCCCCCAGGCCGTTGCTGCGCTCCTTCATGTTGGCGATGGCGGTGATCATGGGATCGCCGTTGAACTTCTCGCCGCGCAGGTTCATCATCCCGAATATGGAGCAGCCGGAGAAATCCTTGTCGTCCCTTACGCGCGCGCCCCTGAGCACCTCTCACACCCCCTCGTCCCTCGCGGCTCCGGCCTTCATGATCCCGGCCGCCGTCTCTTTTATACGCTCCTGCCTGACCGAGCGCGGCAGGTGTATGTGGCCGAAGGCCTCCTCCAGGAGGAAGTTCTTCACCCTGCGCACGTTGGCCCGTTCCTGGATGAGGCTGGTAAGTATGCCCGCGCGCTCCACGCGCCCCGCCACGAGCATGCCCACGATGACGTCGCCTTGCAGCACCACCTTACGGTAGTCGCCTCCGTCCACCCGGCGCGCTATCACCTCGTAGCCGTCCTCGGGAGGGTTCACGACGCCCGCGGAGAGCACCGGGAGGCCGAAGAACTCCACCGCGTTCATGGAATTGCACCCCGGGTAGGGGACCTCCCTTCCCGCCATGTTCAGGCCGGCGTACTTCCCCTGCAGGGCGGCCACGGGCCAGAGCGCGTTGATGGCAGGTTTTCCCAGCACGATATCCATGGCGCTCACCGCATCTCCCGCCGCGAAAACATCCTCCAGGGAGGTGCGCTGGTGCTCGTCCACCTCGATGCCATGGGGACAGTCAAGGCCCGCTCCCTCGGCCAGTTCCGCGCGCGGCCTCACCCCCACGGCCATGACCAGGAGGTCGAAGTCTATCTCGCCGCCGTCCTCGAGGGTCGCCTTGCCCTTTCCTCCCCCCGTGGACTCCAGGGCGGCCACGCCCTGCCCGGTGACGATGTCGATGCCCGCCTCGCGGCACCTCTCCCAGACCATGCGCGAGGCCTGTTCGTCCAGCGCCTGGGGGAGTACGCGCTCCATCTTCTCCACCACCGTCACCTCGGCGCCGCGCGCCTCCGCCGCCTCCGCCGCCTTCATGCCTATAAGCCCCGCTCCCACCACCAGGACGCGCGCGGGCTTGGCGGTCCTTGCCAGCATGCGCTTGGCGTCGTCCCAGTTCACGAAGGTTATGTAGTCCACGTCCTCCAGCCCGGGAACGGGGGGGATGAAGGGCTTGAAGCCCGTCGCCAGCAGCAGCTTGCGCCACTTCACCTTCTCGTTATCCGCCGTGGTGAGGGTCTTTTTCCCGGCGTCAACCGCCTCGACCCTGGCGCCCTTGCGGAACTCCACCCGCATGGAGCGGTAGTAGCCGGAGGGGCGGTAGTACATCCCCTTGCTCTCTATCTGGCCAGCCACCAGGTAGGAGATGAGGGGGCGGGAATAGCAACGGTATTTCTCCTCCGCGAAGAGGACGATGGACCCCTCCCGATCCACGCTGCGAATGGCGTCACAGGCGTTTATCGCCGCCGCCGAGTTGCCCACTATCGCGTAATCGTACCTGGCCGCCATGTCCTATTCCTCCACCATCAACAGGGCCTCGTTGGGGCAGTTGGCGACGCAGGCCGGCACCTCGAGGTCCGGGCACAGGTCGCATTTCCCCACCGCCTTCCGCTCAGCCTCGTCGCGGCGCACGGCCCCGAATGGGCACACCAGGATGCAGGTCCAGCATCCCACGCAGCGTTCCGGGTCGTTGACCACCGCTCCCGTTTCGGGGTCCTTGGACATCGCGCCCGAGAGGCACGCGGTCACGCAAGGGGCCTCCTCGCAATGCCGGCACTGCAACGCGAAGGATACATGCCCTTCCTCCTCCACCTCGACCCGCTTTACCGGCCTCCTCTCGCTCTTGAAGGCCTTGATGATGTTCTTGCTCCTGGAGTGCTGCACGATGCAGTGTATCTCGCACAGGCGACACCCGATGCAGTACTCCTCGCGAGGCACGATTCTGATCAAAACGGTACCACCTTCTCTTTCCTCGGGCCGGGGTCAGGCGCCGGCTCCTCCCGCCCTCATCACCGCCTGCGTCACCACGCTGCGGGCATGGAAACACAAACATAATAAATGCAAACGGGGTCTAATACCATAATCCTGCGCGCCCTCGGGAAACGGCTTGGCGGTTATAGAGGCCCTCGCTGGATCCCATGGCGGCTCGCCGTCCATCGCCGACCGGTCCCGGAGCCTCGGCTTACCTAAACCGTGTCGGGCACGGCGGGACACTCCCGTAACAAACAATAGGCAATAGGTTACCTATTGCCTATTTAATACGTTTTATTATATATTGTCAAGCAGAATGGCGGCTAATATTTACCGTTAAAGGAGTGAAAAGCCCTTGCTGGAACGGAAAACGCTGGCCATCCTGGAGGTGCTAAGGGAAGCGCGGGAGCCCCTGGGTGCGAGGGCCATTTCACAGGAACTCTCCCGCCGGGGAATCGAGCTCAACGAGAGGACGGTGCGCTACCACCTGCTGCACCTGGACGAGCGCGGTCTCACCCGGCTGGAGGGCAGGCGGGGCCGCTCGCTCACCGATGCCGGCTTGCGGGAGATCGAGGGCGCCATGGCCGTGGACAGGGTGGGGTTCGTGAACTCGCGCATCGACGACCTCGCCTGCCGCTCCGATTTCAACCTCGCTGAGCGAAGGGGCCGCCTGGCGATCAACATCACCTTCCTCCCACTGGAGCAGGAGCGGCGCGCGGTCGAGGCGATGCGGGCCGCCTTCGAGGCGGGCTTCTGCCTCTCGGACCTGGCGCTGCGCGCCGGGCCGGGAGAGCGGGCGGGAGACATGGAGGTGCCCGCGGGGATGGTCGGCTGGGGCACCGTCTGCAGCGTAACTCTGAACGCGGTGTTCCTGCGCCACGGAATACCGGTGGAATCGAGTTTCGGCGGCCTTCTCGAGATCCGCGAGGGCAGGCCCGTGCGCTTCACCGAGATCATAAGCTACGCGGGCTCCAGCCTGGACCCCATCGAGATCTTCATCAAGGGCAAGATGACCAGCGTGCACGCCGCGGCCACCGAGGGCGACGGAAGGATCTGCGCCTCCTTCCGGCTCATTCCCGCCTCCGCCTTCGATAACGCGGCAGAGGTCGCGGAAAGGATGAAGGAGGCGCGCCTCGGGGGGATGATCCTCCTGGGAAGGCCGGGACACCCACTTATGGAGGTGCCCGCCGGCAGGGACAGGGTGGGCCTGGTGGTCGCGGGAGGCCTCAACCCGCCCGCGGCAGCGGAGGAGATGGGGGTGGACACCTTCTCGCGCGCCATGGCCACCCTGGTGGACTACTCCTCGCTCTCCCCTTTCTCCTCCCTGGCTAGGCGCATCCGTTGAGGGGAAAAACGGCGGCGCCCGTTGAAGCAGCCCATGCTCTCACGCCCATCAAGGGCGAGACGTCGCGCAGCTAATATGTGCCAAACGAGGCGCGGAAGGTCATCGCCCCGGGGCGTAGTAGATATAGTTAGCCGGCATGGAGCGGAGGAAGCGGGGATCTTGGAATTGGAGCTAGATACGGCGAGCGGGATGTACGCCTTGAGGACGAAAGAGCTGGTGAAGGACTACCCCCGTCCGGGCGTAGGCGCGCGGTCCTTTTTCCTGCCTTACTGGGGCCAAGATAAGGTGAGGGCGCTGGACGGCGTCAGCCTGACCGTGCCCCGCGGCGAGGTATTCGGGCTTCTGGGCACCAACGGGGCCGGCAAGACCACGCTCATGAAGATCGCCTTCGGCCTGCTGCTCCCCACCTCGGGCACCGTGGAGGTGCTGGGCGAGGACCCCGGGCGGAGAGGGGTGCGCGCGCGCATGGGCATGGTGCTTGGGGAGGAGCGGAGTTTCTACTGGCGCCTCTCCGGGCGCCGCAACTTGGAGTTCTTCGCTGCCCTGCATGATATGAGCCGCGCCGCCGCGGCGGAGCGCATCGAGGAGCTCGCATCCCTGTTGGGGATGTCCCCGTACCTCGACGCGCCTTTTTCCGACTACTCGGCGGGCATGCGCCAGAAGGCCGCCGTGGCGAGAGCCCTGTTGCACGATCCCGAGGTCCTCTTCCTGGACGAGCCCACCCGCTCCCTCTCCCCCGAGGCGGCTTACCCGCTGAGGGATTTCATCGCCCGCGAGCTGGTGGAAAAACGCGGCAAGAGCGTCGTCCTCGCCACCCAGGACATGGAGGAGGCCGAAAAGCTTTGCCGGGAGGTGGGGTTACTGCACCGCGGCCGCCTCCTCTACCTGGGCACCATGGAGGGGCTGTTGGGGGAGGGCAGGGAGCGCCTGGGGGCGGACGCCCGCCTTGGCGATGTCTTCGTGGACCTGGTGCGGGAGCACGAAGAGCCTGGGGGGGGAGGTAGATGAAAAAGGCCCTTGCCTTCCTGCGGCGCGACTTCCTCATAGAGACCAGTTACCGCTTCAATTTCCTCCTCTCCCTGGCGGGGATGTTATTCTCCGTGCTCATCTTCTACTTCGCGGGGAGGATTGTGGACCCGTCATACGTGAGCGACACCGCCGACGACTATTTCTCCTTCGCCCTGGTGGGAATGGCCATGGCCATGTACCTGCGCGCGGGCCTGGGCTCCTTCGCGGAGAGCGTGCGCGAGGAGCAGATGATGGGGACCCTGGAGGCCATGATGGCCACCCCTACCTCCCTCTCCACCATCGTACTCTCCTCGGCGATATGGCGCTTTCTCTTCACATCGCTGAGCGTGCTCGCGTACCTGCTGGTGGGCGCGGCCTTCGGCGTCTCCTTCGCGGGGGCTAACATCCCGGCCGCCCTCCTTCTCATGGCGCTGACCGTGCTCGCCTACGCCTCCCTGGGCATCGTATCCGCAAGCTTCATCGTGGTCTTCAAGCGCGGCGACCCCGTCAACTGGGTGGTGAGCAGCCTGTCCATCCTGCTGGGGGGCGTCTTCTTTCCCTACAGCGTGCTCCCGGGATGGATGCAGTTCTTCTCCCGCCTCCTTCCCATGACCTGGTCCCTGGACGGCATCCGGTCAGCCCTCCTCAAGGGCTCGGGGTTTTCGTCCCTGTGGCGAGAGTTCCTGGCCCTGGCGGCGATAGCCGCGGTCCTGGTCCCCTTGAGCCTGGGGCTCTTCAGCCTGGCTGTCCGCCATGCCCGCCGCACCGGCTCCCTGGTAAAATACTGACCATGGAGACGCGCGGCACTTTGGAAGGGGAAGAGAAGGTCGAGCGCGGAGGCGGACCCGCCCAGGGGGATGCGGGAGAGGTCGGGAGAGGGACGCGTGGGGCCTTCCTGCCCCTGGAGGACCTCCTCTACTGGATGGAGAGGGAGGAGGGCTGCGATTCGGAGCCGCTCGGTTACCTTGGAGCCCACTTCCCCACCGGCTGCCGCTACTGCATCTGAGGCCGGGCGCCACGCCGGATGGAAGCCAGGCGACTGGGGGGATTCGCGTAAATCGGTTTCGACATCCATATATTACCATCCTGGTACTTGGTATAGGCGGGCGGCGGGAGATCGCGCCTCGGGGTGTTGCGGCATACAGCAAGGAGCGGGCACCCGCGCCTATTCTGGCCAGGCATTCGGAAGCCGCCATCAAAGTGCCGGGCTTAGGCGGGGGAGGGGGATGGCGGAACATGGCACCGAGGCAATTAAGCCCCACTCGGGTTCGTGCGTGGATTCGGGGCAGGCATTTGGAAGCCGCCATCCAAGCACTGGGCTTACGCGAAGGGCGGTGGGATCGCGGAGCATGGCGCCGAGCTAATTCAGCCCGACTCCAGCTCGCGCGTAGATCGGGGTGATTCGTGGAACCCGGGGCGGACGCGTTCCTGGCTTGCGGTGGTTTAACCCGCAAGGAAAGCGGGCAAAAATAGAGCAGGGGAGCCAGTGGATCGGTATAAGCACATGGGAGAGGAGCGCGCGATGGAAGGTAGCTTCTTCGAGGGGATAACCCAGCGGCCGGTGGCGATAACGGGCGGTGCCTGCGAGGTGCCCATCCTCTACCGCGACGTTTTCGCGGTGGCGGGGGTCTTCGCCGCCCCGACTCTCAAGCTCAAGGAATTGCTTCCCACATCCAAGCTGGTTCCCGCCGAGATGTACCCCGGCAAAGGCCTGCTGGGCTTCATGGCGGCGGATTACCGCGACTCCACCATAGGGCCCTACCGGGAATTTATCATCATGGTGCCGGTGCGCTATCACCCACGCTTCAACCCTCCCCTGCTGCCGGTGCTGCGCATGGCCGCATCCCTATCCTTCGAGGTCTTCATATGGCAGCTCCCCCTCACCTCCGAGCTGGGGCTTCACGCCGGCATCGACATATGGGGGTTTCCCAAATTCCTGGCGGACATCGAGATCGAGGAGGACAGCTCGAAGGTGTCGTGCCGTCTGTCGGAGGGAGGGAAGGAGATCCTCGCCCTGGAGGTGAGGAAAAACGCCGCGCGTATGAAGACCTACTTCGACTACACCATATTTTCCGTGAAAGACCGGGAGCTCCTACGCACCCCCGTAAGCGGCATCTCCGGAGGCCTGGGTCGCAGCTTCCGGCCGGGAGGCGCCCGCCTCACCCTGGGCGAGCATGACCTGTCGCGCCGCATTCGCGAGATCGCGCCCGGGCGCAGCGTGATGACCCTTTACGTCCCGAAAGGGAAGCTCATCCTGCCGGAGGCGGAGGAACGCCTGGCGCTGTAGGCGTTCCCGATCCGTGCCGGGTGGGGAAGAGCCGGTATCCTCGCCAAGACAAATGGGCGCGGAGCGGTCATTAGCACGAGCACGGTCGGTGATGGAACCTGATCAAAGCAGATAATCAAGAACGCTTATGAGAAGGTTGGGGGTCATCCGCACGAGTCGGCGGTAGAGTGCAACCGGGCGTTACGAAAGGACATGCGTATGCACAACCGGCGTCATTCGCGTGAATGCGGTCGGCGGTAGAGTTCGGCCCCTTCCGCGAGGGCGGAGGCCACGAACCCGTTTCCCTCCTCCAGCATCGACTCCAGCTCCTCGCGCGTATAGGGGAAGACGTCCACGCCGACGGGAAAGCGCGAGGGCATGAAAACGGGTATGCGGTCGAGGAAGGGCAGCTCGGACCGGTCAAGCACTATGAGGAGGTCGACGTCGCTGGAGGGCACCTCGTCCCCCCTGGCGAAGGAGCCGAATAGCACCACCCTTTCCAGCTCGGGATGCCCGGCCGACAGCTCTCCCACATACTCGGCGAGGGCCTCCCTCACCGCCTCGCGGTCAAGATACCTTATCCTCACAAAAGGAGATGACTGCCTCTCCATTGTCGATCGCCCTTTCCGCCTCCGTCCTCGTGTAGTACTCGAAGGGAGCCCCCTGGGGATGCGAGTTGGGATATCGCGGCGGGATATAGTGCTTGTCCAGCTCCTTGCCTTTTTCCAGCAATTCCTCCCCCACCCCGATCTCCGCGGGTAACCCCGATAGCAACGCGCTCACCGAATGTCCCCAAGCCTCGGCTCCCAGGCTCTGGAAAAGGGCCTTCACCGCCTTTTCCGCGCCCTGCTGCGCTGCGAAACACGCCCATTCGTAGTCCCCGTCGCGCAAGGCGTGTCGCGCGTGCTCGAGGTCTCTCCTCGCCTGCTTCAACCAGTCCCCGTGCCTGGACGGCATGGCGTTCACCCCCACCTGATTATACATCGTCGCCCATGTGGTTCTCTCCGGCGAGCGCGATGCGGGCGTCTGCCGCCACCGAATACCGCCGCTAAATATTCTTTCCGAGCTCGGCAAGGATTTCCTCGAGCGGGGGCGCGCCGAAAAAGCGCTTCCCGGTTATGCCGTCGCAACAGCTCTTGTAGAGGAGGGAGACCAGTTCCTTCATCCTCGCGGGCAGGGGTGGCGGAGACTGGCGGACGAGCCCTTTCCACTCGATGCGGTTGGCCCTCTTGGCCTCCTCGACCTCCCTGCTCCATTCCGTGCCGCGGTAGAAGATCCTGGCGATCTCCTTGCTCACCGGCATCCCGCGGTACTCGAAGCGGCATTCGTCGGGGGTGCCCAGTACGTCCACCAGCATGAGCCGGCGGTTCTCGTCGAAGGCGAACTCCACCTTGCCGTCCTGGTTCTCCAGCCCCAGGGGCTCAACGACGCTAGTAATGAGGGCGTTGATCCGCATGGTGGCTTCCTTCAATTCCAAGAGTTCCCGTGGGGACAGCCCGGCTATCTCCCGCGCCTCCTCCCATCCCAGGTACCTGTCGGTGGACTCCAGCTTGGTCGATACGTCCAGGATGGGCCGCTCCAGCCTCTCGCCGGGTTTGGGAGGCCCTTCCAGCCCCAGGTCCTCTATGCTCACGCTGCCCTCCTCCAAGCGCTTGAACACGCTGGAGCCCTCCGGCAGCGAGTTGCGGTAGATCACCTCCAGGGGTATGAGGAAGTTCCCCTTCTCGGCGCTGTAGGCGGAGTAATCGTAGGCGTCCCCGGCGGGGCGCGGTTCCACCACGCGCACCAGCTTCACCTCCATGGTATCCGCCGGCTCCTCCAGCTCCGAAAGGCGCCGCGGCACCCCGCCCTTTCCCACCACGCCCAGATAATGCGTGGGCATCCCCATGTCCTCTAACCTCTCGAAGAAATAAGCTCCCATGAGGCAGAGCGCTGCCCCCTTTCCCTCGATGAGGTCCGGCATCTCCCCCCAGTCGAAAACGGAGTAACGGTCCGAGAAGTGGAACCTGCCCCTGCCCGGCTTGCCTTCGGAGGGCGCCTCGAGCACCTCCAGGTCTTTAACGCTTCCCATCGACTTCCCTTTCCTTTACCAAACCAGTCACCTGCAAAGCTTGTTGTTTGCCATGCCCGATCCGGGATCATGCCCCGGCAAGCATCGGCGCGAGGTCGCTTCGCGCCTTAAGAAGCTCTTCTTTCCGCCGCGGTCGGCCGAAGCGCCTGTCCCCACCCGCAACAGCGCCCGCAAGTCAACCTCCGGACATCTTCCTGTAAGCCCTCGAGAGCTCGAGGTTCATGTCCGCCACCCTTCTCGCGAACTCCCCGGCTTGATCATCCAGGTCCGCGAGGCGCAGGGCCTTCTCCGGCGTGTCCACGACGCTTCCGGATGCGACCAGTCTTCCCGCGTCCACCTCCACCCCTTCAACCACAGCCACTTGCCTGATAACCGTCCCATCCCCGATGGAGGCGTTGAAAATCACTGAGCCGAACCCCACGAAACAGCCGTCCCCTATCCTGCAAGGGCCATGTATTATGCACCCATGGGCAAGGGATGCTCTTCGGCCGATAACCACGGATGAACCCTTCAGCGCGTGGATTATCACGCCGTCCTGTACGTTGCTCCCCTCCCCTATCTCGATCGAGCTTTCCGGCTCGTCCGCCCTCAACACCGCGCATGGCCCTATGAAGACCTCGTCGCCGACGATCACCTTGCCGACGAGCAGGGCTGTCGGGTCGATGTAGGCGCTTCCCGATATCATGGGCGATTCCCCCTGGGGATTGGGCCTTCCCTTCACGTTTCCTTTCATCCCATGAAACCTCTCAACACCGCGGTCTCCTCCACCATCTCTGAAACGTTCCTGCCCTCCTCGAGGAGCAGGAGGATGTTCGAGGTCATGTTCCTGTGGATAAGGTGCTTGTTGTGAGAGGGCTCCGTCTGGATGCCCAGGACCCCCTCCAGCCACTTCAGGTCCTCCTCCACTCCGGCCAGGGCCGGGAACCTGCCCTTCAGCCGCGCGATGTTCTCCCGGTTCACGAAGGCGCACGCTTCCTCCGCGTCCCGCTTGAGGTTCACGTACAAGCGGCTCAGCGACTCGCTCAACCCCACGTCGAAGGCCTCCCTCAATGCCCTCCCGGTTCCTATCACCTCGGGGGGTATGCCCAGGGAGTAAAGCGAGGCGGTGAAAGTGATTGCGCGGGGCAAGCTCACCCCCTTGGTAATCTCCCTGGAATACCCGAACAAGCCGGTATGCAGCCTCCTCTCCCTCCGCCTCGGTATGTGTCTCGACATCTCGATGATCAAGGGCGCGATCTCGATGATAGTGGCGCGATAGTGCTTTTTAAAGACGGCGATGAGCTTTTCCGCGTCCCTCGCCTCCTCGCCGCTCATCTCCGGAGCCCTCGAGCCCTTGGCAAGGACCCGGTTCAAAGCCTTGACCGCCTTGGTCACGTCCTCGGCGGGATGGTCATAGCGGAAGGACGACTGCACGGTGGCGGTGCGCACGCCTGGGTATTCCTCCAGGAACCGTTTCACGGTGAGCGGGGACAGGTTGCCGCGGAAAGGCACGCTGCCGCAGCCGATGATGGGATAGACCTCCAACCCGCTCTCCTCCGCCGCCCGGTAAGCCCTGGAAAGGCCCACCTTGGCCCCCAGCACCGCGGGCACCAGGCCGTAGTTGAGAGCGGGGTCGGAGCGGGCGATGAACGGCCTCACGTATTCCAGTTCCTTTATCCTCGCCAGGCCTTTTCTCCGGTAAAGGGATACGTATCTACGGATGAGGTCGCCCAGCCCCATCATGTCCGGTATGTCCTCCACCAGGGGGATTATCTCGATTATGGGAGGGTTGCCGCTGCCGATCCTCCTCTCGGGATCCTTCCTGATCAACCGCGCGAAATCGGAGTAGACGCCCTGCAGGTACACGAGCTGATCCGCCGAGGTGGTCATGGGGAGGATTATCTCGAACACCGGCGGGCAGTGCAGGCCGATGTCCTTCGCGATGTCGTGGGCGGCGAGGATGTTGGCGAAGGCGCGCAGGATGCGGTAGCTGCCCTTCTCCACCCATATATTGGGAAGGCGGTAGGTGAGGAAGATATCCCTGCCCAGCGCCTTCTTCCTGAAGTAGGCGAGATCCTCCTCGAACACGCGCTCGATGACCGCCTCGTCTACGTATTTGCCCTCCCAGTCCCACATGAACTCGTGGCATCCGAGCGCCTCGAAGGCGACCAGGCACTCCTTCACCTCGTCCCGGCTGTCTATGAAGCTCTTTCCGAGCCAGAAGGCCGCGCAAGCATTATCCGGGTGTTGCGTGGCCATGGTAGTGGGTATGCTTCTCATCCGCCGTCCCCCTATGTCCGTCCGGCCGCCGTCCCCCGCTCTCGCGGGATGCTGAGAACCTTTCTCCGAGCGGGTTCAGTGCGAGGCCTGGGTAAAGTAAGTGTCATATTAACACAGGAAAGGGGCGTCCGACAAAGCGCTTCCTCAACTAGTTTCGTCACCCTCCATGATCCACTCGCTCCCGGGCAATGGTGCGGCCGCGGCGACGCTGCACTTTACCCCCGGCCGCCCGCACGGACGGTATCACCCTTGACCGACGCTGAGCAGGCGATCGTTGCTTTCCCCGCGAAGCGGATTTGCGGTATCGTGATAACCGAAGCGCATCTTCTTGTTATAAAGGGGGGATTCTCATGACCATGATCTCGTGTCCCGACTGCGGCAAGGACGTCTCGGACCTGGCGCCGGCCTGCCCCAACTGCGGCTATCCCGTCGCCGAGGAGGCGGAAAAGGCGGCGGCGGAAAAGGAGAAAAAGAAGGGCCTCGAAGGTTTCGTCGATTTCATCCGAAAGCAGGGCGTGGTGGGCCTGGCCATCGGCTTCATCGTGGGCGTGGCCACGGGCACCGTGGTCAACTCCCTGGTCACCGACCTGATCAACCCGATCATCGGCGCGATCGTCGGGCAGGGCAGCCTGGACACGCTGACCTTCCACATCGGAGACGCCGTGTTCAACTACGGCCACTTTATCGGGGTGGTGATCAACTTCGTGATCATCCTGGCCGTAGTCTATTTCGGCTTCAAGGCGCTGCGCCTGGAAAAACTCGACAAGAAATAATTCGCCAAGCGGCTTTCGCCGCCCGCATGCAGCTGCCGTACGAAAGGGCGCGGGATCCCGCGCCCTTTTCCTTGCCCTGCCATTTAGTCCCGCACTTGATGCATCCCTGGGCGGCATCGCCGAGGGGGCGCCGGTCGGGCGCTCCCGCTTTCTCACCGGACCTCGCGGCCGGCATGAATGCCGTCCTCATGCTCCGCCAGCGACTCTATGGTGCCGTCCAGCCCGCAGGAGGCGGTGGTGTGCTCCGCCGGAACCATACCGCTCGGTCCGGTGGCGCCGTGCCTCGCGACAGGCGGGAAAACAGCCTCAATGCTCCGCCAGCGACTCTATGGTGCCGTCCAGCCCGCAGGAGGCGGTGGTCTCCTTGAAGGTGCCCTCCCACATGCCGATGGCCACCGCCAGCTCCTGGTGGTCCTGGGCGTACTCGTGGATGGGGATTCCGCACATGGTGGCCTCGATGGCCTGGCGGAATGCCCGCGCGCCCGCCGTCGGTCCCATGGGGTGGGCGTGGATGCCGCCTCCGGAGCCGATCATAATCTCCTTCCCCAGGTCCGCCACGCACACCGGCACCATGTCCGGGGTGATGCCTCCCGAGGGCATGGGCATGGTCGGCTTCAGGTTATGCAGGGGATAGTGCATGACGTCGGCGGTGTAGACGAAGCGGTCCTTAAGGTAGGGCGCCTTGCCGTAGGGCGCGGGGAAGACGATGGCGTCGGCCCCCGCCAGGCGGGGAAGCTTGCCCAGCACCAGGTGGGAGGCGATACCGGAGATGGGCGACTCGTAGAGGGCGCCTGCGCAGTCCATGTGGGCGAGGATGGGCACGTTGATGTCCGGATCCTCGGCCAGGGTCTGCAGCGCCGGGAGCCCCACCGCCAGGTAATTGACCATGATGGCGTTGGCGCCGGCGTCCACCACCCGCTTGGCGATCTCGAACATCTTGGGGATGTTGTCCGATATGTTCACCGTGTACAGGGTGTGCTCCCCCGTCTCCTCGTAGACCCGCTTCTCCATGGCCATGTAAGCCCTGACCCGGTCCTCGCAGCGGTTGAAGGCCATGTCCGCGATGAGCTCGTCGTCCTTGATGACGTCGCACCCGCCCAGGGCGGCCTCGTAGAAGAGCTTCTCCCCGATCTCGCAGGAGTATCCGGTGCAGGGCTTGATCATGTTATTGAGCAAGGGGCGGTGCTCCTTCATCCCCAGCGCCTCGTAAATGCCGTCGATGCCGAACTTGGGGCCCCCGAAACCGTCGGTGTAGCTCTTGGGGAACCACAGGTCGATGAGCTTAATCTTTCCACCCATGGAAATATTTCCCACCACGGCGGTAAGCAGCATGGGGATCTGGTGCTCTATGTTGCGCACGGGGAAGGCCACCTGCACTACGTAGGTCCGCTCCTCCACCTCCTTGGGCACCTCGAACTCGTAGAAAGGCACCTCGTGGATGGCGATGACCTTGGCCACGTGCTTCGCCCTAACCTCCGGCGTCTCGCCCGGAACCGCGGTCCAGGTGCCGGTGGACTGCTCCACCGCCAGGAAGGGCGCCAGGTAGTACATGATCATGTCCCTGGGCAGAGCCGCGTAGTAGGTGGCGATGATGAAATCATCGTCCTCTATGCCCTCCGGCAAAGCCTTGGGCTGCGCCTCGTAGTACAGCATCATCCTCTCCTCCTCATGGTCTATTCTTCATCTTCAAGTCAAATATTCCCGTCTTGACGATCACTCCCGGTTGTCTCCTTCACCCCCTCGATTTACGCGCCATCTTCCGTCCAACCTTTTCTTCCTCAAGCCTCGCAGGCTTCCTCTCCCTCGTTGAGCATGCGGCAGACCCCGGTGAGGTTGCCGTACAGCCTGCGGAAGACGCCGTAGAGCTCCTCGTATTCGTCGCAGCATCCCGGGTCGGGCTCGAAGGTCTTCCGCACCCCCACCACCTTCTTGATCTCCCGGTAGCCGGCGTATTCCTTCAAGGCCACCGCCACCGCCAGCGCGCAGCCCACCGCCCCCGCTTCCTGTGGGTCCTTCACCGCCTCCACCTCGCGCCTGGTGACGTCGGCGAGGATCTGCATCCACAGGTCCGAGCGCGCCCCGCCCCCGATGGCCCTCAAGGTCGAGCAGCGCAGCCCCGCGCGGCCCACGGCGTCCACCAGCCAGCGGAAATTGAAGGCCACCCCCTCGTATATGGAGCGCAACAGGTGTTCGCGCTCGTGCTCCAGCGAGAGGTTCACGAAGGCGGCGCGCAGGGTGGTGTCGGTGATGGGAGCCCGCTCGCCGAACATCCAAGGGGTGAAGAGCAACCGCTTGGCGCCCGGCTCGACCCCGGCCGCCGTCTCGTCGAGCACGGAGAAGATGGCCATGTCCCCGCCCATGGCCCTCGCCTTCTCCCGCTCCTCCGCGGTGGCGAAGTTTTCCGCGAACCATTTCAGGCACGCTCCCGCCGTCTCCGTCTCCCCGATCATCATGAACATCTCCGGGTCCGCGGACACCACGGAGACGATGCCGTTGCGGCCCAGGTTCTTGGGCTTGGCCACGGTGATCACCAGCCACCCCGAGGTCCCCAGGTAGACGTGGGCGTCCCCGTTCTCCAGGGCGCCGGAGCCGGTGGCGGCGGCGGGCACGTCTCCCATGCCCCCGATGACCGGGGTGCCGGGTTCCAGTCCCATCTCCGCGGCCGCCTCCCGCGTGAGCAACCCCACCACCTCGATGGAGCTTTTTGCCTCCGGCATCTTCTCCAGGGGGATGCCCAGAAGGCGGGCGAAGAGAGGATCCCAGTCGCGGGTCTTGTTCTTGAGGAAACCGGTGACCCCCGCCCCGGTGTGGTCCACGATCATGTTGCCGGTGGCGCGGCAAACCAGGTAGCCGTTGACGTCGAGGATCTTATGGGTCTCCCGGAAAACCTGGGGCTCCTTTTCCTTGAGCCAGAGGATCTTGCAGATGACGTCCTTCCCCGACGGCACCGCCCCCGCCACCGCCATGATCACCCTCGGCCCGCCCAGGCGTCGCACCAGGCGCTCGGCCTGCTCGTCGGCGCGGCTGTCTATCCATATTATGGCAGGACGCAGGGGAACGCCCTTCTCGTCCACGGGCAGGACTCCCAGCATCTGGGTGGCGAAGCCGGTGCCGATCACCTGCTTGGCGTTGATCCCGCTCTCCTTAAGCACCCTCTGGGTGCTCGTGGTCACCGCTTTCCACCAGTCGCGCGGATCCTGCTCCGCCCAGTGGGGATGAGGGTAGGAGACCCCGTAGGGCTCGAAACTCGAGGCCACGATGTTCCCGGCGAGGTCGGTGAGAACCGCCTTGCTGCCTCCCGTGCCCACGTCATGGCTTACGACGAACTTCTCTCCCATTCCCTACCCCCTCGGTGTCGATCCGCGGCGGAGGCGCGCTCCACCGCCCCATGCCGTACCCCGCCGGCAGCTCTCTTGCTCCCCGCCCACGGGATGTCCGCAAGGCATGCATGGCCTGGCCCAATGATGATCCGGTCACGCCTCCCGCGACCGTCCATGTGCCGTTTCCGGGTCATCGCATTCATCGACTGCCGCCGGCCTCCAGCCGCTGCGCTTCGCCGCGGGCCCCTAGGCATGCCGCGCGCCCGAGGGGCGCGACCCGGAGAGCGCCCTCGCGAGCCATGCCGACATCCCCGTAGTACGTATCACCGTCCCCGTATGGGTTTGGGGCCATATGCTCCTCAACCCTTGCCCATGTCATCAGGGCGGCCCTGCCCCATATGGGCTCAGAGCTTCAGGTCTACCACCTCGACCTTTCCATCCTTGTCGATGTGCTCTATGTAGATGGGAGCGCTTTCTCCCTTGCCGGAGGACTTGATCACCTCGCCGGCGAGCTGGATCATGTCCAGGGGGTTGACCGCCGCCTCGGGCGGGAAAACGCCCTTCAGGGTCACCTTGCCCTGGCCCATGACGATGGCCCCGAGGGCCGCGGGGATGCCGGTCCCCTCGCCCATCCCCATGCCGCTGGAGGACATCTGGAAGACGTAGGTGTGGGGCTCGCCTCCCTTTTCCCCCTTGACCACGATCTTGAGGCAGCCGCGAGGCGTGTCGATTCCCGCCCCCTTGAGCAGGCCGTCGCGGCGTGAGATGACGAAGGCCACCGCGAACTCGCGCGGGATCACCTTCTGCCCCTGCACCTCCAGGGGCTCGTCGGAGGTGAGGCCCAGCCTGACCATGTCCTTGATGAGGTTGGCGTAGGACACGGGGATGACCAGGCCCAGGTTGGTCACCCGCTTCACGCCCTTGATGTACTTGGGCAGGGTTATGGTCTCGGGGTGGGGGTAGGCGTAAACGGGATAGGTTCCCACGTCGCGGAAATCCGTCTCCTCCTCCAGCGCCTTTCCGCTCTCCTCGAAGAGGCGAACCGTCTTGTACTCGCCGTCCAGGAACATGGGTATGTCGATCTCCATGGAATGGAAGCGGTGCTTGATCACCGCCGGACCTTCCACGGGCTCGCCGCCATGGGCGTGATAGATGTCCACGGATTCCACCTGGTCGAGGAGGGTTTCCGCCGTGAACTTGACCAGCAGGTTGGCCATGCCCGGCGAGCTCCCCATCCCCACCAGGGCCGAAATCCCCGCCTGCTTGGCCTTGTCGTCCATCTCCAGCATGATCTCGGTGGCGTCCATGTCATCGCAGATGTCCACATAGTCGATGCCCGCCTCTATGGCTGCCTCGAGTATGGGCGGCCCGTACTTGTAGAAGGGCCCGATGCAGTTGAGGATCACCGAGGCTCCGGCGATGGCGTCGCGCAGGCTCTGCGGGTCGTCGGCGTTAAGCTCCACCGCCTTCACCCTATCCGGGCCCAGCTGCGAGGACAGCTCGCGCGCGGCGTCGATATCCCGGTCCGCCACCACGTACTCGTCGTAGTAATCCGTGCTCGCCAGGCTGCGCACCGCCGTGCTCCCCACGGCGCCGCAACCACCCAGGATAACCAGCTTGGACATCTCATACCTCCCGTCTATCTTCCAACCATACTCCCGACTCTCAATCGGACCATCTTTGCCCCGCGACCTTCGCTCCCAGCGACAGCACCATCTCCATCGCCTTTCGCAGGTCGAAGGCCTCGGGGTCCTCCAGCCACTGGATCTCCATTCCCTCGACCAGCCCAAGGAGCATGCAGGCGAGGTAATAGGGGTCTGCAGGTGGGAGGGTTCCTTCCTCGATCCCCTGTTCTATGATCCTTTGCAGCTCCCTCTTGATCTCGGCGTTGTTCTCGTGCATCCTCTCCACGTATTCGGGCGAGAACGTCTCCAGCTCCTCCGCCCTCATCTTCCAGGAGAGCTTGGTGTAATCGCGCTCGCGGTAGTGGAGTTCCACGGTTTCCTTTCCAAGCCAGGCCAGCTTCTCGAGAGCGGTGCCCTCCATCTCCGCCGCGCGCCTCACCAGGTCCACGAACTCGTTGTGGGACTCCTCCACCAGGGCGAAGTAAAGCTCTTCCTTGGACTTCCAGTACCAGTAGAGGGTCCCCTTGCCGAAACCCGCCTCCAGGGCGACCTCCGCCATGGTGGTCTTATGGTATCCCTTGGTGGAAAAGAGCTTGAGGGCAGCCTGTTTAAAGGCCTGCTCCCGTTCGTCTTTAAGAGGGTTTTTTCTCAGTCCGAGGGTCTTGGCCATGACACCCTGCCTTGTTAGACCAACCGGTCAGTCTTAATTTACCACGTCGCATTACTCCTCGTCAAGTGGCCCTACCTCTAAGATGTAACCCAGCCTCACCTCTGTACTCTATAGTTTGTTCGCCGCACGGATTGAGATA
The DNA here is from genome assembly GCA_013178005.1 of Actinomycetota bacterium. GTDB lineage: Bacteria > Actinomycetota > Geothermincolia > Geothermincolales > RBG-13-55-18 > Solincola_B. Next base: position 69,398 of record JABLXL010000005.1, read on the forward strand.
ACATGGTGAAATCGTGTCCGGTCGAGGACCCTTATGGGTATAACGAGTTCGGGAGGCTTGATATTGAAAAGCTTGAACGCGTTTTCCTCCTGGAGCGGGGGCAAGGACTCCTGCCACGCCCTTTACCGCTCCCTCCGCGAGGGCTACGGCGTGAGCGCCCTCTTCACCATGCTGCACGAGAGCGGCGGGTTCTGCCGTTCCCACGGCACCTCGAGATCGCTTCTCGAGCGCCAGGCCGAGGCCTTGGGCATCCCCGTTCGTTTTGGAAGCGCCACCTGGGAGGGGTACGAGGTGGCCTTCAAGCTGGAGGTTTCCAGCCTCGTGGCCGGAGGCATAGAGGCGGGCGTGTTTGGTGACATTGATCTCCAGGAGCACCGCGACTGGGTGGAGCGGGTCTGCGGGGAGCTTTCCATAACCCCCCTGTTGCCCCTGTGGGGCGGGGACCACGCCGGGCTTGCCCGTGAATTCGTGGAACTGGGTTTCAGCGCGGCGGTGATCTCGGTCAGGAAAGACACCCTGACCGCAGAGTGGCTGGGCAGGGACTTCGACCTGTCCTGCATAGAGGAGCTGGAGGAAGCGGGAGTCGATCCCGCCGGCGAGGGCGGAGAGTTCCATACCTTCGTGTACGACGGCCCCCTCTTCCGCCACCCCGTCGCCTTCCAAAAGGGCAAGACCCGGGAACGGAACGGGTACCTCTGGCTGGAGCTGCTTCCCTCATAGGAGCTGGAGGTCTTTGCTTATCGTCTTTTTCGCTTGGCCAGTTGGGTGCGCATCGTCTCCTCGTAAGAGAAAAGCGAGGACAAGACCTCGATCCCGCCGGTGGCCGGGAATTTGAGAGGCTCTTAAAGAGCCCGCACGCCATACCCTGGAGCGCCGCCCAAGGCCGCTTCGCCTTTCAGTCCTCTTCCAAAGCCCGGCGACCGGATCCTTCAAGCGAAAGTGGGTCTAACAAACCCGGGAAGCGCCCGTCATCGCCATGCCCTGGAGCGCCGCCCAGGGCCGCTTCGCCGCTCAGGCTCCTTCCAGCGCCCGGCGACCGGCCTTGACGATGCGGGCGAGCTCCACGGCGCGGGACACGGTGGAGGCGGCGCTCGCCACCCCCAACTCGTCCCTGAGGACCAGCAGCCTGTCGTCGCCTTCCCTGCGCCCCATGCCCTCGAGCGAGGAAAAGGCCGACCCTCCCTGCAGCCCGAACTCCGGGGTGGCCACGATCATGTTGACGGCGTAAAAGAACTGGTTAATGGTCAGTAAGGCCATCTCCAGCCCCGCCATGCGGAACCAGGCCACGGCCACCGAACCACCCACCTTGTCGCGCAGCATGCCCCCGCTCTCATTGCCGTGCACGTATGGGCGCATGCGGTCTATGAAGGCGGCCAGGTATCCGGATAGACGGCCGAAATAGACGGGGGTCGCGAGGATGAGGACATCCGCCGCCTCGACGCGGGGGTAGATGGACGTCATGCCATCCTCGATCGCGCACCTCTTCCCCGCCGCCTGCTTGCGCAGGCACCAGTTGCAATGCCTGCAGTCTCGCACCTCGTGCTCCGCCAGGGAAAGCAGCTCGCCGCTCGCGCCCTGCATGCCTTCCAGGACGCCCAGGGACCTCTCCAGCAAGGCCTCCACGTTTCCCCCGCGCACCGGGCTGCCGCATACCGCCAGTACTTTTACCTCCGGTATCATGTCCCCTCCCCCACGAAGGGCAACACCCGGAGCCTGACCAGAACCGTGGTGCCCTCTTCCGGTTTGCATTTTATAGACAGCGTACCGCCCATGGCGGAGACGTACCTGCGGCAGAGGATGAGGCCTTTGACGCCCGCGCCTTCGCCGATGCCGGCGTCGCCCCCGTTCGCGTCCCCGCGCATGATTTCCTCCACCACCTCCTCCGGAATGCCAGGCCCCTGGTCCTCGACCCTCAACAGCACCTCGTCTCCCCAGCGCTCCGCGCCCAGGATGACCGGGGCCCCCGGAGGGGAGTGCCTCACGGCGTTGTCCAGGAGATGGTCGAGCACCTCGCGCAGCAGGCGGCGGTCGGAATGCAGGCGCGGGAGGTCCTCCTCCAGCTCCAGGAATATCTCGCCCCGCGGGATCCTCCTGGCGTAATGTTCCTTGAGCTCCCAGAGCATCTCCCCCAGGTCTATGCCCCGCGAGGAGTAGACCGCCCGCTCCTCCACGCGGTCCGCGAAGAGCGCCAGGTTTCCCGCGTCCTCCCGCCCCTTCGCCTCACGGGCTATCTCAAAATAGTCGTGTTCGTGTTCATGTTCCGGATGTCCGGCATGGACTCCTCCCACGGCCGCCCCAACGCGCGCGGGCCGGGAAGCGGAGTCCTCCTCCGCAGGCTCGTGCTCCCGATCAACCGACGCCTTGCGCGTGATCACCGGCATGATCAGGCGGCGCGGCGCTTGGGCATCCCCTCGATCCTCCTCCCGCTCCTCGCCGCAATCCGCTTCCGACGCCTCACGGCCTTCCGCGGCCGTCGTCCGGGGCCTTTTTTTCATGGCCGCCAGGGCCGCGGCGGCCGTTTCCCCCACCACGGCGAAGGCGCGCGCGCCCGCGTGGTCCAGCTTCACCGCGTCGCAGTCCGCCATGGCTATGAGTCCCGCGGTCTCGCCCTCGCCGCGCAGTGGTATGCTTACCAGGTTCTTCCATCTTCTCTCCCTCAGTAGGGGCAACACCGCGTCTGACTTCTCGATCAAGGAGACCACCTCATCCCAGCCCCTCCTGGGAACGCCCCCGTGGACCTCCACCCTCAACATCTCCATCATCCCGCACAGGCGCGCGTGCCCGGGGCGCAGACGCAACCTCCTCACCGCCTCCGCCTCCCCCTCCTCGAGTCCCAAGCCGGCGCGGAGCACCGCCTCCCCTCTCTCCACCACGAAAGCCGCCGCGGCGTCGCAGGAAAGCTCCTCCCGCATCATCTCCAGGCACTTGCGCAGGAACTCCTCCTCGTCCCGGCTGGCGGCAGCCAGCTCCATGACGGCGAAGGAACGTCTCGCGGCGGCTCGTTCCGCTTCCGCCTCCTCCGCCTCGACTGCCTCCCTTCCGGATTCGCGGATAACGGCCATGAACTCACGGGTGACGCCATTGGCCTCGTGGGCGGGGCGCACGCTCACAAAGAAGGTCCCACCCTTTCCTTCCCCCGCGATCCTCACCCTCTCCTCCTCGAGGACCTCTCCGCTCACCGCCCTCTCCAGGAGGGGAAAGAGCTCCTCCGCCATGCCCGCAGGCAGGATCTCGGAAAGAGGGGCGCCCACGGCCCGGTCGCTGCTGGTGGAGAGCATCTCCTCGGCCGAGCGGGACAGCAAGGTGACGCGCAGGTCTGGGGTAAAGCAGACCACCGCCAGGCCCACCCTTTCCAGCATATTCCACAGTCTCTTCAGTTCGTCCTCCCGTTCCCTGCGCAGGCGGCACTCGGTCGTGTTGTCCCTGCCCATGCACAAAAGGGCTCCCTTCCCGCCGCGCTTGCCCTCGAGCATACTCACCGTGACCGCGACGCATGCGGTGCCCCCATCCCGGCGCGAGAACTCCAGCTCCCCCCTCCACGGCGCCTTGCGGGCCGCCTCCACCAGCCGCTCCAGGGACTTCTTGGCGCCCTCGCCGCGCAGGAAAAAGGCCAATGGACGTCCCAGCAGCTCATCACCCTCCTGCCCCAGCAGCGCGCACATCGCTGCGTTGACGAAGGAGAAATTGGCCTCCAGGTCGAGCAGGAAAGCGGGCTCGACCAGCGAGTCCAGGAAGCCCGCGAGGCCAGCCGGCTCGGGAGCCTCCGTTTCCTCGCAGGGAACGGGCTCCTCCTCAACGCGGCGCGGCTGAGAAGGGCGCAAGCCGGCGCTCTTTATGTTGACCAGGATACCCGTCTCTCCCAGCGCTTCCAGGGGATAGGGAGACATGTCTATGTTCAGGCGCATGAGCCGCTTGCCCACCTTGTAGGCCATGGCGTAGTCCTCGATTCCACGACCGCGTCTCGTCTTGCCCAGGAGCTCTTTCAGCGCGCCATACAATGAGGGGTTTGCATCGTGGAGATGGGACTTTCGCACCTCTTCCAGGGGCTTCTCGAAAAAAACCTCGGCGTCCCGGTTGCCCTCCAGGATCCTGTCCTCCCCGTCGAGGAGGAAAGAGGCGTTGAGGCCCGTTTCCGTCTCTCTGGCCTCCAAGGATATCATCCTCCTTCCGGTTGCCCATTCCCGGCCACGACGGCAAGCCTGGCCAGCCCTGGATCGCGGACTTTCCGCGACCGCGGCCGACCGCGCGCTTTCCATCCCTGAAATGAATATTCGAGGGGGTCCCGCCGCCACCCTTCCCGGGAGAGACCACACACGCTGGAGTCAGGGGGCCGGGCACTCGATCAATATTACCCGTTTTATGTCCGAATTTTGGCTGGAAGGATGACCGCGCGCGACGGAATTGGGGGGCCGGGCACTCGATCAACGCCGCCGGCTCCTACAACTTACCGTTGCTTGGAAGGGCGACCACGCGCGCCGGAACCGGGAGGCCGAGCACGGTTAAACTTCTCGCGCCCTGGGGTCGATAAAAGACCCGATTGCATCCGGGGGTTGAAGATGACGGCGAACGTCTACCGTTTTCCCGTGCAGGTGCTATTCGGCGAGGGTTGCGTGAGGGAGCTCGGTGCCCCGCTCGCGACCTTCGGGAAACACGCCCTGCTGGTGACCGGCGAGGGCCCCACCTCGCGGAGCCCGGCCGTGAGCGTGCTGGGCTCGCTTCTGGAGGAGAAGGGCATCGCCCTCTCCCACTTCCACGAGGTGAGATCGGATCCCGACATCGAAACCGTGCAGCGGGGCGCGGCCTTCGCCAGGGAGAGGGGGTGCGACTTCGTCATCGGCCTGGGTGGGGGCAGCCCCATGGACGCCGCCAAGATCATCGGAGCCCTGCTCGCAAACGATGGTGACCCCGCTTCCTGGGAAGGGGTGGGGCGCGTCCCCCGCCGCTCACGGCCGCTCATCTGCATCCCCACCACGGCGGGCACCGGCAGCGAGGTCACCTCCGTGGCGGTGATAACGGGCGGAAAACGGCGCCAGAAGATGTCCATCGTCAGCCAGAACATCTACCCTATCCTGGCGGCCATTGACCCGGAGCTCACCTATTCCATGCCCCCCGCGCTTACCGCCTCCACGGGCATGGACGCGCTTACCCACGCCGTGGAGTCCTACGTGGCTCGCCGAGCCTGGGAACCCACGAGGGCCTTGTCCCTGAAAGCGGTTCAGCTCATCTTCGCCAGTCTCGAGAAGGCATGCGGGGACGGATCCGACGCCGAGGCGAGGAGGAACATGTGCATGGGCTCTTTCCTGGCGGGGATGGCCTTCACCTCCTCAGGGCTTGGCCTCTCCCATGCCCTGGCTCACGCCCTGGGCTCGCACTGCGGGATGGCGCACGGGGTAGCCAACGCCATCCTGCTCCCCCATGTCATGCGCTTCAACCTGGACTCCTGCCCGGAACTCTATCGTGATGTCGCGGCGGCCATGGGACTCGACGTGTCCGGCCTCCCGGCTCGCCGCGCCGCGGAGGCGGCAGCCGACGCGGTCGAGGAGCTGGGGGGCGCGCTGCCCGTGCCCAGCAGCCTGAGGGAAGCGGGGGTGCTGGAGGCGAGCGTCGAGACGCTGGCGGCCGAGGCCTTCCTCAACACCCGCCTGCGCTCTTCCAACCCCCGGGACACGGTGCTCGAGGACCTGGTGGCGGTGCTTCGCGCCGCGCTGTGATGGGCAGGAGTGGATCGAGTGCTTATCTTTGGATCCCCTCTAGGTGCGAGAACAGGAGGAACACGAGCTGCTTATCGACGGGCAGGAGTGGATCGAGTGCTTTTCTTTGGATCCCTGCAAGCTGATTCGCGGAACGACGGGAGGGGGATGGTGAGGATATCGAGGTATAGAGGCGGAACGGCGTCATGCGAGCCAGCTTATTAAGACCAATATGCTATATTGACCTGCTTGTTCGATAATGTAGCTTTATCGCCTGAGAAAATCACTGTTGAAGCGTAGCCGATTATCGCGAGACACGGCAAAAGGACAGCTCCCGGAAAAAGCCTATCTCTGCCTATGCCGCGGAGATCCCCGCAATCTCGCTTATCCCCGGGAGCTGATTTCCAGCGCCGTGTAGATGTCAATCATTCCACACTTAACTTTACCACATTTCCTCCGCCTCTAAACCTTTCCCTCCCCGCCAGGCGCCTCTGATATGCATCATCCCGCCGTGGATCCGGCAGGGTTAATATACCCCTGGTGGTATGTGAGGAGGCACGATGAGAACCAAGATGCCCTGGATAGACGTGGAGAGGTGCGACGTGGCGGAGCGCTGCGAGGACTGCAAGGCAGCGCGGTTCTGCCGTCACGGCGCTTTCCAGGTCATCAGGAGCGATAACGGATCGGGAGCGGCATGCCGAGTGGCCATAGATTTCGAGAAGTGCCGATTGTGCGGCGAGTGTTCGCACGCCTGCGACCTCGGCGCGGTGAAAATGGTCTGAGGTAAAGGAGGAGTCATGGGCGAGGTGGAACGGGAATTCTTCAAGAGATACCACCGTGCGGTGGTGAAGGCGAACGCCAAGGAAGTCGAGAAGGTCAAGGCCAGGATAGGGTCGGAATGGGCCGAGGAGTTCCGCGCCAGAACGGGAAGCAAACTCGAGGGAGAGGAGTTCAACCGAGCCCTGGAGGATTACCTGGTAAACGAGCTCAGGTTCTGCGAGAAAGCGCGGGTAAAGGGCGGTGGCGAGGAGCTGAGCATCGAGGTAAAGGGATGTCACATCTGCCACGGCAACGAGCTGCTCAAGGCGGAGGGTCAGCCCGCGCTATGCCCCATAGTGCCCACCGGCCTCTTCTCCATATCCCGCGTGGGAGGCCGCAAGGCCAACCTGCGAGAGGTGCGAAAAAACGGCGTGGTCGGGGAATGTGAGATATGTTACACGGTTGAGTGACGGCCACCGGCCGCTTAAGATACTGGAAGTAGGCGTCGATCGATTGTATGGAGTCGTAGACGGTAACGTAAGGAGGTGCGGCATGAAACGTTTCATGGTTCCTCGTGTAGCGCACTGCTCCGAGGGTTGCTTACCCAGGCCCCGTAATGGGGCCACTCGAGAGTAAGAAAACCAATAAAGGAACGGCGAGGCGGTCAAGGCCGTCTCGCTTCCATTATTTCGCTTCTTTTTCCCGAAGCGCGAGTGGAACCTCGGAGATAATCGAGGCGGCGCGGGAAAGAGCTGTTGGTCAAGAGGCGGACGAACCACGAACAACGCATTTCAAACGGATTACCCGCGATTTCTGGCGAAAAGCCTTTATTTCTGCTGGATTGTTTTCGTGATAGTATCGATAGTCAAGGACTGCGGAAAGCGATGCCGCCGTCGAACGCGCCCGGCGGCGCTCCAAGGGGAGGAAGATGCGAGATGCGCAAGACGCTTTGGGACACCCTGCCGGCAAAGCAATACCTGGCCGCCCAGGAACAGCACCTCGTGCGCTACATCAGGGAGCTGGTATATCCTTACAGCCCCTATTACCGTGAGCTCCTCGACTACAACCGCATCAAGCCGGGCGTCATCAAGTCCCTCAAGGACCTTTCCTGTATTCCCTTCACCACCAAGGCGGACATCGCTCCCCTGCCTGAGGACCCGGATATCCCCTTCAACCTGGTGTTGCGCCCCACCCCGGAGCGGGTCAGGGAAGCCGGGCCGTACCTGCGCCTGAGGCAGTCGTGGCTTAGGCTTACCCATGGCGGCGAGGGCTACGCCAGGCTCATGGACCACGAATTCCTTCCCGTGCACTACCACTTCACCATAGGCCGCACCGCTCTCCCTACCCCCATCCTCTATACCGCCTATGACCTGGGAAGGATGCGGGAGGCGGGGAGGAGGATCTTCGAGCTCCTGGAGCTGAAGCGCGACGACCTGGTCATCAACGCCTTCCCTTTCGCGCCCCACCTGGCATTCTGGATGACCTACTTCGCCACCGAGGCCTGTGGGATCCCGGCGTTGCACACGGGCGGCGGGCGCATACTCGGCACCCACCGCGTGCTGGAGGCGCTGGAAAGGCTAGGCGGCACGGTGCTCACCGCCACCCCGAGCTACGCCTATCACCTGCTGCGCACCTCCGCCCTGGAGGGGCGCGACCTCTCACGCCTGCACACCCTGATCCTGGGCGGAGACCGGCTTCCCGCCGGTCTCAAGGACAAGATGCGCGACATCCTTGCCAAGGTGGGGGCCGAACAGGCGGTGGTGGTCAGCACCTACGGCTTCACCGAGGGCAGGGTCGCCTGGAGCGAGTGCAGGCCCTCGGCGGCGTCCAGGGAGAAGAGCTCGGGGTACCATCTCTTTCCTGACATGGAGGTCATAGAGATAATCGACCCCGAGAGCGGGAGGCGGCGAGACGAAGGTGAGGACGGCGAGGTGGTTTACACCACTCTCGACTGGCGGGGCAGCGTTCTCCTGCGTTTCCGCACCGGTGACCTGGTCAAGGGCGGCATCGATTTCAGCCCCTGTCCATACTGCGGCCGCTCCTTGCCCCGCCTGGGTCTCGAGATCACGCGCACCTCCGAATACAAGGAATTCGAGCTCACCAAGCTAAAGGGGACGCTGGTGGACCTGAACGCCTTCTACCCTTTGCTCTCGGGGCACAAGGACGTGCTGGAGTGGCAGCTCGAGATGCGCAAGCGCAACGACGATCCCTACGACCTGGATGAGCTCTACCTGCACATCGCGCCCGCCGAGGGGATGTCCAAGAAATACCTGGAGAAGGAGCTGCGGGAGCTCATGCTGAGGGAAATAGAGGTGGCCCCCACGCGCATCGTGTTCCACAGCCTCCCCAGGCTCCTGCAGCGCCTCGGCCTGGACACCAAGGGGAGGGAGAAACGCTTCCTCGACCTGAGGTCCATGGCCGGGGAGGGAAGCGGGGTCGAGGAGCCGGAGCCCCAGGAGAGCATGGAGTTCGACGAGTACGTCGAGGAAGACGAGGGGGATTACGAAAGCCCGGAAACGGAGCCGACCCCCGGAGAAGAGGAGCGGGAATAGGCAGGGCGGTGACGGCATGATCATTCTGGCCATCGACGAGGGTACCACGAGCACAAGGTGCGTATGCTACGACCGTGACCAGCGCCCCGTATCCAGCGCCAGCCTGGAGTTCACCCAGCACTATCCCCAGCCCGGGTGGGTGGAGCACGACGCCGAGGAGATCTGGGAGGCCACGCGCGAGGCGGCTTCCATGGCCATGCGCGAGGGAGGCATAGAGCCGGGGGACGTGGCCGCGATCGGGATAACCAACCAGCGGGAGACCACGGTCGTCTGGGAACGCGACACCGGAAAGCCGGCGCGCAAGGCCATAGTCTGGCAGTGCAGGCGCAGCGCCGACATCTGCGCGCGGTGCCATTCCCAGGGCCACGAGGAGGCCGTGCACGAGAAAACGGGGCTGGTCCTCGACCCCTATTTTTCCGGCACCAAGCTGGCCTGGATAATGGAGAACGAGCCTCAGCTCGCCCGCCGCGCGGAGGCGGGGGAGCTGTGTTTCGGCACCATTGATTCCTGGTTGCTGTGGCGGCTCACCGGAGGCCGCGTGCACGCAACCGACGTCTCCAACGCCAGCCGCACCCTGCTTTTCGACATCCACGAGCTGGCCTGGGACCGGGAGCTCATGGAAATGTGCGGCGTGCCCTCCTCCATGCTCCCTGAGGTGCGGGAGTCGAGCGGACTTTTCGGGGAGTCCGACCCCTCCTCCTTCCTTGGTATAGCCGCTCCTATCTCGGGTGTGGCCGGCGACCAGCAGGCGGCCCTCTTCGGGCAGGCCTGTTTCCACCCCGGGATGACCAAGAACACCTACGGGACCGGCAGCTTCGTGCTCATGAACATCGGCGGCGAGCCCCGCATATCGCGACGCGGCATGCTCACCACCGTGGCCTGGTCCATGGGGGGTAGGACCACCTACGCCCTGGAGGGCGCCATCTTTATCACCGGCGCCGCGGTGAACTGGCTGCGCGACGAGCTCGGGATCATCTCGGATGTCTCGGAGATCGACGAGCTGGCTTCCCAGGTTGAGGACACGGGTGGTGTCTATTTCGTTCCCGCCTTCGTGGGACTGGGGGCGCCGTACTGGGATCCCCGGGCGCGGGCGTTGATCATCGGCATGACCCGCGGCACGGGGAGGGCTCACCTGGCTCGCGCGGTGATCGAGTCCATGGCCCTGCAGACCTCCGACGTGGTGGAGGTGATGGAGGAGGAGACCGGCGTCCCCCTCCGGGAGCTGCGCGTGGACGGAGGGGCAAGCGTCATGGACATGCTCCTGCAGTACCAGGCCGACCTGCTGGGGGTGCCGGTACGCCGCCCGGTGGTGTCGGAGACCACCTCCCTGGGCGCGGCGCTCCTAGCCGGCCTGGCCACGGGTTTCTGGAAGGACCTGGAAGAGGTCGAGGAGCGGTGGAAGGTCGACCGCGAAGCCCTGCCGGACCCCAGCTCCGCCCGACGCGTGGATATAATGCGCCGGGACTGGAAGCGGGCGGTGGAGCGCAGCCTGGACTGGGCGCGCGAGGACGCGGCCGAGGAAACGGAGTAGAGAACCCCTGCGCCGGCGGCATGGATACAAGCGCGGGCGCGTAAAGATGGATAACGGGGCTGGAAAGCAGGCGCTAAGGGCGTGGCTTAGCCATTGTGCATCGCATATCGATCGTATCATCCACGCTTTGCGGCGAAGAGTCGGCGATGAGGCCGCGGGAGGAGCGTAAAGGAGGGGTAAAATGGCGGAGGAAGTCTGGCCGGATGCGCAGCCTTTTTCCTTCGAAGGCGGGGACATCGGGGTGCTGGTGGTGCACGGGTTCACCGGGTGCACCCAGAGTATGCTCCCCCTGGGGAAAGGCCTGGCGGAGGCGGGGTTCACGGTGCTGGGGCCGCGCCTTCCCGGGCACGGTACCAACGTGAAGGACATGGGCACCCGCAAGTGGACGGAATGGACGGGAGAGGCGGAAAGGGGCCTGAAGGAACTCCTGGAGCGGTGCGAAAAGGTCTTCGTCACCGGCCTCTCCATGGGCGGCACCATCACCTGCTTCCTGGGGGAGCGCTACCCGGAGAGGATAGCCGGCCTTATGCCCATCAACGCCGCGGTGGCCAAACTGAACCCGCTCATGCCGCTGACCCCGGTGGCCAAGTACGTGCTCAAGACCATCCCGGGAGTGGGGAGCGACATCAAGGACCCCGGCGCCAAGGAGTCCTGCTACGACAAGGTACCGGTGGCCGCGGCGGCCGAGCTGCACGCGCTGATGAAGATAACCAGGCGCGACCTGGCCAAAATTACCGCGCCTATCCTGGTTTTCGCCTCCCGGGAGGACCACGTGGTCCCCACCACCAACGGGCCGTTCATCCTGGACCACGTGAGCTCAGCCGACAAGGAGCTGGTGTGGCTCGAGAACTCCTATCACGTGGCCACCCTGGACTTCGACAAGGAGCTCATCATCAAGCGCTGCGTGGAGTTCATCGAGAGCCACTGACCCGTTACGCGGTGACGCCGGGCTCACGCGCTTCGCGCGTTTTACCCCTCGAGTGCCGCATGGCACGGTAGCCCTTCTCGGCCGGCCTGCCGTCTCGCTCCCCCTCAGCCCCGGAAGGGATACGGCGAAGCATTGGGCCCGGGCGTCATGCGGCCATCCGCAGCGCCGAGTTCCCCGGAGCAATAATCCGGCAAGCCGAACTCCATCCCCCGGCCTTGCAAGGGATGTGGCAAAGCGAGTGCGGCAGGGCGTCAAGCCGCCATGGTCAACAGGTTCACTGACGTCGCTTTAGCGCGATCTCTTGATCCACCTCGGCTGGGCACGCGAAAACCCCTCGATTCCGAATCGGTCCCCTCGGGGCCCCCGTAGAGGAGTAAATCATTCGGGCATCTATACCCGCGTATATTTTCCCAATTCGCGCCCGTTCCTCAGGATCCCCGTAGAGTGCCCGCGAAGACCTGCCAGGCCAGGGCTGACTTGGCAAGGAGGCTAAGGATGATATAGACCCTCTCCCCGTAGAGGTAATCGGCCCACTTCCCCACCTTCTTGTACTGCAGGACCATATTGATGGCGAAGATGTTGAAGAAGACGAAGAGGATGGGGAGGATAAAGTAAACGAAGGTGGGCACCTCTGCGTCTGGATTAGCCACCGCCGAGAAGAAGTAGAGCGCGATCACCACCCAGGGCACGATGCCCGCCAGGCAGCCGAAGAGGAAGGCGGTCCAGTCCGTCCTCGACGTGGTCTGGTTGTGCAGCTCCATCATCCAGCCGAAAAGGATCATCATCATGTTGAGGAAAAAGATGAGGATGAGGGTATTGAGATCGAAGACGCCCGAGAGCATGGCGATCACCACGATCATCAGCGAGGCGGTGATGGAGTACTCCATCCAGCGCGCGTAATTGGCCCCCTTCTTCAGGTTTCCCACGTACCACTCGAAAACGCGCGGGAGGGTCAGGATAAGCAACGCCAGGCCGCTCAGGAGAAGGAAGGCCGCCACCAAGGGACCCAGGCGGACGCTGCCGATCTGGGACGGAGGCGGCAACGAGCCGTCCCTGAAAGGATCGCTCTTGAGGTAGTTGGTGGTCAGGGGCAGGGAACGGTCGTTGCTGAGCGCCAGCATCAACACCCCCTGCAGGAGCAGGATAACGCCGACCGCGCCGTTGAAGGGACGCAGCCTCGCGTACCTCGCCTCGTCTTCCGCGCGCGTCTCTTCCTCTCGAAAGCCCGCGTCTTCCATGTCTTCCTCCCTCTTCCTCTGAGCGCCACCAGATCGTTCACATAAGGAGGCGGCGCCGCTCCTGCCCGGGCAGTGCCCGGATCACCTCGTTCGATCCCGCGACCGCGCCCGTCCCACCTTCGTTTCGCCAGCCTCGTAGTCGAACCTCAATAGAGATGCGATGACGGGAATCGCCGCCGGCTTTCTACGTGCCCAACCGCCGTAAAAGACGTCGGGATCACACCCCCCGAAGGGAGACAAAACCCGTACGCCTTCCCAAGTCCCTGGCGCCGAGCGGGGGCGACTTTGCCCCGCCCCCCTGAACAGGCAACCGGTCTCAGCGGGCGATCTCTCCGCTCGCGAGGAAGGGACTCCTTGGGACGCGAAAGCTCCGGCCCCGGACGTCAACGGCCGTTTCAAGGTTCCGTAAGCGATTGTTGCCAGCCTTCACCTGAGCTAAACATCGCCCGAAAGGATAAAAGACAGTTTGACGGAAAGGTATGTCGGCCGGCAGATGCAGATGGTGGGCGGGGGCGCTCATACCTCTGGCGGGGTAATGACCATGAGTAAAACCCCTTCGCCGTCGGAGAGGTTCTCCCAGTTATGCGCTTGCTCCCCCTTGAAGTAGGCGCAATCGCCCTCGCGAAGGTGGTGGGCTGCGCCGCCCACCTCGAAGCGGAACTCGCCCTTGAGCACCAAGGCGAACTCCTCCCCACCGTGCTCAACGGGGTCCCTGTACCTGGCATGGGGCTTGAAGGTGCCCAGGAGGCCCTCCATCTCCACCTCGGGGTCGTCCACTAGAAGCTCAAGCGTTACGTCCTCGGGGCTTTCGATCCTTCGCCTGTCCTCGCGTCGGTAGGTGGTCCTCTTCCCCGAGGGCTCCGAGAATATGTCCGCCAGGGTCACGCCGTAGAAGTTGAGCAGCTTGATGAGGTTCTTCACCGTGATGCTGCTTTTGCCCGTCTCCAGCTTGCTGAGAAAGGACACCGAAAATCCGGTCTCCTCCGACAACTTGCGGATGGAGAGCTTCCTGCCCCTCCTCAGCTCCCTCAGCTTGGCGCCCACGTCCTCCAATATCGCCACCCCGCTAGCCGGCGTGACGCCGCGCCTGCCCCCCTCGCCTTCGCCCTCAGGCAGCCATGAGCGGCAGCCCTAGGTAGATGCGCTCCACATCCTCGTCGCTCAGGCGGGGAAACGCGAGCATCTCCGCCACCTCCGCCTCCGCATCTTCGGTGAACGGAAGCCCCAGGTACCACCTTTCGACCTCGGTTTCGCTATACATTTTACACCGCCTCTTTTCATTATGCCGCCTTTTTCACGACACGATTACATGTTTCATTATTATAGTACTTCCATATTTTCATTGTGTCAATAACGACAACACTGTTGCTAAATGCAGTACATTATATATCCCTTTGCGTGGCTACCGGGGCCGGAACCGTGTCTCAAACTTCGCGTTCTGAGGAATAAGCTGGGCATCTACCTGGTGAAACGCTGAAAACAGCTAAGTGAAGATACGACCTTTGTCGGCGCTGGTCGGCTTTCGGATATGCTCTGGATATGATCGCTTCTTAACCCTGGCATCTCGAGGAGAAGATACGTATCTACCTGGTGAAACAGCTGCAGGGATAAGCGAGGAAATCTACCTCGCCGAATGCCCTGCCTGACCGCTTCAAGGCATAACTCGAACGCATTATGGCCCGTATTATAATTCATACCACGGCATTATTTCCCACTTTACGATAGCTAATTATAATGAATTCGTAAGAAACATTAGAATATTATGAAACGACTAGGGACAGGATATGAAAGCGATTAACACGACCGAGGACGCGGAGCTGCGCAGGACGGCCGAAAAGAGGTACCCGTACCTTGCCCGCTACGGATGGGATATGCGCATGCATCTGGCATGTTGCCTGTGCTACCCGCAGCCTTCGAGCAAAGCCGAGCGGAATGTTCCTCCCGTCGCCTGGGGCCGGCAACTCGCGGATAGGAGAGAGGCGGTTTAAGCCTCTCCGGAAAGCGTTATTGCCTTTTACCGTCCCTTCGCACCGCCCCGGGCGACGGGGTTCATTTTTTCATTCCCCGCCATAGACCGGCGCCCGCCTCCTCAAAGCGCAGCGCTACGACGGAAAGGCCGCGGAGACCAGTTTTTCATTCCCCGCCACAGACCGGCGCTCGCCTCGCTACCCGTGGGGAAAAGGCGCTGAGCAACGTCGCATTCCAAGCTCACCGACGTGCATCGGGCGCTGCCATTCCGCTCCTCTTCGGCATACCAGATCCCTAAGTTGCATTCAGCTCACCAACGCATGTTGGGCCCTGACAAGGTTCTCCACCCCGGGGCAGCGGGAAAATCTCGCTCCGTTTTCGATCCTCGACGCCATGGACGCATTTCGGGAGTGACCTCGACGTTTCTCCCCTTGGCGACATTGCGGTTTTATCCCGTCGCGGTTATCATTCTACCTGGCTTATATTAGCATTGAACATAATATTGATAAGTGATGCTTATGGTGGACCCGAACTGCTTCATCATTCTTTTCGACTCCACGCACCAGGCCATGAGCGCCGAAGCGGCCTTGAAGGAGGCCGGCATCCGGCATGCCGTGGTCAATACTCCCAGGGAATTCAGCGTCAACTGCGGGATATCCCTGCGCGTGGCCGTGGAGGACCGGGACGCGGCCGTGGCGTCCCTTGCCGGCAGGGGGGTGATATACGCAAGGGTGGAACCCTACCGTTCGCGGTGGGTATAAGGCCGGAGGCGGAAAAGGAGGGACGATGTCCGAATACGACGCCATGTGGGAAAAGCTGGGGATCGACCTCGAGGCTCACGCGGGCCTCCTGGAGGTGCTGCCCCCCATGTACCAGGAGCACATCTTGAGCCAGGAGAACCGGCCCGAGGGCATGGGGTACTTCGACTTCGTCTTCTCGGAGGTGCACGGGCTGCGCGTAAAGGAGCTGGTGGAGCACCGCGAGGCCGGCGGCGTGGTGGTGGGCACATTCTGCACCTACGTGCCGGAGGAGCTCATCGTGGCGGTGGGCGGCATCTGCGTGGGACTCTGCGCAGGCGCCCAGGTGGCGCCCGAGGAAGCGGAGAAGCTCCTGCCCCGCAACCTCTGCGCACTCATCAAGTCGTCCCTCGGGTTCAAGCTAGCAAAGGTATGCCCCTATATCGAGTCGTGCGACCTCCTGGTGGGGGAGACCACCTGTGACGGCAAGAAAAAATATTTCGAGGTCCTGGGCGAGCTCCAGCCGGTGCACGTCATGGAGGTGCCGCAGATGAAGCTGGAGCATGACCGCGAACTGTGGCGGCAGGAGATAAGGCGGTTGCTCGCCCGCCTGGAGGAGGAGGCGGGCAGGAAGGTGACCCTGGAGGGGCTGCGCGAGGCCGTGCGCCTCATCAACGACAAGCGCAAGGCGCTCCTCCGCCTGGAGGAACTGCGCAAGAGCGACCCACCGGTCATCTCCGGAAGGGACGCCCTGCTGGTAGCCCAGATCGCCTTCTACGACGACCCCGCTCGCCTCACCGAGAAGGTGAACGCCCTCTGCGACGAGCTGGAGAGGCGCCGCGACGGTGGAATCGCCATCGGCGGCGCGCACCGTCCCCGCATCCTCCTCTCGGGGTGCCCCATGGCCCTACCCAACTGGAAGGTAGCCACCATCATCGAGACCTCGGGGGCGGTGGTGGCCATGGACGAGATGTGCACCGGCATCCGCTACTTCGACAACCTGGTGGACGAGGAGGCCCCGGATATGGATGCCCTCCTGGATGCCATCGCCGACCGCTATCTCAATATACACTGCGCCATCTTCACCCCCAACCGTGAGCGCGTCGACCACCTGAAAGAGCTGGTGCGCGATTACGACATCGACGCGGTGGTATACTACGCCCTGCAATTCTGCGACCCCTACACCGTGGAGGCGTTCGGGGTGCAGCGCGAGCTGGAGGAGCTGGGGGTGCCTTTCCTCTACCTGGAGACGGACTACAGCGCCGAGGACGTGGGGCAGCTTTCCACCCGCGTGCAGGCGCTTATCGAGATGACGGGCAGTCGGGAGAAAGCATGACTTCCCTTGCCGCCGCGGCTTGACGGTTTCCCGACCGGTAAGCCATGAGGCGGCTGGTTTACCAAGGCTAGCCGGGGATACGCGCTTGAGTGGAGCGGAGCCAAGGGAAAATCCCTCGCTCCGCTCCATGAGGTCGCGGGCAAATTGTAAGGCGCGGTGGCCAGGCATACCTTGGTGTGATCCACGTCCCAGAAAATGTGTCTTTGTGTCATGCGTTCCAGGCGCCGGATCACGACCTTTGTTTTAGGGCGCTGGGGCGCGCGGGCTGGATCTGCGGTAAACAACCCCGGCTCGCTCCGACAATGCCGCCGCGAAACCACGAGGCCGGTGGTCCGGTATGACGTAGCGTGACCCGTGTCCCATGGTGTATGTTCTTGTATCATGCCCACGGGAAGGAGCGGAGAGGCAAGGAAGGGTGATCGCATGGCCATAGGCGGACTGGACATCGGATCGCGGACCATAGCCCTGGTGGAGATGGACGGCGACGAAGTGAGGTGGGGCGAGGTGATCGCCACCACCTTCGACCCCCTCGCTCAATGCCGTCAGCTCCTCGAGGGGCGCGAATTCGATCTCCTGGTGGCCACGGGGTACGGCAGGCACCTGGCCCAGGCCAATTTCGCGGACCGCACCATCACCGAGATCAAGGCCTTCGCGCTGGGGTGCCACCGGCTTTTCCCGCAGTGCCGCACCATACTGGACATCGGAGGCCAGGATACCAAGGCTATATCCCTGGCGCCGGGCGGAAAGGTCGCCGATTTCCAGATGAACGATCGCTGCGCGGCGGGCACGGGCAAGTTCCTGGAGGTGATGGCCGCGGCCATGGGCCTCACCATCGACGAGATGGGACGTATAGCGCTGGAGACGGAGGCGGAGGTTAAGATCTCCAGCATGTGCACGGTGTTCGCCGAGTCCGAGGTGACAGGCCTCATAGCCCGCGGGACGCCCCGGCCGGAGATAGCCCGGGGGCTGCACGAAGCCATCTGCGACCGCGCGGTGTCCTTGCTTAAGCGGGTGGGGATCGAGCGCGAGGTGGTGTTCGCGGGCGGGGTGGCGCGCAACCCTTGCCTCAAGGCCTTGCTGGAGAGACGCCTCGGAATTCCCTTGCTCATCCCGGAGAACCCGCAGCTCGTGGGGGCTATGGGCGCGGCCCTCTCCGCCCTTCATTAAACGCCGAGTTCACGCAGGCGTCGCTCGTCCAGGCCCGCGCGGTGCCCCAGTTCGTGCAGCACCACCTGCCGCACTTTTTCGAGCACGTCTCCTTCCCTTCCCACCTCCGCCAGGATAGGCAGGCGGTATATCCTGATCACGTCCGGAGGGCCCATGTAATGGCCTCTCCCCCAGCGGGTGAAGGGAACGCCCGTGTAAAGCCCCAGGAGCATCATGGGGTCCTCGACCCCGGCCGAACGCGCCTCGCGCGGGGAGGCGACGTCCTCCACCACCACCGCGAGGTTGTCGAGGACCAGGCGGCGGAACTCCTCCGGGAACCCCTCCAGGGCCTCCTCCACCATCTCCTCGAACTCCTCGCGGCTCGGCATCCGATTCACAGGCACCCATTCCTTCCGCGCAAAGCCATATATCCTTTTAACCCGGTTAAACCGTTGGTCAAGCAGTGCGGGTCTTAACGCCTTGGCCTGCTCTGCTTTGCACCAATGGCTTGCTGAAAAATTTTTAAGGTAATGCGTTCGAGATGCGATGGTATATCTATACCTTAACCGGCAACTCTTTTTCCACATCGCCAGTGGATGTATCCGCGTTTCCACCCGGAAGTCAGAAAGAAGGCTTCCCCTTTATCCTTTCGTCCAGGCCTTCCGCTTCCCCCTGCCACGCAATCCCTTCAGGGCCACACCGAGGGAGATCAGCGGGCATTTGCATGTGAGGCGGCCTCGCTCAACTCCCGCCGCGGCGGCGTGGGGGGAGAAGGCACCGCTCATTCTCCAGTGTAGTGCGCACAAACGTTGACCCAGTAATCTCCGAATGCATCGCAGCGAGAGAAGGTGCCGCTCATCCTCCGGTGTAGCCCTCGGCGAAGAAGCGCTGGGTGGAAGGCGCTTCCAGCGCGGGACAGTTGGTTCCGCCCGAGCGGTCCTGGTAGTAGAAATACATGGAGCGCTCCACGAAAAGGGGGAGGTCGCAGTCCACGCGGGTGGAGAAAGAGCTTCCCTCCAGGCCTCCCACCTCGTTGGCCAGGATGCTGGAGCGCGAGCGGGCGGGGATGTCCAACATCCGCACCACTTGCCCGCCGTCCTCGCGGGCAAAGGTGACGGTGACGTGGGCGACCTCGGCGTTGGGGTTAGCCAGCAGTATCCAGGTGTCGAAACTCCCACCGGCGTAGCCCTCGGCGAGGTACATGGTCCTCGCCGGACCACCGACGGCGGCGGAGCAATGGCCTCCCCCTATCGCGCCATGGTAACGGAAATACATGGCGCGCTCAGCGACTATCCCCACCCCGTTCCGCGAGTCGATTGCGACCCCGAAGGAGGCGTCGTCGACCAGCTCGCGCGCGTTGATGGTGAGGCGCGAGTGTGGCGCGACCTCCCTTACCGTGCTGACGTTCCGCCCGCCCTGCACCAGGAAGGAGACCTCCACCTCCGCGGGATCGGGGTTGGGGTTGGCCAGGAGTATCCAGGTGTCGAAGCCCTCGCCGGTGTAGCCCTCGGCGAGGTAGAGATGGGTGGAAACCGCTTCCACCGCCTGGGAGCAGTGTCCGTCGGTGATGCCATGGTAGTCGAAATAGACCGCCCTCTCCGCCGCCACCGGGATACCGTTCAGCGAACGGTACGAGATCCCCACGCCGCCCCGCCCCACGCCCTCCACGTCGTTCACCTTGACGGTGAAGCGGCTATGGGGGGGAATGGCGTATTCTTCAATCACAGGGCTTCCGCTCTCCAAGAGGTAGGAGACCTCCACCCTGGCCTCCTCGCTGCCGGGGTTTGCCAGGAGCAGCCAGGTATCGAAACCCTCGCCGGTGTAGCCCTCCGCGAAGTATCCTTTCAAGGCCGCCTCCACGTCGCCCACCGAGGCGTGACCCCCATCGGCCCAGTCGAGGTAGTCGAAGTACATGGCGCGTTCCGCCACCACTCCCGGCTCCGGGGCGGTGATCTGCATGGAGAACTCGTCCCAGGGAAGGAGGTTGTCCACGGGCACGTTGTAACGGCTGCGCGGCGCCACGGTATATTCCTGCACGGAGGGCTCCCCCTGCGGCAGGAGGTATTTGACCTCCACCGGCAACTCCTCGTCGGAGGGGTTGTAGAGCAGCAGCCAGGTATCGAAGCGGTCGTTGTAAGGACCCCCCACCACCCTCCGCCCCCAGGCGAAATGCGTGCCCCAGTAGTCGTTGTTGTCCAGGCAGTCGATGCTCACCCCGCCGTTCGACCCCGTGGAATGGATGAAAAGCCCGTTGCCCACGTACATCCCCGCGTGGCCGATGTAACCCGAGGGGTCGGCGCCGGCCTCCTCGTAGAAGAAGATGGCGTCCCCGGGTTCCAGGGCTCCCCGGGTGACGTAGAGGTAGCGGCTGTCGCGCGCCTGGTCGTCGGCCACCCGCATCATGGGGTAACCGAGGCGGATGCTCAAGGTATTGTAGACGAAGCCCGAGCAGTCGAATCCGCCCTCGGATTCCCGCTCGCCGCCGTAGACGTAGGGGCATCCCAGGCGTTCAAAGCCGAAGCTCACCGCCTGGAACTGTTCAGAGGACGCCTCCGGCAATCGGCACGTGGCCGCGGTGAAGGACTCGCGGACGTACCACGGCCGCCAGCTCTCCACGTTGTCTATGCGGTAGAGGGTTAAAGCCATCTCGCCCCGGGGGTAGGACTGCCCCGGCCAGACCTTGCTGTAGCGGTACTTGAGGTGCAGGTCCATGAAAACGGTCATGGCGCCACCGTAATACGGCGCTCCCCCTATGAGCTGGTTCACGTTCATGGCCACGTCGTTCAGCCCCATCCCCACCGCCGCCGCCTGGGCCACCCTCTCGAAGAGGACTCCCTGGTTAGGGGCGAAGGACCCGTCGGGCAAGCGGTCCAGGTATCCGTGCTTGACCGCCAGGTTGGCCCACTTGAAGGCGGGGTCGCTTTCGGGGAGGTCCGTGAAGGTTATGGAGGGATCGGCGCTTTCGCCCTCGTGGCCGAAGATGGCCACCAGCGCGCGGGCGCAGTCGATGCGCGAGGTGGCGTCATTGGGGTGGAAACCTCCATCGCCATATCCCTGCATATAGCCCTTGTCGGCTGCATATATAATCGCCTGCTGGATCTCCGCGGGCTGGCCAGCGATGTCGTTGAAGCTCGCCTGCGCGCCCGCGGTCCCCGGACCCGCGAACGGCGCCGCCAGTACCATCGCCACCAGGGCTGCCATGGCCAGCGCCGCTGTCGCGCGTCGCGCTCCCGCCTCGTATAAAGACATGTGTCCCATGCAATTCCCTCGCGTCCCTGTGTTCATCTTATCCATCGACTCCCACTTTGCTTTCCTTAAACCGTACCATTCTCGGGCTAACGAGGGGATGCTATCATTGAGCCTGATCACCAAATGGACGAAACGGCCCGGGAGGCGGCATTGCGCGAGGTTTACCTGGACAACGCAGCCACCACCTACCCCAAGCCGGAAGCAGTGTACGCGGCCCTGGAGCGCTTCGCGCGCGAGGTGGGGGGCAACCCGGGGCGAGGCGGGCACGCGCGCTCGCTGGAGGCGGGGCGGGAGGTGCTGCGGGCCCGGGACGCGGTGGCGCGCCTCCTGCGCGTAGGCGACCCCTCGCGGGTCATCTTCACCAAGAACGCCACCGAGGCCTTGAACGTGGCCATACAAGGGGTGATGCGCGGCGGCGGCCACGCGGTGATCACCTCACTCGAACACAACTCGGTATGGAGGCCCCTGGAGGCCATGGCGCGCTCGGGCGCCATCACCTATTCCATCGTGGAATGCGGAAAGGACGGCGCCCTGGAGCCTTCGGCGGTCAGGGCGGCGATCACGCCCGAGACGCGCCTCATCGCCTGCGTTCACGCCTCCAACGTCACGGGCGGACTGCTGCCGGTGGAAGATATAGCGGAGATAGCGGACGAGCGCCGCATAGCGTTCCTTCTGGACGCCGCCCAGACCGCCGGCCGCAAAGAGCTCCACCCCGAGGCCATGGGCGTCCATTACCTGGCTTTCTCCGGGCACAAGGAGCTTTTCGGGCCCCAGGGCACGGGCGTGCTGTATATCGCGTCAGGATGGGAGGTGGAGCCACTCTCCTACGGGGGGACGGGAAGCCTCTCGGAGAGCTCCTCCCAGCCGGAGTTCCTGCCCGACCGCTACGAGAGCGGCACCCTCAACGCCTTCGGGCTGGCGGGACTGAGGGCGGGGGTGGAGTTCGTCCTGGAGGCCGGAGTGGAGAACATCCGTGGGCACGAGGAGGAGCTGACCCTCCGGATGCTGGAGGGCCTGGATCGCATGAAAGGCATCACCGTGTACGGGCCCCGCGACTGGGAACGCAGGGTGGGCATCGTTTCCTTCAACCTCGCCGGGCTTACCTCCTCGGAGGTGGCCTCGCGCCTGGACGATGCCTACGGCATCCGCGTGCGATCGGGCCTGCACTGCTCGCCGCTCGCCCACCGCACCATCGGAACCCTGGAGAGCGGGGTGGTGCGCGCCGGTTTGAGCTACCTGAACACGGCCGAAGACGTGGACCTCCTCCTGGAGGCGCTGGGAGCCATGCTCAGTTCGGTTTGAAGGGCAGCTTAGCTCGCATATCCTGCCTTTGCCCTGGTCAAGACAACCGCTCCCTGATTTTCAACATTTATAAATCGACATAGGTAGGCCCTCGCGGGCTGTCCCTGTCACACCACCGTGCGTACGGGTCCGTACACGGCGGTTCGGCAAGGTTAAGCGGAGCAGCGGGCCTCCAAGGTGATGAGTCCGAGTTCGGAGA
>JABLXL010000050.1 GCA_013178005.1 Actinomycetota bacterium
TCGTCTCCGGCCTGCTTTCCAACCTGGACGGGGCGGTGGTGGCCCGGGCCATCAACGCCGAGTACGCCCTGCACCCCGGCTCCTCCCTCATCGAGAGGTTGCTCTCATCGCCGCACATGAGTGGGGCGGATATAGCGGACTTGCTGAACCGGGCAGGATACCAGTTCCTGGTAGATCTCCTGGTGAACCTGGACCCCGGGCCCATAGCCCAGGCGGTGAACAACGCGGGAGAGGAATTCCTCACCGACCTGCTCGCCTTCATAGATCCCGATCTCGTCGTTGGCATCTTGCGGGCTGACCAGGATCCAGATTACACCATAGGCAGGAGGGGAGGTGCCATAAAAGACCTAAACATCCACCTCTACGTGTACGCGGCCATCGGCCTGCCTCTGCCTTTGGGCCCGGCGGAGTTCAAGACCTTCGATGCCGGGGTCTATATCCCGCCCGATATCCCCGAGATGCCGCCTTATCCGGGACCCCCGCCCCCTTGGTAGCAAGCGGGCAGGGAAGCGCGACATTTACTGCAGATGGCGCGTCCGAGCTTGCCGTGGAGAGATCATCGTAAAGATCTCGCCATGGCTTTTGTGGTGGACACGGAAAAAGGCTGAAAACCGGAGGTATAAGAGGGGAGGGGGTGCCAAGAGAGTTATCCCGGAATGGGAAGGAATAGGGAAAATAATGGTATAATCCCCGTATGGTCGATGAACTGCAGAGAGCCATCACCGTGGCCTCCGGCCTGGCGAGCCTGTGCATAGGGCTGTTCGCTTTCCTCAAGAGCCGGCGGCAGCTCCACGGCGCTATTTTCCTGTTCATCTCCGTGACCATGGCCCTGTGGGCCATTGGCGAGGCCATGACCGTCGCTTCCCAGACCCTGCAGGACAAGATCTTCTGGACCAAGTTCCAGGGTATAGGGGAGCTGTTGCTGGTCCCCAGTTACCTGTTGCTCGCCCTGTGTTTTCCCACAGTCAAGAAGTTCATGCGCGAACGTCGCAAGGCCGCCGCGGTTCTGGCCGCCCTGTACCTGCCGTGGATCTTCAGCCTGGTGGCCCTCTACACCACGAACCTGGTATACACGTCCTATTACCTGACCGAATACGGCCAGGGAATCAACGTCACCCGGACTCCCTATTTCTGGTTCCTCACCGCCCTGGGGTTTTCGGAGATCATAGCATCCACCGTGATCTTCCTCCGCGAGCGCGGGCGCAGCGTGTCTGTGCGGGGACGCAAGGGTTTGCTAATCCTGGCACTGGCCCCCATACCCATGCTCATAGCGAATGCCATCCAGAACCTGGAACTCAACCGGGTCATCAGCACCCCACAGTCCAGCATCTTTTTCGTCTCCCTGCTCGCATACGGAATTCTCCGTTACGGGTTGTTCGTGGACATCCATACCGTCGCCAAGCACACCCTGATCAACGCGGCCGTGATCGCCTGCGATATCTGCCTCTTTATGCTCCTGTGCCTTTTCTATGTCTATCCCCTGGGCCTCGGGCTGCACCCCACCACCTATGTCCTCATGGCGTTGTCCGCGGTGCCCTTCCTGGTGGCCTACCACAGGCAGCAGTCTTGGGCCACGAGGTTCGCGGAGCGCTGGCTGTACGGGCGCGACCTGGCGGAGGGAGAGCTTCTACTGGAGCTGGGCCGCTCCATACGCACCGTGGGCAGGTTGGAGGAGCTGGCCATGGGCGTGGCGGAAAGGGCCAGGTCGTCGTTGGGCCTGCGACTCTGTGCGGTTCTGATAAAGGATGACGGCGTGTACCGGGTGGTGGGCTTCTCGGGGGACCCGTTCCATGCCGTGGCCTCCTTCAAGCGGGGAATGCTCGAGGGCTCCATGGTGATCCCGGGCGAACACGGCTATTGTATCGAGAGCGAGGACGGAAGCTTATCCGCCTACTGGCGCAAGAGGGAGAAGCTCTACCGCAAGGGCTTCTACATGGACCGGGTGGACACGGGAATCGTTCGCACGCTGCGACACAGCAAGGTCGAGGAATACCTGTGGAGGGAGGAGGAGGAGGGGGAATTCATCTCCGTGCCCCTGGAGGTGGGGGGAGAGGACACTGGGCTTCTCTGGATGGGAGGAAAGGCCGGAGCCGCGAGCTTCAGGCTGGAGGAGTTCGACCTCATCGCTACCCTGTCGACGCAACTGGCGGTCTCGTTGCTGAACTCCCGCTTGCTGCAGCAGCTCGTGGACAAGAGCGCGCGCCTGCAGCGCCTGGTCCATACCACCTCCGTGGCGCAGGAGGAGGAGAGGATCCGCATCGCCAGGGAGCTTCACGACGGGATGGCCCCCTTCTTCCTCGATGCCCTCTTCCGCCTCGAGGAGATGGAATCCCTCGCCAAAGACTCGCCTCAATTGGCATCCCAGATACGAGAGCTAAAGAAAATGGCCAGGGACGGTTTGAGCGATCTTCGCAGGCTGGTCTCCGATCTACGCCCGTCTTCCCTCGAGGTGTTGGGGCTGGAGAGGACTCTGCGCACCTACCTGGAGAGGTTCGCAGCGGAGAATGGGCTTGAACTGGAACTCGAGATGCGGGGGGATATAGGCGGGCTGGGGCCCCTGGTCGAGGTCACGCTGTTCAGGGTCGCCCAGGAGGCGCTCTCCAACGTCTCCCGCCACGCCCGCGCGGAAAGGCTGAGTTTCCTCCTGGACGGGCGCGACGGCGGGATCGTGATGTGTATCGAGGACGATGGGGTGGGGTTCGTGGAGCGCGAGGTGCGTGAGAGGATGGCCATGGGAGATTGCCTGGGCATCAAGGGAATGGAGGAGAGGGCGGAGCTGATGCAGGGTAGCGTGACCGTCGAGTCGCGCCCCGGAGCAGGGACGCGGGTTTTCTTCAGAATACCCGCCCATTCCGCGGTGGACGGGGAGTTGAGGGTCAATGGATGAGATTACCCTCGCGGTGGTGGATGACCACGAAATCGTGCGCATGGGAATAAACCGCGTGCTGGAGAAGGAAAAAAGGATACGCTTTGTGGGTGAGGCTCGCAATGGTGAGGAGGCGCTGGGGATGGCGCGGGCGCTGAAGCCCCGGGTGATGCTGGTGGACGTGAAGCTCCCCGACATCAGCGGGATCGAGGTGGTGCGCCGCCTTAAGGGTGATCCTGAAACGTGCGAGGTCCAGGCCATCATGCTTACCGTGTACGACGACCTGGAGATCGCCGCCGAGGCCATAAGGGCGGGCGCTATCGGCTATATCCTCAAGGACTGCGGCAAAGAGCAGTTGCTTAGCGCCATCTACTCGGCGGCGCAAGGAGTCCCCCTGGTGGCATCGACCATAACCCAGAAATTGGTAAGCATTTTGCAACAACAGGGCGACTCTCCGCAAGCGGAGGGCGGGCTGAAGGGAGTGTACGAAACGCTGACGGACAGGGAAACGGACATCCTGCGCCTCGTCGCCTAGGGCTACAGCAACAAGTCCATAGCCCGGGAGCTGGGCATCACCATTAGCACGGTGAAGACCCACCTGCGCAATATCTTCCGCAAGCTGGACGTGGAGGACCGCGCCCAGGTGATCATCAAGGCCATCAAGGACGGCGTGATCTGACCGCAATGCGACTGTCCTCCTGACCGTGTCCCTAATCCCTTTAATGGAGGCAGTCCCCTAACTCATGCCGTCTTGCAGGCACGCCACCGCATCTGAACCCTCCAAGGCGAAGAGAGTAGATTGGGCAGAGTCGATCCTCATGTAATACCTCGCTTTTATTCGCGCTGCGTCCTCCATCCAAGGCGAAGAGAGTGGACAGGGCAATGCTGAGGCTTACGTAATCCGTGGAGGCAAACTAGCGGAAAACCTGTTGTTTTTTTATAATACTGTTATAATATATCAACTATTGTTGAATGTTCACGACGGCTAAAATGGATAGACGCGTATGAAGATGGGAAAGACTGAGCCCGGAGAGCGCCTCGATCGCGGTTTGCGCCGCGCGCCGCGCCCCCGGCTTATGGGCACCGGGAAGAAGGGTTACGGAAGGCGCGCCGGACCAGGCGCCGCCAGGGGCGGGTTTCTGGCGGTGGCAGCATGCTTGGTCGCAACGCTCATGGCCCTCTCTGTCGGCGGACCCTCCATGCCGGGCACGGAGGCGGTGGCCGGCGGAGGCAAGATAACCTTCGTGGGGCACGGCAGGGGACACGGGGTCGGGCTCTGCATGGCGGGCGTCTATTTCCGCGCCTTGCGGGGCGAGGAATATCACCAGATCATCCGCGCCTACTACACCGGGGTGGACTTCTCCCGCGTGAGCGACGACATGCCCATCAGGGTGCTGTGTCGCGACAACGTGGTGCGCACCTACCCGCTCAAGGAATACCTATACCGCCTGCAGGAGGAGCCCGACAGCTGGCCCGCCCAGGGATTGAGGGTGCTCATGGTGGCAGCCCGAACCTACGTGCTCTCGGTGATCGCCCGTGGCAAGCACGCCAAGGACGGCTACGACATCTGCCCCTATGGAAGTTGTTGCCAGGCTTTCAACGAGCAGATCGACCCAGCGAAGAGGCCTAACACCGTGGCGGCGGTCAACGCCACCGCGGGGGAGATAATCACCTACGGGGGCCAACCCATAATAGCCGCCTACAGCTCCTGCTGCGGCGGGTACACGGCGGGAACGGACGAGGCATGGGGAGGCAACCCCGTTCCCTATCTCAGCCCGGTGCCCGACGACGCCTGCGCCGCCGACGAGGACCACGACTGGCAGGTGACCATGACCTGGGAGGAGCTGCAGGCGAAACTCAACGCCAACGCGGACACCGCGGTGGGGACGCTCTACGGCCTGGATATCCTCTCCCGCTGGACCTCGGGACGGGTCAAGCAGATTCGCATCGACGGCAGCGCGGGCAGCAGGACGGTTAGCGGCACCCTCTTCGCATCCGTGGTGGGGCTGGAGACGCATTTCTTCTCTATAGCCTCCCAGAACTTCGACGAGTACCTGCTTATCCAGAACCCCGGCGACGCGCCCGCCGCGTGCACCGTGACCTACATGTTCCCCGGCGGTGGCACCCTGGAGGAGTCCTGCGAGGTGCCGCCGCATTCCAGGCACACCGTCTTCGTCAACGACCGCGTGCAGAACTCGGAGGTCTCCATCGCGGTGGAATCCGATCAACCCGTGGTGGCCGAGAGGGCCATGTACTTCGATTTCCTGGGCAGCGGCATCAGGGGTGGGCACGCCTGCATGGGCACGAAGGAGGCGCGCGGGGAATGGTATTTCGCCGAGGGCTACACCGCGGGTGAGTTCGACACCTTTTTCCTGGTCCAGAACCCCAACGACGCCGAGGCCCACCTGGAGGTCTCCTTCCTGGGCAACGGCGGGGAGGCGGATTGCATCTACTACACCCTGGCTCCGTCCTCGCGCATGACCATCTGGATGGACATGGAGCCGGGCATGGAGGACGGCGAGTTCTCGGCCCACATGAAGAGCGATCTGCCGGTGGTGGCGGAGCGGGCCATGTACTTCCGCTATGCCGGTCACGCGGGGGGCAGCGCGGCGGAGGGAACCCCGGAGACGCGGCGAGCCTGGTACTTCGCCGAGGGCTACACCGGGGGTGAGTTCGACACCTACATCCTGCTCTCCAACCCTGAGGATGCCCCGTCCACGGCCAAGCTGACCTTCATGCTCCCCGACGCCGCTTCGCGGGAGCTCTCCCTCGAGGTGCCTGCGCGCAGCCGCGCCACCGTGCACGTTGACGGTATCCAGGGGATGGAGGACGCCGAGTTCTCCACCCGGGTGGAGTCCGACCGGCCCCTGGTGGCGGAGCGTGCCATGTATTTCTCCTACCGGGGCCGGCAGGGGGGCCACGACGCCATGGGAGTGAAGGAGCCCTCAGAGGACTGGTACTTCGCCGAGGGCTACACCGGAGGCGAGTTCGACACCTACCTGTTGCTGCAGAACCCCGGCGATAGCCCGGCCAGGGCGGTGCTGACCTACATGAAGGGGGATGGCGCCACGGTTGAGCAGGAGGCGCTGATAGCCCCCGGATCCCGGTTTACCGTGCACGTGGACGACCTTCCGGGGCTTGGGGACGCCGAGTTCTCCACCCGGGTGGAGTCCGACCGGCCCCTGGTTGCGGAGCGCGCCATGTACTTCAATTACGGGAAGCGGGACGGGGGAAGCTGCTCCCAGGGCACCGACGCCCCCTCGCGGCGCTGGTACTTCGCGGAGGGGTACACGGGGAGCTAGGCCTCTCGCCGATTGCTTCCTGAACCCGCCGCGACACGAAAAGCCATCCCTCCCTCTATAAGAACAGCTCCGAATTCCGTTTCGTCCGTCAGGTAGGTTTGATTCGCATAGTCGCATTCATGCGTTACGATTCTCCCTTGCTTCCGTACCCCGACGCAAAAGCGTGGTAGCGTCAAGTTAATTGTGTCCGAAGCTCAGCCTTCCTCCCAAACCAGATCCTTAAATCCCCTGAGTTTCCTTCGGGAAAGCTTTTCGTTCTCGGATTTCAAAACGAGGTAGAGGACGGTCAACAGGCTATCTTCCGACGAGAAGACCTCGATGACCCTGCACCTCCTTTTCACCTCCTTGTTGATCCTCTCCAGCTGGTTGGTGGTGTAGATATAGGGGCGCACCTGCTCTGGATACTTCAAGAAGGCGGTGAGGTGAGGAAGGTTCTCCCTCCAGTAGCGCACCAGGTGAGGGTAACGCTTCTTCCACGCCTCCTGAAAGGCGGCAAAGGCCTCCTCCGCATCTTTCCCGCTGGAAGCCCCGTAGATGGCCTTGAGGTCACCTGAGACCTTCTCCCAGTCCCTTATCCTCGCCTTTCTCTGGGAAGCACGCATGGCGTGCACCAAACAGAGCTGGTGGTCGGCGGAGGGGAAGACCGAAGCCACAGCCTCTTCGATGCCCGGAAGGTCATCGGAGACCACGATGTCTATGCGCTCCAGGCCCCTTTGTTTGAGCTCGGAGAAGATCTCGCGCCAGGCGCGAGAGCTCTCCCCCTCACTCCCCATGACCCAGAAACCCAGGATCTCCCGTTCCCCCTCGTGGTCTGTGCCCTGGGCTATGTAGACGGGCTCCTTCTTGTAGGATCCTCTCTTCAGGGAGAGAAAGCAGGCGTCTATGTGGAGGGAGAAGTACCTCCTTTTTTAAGGGCCGCATCCTCCATGCCTCGATCTCTGCCAGGGTCACGCTGGCGAGCCTGGCGATGAGTGCATGGGAGTAATAAGCGCCGTAGTAAAGCTCCAGCACCTGCTGGACCTTTCGGGTACTGACTCCGCACTCGAAGAGCAGGAGCACAAGGTCTCCCAGGTCTATAGAGGCCCTTCTTCTCCCAGGCAGTATAGCGGGATAGAACTCCCCGGAGCGCGTCCTGGGCACCCTTAAGTCCTCTATGAGTCCGCTTGAGGTGAGAAGGGAGCGCTCATAGAAGCCGTTGCCCTTGTCTTCTTGGTGTTCGTCCAGGAAGAGCTCCCTTTCCTCCTCCATGAGCCTCTGCATAATCGCCTTTTCCCTCTGCTTGACCTCTTCCCTTAAACGTGTGACCATTTCCCTTGAAGCGTGCTCATCACGTTTCGACATAGCCTTCCTCCTCTCTTCGAGTTTTCCTAGGAGGAAGGCTATTTAATTGCTTTGGTTCTTGTCCAGAGCTACCCAGACACAATTACTTTTACGCTACCCGTGCTCATCACGTTTCGACATAGCCTTCCTCCTCTCTTCGAGTTTTCCTAGGAGGAAGGCTATTTAATTGCTTTGGTTCTTGTCCAGAGCTACCCAGACACAATTACTTTTACGCTACCGCCTTTTTTCGTAGATGTAACGTTTCTTTCCCCAGCGTCCATGTCCATGATATGTGCGGCGGCGTTTATAATAAGTATGGGCGGAGACCGGGAGGAGTGGAGGCCGTCCGTGAGCGTGGGCGATAAAAACGCTGCCTGCCCGTGGGGATGGATATACCCAGAGGAGTTGGCGCGCCTTTTATAAGCACGTAGTTATGGGGGATAGCGACCGCCCGCCACCCGGTGACGCCGCTCACGGGGGATTCGCGCCGGGAGGCAAGCGAAGCAGGGCTCGCGCGTGCGGCGCCTTCCGGAAATAACGGTTATGTAAAAGAAACGCTTACGGCGCATGGGAGGTGTGTATGTCCGAGATCAAGGCCATAAAGGCGCGTGAGATACTGGACTCGCGCGGCAACCCCACCGTGGAGGCGGAGGCGTATGGGGCCTGGGGGGTAAGCCGCGCAGCTGTGCCCTCGGGCGCTTCCACCGGCACCCTGGAGGCCCTCGAGCTGCGCGACGGCGGCGAGAGGTACGGGGGTAAGGGGGTCCTGAAGGCGGTGCGCAACGTGAACGAGGAGATCGCTCCGCGGCTGCTGGGCATGGAGGTTTCCGCCCAGGAGGATATCGACCGCGCCCTGGTGGAGCTGGACGGCACGGAGGACAAGTCCCGCCTCGGGGCCAACGCCATCCTCGCGGTGTCGCTGGCGGTGGCGAAGGCGGCGGCCGCGGAGAAGGGCGTTCCCCTGTACGCATACCTGGGGGGAAGCGGGGCTAACCTGCTGCCGGTACCCATGATGAACATCCTCAACGGGGGGGCCCACGCGGACAACAACGTGGACATCCAGGAGTTCATGGTGCTTCCCTGGGGCGCGGAGAGCTTCCGCGAGGCGCTGCGCATGGGCGCGGAGGTCTACCATTCCCTGCGCGGGGTGCTGAAAAAGCGGGGGTTGAGCACCGCCATCGGGGACGAAGGGGGTTTCGCGCCCAGCCTGGAGAACAACCGCGCCGCCCTGGAGGTGATCGTGGAAGCCATCGGAGAGGCGGGATATCGGCCGGGAGAGGACGTGGCCCTGGCGCTGGACGTGGCAGCGAGCGAGTTGTTCGAGGACGGCGGTTATGCCTTCTCGGGTGAGGGCCGAAGGTTGGAGGCGGAAGCCCTGGTGGATTACTACCAGGGGTTGATGGAAGAATTTCCCATCGTTTCCATCGAGGACGGGATGGCGGAAGGGGACTGGGAGGGGTGGAAACTGCTCACCTCCCGCCTGGGAGGACGGGTGCGCCTGGTGGGCGACGATATCTTCGTCACCAACATCAAGATCCTTAAAAAGGGAGTGGAGGAAGGGGTGGCGAACGCCATCCTCATCAAGCTCAACCAGATCGGGACCCTGACCGAGACCTTGCAGGTGATGGACTACGCCTTCCACTCCGGGTACGCGTGCGTGGTATCCCACCGCTCGGGCGAGACCGAGGACACCACCATCTCGGACCTGGCGGTCGCCACAGGGTGCGGCCTTATAAAGACGGGAGCTCCGGCGCGCACCGACAGGGTATGCAAGTACAACCAGCTCCTGCGCATCGAGGAGGAGTTGGGGGAGGCTGCCAGGTTTCCGGGAAGGGAGGCGCTGGAGGGCTGAGGGCGCAGGAGGACCTGTCCGGAAGGAGCGGAGCGCCACGGGCAAGCGCGGGCCCGGTTTCGAGAAAGGGGTGAGGGCCTATCTCCAAGCGTTTCGTGGTCGTGGTGGTGGTGATGATGGCTGCCTGCGTCGTCCTGGTGGGTATCAGCTACCTCATGCTGGATATCCTTTCCGGCATGGTGGTAGTCCCCAGGACGCCGGTGCGCGAGGTGGAGTCTCCGGGGGAACTCGTCCTGCCCGCAACGGGCATGGAGATCGTTGCCATGGACGTGAGCTCCGACGGCGAGATGATCGCCTTGCTGGAAAGGCCGGCCCAAGGGGGCATATCCCGGTTGAGCGTGTTAACCGTCTCGGGAGGGGGAGGCGCCTTCTACGAGCGGGAGGTCTCCGGGCGCAGCCTCGCCTGGCTGTACGGCTCCAGGCGCCTGGTCTACGAGGACGGAGGGGATATCCATCTCCTGGACGCCGAGAGCACGCAAACCATGGAGCTCACGAAGGGGCCGGAGATAGATTACGACCCCCTGCCCTCCCCCGACGGGAGGCACATCTTGTGGACGATGTCGGAGAAAGGCGCGCAGGCGGGCGGCGCGGCGGAGATATGGGTGATGGACTCCGGGGGCGGAGACCCCCGCATGCTGGCGCCCCTGGCCGAGCTGGCCGCATGGGACCCCTCGGGAGGAAAAGTGATATCGCGGGGCAAGGGTTACGGTACGGGGGATGATAGAGGGTCAGAGTACTACCTCCAGGTGGCGGAACCGGGCAAGGAGGGCTGGGAATACCTGGCGCCGTGCGAGGGAGAGCCCCGTTTCCTGTGGTGGCCCGCGCTGGGCGAGACTCTCTACGTGGCGCCATGGCGGTCGTCGGACCAGGCCAGGACGAGGGCCGTCTGGTTCAAGGTGGGGGAGACGGGAGAGGCCGAGAAGGCGGCCACCAGCGAATCGCTGGGCGACGATTCTTCCAGATACCGTTTCTACCCCTCCCGGCGAGGGGCGCGCGTCGCCTACGTGGGCGAAAGAGGGCTGGAGTATCTGGATTACGAACAGAAAAGGATCTACCGCTTCACGCGCGTGTCCGCCTCCTCTCCCCTGGCGTGGGATGAAGCCGGGGGATGGCTGTTCTACTGCGGGGAGGGCGGCGTGTATCGCGTCGCCTTCAGGGGGGGCTGAGGGTTGGAGGCCCGGCGCAGGACCAAGATCGTGGCCACCTTGGGGCCTTCCGTCCGCGACGGGGCGGCATTGGAGGCGATGGTGAGGGCGGGCATGGACGTTGCCCGGGTCAACGCCTCCCACGCCTCCCACGCCGTAATCTCAGAGGAGATCGCCTCGCTGCGCGAGGCCGCCCGGCGCGCAGGCAGGGAGGTGGGGGTGATCCTTGACCTCATGGGGCCCAAGCTGCGGGTCGGGGAGCTGCCGGGGGGCGGGATCGACCTTTCCCCGGGGCAGGAGGTGGTGATCAGCTCCACCCTGCAACCGGGTTGCGGTGCCTCCTGCATCCCCCTGGATGTCGAGGGCTTCACGGGCAGGCTTTCGGCGGGGGACGAGGTGCTCATGGACGACGGGGCGTTGCGCCTGCGGGTGCTGGAATCATCTGCCGTGGGAGCCCGCTGCCGGGTGGAGGCGGGGGGAAAGCTGCGCTCGCGCAAGGGCATAAGCGCCCCGGGGGTCGACCTGGGCCTTCCGGCGCTGACGGAAAAAGACCTGGCCGACCTGGAGGTGGGGCTTTCCCGGGGCATCGACTGGGTGGCGCTGTCCTACGTGGGCTCCGCCTCCGACGTCTCGAGGTTGCGCGAGGAGATGGGGCGCATGGGCTGCGCCGTACCGGTCATCGCCAAGATAGAGAGGCGCGCGGCGGTGGAAAGGGCGGATGAGATCATCGCGGAAGCGGATGCGGTCATGGTGGCCAGGGGGGACCTGGGAGTTGAGATGCCCCTGGAGGAGGTGCCCCTGCTGCAGAAGCGCATCGTGGAGGCGGCCGCGAGCCGCGGCAAGCCGGTGATCATCGCCACCCAGATGCTGCAGAGCATGATCGAGCACCCCTCACCCACCAGGGCGGAGGTAAGCGACGTGGCCAACGCGGTGTTGGAGGGAGCCGACGCGGTCATGCTCTCGGGGGAGACCGCCGTGGGGGCTTACCCAGTGGATGCGGTGAACACCATGCGGAGAATCATCCTCAAGGCCGAGGGCGCGCTGCCGTACGAGCGCTGGCTGGAGGAGCGCCGGCGCTGGATAAGCAGGGGGAGGGTGGAGGCGGTGGCGTATGCCGCCTGCGAGTTGGCTTTGCGTCTGGGAGCGGGGGCCATCGTCACCCCCACGGAATCTGGATTCACCGCCCTGCAGGTCAGCCGCTTCCGCCCCGGACAACCCATCCTGGCCCCCACGCCCCATGAGCGGACAGCCAGGCGGATGGCCCTTTACTGGGGGGTGCTGCCGCGTTGGGGGAAGATGGAAGGGGACACGAGGGGGATGCTCCTCTCCGCGGGGGAAGCGGCGCGAGCGGAGGGACTGGCTGCGGCGGGGGACACGGTGGTGGTCACCGCGGGCATAAGGAAGCCCGGAGAGGAAGGCGTGCCCACCACCAACACCATCCACTGCCTGGCCATCGAGGAATGAGGTATTGAAGCACGCGCAAGGCAGTTTCCGCCTGGTTGGTAGATGACGGCGTGTCAGGATCGCGCCGGTGAAAGCGGATTTCGCACCGGAAAAGGATCGGACCCCGGGGAGGTGGCGATGATCTCGGATGAGGCTTACAGAGAGCTCGAGGAGGCGGTGGGAGCCGAGAACGTTTCCCGCGAGCCGGCGGTGTTGGAAGGGTACGCGTGGCAGCCTTTCCTGAACGACGACCCCGCCCTGTGGATTCGCAGGCCGGTGGCGGTGGTGCTTCCTTCCACTACGGAGGAGGTGCAGGCCGTGGTGAGGGCTTGCAACCGCCACGGCCTCAAGTTCAAGGCGCTTTCCACCGGTTGGGGAGCCGCTTCCGGGCCTACTTCCGAGGGGGTGGTGCAGTTGGACATGCGCCGCATGGACCGCATCCTCGAGATCGACGAGCGCAACATGATCGCAGTGGTGGAGCCTTACGTGAGCGGCGCGCAGCTTCAGGCGGAGGCCATGAAGCTCGGCCTGAACACGCATATCATCGGGGCGGGGCCCTCCTGTTCCCCCCTCGCCAGCGCCACTTCCATGAGCGGCGTGGGCCACGATTGCATCTACATGGCTTACAGCGCACGCAACGTCCTGGGAGTGGAATGGGTGCTTCCCGACGGCGAGGTGTTGAGGTTGGGCACCCTGGGCTCCGGCCTGGGCTGGTACAACGGGGACGGGCCCGGCCCGTCGTTGCGGGGGATCATGCGCGGCGCCCTGGGGGCCCTGTCCGGCTTGGGAGTATTTACCAAGTGCGCCGTCAAGCTCTACAACTGGCCCGGGCCCCCGAGCCTGGAGGCAGAGGGGTTGATCCTGGATTCGCGCGTCGAGGTGCCGGAGAACATACGCTTCTACATGGCCTTCTTCCCGGGACCCGGGGAGTTCGCGGACGCGATGTACAAGATAGGGGAGGCGGAGATAGGCTATGCCGCGGTCCGCATCGCGCCCGTGGCCTACACCGCCCTGGTCATGCCGCACTCGGGCATGGGCATCCTGGAGACCAAGGCCCTGAGGTCCATACTGGCGGACACCCTGGCCTATCCACTCACCTTCGTCCTGGCCGGGGACAGCCTGGAGGAGACGGAATACCAGGAGGCGGCGCTCAAGCGCATCGTGCTCGACCATGGGGGCTTCATGCTCGAGGTGAACAAGATGGGCCCCCTGGCGGCCTTCATGCCCCTTAACTTCCTGCGCGTGAGCATCATACCCCTGGCCTTCAGGCCGGGAGGGATATTCGGCACCTGCCTCGACGGCAACGAGGCCCTGGACCTGCAGATGAAGTGGGTGGACGCCATCGCCGCCGCCAAGCAGGAGTTTTTCGCTCGCGGCGCCTTCATGGAGGACGGTGGCAACAACCCCTACTTCGTCCCCTACGAGAACAACACCTGGGCGCACTGCGAGGTGCTTTACGCCTATTCCGTGGACAGCAAGGAGAGCCTGGATTCGCTCAACCCCATGGAGTTCAGCTCAACCCTCAACGCCATCCGGCTGTGCATGACCCCCCTGTCCGCGTTCATAGCTCCGGTGCGCAAGGCGCTCAGCCCGCTGGCCGGCAATTTCAACCAGTGGCAACGCAGGATATCCGCCGCCTTCGATCCCCGGGAGACCGCGGACAAGGGCTTCTACACCGAGGAAGGCGAGTTCGCCTGGGAGCGCATCGACCCCGCGAAGAGGAGGGAACTGGAGGAGCTGTCGGAGAAGCTGCGCTGGACGGAGGAAGGCCCGCCCGGCTGATCCCCCGGCAGGCGACCCGCCGTGGGCCTCTCCGGCGCGCCCCTTTCCCGGACCCTGGGAAATGTATTATAGACTTGTTAACTATTGATGGATTATAATACGTTTGATGAAAAATAATATTGCTGTTGCAAGGGGTAAAAAGGGTAAACAAGTGCGCCGTGGGGTTTCCGGCCGGAATCGCACTGCGAAAGCATGCGCGCGGGCCAAGGGTGCGGGGACATCTTGTGTGGGCCAGAAAGGGATCCGCCGCTCCGTGGAGAGGAGAACGAGTAACGCCACGGCGGGTAGCCTCAGGCGCTGCGAAGATCCTCGGAGGGCGGTGAAAAAGGAGATCAAGGCCGTTGCCGCGAGTAGGGAGGATGCGGGGAGGGCGGCGAGGGGCGGACGACTACGGATGATAGAAGGAGGTCATGGCGCTGCCGGCAGCCGCGGCTTCTCCTGCGCGGGCGCCGGGAGGCGCGAAAGGGAGATGCCGCCCCACGTCAGGCGCAGGCGCCGGATCTTCGTGGCGTTCGCGGCGATCGCTTGCGCAGCGATCGTTGCGCTCGTCTTAAAAGGCCCGGTGACGCGCCTGGTGGAGAGCAGGCGCAATCTCTCCGCCACGCAGGCGCGCCTTGCGGAGGAAGAGGAGGTCACCCGCTCCTTGCAGGAACGCAGGGACCGCGATCTCACCGACCGCTACGTGGAGATGGAGGCGCGCAAGATGGGCTACGTCAAGCCGGGAGAGATCCCCATTGTGGTAATGGACGCCCCCTCGGAGGAAGCCGGCGGAGGCGGCGGGGAAGAGGAGTCGCCGCCGGACGTCGCGGAAGAAGTCTCACCATCTACGCCCGGAACGCCCTGACACCAGACCAACGGTTTTATCTCCATCCTTGGGCACACTCTCAGGATCAGGCTGCGCGGAGTATAAGATTATGAAATGCTGTTCCAACGGAAGCGGTTTCTTACAAGATGATGCAAGTTTTTTCCTGACCACATTCAATGAAGAACAACCAAACGTAACGAGAAAGGATATGCAGTGACTAGTTTTACCAAGGATCATGATCCCGATTCAGGAAATCCACGTTATCGCCAGTATCTCTCTTCCTATACGTCGGTACCTTTTCTTCTCCGTTGCACGTATCCTATGCATCAAGACCACCGGCATACTCAGAGAATGGTAAACCATTCGCGGTAGAACGTTCATCATATTTCAATTGAAAGAGGGCACGAGGAGGATATCATGGAAATCAAACGAAAGGTAATTATATCCATTATCGTCATATCCAGCTTAACGATATTGGCACTGCTATTGCCGATAATGCTAAAGGGTGGGAGCAGCGATGCCCTGGCAACAGAAATAAAACAGAATGCCTTTGAGACGGCTAGGGACATTAAGAGTTACAAGATCGAGGTAGAAATAAGAAACACAAAACAGGAAACACCTGGCTGCGACAGAGTTGACAAGAGCACTATATGGGTAAAAGGTCCCGATAAGATCAGAATCGATAACGAAATAACCGGGTTGGAGGCAATAGGCATCCCGCCAACCAAAAGCACGATAATACAAAATGGTCGCTGTATTTATTCAACGGATTCAGAAAGTATTTCTATATACGATAATTGCCCGCCCTTCGACTATTTCTACGGAGAACTGGATTGCGCTTACGTTATGGCCAACGAACTCAACACGTTGATAGACGCAAATCTCGTCAATGTCGCTGGCGATGAAATGGTCCGGGGCAAGGATGCTTACAGGCTCGAAATAATGCATGACGCCGATAATGCCATAACCCGGCCCGACTTGCCGGATCGCGAAATAAGGTGGGTTGAAAAAAGCACCTCGGTTTGCCTTAAGAAAGAAACGTACAAGGACGGTAAGCTTGTCAACACTTTGGAGGTCACCGACTACGAGATAAACAACGAAATCCCCGACAGCATCTTTTCCCCCGAACTGGAAGGCAAAGCTTGCCGCGAGAGGAGAGATGGAGGATATCGTGACCTGGATCCCCAAGAGGCTCCGGAAACTTGCGGATTCACGCCGGTTTTTCCAAGCTATATTCCAGAGACCTACAAAATGGATTCCACTGGATGGCGGGATCCGAGGGCCAGCGATTTGCCAACGAATTTGCCGCCAAATTATGCGCCGCTGTGGTATAAGCCATTCTATATTACATTGAGGAATTCCATGTCGGAGATAAGTATATGCGAAGCGAAGAAACTCGATAAAGATTTGCCCGACAGTGAATCTCTGACCGTGAATCCAGATGGGGAATTGAACGTCATCGAGATTGCTCTGTCTGGGGGCCGCACTGGATATTATGTCCCAGAGAAGAGAACGCTATACTTCTTCAGCAAGGATATTAAAATAAGGATAAGGGCGGATATCCCCGTCGGTGAACTGGTAAAGATCGCGGAATCAATGTTGTTATAAGTTTCCATAAGGATTCGACTTTGCCGAAAAGGAGTATCCGGTGAAGAAGGCACTGATACAAAGCGAAGGGTCATATTGCCAATTATTTCACGATCCGGTAATGGCGGTGGGCATTAGGGCGATAAAGGATGAGGCGAATATCAAAGAGGCTGACTTGATCGTCGAATCCTTGAGCGTAATGAATATGTATCCGGCTCCATAGATACCACCGATTTCCCTTCATAATTACCACCCTTCCGGGATGGCGCCAGATCTTGGTGCGTGCAATCCGGCCTTCCCGCTTCTTTGGTTGCTCTTCTATGCAAAGGGAATGCCATCCATTGTCAATCCAGGAGCCCAGACGCAAATCGTTATACGCTAGGGAGTTTTCGGTTTCTTGCTTCCGCCCCTTTCTTTGCCGCCCTCGCCGTCGCCTGCTCCATTCGTAGCGCTTTCTCCCTCGCAGCTCTCCACCCCGCAGCGGCTGCGCATGCGCTCTCTCTCCTGGCCACAAACCCCGTAGGCCTCTTCCAGGGATTCCGCCAACTGCGGGGGTCCGCCATCTCTTAAGCCCTCCATGCGCCTGGCCTGATCGTCCAGCATCTCGTGGAAACGCAGGGCCAGCGATTCGGCCTCCTCGGTCGAGGCAGCCGCGAGGAAAGCTCCCGCGCGCTCGATGTTGCGCGAATATTCCGCAAGCCAGCGATCGGCTCCCTCCCCGCTGCCGCGAGAGACCATGCCCTCGAGTTCGTCCATGCGGCGCTGCGAATACTCCATCTCCAGCCTCGCGTCTTCAAGCCCCGATACGGTCAAAGCGATGCGAGCGCGCTCGAAGAAGATCCTGACGCCGTAGAGGCTGGAATCGGGCTGCGCCCCGTAGGAAAGCGCGTAGGCGCCCGTGACGGAAGAAACCATCAGCACCATGACGAGCAGGACGGTTAAAAGGACGTGACGCGCAATGGCGGGGCTGCGGTGGGCGCGCCTCGCCCCCAAGCCCAGCTTCGCGCCTTTTTCGGAAGTCGCCCTAGCCCATATCCTCTGCGCTCCGAATTCCCGCAGGCGCTCCCCGGCGTTCGGTCCTTGGAAGCTCGCAAGGAAGGCGTCCGCCGACCTCTCCAGCTCTTTCCGCTTTCCCTTTCTCATGGCCCCGTCACTTCCCTCCTTGGCCCTGCAGCCGAACGCCCAAGGTGTCATGACAGCGGTTTCGGTTCATCGCCATCGCTTCCCCGGTAACGGCGGAGGCGTGGGGGTGCTTTCTCCCCGTGGCATGATCGTCGCGTCGATCCCTCATCACTTCGTCACTCCCAGCCAAGATCCCGCAGGGTTTCCCCCAGGCGGCGCAGGGCACGGTGCTGCAGGGCGTTGACCGCGCCCTCGCTCCTGCCCAGAGCTTTCGCCACCTCCGAGTTGCCCATCCCGGCGAAGTACTTCATGGTGATGACCTGCCTTTGCGTGGACGGCAGCGCCGCGAGGCATTCCCTCAAGGCTTCCGCCCTCTTCTCATCCTCGATCTGTAGAGGAGCAGGTTTCGCGACGTCTTCGACCTCCTCGTCCAGTTCCGTTGTTCTCCTCCTGCTCCGTTTGCGCTGATGGTCCACGAGCAGGTTGTGCGCGATACGGAAGATCCAGGCCTTGAGCTGCCCGCGCCGGGGATCGAAGGTCCCCATGCTCAGCAGCGCCTTCAGGAACACGTCCTCCGCGAGGTCCTCCGCGTCCTCGCGGGATCCCGTATTCCAGTAGAGGTAGCGGAAAACGGGATCGATCAGCGCTCGATATAACTCGGCGAATGCTTCCCGGTCACCTTCCGCCGTTCTTATCGCAAGCTCCTCGAGGGGCGTCAAACGACCTTCCTTTCCGCGCTCTCAACTATTACTACGTAAGAATAGGACCACATGTACGTCTTTGTCGCCATGATTCCGGTTTGCCCCGGCGGTCCGCTTCCCGGCGGCGAGAGAAGAAGCCCCTCCGGTACGCATCCGCGATGCCCGAAATGAGCGCGTACAAGAGGGGGCCCTCGCGCGTATTTAAGGTTAGAAGCCCTGCAAGAAGCTTGATGGGGACAGCTTGAAGGAGCCGCGTCGGGAGATGCTCCCGCTTCGGCCTAAAGCTTCGGAGAGTGGATTAGAGCAGGGATCGCGCCGGATTCTCGTATCGTGGAGCGTTTATGCGGAGAAGTGGAGAGGGATCGGAAAAACGTCGCACTGGAGGCGGAAACGGTGGCGATTAAGCGAAGGTCGTCTTTCGGGGAATGGTAATGAGGAATTCACCGTGGCGGTATCCGGGCGGAAGCGCAAGCAGTTCGACGAAGGTCGTTCGCTCCGGTCCGTGTGGGTGCGAGGAGAAACGAGACGGCATTTTACAGGTACGCGTGATGAACTTGAAGGAACGGAGAACGATTCAAAGTACAAGGAGGTGAGAGAGTGAGAAGGAAAGGCACTGTGATAGCGGTGGTGGCCGTGGCTGTCGCTTTGCTGGTTTCCGTGGGAGCGGCCGTGGCGGCCGGTACCGCGGGTGGCGGCAACGACTCTTTTAAACGGGCCGCCACGAAGGAAGCCCTGCGCTTCGCCTGCCGCAACCAGGGCCAGAGCGACCAGGTGAGGGCCGAGCATTGCGAAGGCATGGAGGAAGGCGAGTGCGCCGGCGAGTGCGACCGCACCCGGGACAGGCTGCAGGACGGCACCTGCGAGGGCGACGGGACCCAGTCGCGCAACCGCGCCGGGGAAGCGACCGGGGACGCCGGAGGACAGTCCTCGCAGGCCGGCGAGTGCGCCGGCGAGTGCGACCGCACCCGGGACAGGCTGCAGGACGGCACCTGCGAGGGCGACGGGACCCAGTCGCGCAACCGCGCCGGGGAATAGGAGAGGTGTCGGGCAAACAGACGCCGAGGTCGGGCTTTCGCCCGGGATGGATCAAGACCGCGCGAAGACGCACGCGGGCGGGATTTGTCCCGGGAAAGGAAGCCCGGCCTTATCTATCATGGGCGCAAACCCTTTGCGATTTCCCTGACCGCTTGAAGCGCGTGATGTTGTGAATCGATGGGCGCAAACCCTTTGCGATTTCCCTGACCGCTTGAACCGCGTATTGCCGTTCTCGCGTCGCTTTTCTTCGCAACCTTATTCAGGTCGTGGTTGACAAGTTCGCGCCCGAATAATATATTATATTCTAATACACAGTATTATAATATGATACATTAGGTCGCTAATGCAGAAGAACAACCCCAATTCCATCGAGAAGGCGCTGGAGATACTCCTGGCCTTCACGCCGTATAACCAGGAACTGGGAACGGGGGAGATCAGCCGGAGGCTGGGCCTGCACAAGGCCACGGCCTCGCGCATCCTCCGCACCCTCGCCGAGAAGGGCTTCCTGCAGCAGGACCCCCGGACGAGGAAGTTCACCCTCGGGCCGGCTGCCTCCGACCTGGGGCGCGCCTACAACAACGGGCTCAGCTCCAACCTGGTGGTGGCGGCCAAGCCGTTCATCGACGAGCTGAGGAACACCCTGGGGGAGACGGTGGTGCTGGAGGTGCTCTCGGGAGAGAGCACGGTGATGGCCTACGTGGCCGAGGGACCGCAGCGGGTGCGCATCGCGGGTACGGTGGGCGACAGGCTGCCCGCGCACGCGGCGGCGGGGGCCAAGGCCATCCTCGCCTACTCGCCGCCGGAGACGGTGGAGAGGTCGCTGGGGAAGGACCTGCAGGCCTTCACGCCCCGGACCATAACCGATCGCAAGGCCTACCGGAGAGAGCTCGAGAGGATCAGGCGGAAGGGGTTCTCCCTCGACCGCGAGGAGATAGACGTCGGCATCAACGCCGTGGGCGCGCCCGTCTTCGACCGCGAGGACCGGGCGGTGGCGGCGGTGGTGGTGGCCGGGCCCGCCCAGCGGGTCACGGGCGCGGAGGATTCGGAGCTGGTGCGCGAGGTAAAGGAGACCGCGGCAGCCCTCTCGGCGCGCCTGCATCACCGGGGAGGTATCCAGGATGGGCAAAGTGAAGCTGTATGACCTCAGCCACACCTTCGGGCACCACGCCCCCCTGTGGCCCTATTTCCCCGACGTGAGGATAGAGCGCTTCCACTACCACGCCAAGTCGGGTGTGCTCTCCCAGCAGATAACCACCTTCATGCACTGCACCACCCACGCCGACTCGCCCGCACACGTCATCGAGGGCGCCCCTTATACCGACGAGATCCCCCTCGAAAGCTACTACGGCACCGGGGTGGTGGTGGACATCCCCAAGGGAAAGTGGGAGGTCATCACCCCGGAGGACCTGGAGAGAGCCCGGCCCGAGATCGAGCCCGGCGACATCGTTATCATCCACACCGGATGGCACCACCATTACGGCGACTCGCGCCTGTACTTCGCCTACTCGCCCGGGCTCTACCGCGAGGCGGGGGAGTGGTTCGTGGAGAAAAAGGTCAAGGCGGTGGGGGTGGACCACCAGGCGCTGGACCACCCCCTGGCCACGGCCATCGGCCCCCACGGCACCGGGCCCCTGCTCCCCGAGGTCTGCGAGGAATACAAGCGGGAAACGGGACGAGAGGTCAGCGAGGACTTCCCGGAGTGGGAGCCCTGCCACCGCCTTCTCCTGGGAAACGGCATCATGGGATGGGAGAACGTCGGCGGCGACATCGACGAGGTGGTGGGGAAGCGCGTCACCATCGCCGGGTTCCCCATCCGCTGGGAGAAGGGCGACGGCTCCATCGTCCGGCTGGTGGCCATGGTCGAGGAGTGAGGGGAGCGGATCGTGGAGAAGGTCGAGCTCGAGGACGCCAAACCCTACCAGGCCCCCGGCCATTTCGGCATGACCGCGCTTAAGCTGCACGGCCGCGAGGAGACGGGATGCCGGGCTTTCTGGGTGGGGCTCTCCCATTTCCTGCCCGGCGGCGGGGCCGGGTTCGACGCCTCCCCGGCGGAGAAGGTCTACTTCGTGTTGGAGGGAGAGGTGACGGTCAGGTCGGAGTCGGGAGAGACGGTGACCCTCGGCCCCTGGGATTCCCTTTTCATCGGGGCGGGCGAGGGGCGGGAGATAGTCAACGAGACTAACCGCCCCGCGAGCATGCTGGTGGTGGTGAGCTACGCGGATTGACGCCCCGGGCGTGAGGGGATGGAGCGGCATGAGGGGTTATGCCCAACCCTCGGTGACGCCCCGGGCGCATGGGGAAGGAAGCATGTCATGAAAGCGGAGGAGATGAGGAACCTCTTCGACCTCTCCGGCAAGGTGGCGGTGGTCACTGGCGGCTCCGGGGGGCTGGGGAGGGCGGCGGCGGTCGGGCTGGCCGCCTTCGGCGCTTCGGTGGCCGTCACCGCCCGCAGGGTCGAGGCGCTGGAGGAAGCGGCAGCCGAGGTCGCGCGGGCGGGGGGCGAGGCGCTCCCCGTGAGCTGCGACGTGAGGGACGAGGGGAGCGTCGCGGCCATGGTGCGACGCGTGCTGGAAGAATACGGTAAATTAGACATCCTGCTCACCGCGGCGGGCGTGGCCAGGCGGGCCCCCGCCGAGGAGTTGGGCATGGACGACTGGGACCTGGTCATGGACACCAACGTCAAGGGCACCTTCCTCTGCTGCCGGGAGGCGGGAAAGGCCATGATCGAGCGGGGGGGAGGGAAGATCATCACCGTGTCCTCGGTGCGCGCGGCCCTCGGCCACCCCCTCGGCTACGCCGCCTACGGCACCAGCAAGGGCGCCGTCAACCTGCTCACCCGCCAGCTGGCGGTGGAATGGGCGAAATACCGCATCA
The DNA here is from genome assembly GCA_013178005.1 of Actinomycetota bacterium. Taxonomy (GTDB): domain Bacteria; phylum Actinomycetota; class Geothermincolia; order Geothermincolales; family RBG-13-55-18; genus Solincola_B. Next base: position 21,835 of record JABLXL010000050.1, read on the forward strand.
ACGTGAACTCCATCGCCCCCTGCATCTTCCGCACCCCCCTGACGGAGCCGGTCCTCTCCCACCCCGCGGCGGCTAAGATATTCCTCGACCGCATACCCTGGGGCAGGGCGGCGGAGCCCGAGGACTTCATCGGCGCGGCGGTGTTCCTTGCCTCCGCCGCCTCGGATTTCGTCACCGGGCAGGTCCTCTACGTGGACGGGGGGAACGTCGCGGGCTGAGAGAGGCGGGACGACGGAGGCCGGCGGCGAGGGTAGGCCGCCTCCGCCGGCAGATTGCCGGCGAGCGGATGGACCTTCGGGAATGGGAACTGTTGTCATGGAGAGGATAGCGGTCATCGGCGCGGGACTGATGGGCCACGGCATCGCCCAGGTGTTCGCGGCGGGCAGCCATGCCGTCTCCCTCATGGACGTAGAGGAGAGGCGGCTCGAGGCGGCCCTTTCCGACATCCGCGACAGCCTCCGCTTCCTGGCGGAGCACGGCAGCCGCGCGGCCGGGACGGCGGAAGAGGAGGACATAGACGCCGTCGTCTCCAGGATATCCGCCACCACGAGCCTGGAGGAGGCGTGCGCGGGGGCGGATTTCGTCATCGAGGCCGTCTCGGAGGAGCCGGAGCTCAAGCGGAGAGTCTTCCGCGAACTCGACGCGCTCTGCCCGCCTCCGGCGCTGCTGGCCACCAACACCTCGGCCATCAGCATCACGGAGATAGCGGGGGAGGCGGCTCACCGCGAGCGCGTGGTGGGGACCCATTTCTGGAACCCCCCGCAGCTGATCCCCCTGGTGGAGGTGGTCCCCGGCCGGGACACCTCCCCCGCGACGGTGGACCGCGCCTGCGGCCTCCTGCTCGCCGTGGGCAAGCGCCCGGTGCGGGTGAAAAAGGACGTGCCCGGATTCGTCGGCAACCGACTGCAGCACGCGTTGTGGCGCGAGGCCGTCTCCATCGTGGAGCGCGGCATCGCGGACGCGGAGACGGTGGACGAGGTGGTGAAGAGCGGTTTCGGCCTGAGGCTGCCGGTGCTCGGCCCCCTGGAGAACGCGGACATGATCGGCCTGGACCTCACGCTTCAGATCCATGAATACCTCCTTGCCCACCTAGAGGATTCCCACCGGCCCTCGCCCCTCTTGAGGAAAAAGGTGGAAAAAGGGGAGAAGGGCTTCTCAAGCGGCAGGGGTTTCCGGGAGTGGACGCCAGCAGAGATGAAGGCCTGCCGGGAAAGGCTCCGGCGCCACCTGGTTGAATGGGGGGAGAGATGAGAGTCGAAGCGAGGCGCCGGGTGGAAATAAAAACCGGCAGGGGTTTCCGGGAGTGGACGCCAGCAGAGATGAAGGCCTGCCGGGAAAGGCTCCGGCACCACCTGGTTGAATGGGGGGAGAGATGAGAGTCGAAGCGAGGCGCCGGGTGGAAAGCGGAAACTGGGATGCCCGGCGCCGCCCGCCGGAAGGGGGAAGGCGATGAGCACGCGAGGCCGGGAGGCGGGGGACGTGACCATCCCCAGAGACCCCCGCGAGCGTGTGGTGGTCGCGGGCGCGGAAGGGCTGCACCTGCTAGGAAGGTTTTTCCAGGCCATGCTCCTCAACCATCTCAAAGACCCGCGCAAGGTCCGCACCATGGATAAGCTGAACCTGGTGGTGGCGGTGGCTCCACCCGTCCACCGCGATTGCGCCCTGACCCTGGCCTTCTCGGAGGGGCGCGTGACCCTGGAGGGCGGCGTCCCGCCGCGCCCGGATGTCGTTCTGGAGGGGGAGCCGGCGATGCTCATGAAGCTGGCGCGCATGCCCGCCGGGCCGGCGGCCTTGAGGTTCCTCCGGACCCACGAGGGGAGAGCCGTCATCGCCGCCCTGCGCTCGGGCGAGCTGAGGATACGAGGGGCGGCCAGGCATCCGCTGGGGATGATGAGGTTCGCGCGGCTACTGGCCCCGGGTATCGATCGCCGAAGGAGCGGCCAAGGATGAACGCCATACGTATCGACCTGGACGGATGCGACGGGTGCAGGGCTTGCGTCAAGGCCTGCTTCGTCAACGTCCTGCGCTGGGACAAGGATGCGAAGAGGCCCGTCGCGGCTTACGCGGAGGACTGCGTGCACTGCAACCTCTGCGAGCTCTCCTGCCCCAGGGGATGCATCGCGGTCACCCCCGATTTCGAGCGCCTGAGGTGGTCGGCGTGGTGAGCGGCATGCGCGCGGCGGCGACCGGTGGGAGGCGGGGATGAGCGTGTTCGACCTTGGATCGCTGGGCGAGGTGATGGTGGCCGACGTCTTGGTGTGGGGCGGCGGCATCGCAGGGCTTTCCGCCGCCATCACCATAAAGGAGAGGTCCCCGGGACTCGACGTCCTGGTGGTGGAGAAGGCCACCGCGGGCTGGGCCGGGAAGGCGGACCGCGGCGGGGGCATCCTGGCCTTCCTCACCCCCGACGACGACCCCGAGGAGTTCATACGCTTCCACGTGCGCCACATCGGCTGCTTCCTCGAGGACCAGGAACTGCTGAGGGAGTACGCCTACACCTGCAACCGTGTCCTCGACCACCTGGACGCCTGGGGGGTGAGGGTGGCCAGGGAGAGGGACGGGAGCTGGAAGTACGTGAAGACGCCCGGGGCGGAGGTGCCGTGGGGCCTGGCGGGCGTGGACCTGGACATGTGCCGGCGCCTGCGCCAGCGCGCCCGGGACCTGGGGACGAGGTTCCTGGACAAGGTGGCCCTGGTGGACCTGCTCGTGGACGGGGGCCGCGCCGCGGGCGCCATCGGTTTCGGGGTTGAGGACGGGCGCTGCCTCCTGGCGCGGGCCAAGGCCGTGATCCTGGCCAGCGGCAGCCAGAACTACCGCGTCCTGCCCATGTGGAGCTGCGGGCGCGGGGACGGCATCGCCGCCGCCTACCGGGCGGGCGCCGAGATGCGCAACGCCGAGTTCGGCAGCTTCGTGAACATGGTTCACGCCGCGAGCCGCGAGGTCATCTTCGGGGCCGAGGACCACATGTACAACGCCGTGGGAGAGGACGTCTCCGCCAGGTACCGCCCCGGGGTCCAGCCGGACATCTGCCCCATGGCCGCCGTCGCGTGGTACCGGGAACACCTGGAAGGCCGGGGGCCGGTGCGCGTGAAAAGCGACGAGAACGTCCTCCAGGTCGGCTCGGAGATACTCTTCGCCACCGACCTCATCTGGGACCGCCCCGCCGCCAACGCCTTCTGGTCGCGCCTGTGGGAGAAGGCGAGGTCGGCGGAGGAGGGGTGGGGAGAGGCGCCGGAAGTGCTCCCCGGCTTCGTGGGCGAGCAGTCCCCGGTGAGGGTGGACCACCGCATGGCCACCACCCTGCCAGGGCTCTTCGCGGTGGGGGACGTGAGCTACAGCGGCTCCGCCTGGACGGGCGCCGTGCCCTCCCCTCCCGGCCGCATCCGCGGCAGCGGCCTGATGAACGCGGTGTGGAGCGCGCGCAGGGGAGCTATTGCCGCGGCGGAGCACGCGGCGGGGTTGGAGGGGCTTCCCGGCGCGGACGACGAGCGGGCCGCGGGGCTGAAAGAGAGGATCTACGCCCCCCTCGGCCGCGAGGCGGGCGAGGCCTCCGGCGACATCGTGCGCGCGGTGCAGGCGGCTATGACCCCCGTGAAATACAGCAACTGGAAGAGCGAGGAGCGCATGCGGGAGGCGCTGGGCATGGTGCTCGAGGCCAAGGCGAGGCTCCCGGAGTTGAAGGCGCAAGACCCCCACGACCTGGCGCGCTGCAACGAGGCCGCGAGCATGGTCCTGTGCGCGGAGATGTTTTACCGCGCTTCGCTGGAGAGGAAGGAGTCGCGGGGCTGGTTCGTGCGCGAGGACTACCCGGAGACCGACGACGCCGGGTGGCTGAAGTGGATCGTCCTGCGGGAGGAGGGCGGGGAGATGCGCCTTGCCGCCGAGGACATCCCCATTGAGAGGTATCCCCTGAAGCCGTGGGGCGCCGCTGGCGGGCGCGGGCGGGCAAAGGGCGGCGGTGGGGAGAAGGATGGATAGAGGAGGGGATCTCATGAGTTCTGGGGATAGGCAAGAGAGGGTCTTCTGGGCCCTGACGGCGGCGTCGTGCGCCCACGTGGTGGAGGAATACATCTGGCCCGGGGGCTTCCTGGAGGCGGCGAAAGAGGCCGCACCGGAGGTCTTCGCCCACTCCTCCACCCCGATCATCGTCGGGGTAAACGCGGCGATGATCGCCGGCTGCGCCCTGGGGGCGCTTACGCGCAGGCGCAGCCCGGTGCTCAGCCTGGCCATGGCCGGCCTGCTCTTCGAGAACGCGGTCATCCACGGCGCGGGGTCGCTGAGGCTGAAGAGATACATGCCCGGCCTGGCCACCGGGCTGGCCCTCTACGTGCCGCTCTCCCTGAAGGCCTTCGACTCATACCGGAAGTCCCCCGCGTACAGGAGGTCGACGGCCGTCGGCGCCGCCGTGCTGGGTACCGCCTTCCATTCCATCCCCTTCGTGGCCTTCGCGGCGAGGAGGGCCCGCTCCACGAAGGCCGCGGTCGTCGCGGGGGAGGTGTGACCATGGGACTAAGGAGCCTGCTGGTGAGGATGGGGAAGATCTTCCCCGATCCGGTGAGCATGGACGACATCAGGAGGATGAGGCGCCGGGAGCTGACGCAAGAGGAAAGGGAGAAGCCCTATGCCAGATATTTCCACAAGGAGCTGGCGGAGGTGCCGGCGGAGGACCTGGCCAGGGTGAACGCGGGGCCGGTGGATCCCGCGCTGGCCACCTCCATACACGACCGCGACGACCTCATGAAACCCGGCTACCTCGCGGTGGAGACCGGCTACACGGTCATGCCCGACGGCAGCGGCTTCGCTGCCACCCTGGTGAGGATGCCGGGGGTCACGCCGGAGATGCTCGACTGGTGGTTCAACTGGCACCCCCTGGAGGGCCTGCGCTACGCCCTGTGGTGCCCGGTGGCCCACACCGACATCGGCGTGAAGGAGCCCGCCCGGCACCTGGACAGCTCGGGGATTCCTCTCGAGGAGAGGAATTACGGCGCGACACATTACCCGGTGGAGGGCTTCAACCTGGCCAGCGCGCAGAGGATAGCCATCGAGTTCTTCTCGCCCCGGGATTTCGGCCTGGACATGGCCATGTTCAGGGAGCCGGAGATAGCCAGGGCCTACTGCGCCAACGTGGTGCTGGACCTCCTGAAGACGCCGTTCAATGCCTTTTTCCACGCCGTGCGCGAGGTGGAGGGAGGGGTGGAATACCGCAGCCGCTACTGGCTCGGATACACCATGAAGAACGGCGCTCCCGTTCGGGTCAGGCGCCCCCTACCCTTCAAGATGATGGACCTGGCGCGCAACAACTGCCTGCACAGCCTCATCGAGTACAACAACCTGGCCTCCTTCCTCCCGCAGCTCTACGAGGAGATGGGAGGGAGGATCTGATCGCTCATCCATGTTAAATCCAGGAGATATGGCGCTACGTCTGGTCTCGCCCCGTGTTGTTCCCCCCCGGGCGCGGTGATAGAATCTTCTTGCTCTTGCCGGGGAGGGGAAGACTGTGAAAGGAGTGAGGCCATGGTTGATCACAAGTGGATCGGCAAGACCTACGGGCCGCTCAAGTACGAGATAGGCCGCGAGAAGATGCGGGAGTACGCGGCCGCGGCCAAGGACAACCGCCCCATCTACCACGACGAGGAGTTCGCGAAGACCACCAAGTACGGCGACATAATCGGCATGCCAAACTTCGCCGCCGTGTACGCCCTGCGGGGGGCGGGCATGGTTCTCCTCGACCAGGAGATCAAGCTGAACCTGGCCATGCTGGTGCATGGAGCGCAGGAGTTCGAGTGGTTCACGGTGGTCAAGCCCAACGACGTGATCACGGAGACGGGAAAGATCGCCGACATCTACGAAAAGGGCAACCTGGATTTCGTGGTCTACGAGGGCGAAGCGCGCAACCAGAACGACGAGTTGGTGTGCCGCGCGCGCGCGACCTTCGTGATCAGGGGAGGTTGATGGGAATGGCGGAACTCTGCGAACTCAAGTACGATGACGTGCAGGTAGGGCAGGAGATCCCCTCTTTCAGCCACCAGTTCGACCGCATGGACGCGGTGATCTACGCCGGGGCCAGCGGCGATTTCAACCCCATCCACACCAACCCGTTTTTCGCCAAGGACGTGGCCATGCTTCCCGACGTCATCGCCCATGGGCTTTTCAACATGGCGCTGCTCGGCAAGACGGTGGTGGACTGGATAGGTGACCCGGGATACCTCAAGAAGCTCTCCTGCCAGTTCCGCGGCATGGTTATCCCCGGCGACACGGTGATCTTCAAGGGAAAGGTGAGGGAGAAGCTCGAGGGGAACCTGGTGGTTCTCGACGTGTGGGCGGAGAAAGCCGACGGCAGCATCGTCCTCAAGGGCGGCGAGGCCACCGTCTTCCTTCCCTGACCGGGTCGGTCCCGGGCCGGAACGCGGGGAAAAGACCGCATGAATAAAGGGCGCGGGTCACCCGCGCCCTTTATTTAAAGCGCTTATGCGTAGAGGCCCATGGTGGTGGCGATGACCTCGCGCATGATCTCGTCGGTGCCGCCGCCGATGCGGCCCAGGCGCGCGTCCCTCCAGGACCTCTGCACAGGGTACTCCATCATGTATCCGTAGCCCCCCATGAACTGCAAGGCCTCGTCGGCCACCTCGAAGGCCACCTGCGCGCTGAGGAGCTTGGCCATGGAGATTTCCTTCACCGGGTACTCGCCCTGGTCCACCTTCCAGGTGGTGAGGTAAATGAGGGCCTGTGCCGCCTCGATCTTGGTGGCCAGGTCGGCGAGGCGGTGGGCGATGGCCTGGTTCTTGCAGATGGGCTTGCCGAACTGCACGCGCTCCTTGGTGTAAGCGATGGCTCCCTCCAGGGTAAGCTTGGCGCCGGCGATGGCCAGGGCGGAGCCGATGAGCCGTTCTCCCTGCAATTCCCACATGATGTTGTAGAAGCCGCGGCCCTCCTCGCCCAGCAGGGCCTCGTCGGGGATGACCATGTCCTCGAAGAAGATCTCCGCGGTGTCGGAGGCCCGGCATCCCACCTTGTCCAGCTTGCGGTTGACCACGAAACCGGGGGTGTCCGTGTCCACCAGGAACAGGCTCATGCCCTTATATCCCTTGGTCTTCTCGGTGCGCGCCAGCAGGGTCATGAAGTTCGCCCGGTAGCCGTTGGTGATGAAGATCTTGTTGCCGTTTACCCTCCAGCCCCCGTCTATCTTCTCCGCGTAGGTGGAGACGCTGGCCACGTCCGAGCCGGCGCCCGGCTCGGTGATGCCCAGGCAGGCGATCTTCTCGCCCTTGATTGCCGGGACCAGGTACTTCTGCTTCTGCTCCTCGTTGCCGAACTTGAGGATGGGAGGGGTGGCCATGCCCACCTGCACCGCGATGGCCATGCCCAGGCTGCCGGAACCGCAGCGGGTGATCTCCTCCGCCAGCACGATGTTGGTGAAGTAATCGCCGCCGCCTCCCCCGTACTCCTCTGGGTAATGCAATCCAAGGTATCCGAGCTCACCCATGCGTTTGAACACCCAGTCGGGGAACATCCCCTCCTCTTCCCACTCCTCGGCGTGGGGCGCCAGCTCCTTCTCCACGAATTCGCGGATGCTCTGGCGCAACATCTCGTGTTCCTCGGTGAAAAAAAGACTCAGTGACATTCCCCGCTCCTTTCGCCGCACAGACTATTAACCAGCACTTAATATTTAGCCGCATCAATAGCTTAACCCCAAGCTGTCGGAAAGGCAAGTGTGCGGGCATGCGCGGGATGCATGCCGTCTGCGGCGCGGAAGCCTTCCGGGCGATGATGCTGGATCGATTCGGAAGGCGCTTTCCCGGTTGGAAAAGGTTGGGAGATCTCTACATCATCCCGAAAAACCAAGCAAATTCGACAAGAGGAAAGGAGTGATATCTGAAATGTTGAATCCGGGCGATATGGCACTGCTTCTGGGCTACCCCCGGTAAGGGCGGCGCTGGGATTTGGGATATAATCACAGGCGGCGACTCGGTTCCATCGCGAGGTGAAGAGGAGGGAGAGATGAAGTATTTCGAGGATTTCGAGGTCGGGGACGTCTACGTCAGCCGCGGCCGCACCATCACCGAGGCGGATATCGTGAACTTCGCCGCCTTCAGCGGGGACTGGTATCCGTTGCACGTGGACAAGGAGTATGCCGCCAAGAGCCCCTTCGGAGAGAGGATCGCCCATGGCATGCTGGTGCTCTCCGCCGCCTCGGGGCTGATGCCCCTCACCGACTACGCCATCGTCGCCTTCTACGGCATGGACCGCGTGCGTTTCGTCGGCCCCACCAAGATAGGCGACACCATCCACGTGGAGGCGGAGGTGACGGAGAAGAAGGAGAAAAGCGAGCTGGGCGGAGTGGTGACCTTTCAGCAGAAGATCGTGGACCACGAGGGGAACGAGAAAGCCGTGGCCACCTTCAAGATCTTCATGGCCTCAAGGCCAAAGTGACGGACCGCGCCCAAGGGTCAACGGGGGCCGGGCTGCACGATCCGGCCCCTTTTCCGTTTCGCCGGATGCAATAGGATGGACCTGGAAAATCCCCCTTGTGCGTTCTGAACGGACGGCGAGTCTCAACGTGGTGCGCAGGTTGATAAAATAAAAGTGAAATGGACACCAGGAGCATGGAGGCTGCGGACCGCGAGATCGCGGAAAGACAGCTGGGACGACACCTGCGGGGCGGGATAGAGGCGGCCTCGCGCTGTCCGCATGGCGTAGTACAGGTGATCGCCACCCCCCCGCTCTTGCCCGACGGCACTCCGTTCCCCACCCTGTACTGGCTCTCCTGCCCCCTGTTGTGTCGCTCGGTCTCGCGCCTTGAAAGCGGGGACTTCCGCCTGAGGCTGCGCGCAAGGATGGAAAACGACCCCGGCTTCGCGGAGAACTTGCGCATGGCGGAGCGGGAGTACGCCGAGGCGAGGGCGAGATGGGCGGAGCGGATGGGAGCGGGAGAGGCATGCGAGCGTTATTTCGCTAGCCGCGGCGGCATCGGGGGGACCTTGCAGGGCGGGATAAAATGCCTGCACGCCCACCTCGCCCATTTCCTGGCCGAAGGGAATAACCCAGTGGGCGCGGAGGTCGCGCTGGAGCTCGGGGACGTGCAGAGAGAGGAATGCGGAGGAGACTGTGAACCCTTCATCCGCGGAAGGAGGTAAGCTGGGCGCGGCGCGCGCGGCGGCGGTGGACATAGGCACCAACTCCGTGCGTTTGCTGGTCGCCGAGGTGAGGGGCAGCCGGGAAAGCCCGGCGCTGAAGACCCTGCAGCGTCGGATGGCCATCACCAGGCTCGGGGAGGGGGTGGACGAGAGCGGAGAGCTGAGCGAGGAGGCGGTGGAGCGCACCCTGGAGGTGCTGCGCGAGTACCGCGAGCTCGCGGACCGTGAAAGCGTGACGGTGAGGGTGGCGGCGGCGACAAGCGCGGCCAGGGACGCGGTCAACGCGAGCCAGTTTCTAAGCGCCGCCGCCGGGGTACTCGGGACCGTCCCCGCGATCCTCAGCGGTCGCGAGGAAGCCGCCCTGTCCTTTCTCGGAGCTACCTACGACCTGGGTCCCCTCCGCCCCGCGGACAGCCCCGTTCTGGTTTTCGATATCGGCGGAGGCTCCACGGAGATCGTTGTGGGCAGGGATGGCGAGATCCTCCTGGACCGCAGTATCGACGTGGGCTGCGTGCGCATGAGCGAGAGGTTCCTTCGCTCGGACCCGCCGGCCCGCGCGGAGCTGGAGGCCATGGAAGGGTATCTTGAGGGAGTCATGCTCCCCATGGCGGCGGAGCTGGAGCGCCTGGGGGCGGGGCTCGCTGTAGGTTTGGCGGGAACGGTGACCACCCTGGCGGGATTGAGCATGGGCCTGGAGGAATACGACGGTGAGGCCATCCACCACTCCCGCCTGGGACGTGGGGAAGTGGAAGAGATATTCGCCCGCCTCGTCTCCCTGACCCTTGCGGAGCGCAGATCACTCATGCGGCTGGAGCCGGGCCGTGCCGACGTCATCGTGGGGGGAACGGCGGTCTTACGTGCCCTCGTGCGTGCAGTGGGATGCGAGGAGGTCCTGGTCAGCGAGAAGGACATCCTGGACGGCCTGGCCATCGCCGCCGCTCTACGCATGCCGCTCCTGGGGACTTCGTCCGGGGGATGAGGGTCGGTGGTCGTAGCTGCGCCGCCCTTGCACGATTCTCGTTTAATGGATGCCTGACGAAATATTTAAGTGTCTCAGCGTCATTTACCCCTTGAGGCTCGCACGAGTTTCTTATTGGCCGACAACGTGACATCTTGATAATAGAGGTGGCGGCGGGGGCTGAAAGATAGTAAACTTTTATGGGGCGTGAAGGCGCCCCGTTTGCTTGACTCGGCATCGGGTTGGAGGAAGGATTTGGCGAGAAGGCAATGTCCATGGGAAAGAGAAAGGTCCTGGTGATAGACGACGAGCCCGCCATGCACCGCCTGGTGCAGATCATCCTCGAGGTGGAGGGCTTCGAGATCGTGGGCATGGGAAACCAGGAGGAGGCCACTAAAGCGGTTGCGAGCGGAAAGCCCGACCTCATCATCCTCGATATCATGATGCCGGAGGTGGACGGGTTCGAGATCCTGCGCATGCTCAAGGGAGATGAGGAAACCAGGGATATCCCGGTGATCGTGCTGACGGTGCGCAACATGGAGGAGGACGTTCGCAAGGCCAAGTCCCTGGGCGCGGAGATATACATGACCAAACCCTTCCAGCCGTCAGAGCTCGTCGATGCAGTGCATGCGGCCTTATCCGCCGACAAGGCCTAGTCTGCACTGAGGGTCGTATCTTTACTTTTTCATCCCGCCGCAGCGGATGGCATAAACCCAACCTCATACCGGAACAAAAAAGTCAAGATACGACCCGGGTTCATACCAGGTCGCATACCCGAAGGTGGGGTCGTATCTTTACTTTTTCATCCCGCCGCAGCGGATGGTATAAACCCAACCTCATCCCGGAACAAAAAAGTCAAGATACGACCCGGGTTCATACCAGGTCGCATACCCGAAGGTGGGGTCGTATCTTTACTTTTTCATCCCGCCGCAGCGGATGGTATAAACCCAACCTCATCCCGGAACAAAAAAGTCAAGATACGACCCGGGTCAAGATACGACCCCGATCGATACGACGGGGCGTCAAGCGTTTATAATAAGGATGCCCCCCGTGGGGGCGCGTGCCCGGGTGGTGGAACCGGTAGACACAAGGGACTTAAACTCCCTCGGGGAAACCCGTGCGGGTTCGACTCCCGCCCCGGGCACCATTTTTTACAGCTTCGTGGGGCGATCGGTACAGGAGTTTGTCACTGCCCCTGGTCTGCGAAGCGAGAGGATGGATGGGGAGGGGGAGAGGCAGCAGGCCTCATCCGAGTTCGGAATCCAGGTGCAAAGCGCTTGAGCCGCAGGCCGCGCCCATCATAAAATAAGGGAAGTTCCCACATCCGATATTGGGGGGGCGATATGCGTTACAGCAGGTGCTCGGTCTGCGGCGTGCCGCGCATGATCGGGCGCTTAAACCGCTGGTTGCCCAACGGCGTCATCTCGAGCAAGGCCGATCCGCGCATCCGCCAGGTCTTCATCGAGGCGGAGCTGCTGCCGGAGATACGCTCTCGCATCTCCCAGGGGCTGGGCTTCCCGGTCAACCGCATCTTCTACGAGGCAGAGCGCAACTCCACGCGCATAGTGGTGGAGGCGCTTCTACGCTCGCGCCCCAAGCGCCTGGCCCTGGGCATACCTCCCTTCCGGCGGGGCGCGGTGCACTTCTTTCACAGCCTGGCCGCCATGACCGGCACCGCCCACTCCACCACGGTGGAGTACCGGCGCGGGAGGTACGGGGTGGCCCGCATGCGCAATCCCTGGGATCTGGACCTCATGGCGGCGGTGGTGGTGGGCGCCTTCGAGGCTCTGGAGGGCGTGCCCCTGCGCTCTTTCTGGAAGGAGCTGGATGGAGAGTACCTCCTGCGGGTGGAGGTCACGGAGAGCAAGCCCGAGCTCTCCCAGCGCCTGGAGGTGGACTACCCTCCCTTGAGGGAAGGTGAGTACCGGCACCACCGCTGCCCGCGCTGCGGTGTGCCCCTGGATATCAGGCACATGGAATGGAGGGAAAACGAGGGGATTATCGTGGACCGGAGACGCGGGGTGCGCATGCTCAACTGGGAGGGGCATTCACTGCACCTCGTCACCAGGGAGCTGGTGCGCGAGCTGGGGGAAGACGTGGTCCCCATCATCGTGGACGCCGAGAGGGAACGCACCCTGAACATGCTGCGTGACCTGGGCATGACCGGGTCGCGGGGGGAGGAGCCCGGAGACCTCCTGCAGGAAATGCTCTCGCTCCTGCCCCTTTACGGGCAAGGGCTCGCGGGCGACGTGGAGCGGACCGAAGGCGGCGTGTTGAGGGTCTGGATCCACAACCCTTACAACGAGTATTTCATAGCCGGGAGATTGGCGGCATTCTACCAGGTGATGGAGGGCGTCGAGGCCAGGGTCGAGTGGTCCCCCGCCGGGCCGGCATCCATCTCCTACATCATCTCTCCCGCCTGACGCTGAGCCCGCGACCTGCCCGGGCGAGGGCCAGCATAATGGAAATAATAACCAGCAAAGAAACGCCCGCGGGTACGCCCAAGTTGAGATTCAGAGCCCGTTTATTTGGCTTTGAATCGCGCGCCGCACATGCGGGCGAATTCGTGTTGGGATCAAGTGGAGTAAGCTCAAAGGCGAAGTCGATGGACTGACGCGCCCATGGGCATGTCCAAGTTTGACACGGAGCCTGATTTATTCGAGCTCGGAATCTCTTGCTGAGTCCGCGGGCGTGCGCGAGTTGAGATTAAATCATTTAGTCCTTCTGGCAGTGAATTTGTTGCCGATTTCACGGACACGCGCATGTTGAGGCCCGGGCGAGCGACACCCAGGGAGGGCTTTCGCGCTCTCGTGTGGGATGCAAGATCCCGCCGCGGAAGGCATGAAGGTGGTGATTGACAAAAACTGACCACGGTCATATTATTTCACCGTACCCGGAGAACTCGCAGCACCGCCTCGCAGTAACACGCAATGGTATCCAACAGGGAGGGATACGCGTTCGCGTCCGCCCGGACGCGCGAAAGGGGGTTGAAGGCATGGGGGAGGTAAGCGTCGAGATCGTGGAAAACCGCTACATGCACGAGCTCGTGAGCCCCGGCGACAGGTTCATGGTGGGGCTGGTGCGGGACTTCATCGAACGGGAGATCATGCCCATCCGCCGGGAGATGGAGGCGAGCACGCGGGGAGATTTCGAGCTGGTGAGGGAGATCCAGAGGAAGATCGTGGGCCTGGGGTTCCAGAGCGCCTTCCTGCCCATGGAATACGGGGGTTGGAACCTGACCTCCGCCCTCACCTACAGCCTGGTGGTTGAGGAGTTCGGTCGGGGGGAGCCGGCATGCTGCGCGGCGCCCGCGGGCGGAGCCTGGGCCTTCCGTCCCGCCTGCATCGCCAAGAACGATGCAGTGCTCAAGGACTTCGCGCCCAGGTTCCTCTCCGGCGAGCCCTACGTGGCCTGCTTCGCCATGACCGAGCCGTCCGGGGGCTGCAACATCGAGAACCTGGACATGCGGGGGAAGGGCATCCATACCCGCGCCGTCCTGGACGGCGACGAGTGGGTGATCAACGGTGCCAAGGTCTGGCCCACCAACTCGGGGGTTTCCGACGTCTACTGCGTGGTCTGCAACACCGATCCCTCGCTGGGGGACGAGGGCATCGCCCTCATCTACGTCCCCGTCCCCATCGAGGGCTTCAGCTTCGGCAGGTTCGAGGACAAGGTGGGCTTCCGGAGCAGCCGGGAAGGCGACTTCTACTTCGACAACGTGAGGGTGCCGAGGGAATACCGCGCCGGGGGTCCGGGCCTGGACGCGGAGCTGCTCCACGACAACCTCATCTTCGCCCGCCTCTTTAGCGCTTCCTGGGCGGTGGGCATAGCCCAGGGCGCCTTCGACGAGGTCCTCGCCTTCACCAGCGAGCGCAAGGTAGCCGGCAAACCCATTCGCCAGCATTCCCTGGCGGCGAACGTGCTCGCGGACATGGCCATCGGCATCCAGGTGGGCCGCGACTCCTACATCAACGCCGCTTACATGTTCGACCACCCGGAAACCTACGGCAAGCGCACCTCGAAGCACATGCTCTCCCGCTCCACCGTCGCCAAGGTTTTCTGCTGCGACATGGCGGTGAAAGTCACCAACCAGGCCATGGACCTCATGGGACATTACGGGTGCGCGAGCGCGCGGCACGTGGAGAAGTACTGGCGCGACAACAAGATCATCCAGCTCTGGGAGGGAGGCGCCCAGCTGGGGAGGCTGGACGTGGCAAGGGGTTACTACGATTACGACCAGTTCCATCCCAACGACCTCTACCCGGCCATGAGAAAGATGAGGGGAGGCTGACGGTGGCGCGGGTGGCAAAGGGCTCGCGGGCGTAGGCCGGTGGGATATCGGCGACAGGGAGGTTTGAGAGCATGGAACAAGTGTCCATAGAGAGGAAGGAAAACCGTTTCGTAAGGGAGCTCCTGAGCCCCTCGGACCGCCTCCTGGTGGGGTCCACTCGCGATTTCGTGGAGGGGCAGATAATGCCCGTGCGCAGGGAGCTGGAGGAGAGCACGCGGGCTGATTTCAGGCTGCGCGAAGAGATGCAGGCGCGGTTGCTTCCCCTGGGTCTTCAGGGGGGTTTCCTCCCCGAGGAATACGGGGGCATGGGGATCTCGTCGGCATTGAGCAACTGCCTTATCGCGGAGGAGATGGGAAGGGGGGACGCCTCCCTGTTCTACAACCTCGCCGCGGGCATGTTGGCCATGCGCCCGGCGATAAAAGCCGGCAACCGCGCGGTGCTGGAGGCCTTCGCGCCGCGCTTCGCGCAGGAGGATGAGGTCTTCATGGGGTGCTACGCCGTGGCCGAGCCGGAGTCCGGAAGCGACGTGGAGAACCTTGACCTGCGCGGGACAAGCATCGCCGCTACCGCGAGGCTTGAAGGTGATTCGTGGAAGGTGAATGGGACCAAGGGCTGGTGCGTGAACGCGGGGCTGGCGGGCATGTACTGCGTCGTCTGCACCACCGGAGCCGACCGTGGCGAGGAGGGTGTCGCCCTCGTCTACCTGGACGCGCGGGCGGACGGCCTGCGTTTTCTGGGCTGGGAGGACATGACGGGCATGCGCGGGTGCCGCCTGGGCGGGATCGAGCTCGCGGGCGTCGCCGTCCCCAAGGAATGGAGGGCTTCAGGGCCCGGCGAGGACGCGCTCCTGCTGCGCGAAAACACCTCCTTTGCGCGCTTGCTCACGGGGGCCCTCGCGGTCGGCTGTGCCCAGGGCGCTTTCGAGGAAGTGCTGTCCTTTACGTCCGACCGCATCGCGGCGGGAAAGCCCATCCGCCAGCATACCGTCTGCGCGGCCATCCTCGCGGACATCGCCACCGCTATCCAGGTGGCCAGGGACGCCTGCCTGAACGCGGCGTATGCCTTCGACCGTCCCGAGGAATACGGTGATGGCTCCTCGAACCACATGCTCTCCAGGGCTTCTCTGGCCAAGGTCTTCTGTTGCGAGGCCGCCATCCACGCCACCAACCGCGCCATGGAGCTCATGGGCTCCTACGGTTACGTGAGCGACTATTACGTGGAGAAGTACTGGCGCGACGCGCGGGCGCTCCAGTCGTGGGAGGGAGGCGCGCACCTCGCTCGCCTGGACATCGCGCGCGGGTACTACGACTTCGACCAGTTCCACCGCAACGAGCTCTACGAGCTCATCATGCAGAGGTCGTGACCGCGGGATCCCCGCGAGCCCGCTAGTTGAAGGGTCGCGGAAAGAGGCGCGGGTTTTATCCGCCCCGGGTGCGTTATGGCAGGGAATGGAAAAGGGCCCCCTCGCTGGGGGCCCTTTTCGTATCCTTGCGGATCAGGCCATCAGGCGCGGCGTATGCGCAGAACTCCGAGAGCAAGGGCAATCGCGCCCAGCAGCACCAGCATTCCGCTCACCATGAACAGCGGCATATAGTCCGCGCCGGTGGCGGGGAGCTGGCCCAAGATCTCCGGCTGCACCTGAGGCGGTACCGGGGGCGTTATCACCTCCGGGGCCACCTCCGTCTCGAAGTAGTTGAGGAAGTAGCCCTCCGGGTCCACGGCCACGTCGGCGCCCGAGACGACCATAACCGTCAGGCTGGTGGGCGCTTTGCTCGTCATACCGTCGGGCAGGGGCAGCGCCTCCCTCACCGTGTATTCGCCGGGCTCAAGGTCGCCGAAGAAGTACATGCCGTCATTGCCGTCGATGACGAACTCCCTGAGCACCGCGCCGTCCCTCACCAGCTCGATGGTGACGGGGTTGGCGGAGCCGTCCCAGGGATCTTCGCCGGGATCCAGCAAACCGTTGGCGTTGGCGTCCAGGTACTTGTAACCGGTGATGGAGCCTAGCCGGTAGTTGAGGAAGAACTCCCCCTCCAGGGCCGTCTCCTGGCCCGATATCACCACCACGCCCGTTATCACCGTGGAGGCCTTGGTGTAGACGCCCGTATCCAGGACCTCCTCGATGTCGTAGGTCCCGGGCTCCACGCCGGAGAAGGAGAATTTGCCCTCGGCGTCGGTCACCGCCGTGTCCACGACCTCTTCACCCCGCTTGAGCTGGATGGTGACGCCCTCGAACCCCGGCTCTCCCTCGTCCAGGTACCCGTCGCCGTCCAGGTCCTCGTACTTGTGGCCGGTGATGGAGCCTAGCCGGTAGTTGAGGAAGTAATCCTCCTCGAGGGCCGTCTCCTGGCCCGATATCACCACCACGCCCGTTATCACCGTGGAGGCCTTGGTGTAGACGCCTATGTCCAGCAGCTCCTCGATGTCGTAGGTCCCGGGCTCCACGTCGGAGAAGGAGAATTTGCCCTCGGCGTCGGTCACCGCCGTGTCCACGACCTCTTCACCCCGCTTGAGCTGGATGGTGACGCCCTCGAACCCCGGCTCGTCCTCGTCCAGGACCCCGTCGCCGTCCAGGTCCTCGTACTTGTGGCCGGTGATGGAGCCGTAACGTGCGTTCAGGAAGTCGAGGTCCTCGATGTTCTCTCCACATGCCAGCTCCACGCCGTCGTGGATCCCGTCCTCCGGAGACACCGGGAACCACTCCTCGAGCTGCTCCTCGGTAAGCGCCTCGACCACGCGGTAGGTGCCCGGCTTGAGCCCGCCGAAGCAGTAGGAGCCGTCCTCACCCGTGGCGGTCTCGCCCTCGAGGGTCCATTCGCCGTCCTCCAACACCAGGGCTTTGATCGCGTCGTCGCCGTTGGGCTCCACCAGGCGCCACAGCTGGATCGATACCCCCGCCACCGGGGGCTCGCCCTCGTCCAGGACCCCGTCGCCGTCCAGGTCCTCGTACTTGGCGCCGCAGATGGACCCGTACCGTGCGTTGACGAAGTTCAGGTCCTCGATATCCTGGCCGCAGGTCAGCTGCAGGTCCTCGTAGGCGCCGCCCTCGGGATAGACGACATACCACTCCTCGAGCTGCTCCTCCGACAGCACCTCCTTGACGGTGTAGGTCCCGGGCATGAGGTTCCCGAAGGAGTACTCGCCGTTTTCGTCGGTGATATCGCTGTCGAGCATGCCGCATCCCTGCCAGAGCTCGATGAGTACCCCCGGCACGGGGTTTTCATGGCAGTCGAGCTTGGCCCCGGAGATGGAGAGATACCTGGCGTTCCCGAAATCCACGCGGTCCGTCTCGCAGCAGCAGAGCCACAGCAGCTTCCAGGTCTCGGTGGTGTGGTAATGGCCTTCCGGCACGGTGGAGGTGTCGAGGACGACCTTGTAAAGCCCCGGCCACAGGCCCTCGAAGCTGTAGTGGCCTTCCTCGTCCGTCCATGTTTCCCTGACGCCGCATATGGAGAACAGCTTCACGCGCACGCCCGGGATCCCTTCCTCGCCCTCGTCCATCACCCCGTCGCAGTCCTGGTCCAGGAACTTGTAGCCGTGGATGGTGCCCAGCCGCGTGTTCCCGAACTTGACCTTCTCCTCCTCGCCGCACTTCAGCTTGACCCAGGCCGGGTTCGGGGTGGTGGGGTACCAGCCTTCTCCCACTATCTCCTTCACCCAGTAATTCCCAGGCTCGAGGCCCTCGAAGGAGTATGCGCCGTCCTCGTCCGTCACCGCGGTGGCTATGAGGGCCCCATCCCTCCAGAGCTCGATGGTGACGTCCTTCAGCTTGGGCTCGCCGCAGTCCCACCTGCCGTCACAGTCCTGGTCGTGGAACTTGAACCCGAATATCCTTCCCAGGCGGGCGTTGATGAAGTCGACGTCACAAGCCCAGGGCTTCATGCACCAGAGGACCACGCACTGCTCGCCGTCGGCGGGGTTCTTGGCGAACCAGCCTTTCTCCAGAATTTCCTTCACCGTGTACTTGCCCAGCGCCAGGGAGGCGAAGCAGTATTTCCCGTTCTCGTCGGTGACCGTGGATGCCACCAGCTTACCCTCGGAGTCGTAGAGCTCGATGGCGATGCCGGGAACCGCGGGCTCGCCCCGGTCGTGCTTCCCGTCGCAGTCCAGGTCCTCCCACTTGGTGCCGCATATCTTCCCGATCCCGGCGTTGCCGAAGTCCACCCTCTCCTCGCCGGCGCACCCCAGGGTCACCCAGACGGGGTTGGCCGTGGTGGCGCGGTAGCCGGAGGGGACGACCTCCTTGACCATGTAGCGGCCGGGCATGAGGCCGGTGAAGCAGTACCGTCCGTTCTCGTCCGTCAGCGTCTCGCCTACCAGGCTAAAGCCCTTCCAGACCTTCCAGAGCTGGATGGCGACATTGGCCATCCCGGTCTCCTGGCCCTCGTCCCACGAGCCGTCGCCGTCCGCGTCCAGGAACTTATACCCGCAGATCCTTCCGAAGCGGGCGTTGACGAAGTCGAGTCCCGCGATGTCCTGGCTTTCAGGCAGGTCCACAGCATAGGAGCCGGACGGAGGGTTTTTCGCGAACCATTCGCTGTCAAGGCCGTCGACGGAAAGGTCCTCCGCCACGGTGTAGCAGCCGGGTTCCAGCCCCTCGAAGCAGTACTTGCCGCCGTTCGAGGTCTTGGTCCTGGCCACCTCCGCGCCCGTTGCGTCCCTGAGGACGATGGTCACGCCGTCCACGGTGGTATCGCCGTCGCCGTCGCAGTCCACGTCCTCCCACTTGGTGCCGCATATGGAACCACCGTCGTCCGGGCAGACGCCGAAACAGAAAGTGACGTGGCTGATGCCGTAGGTGGGGGTACCCGGCGAGCCCGCTGGCCTGAAGGGAGCGTAAAGCCCCGCGTCGCCGAGGGAGCCGCCGTAGCGGAAGATGTTGGCGCCCGTCCCTCCCTTGACGATCACGCAGCATACCGGCCACTCGGAAGACCAGTCGAAGGTATAGCCGTTATCGTTGGAGATGGTGATATTGTTTCCAACCCCGGTCTCGTAAACACCGTTCATGCTCCCGCACCAGTCGATCTTATAGGCGTACGGGCAGGTGCACCCGGCGTTGGCGCATTCCGCTTGCGCGTTGCCCGAGGACCAGGGGTCGACGGTTTCCGGCGTCACCGAGGTGTACGGAGATACAACAAGAGGCGAGGCCTCCAGGGACGGTGCCCCGTCACCTGTACTGTCGCCGTCCACGCTTTGACCGGGCGCGGAAAGAGGGCTTGCCGCCGTGCCGGGAGAGCTCTCCTTGGAGGCGGGCGGGCTTGCGTCCTGCCCCGACTCCATGCCGGCGCCACCGTCTTCCATTTTTTCAGCGTCCCCGCCTTCAACGGCGGGCGGGGCCTCCTCATCGCCGGCCGCGGGCTCATCGCCGAGGCCTGCGGGGTTTTCCAGCCCGGCGCCTTCCCCGGGCTCATCGCCCTCGCCGACGTCCTCGCTTCCCTCCTGGCTTTCCCCGCCCTGGGGGTCAAGCGCGTCATCCTCGCCTTCCGCCTCCAGGACGACTTCCTCCGGTTCCGGTTCCTCCACCCCCGTGCTCGGCGCTGTCTCCTCTATGCCCGACGACACGACTTCGTTTTTCACCGCGTCGTCGGCTGACGTGGCGGAGATAAGCCCCGATAGGAGGGACAGGAGCAGGAGGGTTATCGTGGCTAGAAGGGCCACGAGTTTTTTAAACGCTTCCAAAACCTCACCTCCCCTTCCTGGCTTGGCCGTGAATCCCGCAGCGTGCGGGCTTACCGCTTCAGCAAGGCCGCTTACGCCAGGCGCCCGAGCCGTGCATTGCCCTGGGCGGTGCGGTCCCCACCTGGAGCGCGTGTTTGCCCGCCTTTCAAGCCTAAGGCCATCGAAAATGATGAAGGTAAGGTGCAGGTTTAGATAGGTGGTGTTCTCTTCGCCGCGATGCGTAGAGGATGCCGCCTCTATCTGCGCCGAGTCGGTTTCGGCATCTAATGGGAATCATCCAGATATGTGGCGTTCTCTTCGCTGCGATGCGTAGGTAATGCCGCCTCTATCTGCGCCGAGTCAGTTTCGGCCTCGACCGGGAGGCCTGCCCGCCTCCCAACCGCGCCCTGTCCCTTATCACCCCTCTTCTCGATATGCCCTGGCCGTATGTTAAAGCCCGACCACCTGCGATGATCGGGCCGGTTTCACCATTGACTCCCCGCGTCCCAGGTGACCATCTTCGGGACGCGGATCCCCGTCTCCCTCACGCCGCTTTCCCGGCGCTTTACGTATGTTAATTATACCCCAAATCGCGGAAATATACACAAAAGCCTGGCATGCAAGGACGCGGCGCCGTGGCCATGAGGGCGAGCGCCGGAGTCAGGGCTTGAAGCTACGGGGCGGTGGATAAAAGCGGCTCCATGGCGTATCCTTGGCGCCATGAGAGAGGGCGGTGATCGCTGGTGAAGTCCATGACCGGATGGCTCGTCGCGGCGGCGGCGGCGATGCTCTTGATCGCGCCGCTGCTGACCATAGCCGGCAGCGCCGTCAACCTGGACGGCCTGCTCTCCGCGGGGATCGTCTGCTGGTTCGCGGGCATCGCGCTGCTCTTCGCCTCGTTCGTGGCGTGGATGTGGGCGCGGTCGTCCAGGCGTGGGGGCGGCGGGAGGCGTTGAGCGGGACCCTCCAGTCTCCCCGCCAAAAAACGACTATCGTGTCCTTAGAGGACGCATCCGGCTTGATGCTTTGGGCTCTGTCGCTCCAGGTACCCTGCGAATAGAAACGACCACCTTGTCCATAGCGGGTGCATTCCATGAGATGAAGTGTGCGCGCGTTGCCTACATATCCCTCCCAGTGATTTACGCTTGAGGCGGATCGGCGCCACGTTTACGGCTCGACGCCGTTCCCGCGGAAGGTTACGAGAACCGCTTGCCGTGCCATGCTGGATAAAGCGATATAGCTCCTTCGATTTCGCGCATGACCTGGGTCATGGCGCCTTGCCCCAACCGCGGTATGCTTAAAACAAAACAAAATAGAGGATGCTAAAATAGAAGTTTAGAGAAGTCTAAATAATCCCGAGAGTTAACCCGAGAGGAAGCGATGATGAACGATTCGTATATGGTCACTTGAGTCGTTTTGAGCCAACAGTGAAACCGGCCTCTTTGCGATAAGGGGCCGGTTTTAAATTGAGAAAGGAGTGATCGGTGATGAACGAGATATGGAAGAAAATGGTGAGCATTATGGCCGTAATGGCAATCGCCGCTCTTCTGGCCTTTCCCTTCGCGCCCGCGGTCGCCTCAGGCGGCGACAGGGCTGAGGCGGAGGCGCAAAGCGCGGAGGACGTGGTGGAGGAGACGGCGGTGGAGATCCAGCCGCCGGAGGCATTAAAGCAGACCGAAGGGGAAGGCGCGGGAAAGTCCGAAGAGGCTTCCCTGGCTGCCTCGCAGACTGAGGATAAGGCCGAAGCCGCCACTTTCGGGGGAGGGGGAAAGGATCCCTGGGAGGTCACGAGCCTGGACATCTGGAAGGACGTGGACGTGGTTGAGGCCCCCGGGTGGGAGATAAGCCTGGACAAGAGCGCCTCCGAGTCCTACATCGAGATGGAGGTGGGCGAGAAGCGCGAAGTCACCTTCACTATCCAGGTGGAGGCGGTCGCGGGCGACGCATACCATATCGCCGGCAACATCTTCGTACAGAACACAGGCGATTGGCCCGCGGACGTGACCGCGGTCTCGGATACCATCTGGTACAAGGCGGGAGGTCCCAACTGGCTGCCGGCGACCTCGAGCATCACCACCACGGTGCCGCTGGGAAACGACGCCATACCCACGGGCGGGCCCCACGTTTATTCGTACTCCGGGACCTTCACCTTGCCGGTGCCGCTTGCGAGCGTCACGGCGATGAGCAACCTGGTGGAGATAACCATCAGCAACAAGCCCAAGCCCCCCAAGCCGGGTATGCAGGACTGGACCTTCCACTATCGCGAGAGCTTCCCGAAACCCCAGGCGGAGGCGCCGGGCACCGTCTCGCTGGAGGATATCGAGACCATGAACCCCACGTCCGGGCTTGATTTCTCCATCCAGTCGACCACCATAAACGGATCGGCCGCGAGCTCCCTGGCCGGACCCTGGAGCCTGGACCTCACGGACCCCCCCTTTACCGTGGTGATCCATAAAGAGCTGAGCGCGGAGGCCGCGGGCGAATACGTCCTCAACAACAAGGCCAGGATAGGAGACCTGGAGGACGAGGTCGACGTGGATATAGTGGTGAAGCAGGAGGACAGGAAGGGATCGATCTCCGGCTTCAAGTTCGAGGACCTGGACATGGACGGCATGCACGACGAGGGCGAGCCGGCATGGGCGGGAATCACCATCGAGCTATGGAAGGATGGCGCATTGCTTTCTTCAACCGTCACCGCGGATGATGGCTCCTTCGTCTTCGAAGGCCTGGAGGACGGAGAATACGAGGTGCGCGAGGTCCTGCCCGAGGGCGTGGCCAACAGCGCCCCCCTGAGCGTGTTCGTCACCGTCAGCGAAGCCCGGGACGTGGCGCTGGAGGCCCCGTTCCTGAACTACCATATTCCCGAGGAGAAGCGGGGTAGGATAACCGGCGCCAAGTTCGTCGACCTGGACGCGGACGGCGAGTTGGACGAAGGCGAGCAAGGCTTGGAAGGAGTTGTGATCCGCCTGTTCCGCGTGGATTCCATACCCGAGGTCGCGTTCGCCTCGGCCCTATTTGCCGGGGAGGAGACGAGCCTCGTTGGAGAAGCGGTGACCGGGGAGGACGGAACCTTCTCCTTCGACAGCCTGGAGGGCGGCCTGTACCTGGTGGAGGAGGTAGTGCCGGAGGGCTATTACCCCACCTCCGCCAATCCCGTTGAGATATGGGTGGCGGACGGACAGGAGGCCTGGGTCCATTTCCTCAACGCCAGGATGGCCAGGGTCACGGCGGAGAAGCTGGACTACTCCACCTCGCTTCCCGTGGAGGGAGTGAGGATCGTCCTGGAGGGCGACGGGTTCTTAGCCGAAGCCTGGAGCGCGGAGGACGGCACGGTCGACTTCGGCTGGCTGATGCCGGGTTCATACACCCTCAGCGAGGAAGTGCCCTCGGGATGGGCCGCGGTCACGGAGGCGGAGACGGCATTGGAGCTGAAGAGCGGAGACGAGTTCCACCAGGTGTTCGTGAACCGGAGGCTCTCCAGCATATACGGGTTCAAGTGGCTTGACGCCGACGGAGACGGCATCCACAGCGAGGACGAACCCGCCGTGGCGGGCGTGAAGTTAATCCTCCAGGCGGAGGGGGTCCTGGAGGAGAGGGTGACCGACTCCGAGGGACGGTATTCCTTCGAGGGCCTGCTCGACGGGCAGTACCTGGTCAAGGAGGAGGTCCCCGAGGGACACTACGCCACCGGCCCGGTGGAGGTAGGCATCTCGCTGGCGGCCGGCGAGGACAGGCGCATCGACTTCATCAACGCGCCCCTGGCCGCGGTGTATGGAGCCAAGTGGCTGGACACCAACGCCAACGGCGTGTACGACGATGGCGAGAAAGGGCTGGAAGGCGTTACCATCCGCTTGCTTGACGGCGAGGATGAGTTGATAGCCACCCTCACCAGCGCCGCCGACGGCTCTTTCCGGTTCGACGGCCTCAGGGCCGGCGCCTACCGGGTCGAGGAAGTGGTGCCCGAAGGTTATGTGGCCACCTCGCCCATCGCGGTTGACTTCACCCTCCTCCCCGGTGAGGAGAAGAGGGTGGACTTTCACAACAACGTCCTGGTGGCCGGGGAGGTCGTCACTCCCCCCGCCCAGCCCGAGCAGCAGGCGCAGCGGCAGGGAACGCTGCCCAGGACCGGCTTCGACGCCCTCTACTACATCCTGATCTTCGGAACCCTGATGCTCGCCGGCGCCATCATCGCCTCCATAGGGGTGGCCAGGCTGGCGCGCACGCGCTGATCAACTTGACGCACGAGGGGAGGAGGGACTACCCTCCTCCCTTTCCCTTGTCCCCGAGCCTCGAACCCTCATCAGGTGTCCTGATGCTCGCCGGCTTCCTCTTCGCTTCCATAGGCGCGGCGGTCAGCGGCGCCCGCCAGAGGTTGACCGTCGTCATCACGAGCCCGCGTGGATGCCGGTATCCTTGGGCCATGGACAGGAAAAAAGCTTTTAAAGCGTTTGCGCGCGCATACGGAGCGGTGATTCTGGTCGCGCTCCTCCTGGCGGCTGGCGTTATCTACTTCCTAACGCGGGGAGGGGAGGCGAGGACGGAGCTCCAGCTCCCCGGGGGCGAGACGGCGGAGGTCACGCCCACCGAGAAGATGCGCGTGCGCACCGCGGAAACACAGCCCGTGATCGACCCGGCGGACTATACCCTCACGGTAGGCGGGAAGGTCGAAAGGACGCTTTACCTAAGCTATTCGGACCTCCTGGCCATGGAAGCCGAGGAGAGGCTGGTGGACCTGCCCTGCGTCGAGGGATGGACGGAGACGGCGCTCTGGAAGGGCGTCAGGCTGTCCCGGCTTCTGGACATGGCGGGGGTCATGGAGGGGGCGGACAACGTGGTGTTCGCCTCCCCGGGAGGGTACACCACCTCGCTCACCCTCCCCGATATCGAGGAGACGGAGCCCCTGCTGGCTTACGAGGTCAACGGGGAACCCCTTCCCGGGGAGCAGGGGTTCCCGGTGCGCCTGGTGGTGCCCGGCCGGCTGGGATACAAGTGGATCAAGTGGGTCACCTCCGTCGAGGTCATTTCCGGTGAGTACAAGGGCTACTGGGAGAGCCGGGGCTATTCCAACCAGGCGGAGGCGCCCTGAGGGCAGGTCCTTGGCGCGGGCGCACGGTCCGCGTCCTCAGGGGCTGCCCGGTGGCGTGAAGTCTCCAGGAAATCCCAACCTCCATCGGCCCGGTATCGATATACCCGTACCCGGCATGAGGCAGGGTATGCAATGACTGCAAGATGCCTTCAGTTCTTGACGATAGAAGGCGGGCGGGCCGCTTAGCATATGCGATTCGATTGCTCTCTATAACGTCACCACCGGCTCTTTTGCCCACGCTGCCGTTAACAATCGCCCGTTTTTTGCCCGCGCTTCGGGAAGAATGCTCTCCTCGCCCTCTCGATCCCTCAGCTTCAAGTGCTGTTGCGTGATCAGGCCGCAAACGCGTTTCGGAGACGGCACGCATCGTCCAGGCATATCCTGGAGGTGTTGTGGACTTAAGGGCGTTGAGCGGCGCGTTCTTTGTGGGGACGAAGACCGTTCTCGTGTGACCCAGCGTCAGGGCGAACCGCCTCCGGAGTGGTGGAAGGCGTGGGGAGCGAAAGCGGCGGTGTTGTGGGTGGCCCAGCAAGGTCGGAAGCGGGCGGTGCCTTCAGCTATGATGGTGAGGGAAGAGGGGTAACGGAGGAAGGCGGATCTTACCGGAGGTCGATGGGCGATGGCGGATGAAAGCGAGGGGCCGGAACCCCGGCGGCTGACCCTGCGCGTGGACGCCGACCACTGCGCGGAGACGGCGGCCAAGAGGGAATACGCCAGGCTGGCGGAGGAATACCTGCGAGGGTCGGGGCGGCTCCGCGAGGAGGAGTACGAATACCGGCTCGACCTTCTCAGGGATTTCCTGAAAAACACCGATTTCGCTTCGCTTAGAGCTTTCTGCGAGAAGCCGCTTCGCGAGGCAGGCCTGCTATCCCTCGTTCTTTTCAGGAACGCGGAGGGAAGGCCCGAATTCACCGTGCTTCCCGGGGAGGTAAGCTGCGACCGCGGCAAAGAGGCCCGTTGAGCTTGCGTGCATTTGCGGGAAGCCGCTTCGAGAGGCAGGACCACTATCCCTTGTTCTTTTCAGGAACGCGGAGGGAAGGCCCGAATTCACCGTGCTGCCCGGGGAGGTAAGCTGCGACCGCGGCAAAGAGGCCCGTTGAGCTTGCGTGCATTCACCCGGAGGACGCGAAGATTCCCGGGCCGGCCGTGCCGCGCGGGAAGGGGGAACGACAGGCGTGATTCGGGGGAGCGCTGAACGGTTGTATTTTCACACCGAGGACGCGAAAAGATTTAAGCTGGCCGTGCTTCCCTCGGAGGGAAGCGGCGGACACGATGCAGAGGAACGGATTGATCTTTCGCTTCAAGGGTGCGGGAGGAAGCCCCTTCCTGCGGATAGTGTCTTGGGCCTGAGAAAATAGGAAATAATAGGAAAAGAAGGTCTTACGGGAAAAAGGGGCACGCGGAAGCAATGCCTCAGGCCGCGGGAAGGCGGAGGTGGAAGGTGGTGCCGCTTTCCGGCTCCGATTCGACGTTCACCTCGATGCCCAAAAGGTCCGCCACCAGGCGCACGATGTACAGGCCCAGGCCGGTGCCGATGCGGTGCTTGTCCGTCTCCTCCAGGCGCGTGAAAGGCTGGAAGATGTACTGCACGTCCCCGCTGTCCAGCCCGCGACCGTGATCGCGCACCGATATCTGCACCCCGTCATCCGCTTTCTCCGCCCTCACCATCACCGGCGACCCCTCGGGGCTGAAGCGGATGGCGTTTTCCACCAGGTTGTTGAGCATGAGCAGCAGGTAGGAGCGGTCGGTGAGCACCGTGAGGTGCGAGGGACGCACCTCGCTCTCTATGCGCTTGCTCTGGTCCGGGACGAAGGCCGACTTGAGCTCCTCGAACAGCTCCTCCAGGTCGGTGGGCTTGGCGGAGGCC
Organism: Actinomycetota bacterium; assembly: GCA_013178005.1. Taxonomy (GTDB): domain Bacteria; phylum Actinomycetota; class Geothermincolia; order Geothermincolales; family RBG-13-55-18; genus Solincola_B. The sequence continues at coordinate 48,830 of JABLXL010000050.1, forward strand.
TGGGCGGTGCCCCGCTGGAAATAGGACACGGTGAGAAACTGGTCCAGAATGGCGTTGAGGCGCTCGCAGGAGGACGCGATGTACTCCAGGTAACGCTTGCGCTCCTCCTCGTCGAAACGCTCGTAGTGGTCGTGGAGCATGAGGGTGTAGCCGTTGAGCACGGTGAGCGGGGTGCGGAGCTCATGTGAGGTTACGTTGATGATGTCCGTCTTGAAGTTGTCGGATTCCTCGAGCCGCCTCCGGGCTTCCGAGAGCTCCTCGAACTGGGAGAGGAGGTACGACGAGAGCAGGTAGTTCTCGATGAAGATGCCGGCCCTCTCGGCGAACTGGCCCAGGAAATCGAGGTCCACGGGATCCAGGGCCAAGCGGTTGACTTTCTCCCCCACCAGAAGCACCGCCATCTTGCCCGCCGGTCCCTTTACCGGGAGGCAGGCCGCCAATCCCCGTGCCCGCATCTCTATGCGCGCGGCCACGGCGACCTGGTCTCCGATGCCCACGGGGCCTTCGTCCTCCACCAGCACCGTATCCCAGAGGTGGAAGAGCATGGAATCCGCCGCCTCCAGGTCATAAAACCCATCGATCCCGCCCGGGGTGGCCGTGGACCCGATGACCCAGTTTCCCTTGCCCCGAGTGGATTCGTCCGGGATGGCCACCAGGAGCTTCGAAAGCCTCAGGTGCGAGCACACCAGGCCGGTGGCCGAGATGAGGCCTTCCCTGATGTTGGCGGTGGAGGTGAAGACGGCCGAGACCTCGTGCAGCAGCTCGACCTCGTCGTAGAGGCCGGAGAAGAGGATCTTCGCCGCCAGGCGGTTCGAGAGGCGCAACGCGGTGGGGGCGAGGGCGATGGCGAGGGCGAGCATGATCACCGAGGCGCCCATCTCCAGGTCGGGATAGGAGGTGAGGGTGAAGCGGAAGGCGAGGTAGAGAGCCAGGAGCGGGGTTCCGAAGAGCAGCAGCGTCAGGAGGTAGGCGAAACTGCGCCGCACCGCAAGACGCACGTCCAGGAGGCGGTGGCGCAGGATGGCGTAGGCGGTGAAGGCGATGGGTATGATCACCAGAAAGAAGATATAGTCGGAGGTGGCGTCCCTGCCCATGATCTCCGGCAGGGCGACCACCAGGAGCAAGGCCAGGGCCAGGAAGAGCCCGAACCCGAGGAGGATGTAGGTGGCGCGGGCGCGGTCGGTGCTCATCGACCGGGAGCGTTTCAGGGCCACGGCGCAGAGGCCTCCGAAGCCGAATAGGACCATGTAGGCGACGAAGAGGTTATAGAGGGATCCGCCCTCAACCCGATAGCCTGTCCCCGCCTGACTGGCTTCGCGTATCACCAGGTCGGTGACGCTGCAGGCGGCCATGGCTATCATGGAGGTGACGGTGATCCAGCGCCAACCCTCGCCGGGACGCTCTCCGCGCAGGAAGGCCAGGGCGAAGAGAAAAAAGGTGCCGGTGGCGAGTATGGCCGCGCAGTGGGCCAGGCGGAAGACGAGGGTCAGGAAACGGTCACTGGGTTCGCTCAACAGGTTCTGCGGGAACCCGCACAACACCCAGAGGGCGAGGAAGAGCAGGAAAAGGGCGAAGGAGCGGTTGAGGAAGCGCTCGCGGTGGGACCTGAGGACGAGCCATGCCAGCGCCAGGATGGTCAAGGCCTCGAAGACGGTGATGATGAACTTTACCATACGGACCTTCCCCACCTACAAGCGCCCGCTGGAAGCGCCCGAAAAAATTTTGCGAACAGCAACCATATTATCGTTCTTTTGCGCCTTTTTATAAACCTGTTTTTGTCTTCGCCGCACCGTCTGGGGAGCACGCCTGATGTTCTGTGATCGACGGCATGGCGGCGCCTTGGCTGCCGGACCATATCCCGGCCGGCGACGAGGTCAACCATGCATCTCCGCCTCTACCACGGGACCGCGGCGGGATGCCGCCCTTTCGGGACCTCTGGTGCGCGTGGGAACCCGGGTGGGTTATACTTCTTCCTAATGGGAAAGGCTAGCGACCCGTGTTAACGGGTGGTTACTAAGGAGCGAAGATGAGAGCGAGAACCTCGGTGGCGTTGGCGGTGGCTCTGTTGTGCCTGGTCATCCTGGCCGCCGGCTGCGGCAGAGGCGGGGAACAAAGCCCTCCCGCGGAGGGGGAGCGCAAGATCGACGTGGAGCAGTCGGGTGAGGGGGGAGGCGGCAAGGTAACCCTGGAAGGCGAGGAGGGTCAGTCCACCATCGAGGTGCAGGAGGAGGTGCCCAGCGAGGAGTCGTTGGGCGCGCCCATCTACCCCAAGGCCACGTACGTTCCCGGTAGCGGCGTGAGCGGCAAGACCACCTCTGGCGAGAAGGAGTTCGAGGTATCGGGGGCGGAGTTCACCACCGGCGACAAGCTGAGCAAGGTCGTCGAGTGGTACAAGACGAAACTCGGGGACCCCGTGTCCGGGGGGAGCGCGGAGACCACCTGGATCTTCCAGGACACGCAGGGCAAGCTCACGGCGGTGATCGTGGAGCCCGCTGACGGCGCGGTCAAGATAACCATCGGAAAAGTCAGCGGGGACCTGGACATCAAGCTCTGAAACGCCGGCGAGGTCTTGCGGCGGTGATCGTGGAGCCCGCTGACGGCGCGGTCAAGATAACCATCGGAAAAGTCAGCGGGGACCTGGACATCAAGCTCTGAAACGCCGGCGAGGTCTTGCGGCGGTGATCGTGGAGCCCGCTGACGGCGCGGTCAAGGTAACCACCGCATAGGTCAGCGGGGACCTGGACATCGAAATCGGACACGTAGCGCATAAAAGCAAACATGGCATCGAAAGCGAGGGAGGGAGGAGATTTGAGATGACGTACCGGACCCTGGAGTTCAAGCTGGAGGAGGGGATTGGGCTTCTTACCCTCAACCGCCCCGAGCGCCTGAACGCCATCGATGCGGTGATGCTGGAGGAATTGAACGCCTTCTGGGACGAGATGCATGGCCGGCAAGACTGCCGGGTTATCGTGATGACGGGGGCGGGGGAGCGCGGCTTCTGTTCCGGGCTGGACCTCAAGGAGGCCTCAAACATGCAGGGCGGCTTCGCCGCGGAAGGGATAAGCGGGGACTCCATCCAGCGCGGCCAGTTGAGGTTCTCCGGTATCGTGGAGAAGATGCGCTCCTGCCCGCAGCCGGTGATAGCGGCGGTGAACGGCGCGGCCATGGGGGCGGGGTTGAGCTTCGCCATGGCCGCCGACGTCCGTATCGCCTCACCCCAGGCCAAGTTCTGCGCCTCCTACATCAACATCGGCACGGGAGGGGCGGACATGGGATCCAGTTATTTCCTGTGGCGCATCGTGGGCTGGGGCATGGCGGCGGAGATGCTCCTCACCGGAAGGGTGATCGAGGTGGAGGAAGCATATCGCATCGGCCTGGTAAACCACGTCTATCCATACGAGGAGCTGCTGGAAAGGGCCATGGAGATGGCGCGCAGGATGGCCGAGAAGCCTTCCCTGGCCCTGCGCATGACCAAAGACGCCATAAGCATCGGGCTGAACTCCGGCAGCCTGCGCGACACCCTGCGCCTGGAGGACCGCAACCAGGTGTTGCTCATCGAGAGCCTCTACATGGCGGGCATGATGCTGGCGGGCGCGCCTCCCGAAAGCCAGAAAAAGGATATCGAGAAAGGTTAGCCGGTTTGCCGGCGGGTACGGGGAAAGGGGCGGACGCCGACCGCGCCCGCGATCAGCGCCTCCTCGCCGTTAATGATAGCTACCGCCATCTCGCCATTCCTGTTTATGGCGATATCCATTGACTCATCCTGCATATCTGCCGGGCGCTCGCGTACATGGTGCACGGTTTATTGCCGCTCGGCCACCGCTCGGACAGGAATGGAGGTTTTGTTTTGGTTCACTGTATGGTTGAGCATATAGGCCCTCGCCGTTCTCTTACCTGCAAGCCGGGCTGAGCAGTCTCCCTCCCTGTTGGGGCGCCCTGGTAGGACTACCCCTTGGGTGTCCGGGTGACTGCCGGTAAGGATTGCGCAGCGCGATTCGGGGAATATTCTAATTGAGATATGGCTCCGTCGGGGCGGAAGCGTTCCGGCGAGGACGAGGACGGGGAGGGTGAGAATTGGGCGACTACGATGCGGTGATCATAGGCGCGGGCCTGGGGGGGCTTTCCGCGGCGGCCAACCTGGCGGCCGCCGGAAGGAAAGTGCTGGTGCTGGAGCGGCACTGCGTCCCGGGAGGCTATGCCTCCACCTTCCGGCGGGGGCGCTTCGAATTCGAGATCTCGCTGCACGAGCTCTCGGGGCTGGGGCATCACGACCGCCGGGGACCTCTCTGGTATTCCCTGGAAAAGATCGGGGTGGCGCAGAAGGTGGAGTTCCTTGACATCCCCGACTTCTACCGCAGCGCGTACCCGGACCTGGATCTGGTGATGCCGGCCGAGCGCGAGGGATACGACGAGGTGCTGTGCGAGAACTTCCCCGCCGAGGCCGAGGGGATAAAGAGGTTCAACGCCCTCATGTTCACCATCCTGGACGAGGTCTCGCGTTTCACGCCGGAGGCCATGGCGGAGAACCCCGCCGCCTTCACCAACCTCATGACCTATGCCGGCGCCAACCTCGCCGACGTGCTCAACGCCGAGGTGAAGGACGAGAGGGCCCGCGCGGTGATCGCCCAGCTCTGGGGGTATTACGGCCTGCCGCCCTCCCGGCTCTCCTTCCTGCTTTTCGCCATCGCCAACGCCACCTACCTGAAATACGGTCCCGTGCACGTCAAGGGAAGGAGCCAGGCGCTCACCCAGGCCTTCGTGGAAGCCGTGGAGGAGCGCGGAGGCAGGGTGTGGCTCAACAACGGGGCGGCCCGCGTGCTCACCGCGGGAGGGAGGGTCACGGGGGTGGTGGCCGACGACGGAACCGAGATATCGACCTCCTACGTGATCAGCAACGCCAACCCCATCTCCACCTGCCTGGACCTGGTGGGGCGCGAGAACATCCCCTCCTGGTACCTCAAGCGCCTGGGTTGGGGTAAGATAGGCACCTCGCTTTTCACCGTGTTCCTGGGGCTGGACTGTCCGGTGCGCCGGCTGGGGCTGGAGAACCACGAGATCATGTTCAACCTGGACTACGACTTCGAGTCCCATTACGAGGCGGCGCGGCGGACCGCCGTCTATGAGCCCAAGGGGCTCGCCGTGGCCCCCTACAACATCGTGGACCCCGACTTCTCTCCCCCGGGCACCGGCGTGGTCGCGCTCACCGCCGTGAGCTACGGAGACAGGTGGCTCGAGCTCCCCCCCGAGCGGTACGTGGAGGCCAAGAACGCCCTGGCGTCCCGCCTCATCGATCTGGCCGACCGCGTGGCCCCTGGGATCAGGGACCATATCGAGGTGGTCGAGGTGGCCACCCCCCTCACGCACATGCGCTACACCGGAAACGTGGAGGGGGCGGTATACGGGTACGAGAACTCGCCCGCCGAGGGCACGGTCCTGCGCCTTCCCAACCGCGGCCCCCTGGAGGGACTTTACTTCGCGGGGGCCTGGGTGCGCGTGGGCGGCGGGTTTCAGCCCTGTATCGATTCCGAGCGCACCGCGGCGGAGAACGTCCTCGAGGACATGGAGAAGGGGGGGATGGGAGCATCGGCCATCGAAGGGCTGAAGGGGTTCTGCGAGAGCCAGGCGGCCGAGGCGCCGGAGATAGCCTTGGAGCCTGGCGCGGTCGAACGCCAGACGGCCGGCATGCATCCCCGCCGCCTGGAGTTGCGCGTGGCGGAGGTTATAGAGGAGACCCCGAGCGCGAAAACCCTCCGGCTGGTTCCCGTGGCCGGCGGGCTGCCGCTTTTCCGGGCCGGCCAGTACATCAACCTTTTCGTGGAGGTGGACGGGGTCAGGACCTCCCGCCCCTACAGCATCTCCTCCGCGCCCGGGAAGCCCTACTACGACGTCACGGTGCGGCGCAAGAAAGGCGGCTTCGTCTCTCCCTTCCTGCTGGACCGGGTGAAGGTGGGGGACCTGCTGGAGTCAACCGGGCCCGCTGGTTATTTCTACCATGAGCCGCTCACCGACGGCGAGGAGCTGGTGTTCCTGGCGGGGGGTAGCGGCATCACCCCCTTCATGTCCATGATCCGCGAGGCGGCGGAAAGATCGCTGCCCCTCCGCGTCCACCTCCTCTACGGGTCCCGTGACCCGGAAGACATCATCTTCCGCAAGGAGCTTGCCCTGCTGGGGGCGGAGCATGACAATATCGACGTCGATTTCATCATCTCCGAGCCGGACGCCGACTGGGGCGGGCTGTGCGGCTTCATCGACGCCGAGATGATCTCCAGCGTTCTGGGCGAGGTGGGGGGAAAGACCTTTTATATCTGCGGACCGGCGGAGATGTACCCCTTCTGCGAGGCGGCGCTGGAGGCCTTGGGCGTTCCTCCGCTGCGCGTGAAAAGGGAGGCCTACGGGCCACCCGACGACGTGAGCGCTGAGGAAGGATGGCCCGGACTCGACCCGGCCACGGAATTCGAGGTGGTGGAGGAGAGGAGCGGGACCGCGTTCCCGGCCAGGGCGGGCGAGCCCCTTATCAACGCCATGGAAAGGGCGGGATTCAAGGTGGAGGCGGTGTGCCGCTCCGGCGAGTGCACCTACTGCCGCACCAGGCTTCTGGCGGGGGAGGTTTACGCGCCTCCGCGCGTGGGCCGGCGCTGGGCGGACGAACGCTTCGGCTACATCCACCCCTGCATGAGCTACCCCCTCACCGACCTGCGCATCCGAATTTAATGTATGGGGTCTGTATGGGGTCGTATCTTGAATTGTTCCTCGCTTTGCTTACCGAAAGCGCAAGCCGCGCTGCCACTTCAGCCCGCGCCGCGAATAACGGGGTCGTATCTTGATTTTTTCCTCGCTCCGCTTACCGAAGGCGCAAGCCGCGCTGCCACTTCAGCCTGCACCGCCGGGTGAAGGTCTCGCTCGGCGCGCACGAAGCCTTGAAGGGGACAAGAAACCGCGATAAACGCGCCCTCTCTGCGGCCGACCTGGTTGTTCCCAAGCAGGAAGCGGAAAACATAGCCCCCCTCTTTTCATTCAGCATGCAGCCACCGCCGATAACGCCTCCCGGGAAGCTGGGTTTGATGTAAGAGGCACTTGGTCAGGGAACAGCGCTCCTGCCGGAGGGATATGCGCATAGCTTCAGGATCGGCTGCCGGGCGAGAGGGGGCGTACCAATAACTAGAACATACGAGCGTATTTGTTCAGAGAAGAAGGATAGTCTATAATTCCATTGTCTCGGAGTGTTGGAAAATGGGGAACCATCGGATCTGCCCAAGGCGTTCTGGCGTGCTGGGCTTTGTGATAACCGAGGGAATATGGGCAAAAGCACTTGCTTTTCTTCCGAGCTGAAAAGCGTTTGAGCAAACCAGGTAGCGGGCGTTTTGAAAATCTATCGTAAACGAGGGACCTCGAATCGTACGGAAAAGGAAGCACTGAAAAGGCTTCGGCGATAAGCGCGTTCAACAGAGTAAAAGGAGGGGGAATGGTTGCTACCACCTTGAGCGAGCGGGGCAGGAAGCTACTCCGCGACTTCCCGGCGCTGGGGGCGCTTCACCAGCACGACCGCAGGGGGATAGAGGGTCTCATCGACCTGGTGGAAAGGGCGGCGGAGTACAACCGCACGGTGGCCCTTCCCCGCGCCCTGGAGCTGGACGAGCGCATGGAGCGCGAGCCGGACTACTTCGATTGGGAGATGATGCGGGAAGCGTGCAAGTACCGCTTCTTCTCCCTCGCCATACCCGAGGTCATAGGCGGCCTGGCCAGCAAGTACATGGTGACCGGCATGGCCCTGGTGGTGGAGGAGCTGTGCTCGGCCTGCGGGGGCATCGGGCTGGCCATCGCGGCCCATAGCCTGGGGGTGGCGCCGGTCATCGCCTCCGGGGCCATGGCCCACTGGGATACGGTGCTGCACGAGATCGTGGAGGAGGAGAAGAAGGGCAACCCGGTGCTCATGGCCTACGCCATCACCGAGCCGTCGGCGGGGACGGACGTCGAGGAGCCGGAGTTCCTGGAGGTGGCGAAGATCGGGCTGGAGGCGAAGAAGGTCAAGGGCGGTTACCGCGTCAACGGCCGCAAGTGCTTCATCTCCGGGGGCAGCGAGGCCAAGTACATCACCATGACCGCCGCCACCGACCGTTCGCGGCCCCTGGAAACCTGGACCACCTTCCTGGTGGAAAGGGATATGGAAGGTTTTTCCACGCCGCGGGTGGAGCTCAAGATGGGGCAGCGCGCCTGCCACGCCGCCGAGCTCCTCTTCGAGGACGTCTTCATCCCCGACTCGCACGTCCTGGGATACGAGGGCGACGGCATCGAGAACGGCATCCTCATCATCATGGCTGCCTCGAGGGGGCCGGTGGGCGCCATCGCCACCGGCATCGCCAGGGGGGCCTTCGAGCACTTCCTGGCCTGGACGAGGGAGTCCGCCAACGGGAAAAGGCCCATCGACGAGGATCGCATACGCATGGCGCTGGCGGACATGTATGCCGCCCTGGAGGAGAACCGCGGCCTCTACCTGGGACACAGCCTGGGTGGCGACGCCCTCTTCCGCAACGCCTTCACCCACCCTATATTCCTCTCCGCCTTCATGATCCCGCGCCGCGTCAGGGCTTCGAAGCCGTACGCTTCCCTGCTCAACTCCTACTACGGCAAGGGCCTGGTGAACATCCTCTTCCGCTACTTCATCAAGGACGACGACGCCACGGACATGCTGGCCAAGGCCTCCCTGGCCAAGTTCGCGTGCGCTGACAACGCCATGGCCCTGGTCGCCAGGGCGCTGGAGCTCATGGGCGCCACGCCTTCTCCCGAGAGGCGGTGGGTGGAGAAGGCATACCGGGACGTTAAGCTAACCCAGATCTACGAGGGAACGAACCAGCTCAACCGGCTGGCGCTCTTCAACGCCGAGATTGCGGGCACCCTGAAGATCGAGATACCGGGTCCCTTCAAGAAGGGGGTGAGGTAGATGGCGCGGCTTCCCGAGTTCCGCGAGGAGCAGGAGTACAGGATACTGAGGGAGAGCGCGGCCTCCTACGCCGCCAACGAGCTGGCTCCCCAGGCGGAGGAACTGGACCTGGAGCCGGCCGCGTGGAGGGTCAAGAAGGCCATATCCAAGGCGGGAGAGCTGGGGATGCTCTCCGCCCTGGTCCCCGAGGAAAAGGGCGGGGGCGGGCTGGACGATTACGCCTTCTGCGTGGCGCTGGAGGAGATAGCGGTGGAGGAAGCCGGCATAGCCGTGGCCCTCCTCGCACACAACGCGGCGCTCCTACCCTCGGCCTTGGGCGAGTTCGAGGGCTTGATAACGGGCGTGGGCGCGGAGTCCTACCCCGCCTGTTTGGCCTTTCCGGGGGAGATATCCCTGCGCGACGGAAAGGTGAGCGGAAAGGTGCCCTTCGCCTTCAACGCCGTGGACTGCCCGTTCATCACCCTCATCCCGACGGATGAGGCGGGGACGCGGGCGGCGACGGTGAGCGCCGACGCGACGGGGGTGAGCGCGGAGCCGGAGGCCTATCCGCTGGGCCTGCGGGCGGCGTGCCCCGGATCGTTGCGTCTCGAGGGAGCGGAGCCCTCGAACCTGATCTCCGGCGGGAACATGCTGGAGGCGGTGGAGCGCGCCCTCTACCTGGGGCTCGCGGCGGTGTCGGTGGGGATAATCCGCAATTCCCTTCGCAAGGCCTACGCCTACGCCAGGGAGAGGTACCAGGCGGGGAAGATGATCATCGAGCACCAGCAGATGCGCCTCTTCCTGGCGGAGATGCTCGCGGGGGTGGAGGAGGGAAGGTCCCTGGTCAGGGAGGCCTCCTCGAGCCCGGAGCTCGCGCCCTCCATGATCGCCTGGTTGCGCAACACGGCCAGGGCTTGCCAGGCGGCGACGGACGGGGTGCAGATACACGGCGGCTACGGTTACATGCGCGATTACGGCATGGAGCGCCTGATGCGGGATGCCAAGTACTGCCAGATGTATCCATCCACCAGCCAGGAGGCGCTGCTGCGCCTGCTGGACATGTCCGAGACCGGGTGAAGTGGCGTGGGCACGGATACATGCGCGATTACGGCATGGAGCGCCTGATGCGGGATGCCAAGTACTGCCAGATGTATCCATCCACCAGCCAGGAGGCGCTGCTGCGCCTGCTGGACATGTCCGAGATGGGCTGAGGCCTTGCGTTTCCAGGCTGCCGCCTGAGGAGCGGAAGACCGTGGAGGCGGGCGGCTTTTCGCCGTGCTTGGGGGACCGTCCCCTCGGCCCTTACGAAAGCCGGGCTTGAAGAGGGTGGGGACTTTGGATACCATGGTATGATACCAGAGTATCCAACCTACTAAGGAGGCGGGCATGGACGACGTTTACATCATCGGCGTGGGTATGTTCCGTTTCGGGAAATATCCCGAAAAGAGCGTCAAGCAGATGACGCAGGAGGTGCTGGAGAGCCTGCTCGCGGACTGCCCGGCGGAGAAGAAGGATATCGAGGCGGCCTGGTTCTCCAACTCCTTCTGGGGTATCGTGACGGGACAGCACAGCATCCGCGGACAGGTGGCTCTCACTCCCCTGGGGATCCAGGGCATACCGGTTATGAACGTGGAGAACGCCTGCGCCGGCGCCACCAGCGCCCTCAACGGCGCATACCTCGGCATAAAGGCAGGGGCTTACGACGTGGCGTTGGCCATCGGGGTGGAGAAGATGTACAACCCCGAGAACAAGCAGGCCATGTTCGAGATGTTCATGTCCAACACCGACGTGGAATTCATCCGCGGCATCCTGGAGGCCTTCAAGGCCGACGAGCAGAGGAAGGCCGCCGAGGCGGCCGCAAAAGGCGAGGGTGCCGCCAAGAGCGGGGGCGAAGGCGGGAGGTCGCCTTTCATGGATATCTACGCCATGGCCGCGCGCATGCACATGGAGAAATACGGCACCACGCAGCGGCAACTGGCGGTGATCGCCGCCAAGAACCACTACCACGCCTCCCTCAATCCCCTGGCGCAGTACCAGGTGGACATGTCGGTGGAGGAGGTGCTCAACGACCGGCCCGTGGCATTCCCCCTCACCCGCGCCATGTGCGCGCCCATGGGAGACGGCGCCACCGCCGCCCTGCTCTGCTCGAAAAAGGCCCTCAAGCGCTTCCCCGGCGCGCGGCCGGTGAAAATACTCGCTTCCGTCCTCACTTCTGGAAGCATCCCGGAAGGGGGAGCGATGGACCTCATCGGGACGCGATTGAGCAAGCAGGCATACGAGATCGCCGGGGTGGGGCCGGAGGATATAGACGTGGCCGAGGTGCACGACGCCACCGCCTTCGGGGAGCTGCTGCAGACGGAGGAACTGGGATTCTGCGGTGAGGGTGAGGGAGGCCCGTTCGCCGAGTCGGGGGCCACAAAGCTGGGCGGCAAACTGCCGGTGAACACCTCCGGAGGACTCGAGTGCCGCGGCCACCCCATCGGAGCCTCGGGGATAGCCCAGATCGTGGAGCTGGTGACCCAGCTCCGAGGGGAGGCCGGAAAGCGCCAGGTGGAGGGGGCCAGGCTGGCGCTGGCGGAGAACGGCGGCGGCTTCATCGGCACCGGCGAGGCCGCCATGTGCATCCACATCCTCGAACGCGTCGATAAATGACATAGCGGAATATCGCATCGCGAAAGCGATGACGACGTCGGGAGGTTGGCGGCAAGGTGCCAGCCGCCTGAAAGGAGACGGAGCGAGCCGGAGGCGAGCGCAGCGAGGTCCCGGCCTGGCACGCGTTCATCCGGGAAAACCAGGTCCTGAAGGCATGCCGTTTTCAGGACGGGGCGATGCGAGAGCGGACACAGGGGGCAGAAAATGGGATTGATGGATATTCTGAACCTGCTCAGCAAGCCGCTATTCAAGATAATCGTCAAGAACCGCTGGGGCTATACGGAGCAGGAATACCGCAAAGCTATGGAGCTGGGCCTGCTGGAGGCCGTGGACATGGAGGCCATGACCTACTGGCTGGTGGCCGAGCCGGTTTGTTCCAGCCACTGTTCCGGGTGCCACAACGAAGGACGCTCTTTGTACTTCAACCCCATGGGCATGCTCATCAGGCACAAGTGCCCGCCAGGCGTCTGTATCCATGGCCTCTCCCAGCTATCGCCGGTGATCTACGATTACTACGACCACATGTTACAGGGCAAGGACCCCAACCAGATGATCTTCGACCACGTTTCCTGCACCGACGCGGGCCTGGAGCTCGGGGGGCTGGGCAACAACCTCTTCCGGGTAAGGCGTGAAAAAATGCCCTTCCTGGAATATCTCCGCTTCATGCTCACCATGGCCCCCTACCTCGTGGTGAAGAACGAACGCGCCAGGGGGGATTGCAAGGCGGTGAGGGAGGCCCCCACCTCGGGCGGGCCGGAGCCGGACGAGTTCATGAAGGGGCTGCCCATAGAAGCTGAGGAGCTCGAGGCTTTTCTCGCCTCGCCCAAGCGCGTGAGGAGGCTGCGGTCCGTCGAGAGGTACAAGGACCACCGCATGGTGATCAGGGTGGTCTCATCCCGTGCCTGCATCGCAGGGCACAAGGAGGGGGACGAGTTCATCCTCGACTCCATGGGCAGGGTGCTGCCCAAGGAGGACGGAAGCGGAGTCTGCATCATGGCCCTTGCCAAGATCTGGTGGCGGGTCATGCTCATGATGGAGAGGATGGCGTCGGACGGCGAGTTCGAGAGCAAGCTCTTCGACCTCCCCATGAACTGCTACGGAACTGGCCTGCCCCTGGGGGCCTGCGGCGAGATCATGATGAAGGTCGAACTCCGCAAGATATGAAAAACGATTCGACGGGATGTGTCGTGGAAGCTGAGGCGATGCCCGGAGGGAGACGTGATGGTATGGAGGTGGCGGCCGGAGGTCTCCGGACTGGAAGTCGCCACACTGCCGCCCAACCTAAAACCCCCGGTTTGGGAGGGATTTGGTGGATCGGGGCGCACGAAAAGCCGGGATCGGTTCAGAAAACAGATCGTCAAGAGCGATATGGAGAGGGGGAGAGATGATGGCCTTTGGTAAGTTCAAGAACGCCTACCTTCCGGCAAAACCCGAAGCCTGGTCCAACTCGACCATCATCGTGGACGAGGAGAAGTGCACGGGGTGCGGCAACTGCGTGCAGGCCTGCCCCTGCGCGTGTCTGGAGGTGGTGGACAAGAGGGCGCGCATGATAGAAGGCATGGTGTGCATGTCCTGTTCGGCGTGCGTCGCCCACTGCGAGCGGGATGCCATCACCATGCGGGGCTTCTACAAGGTGGAGGACGGCATCTTCAAGACCATGCTCCTGCATCCCGACGACGGGTATCCTAAGATACCCGAGGTCGAGGGGATCGAGGGGCTCACGCCCGTGGAGGAGGTCATCTACAAGCGCAGGAGCAACCGCGTCTTCTCCAGCAAGCCGGTGCCGGACGAGCTGGTGCGCAGGGTGGTCGAGGCGGGGCGCTTCGCTCCCTCGCACGGCAACTGCCAGCCGTGGAGCTTCATCGTCATCAACGACCGCGAGGAGATGGACAGGATCGCGGAGATGATGGACCCGCTCTACCGTTACCTGACCCGCTTTTTCTTTTCGGGGAAAAAGAACCCCCTCGTCAGGGCGCTGCTTTCCGTGACCTCCTTGCTCCGTCCCCCGCTCATGGACCAGAGGGCCATGACCGGCGGGCAGGCGATACTTAAACCCAAGGACGTTTTCCTGGGCGCCCCCTGCCTCATCTACCTGCTGGGGGACAAGAGGGGCATCAATAACATGTACGTGGACATCGGTATCTGCGGCCAGAACATGATCCTGGCCGCCCACTCCCTGGGCCTGGTGACCTGCTGGTTGAGTTTCGCGGGGGTGGGAGCGAAGATGCTGCCGTGGCTGAAGAGGTACCTGGGGATAAAATGGCCTTACGTCCCCGTCACCGCCATCGTCTTAGGCTATCCCAGGGTGAACGCCGATTCCATGGTGAAGCGGGAGCTGCCGCGCATCACCTGGCGCAAGAACGGCAAGACCTACACCGAATACCCGTAACGTATTTGCAATAACGCCCGGACGTTTGCATCGCGAAAGCGATTGCGCCGACCGGAGGGAGGCGCAACGGTGCCAGCGCGTTGTGTCGCGAAGCGATGCAAGGCCTGGCACGCATACGGTCGCGCGAGGCAGCCAGCCGGGATGAAGCGACATCG
>JABLXL010000051.1 GCA_013178005.1 Actinomycetota bacterium
CGGCCGGGCCGGGGAAGCATCGGAAGAACGCCACCTGGTTGCACGGAAAGAGGTGATGAAAGTGGACCACACTGGACCTGCGCATATTCCCCCCACCCCGATCTGTCCCCGGCCTCCGGTCCGGCCATTTCGTTCCCGCCGTTACGGTTGGAGGGCGATGGTCGCGGCGGCATTGATCGCCGCCCTGGTCTCCATCGCCGCGGTTTTCGCTGTCCCTTTGATGTTGGGGGCGAACCCCCTTGACGTGCTGAGGGGGAAGTCTGGAGCGACGGTGGTGCACGAGGTGCAGACGGTGGGTAGAAACGTCGTCCAGGCGGAAGGAGCAGATATCACCGGCGCCGCCTCCAAGGTTCTGCCCTGCGTGGTCAACATCGAGGTGAAAACGGCTGCGGGATTCATGAGCGGCACCTCCATCGCCTCCGGGTTCATATACAGTAGCGACGGTTACATAGTCACCAACAACCACGTGGTCGAGGATGCCGGGAGCATCAAGGTATCCCTCAGGGACGGTTCCACCTATGGCGCCACGGTGGTGGGGACGGACCCTGATACGGATCTGGCGGTCATCAAGATAGATGCTTCCGGCCTCCCGGCCGCCATCCTGGGAACATCTTCCAGCCTGGTGGTGGGTGACCCGGCCATCGCCATCGGGAGCCCGGAGGGATTCGAGGGCAGCGTAACCTCCGGGATCATCAGCGCGCTCGACCGCACCATCACCATATCGGGGCGCGAAGTCCTTTACGGTGTCATACAGACGGACGCGGCGATCAACCCTGGGAATTCGGGCGGCCCGCTCTGCGACATCGCGGGCGAGGTCGTTGGAATAAACACCGCCATCTATTCCGAGAGCGGAGGCTATGACGGGCTGGGCTTCGCCATCCCCATCGACAGCGCAAGGCCGGTTATCGAGGAACTTATCGCCAGCGGGTTCGCCTCCCATCCATGGTTAGGGTTCTCCGGGAGCACGCTGGACGAGGAGGTGGCCAGGACATATGGCCTCCCCGTGTCGGAGGGAGCCATCGTGCGCAACGTGGTGAGCGGGGCGCCAGCCCAGAAAGCTGGCTTGCAGGAGGGAGACATAATCGTGTCCATTGACGGGGCGAGTATAGATTCCATGGAGACATGCGTGGCGGAGGTGCGCAAGCGCTCCGTGGGGGATGAGGTGACGCTGGAGTATTACCGCGGCGAAGAATTGAGGCGGACGAGCGCCGTGCTGGAGGAAAAACCCCGCGGTTGAGCTTGGGCGAAACCGGGACCGCATCCGGTGCCCTGAGGACACGCCCGCCGACCGGGAAGGCATCGCATGAAGAATCTGGACTCGATACTTTTCCGGTGAAACACTTCACGGTCGGGGTAGCTTCACGCAAAACCTTCACGATGGGTGGCTCTGTCCGGTTGCGTTGCGGGCGATTGTTGGAAAACCGCCGAGGGGACTCCGTTATCACAACGTTATCGGAATGAGCCCCGGAGCCGCGGCTCGGAGCCCGGTCTCTTAATAGAAAAGGGTGAGGGAATAAAGGACAAGGCGGCGTGGCGCGCCGGATCGACGCGCTTTATAATGATGGATGGCGGGCGACTAGCCGAGCCGACGCGCGGAAGGGTGACCGAGCTGGCCTAAGGTGATCGCCTGCTAAGCGATTGTGCGGGAGACCGCACCGTGGGTTCAAATCCCACCCCTTCCGCCAGCAATCAACCGCCGGTGGATTCCACCGGCGTGTATTATGGGCTGAGATAACAATCCGGCATTTTCTTGGGGAAAGGAGGGGTCCGTGAGCGGGAGGAAGCGGAGTAAGCTGGAGGCTGAAAAGGAGAAAAAGGAGAAGAAGGCGGCCGCGAGGGCTAAGGCACGCAAACGCGTCAAGAAGGTCATGCTCCTGGCCTTGGCAGGGGGGGCTGTTGCGGCCGCGATGGGCTCGCGCAAGCCGAAACCAGCGCCCGGCAGCGGCACGGTCACCATGCGCGACGCGGAGCCGGGTCCCCTGGCTTTCATGATGGGGGAGCTGGTCAAGGGATTGCTGGCCGAGCCGCGCAAGAAAGCTTTGGCCGACAAGATGAACGTATCCGTGGCCATCCAGGACCTGGACAACCCGGAGATGGCCGCCACCATGGTGTTCAAGGGAAGCGATGTGGAGGTGGCCAACGGGGTCATCGCGGGGGTGGACATCTACATCGGCACCGAGCTCGCCCTGCTGCTAAGCCTTTCCGGGGCCGGCAAGGGGAAGCAGTTGCTGCAATGGCTGAAGAGCGAGGACGGCAAGAAGGTGCTGAACGCGGTGAAGAGCGGGCGCTTCAAGATGCGGGGAGCGCTGAAGAACGCCTCCCAGATGGCCCTCTTCCAGAAGTTCCTCACCCCCGCGTGACAGGCGATCGGGCGCGATTCACCCATGGACGTGCAACCCGGAGTCGTTACTTTGCGCTGACGTGGGCCCGCGTGACAGGTGATCGGGCTCGATTCACCCATTGAGTTGCCCGCGGGATGATTCCAGGATGCTCCGGACGAGGCTGCGCAACTCCTCGAGGCTGAAGGGCTTGGTGACGTAGGCAACCGCCCCCAGCTCCTCGCAGAGCTTCCTGTCATCTTGCCCCGATTTAGCGGTGAGCATGATCACGGGGATATCCCTGGTTTCCTGCGAGGATTTGAGCTCACGCATGACCTGGAAGCCGTTCATGACCGGCATCATGATGTCCAGAAGGATGACGTCAGGCCTTTCGTCGCGCGCAATGCGCAGCGCCTCCTTGCCGCTGTCCGCGAGCAGCACATTCATCCCCGCCTTGCCGAGGTTGAGCTCAACCAGCCGCAGGAGAAGCCGGTCGTCGTCCACAACCAAGGCTCTTGCCTTCAACGTGACCACCCCCGCATCCACCTGAACCCTTGTAGCATTTATTCCCAGAACGTGAGTCAATCAAACGGCGTTTTCGTGCTCCGCGCGGACAGGGAATGCATTTTCGTTATCGATGCCGCATCCTTTTAACCTGCGTTTCTCCGCCCAAATCAATGGCAACGGCAGAAAAAAAGCGATGTCCACAGAAATTTTGAATTCTATGCTTTGCCATACGAAACGTAGTTCGTTGACAGGGTGGGTGGCGGATAATATGATTTGACTGACTACCCAGTCGCTTTCCGATAGTTTTTCGGACAACGCGCGATAGGATTGGATTCGTCGGTAACGAAAGCAGGAGATCGAAGTGGCGAAGGACAGCCGGAGCTGGGACATGAAGGGGCTGACACAGGCCTACGAGGCGGAGACGGGAGAGGCTCTCTCCCGTCAGCAGGTGGCACGGTATCTCAGGGAGGGAATACTCCCTCCTCCCGACGAGGGAGGCAATTTCAACGAACACCACCTCGAGCGCCTGCGCATGATAGGGTACCTTCGATCCCGGTACGGCATGTCCCTGCGCGATATCTCGGGACTCTTCGGGGTCATCGAGCAGACTAGGGAGGAAACGCCGGGGGAGGAGTCAGAGGAAGGGGTGCAGGTAACCGACCGCAGGGACCGTATCATCGCCAATGCCACCAGACTCTTCGCGGCCAAGGGCTATCACGGCACCACCATCGACGAGATCGTTCAGGCCACCGGTATTGCCAAGGGGACCTTCTACATCTACTTCGACAGCAAGGAGGAACTGCTGGTCGAGGTGATCAAGCGGCTGATCGATGACACCCTGAAGAGAATAGACCGGGCGCTGGAGGAACGCGACGAAAAGGATTTCGTCGCCCGCATCGAGGCCAAGGGCAGGGAGATGCTGGACCTCTACCTCCACCAGAGCGAGCTGCTGTACATGCTCCTTGGGGAGACAGTGGGGAACCCGCGCCTCATGGCGCAACTGAGGGAGGTGTATGAGCAACTCGCGGAGGGGATCGAGGAGGACCTGAGGCTGGGGGTCGAGGCGGGAGGAATATTCCCCTTCGCGGACCTCAAGACCATAAGCTACGCTCTCGTGGGCATGGGGCAGAGCATCGCCATCCTGCTCATGGACGCGGACGAGAAGCAGGTTGAAAAGACACGCATGGCTGTGCACGAGTTCGTCTCCCGCGCCTTCTCATCTTCGCGCGAACCAGCTCAACGAGGGGGGCGAAAGGACGGAGGTTCCAGGGCATAGGACCCCGGTTTCCGGCAAACCGGGGTCAGCAGGGAGGGAGGTGCTCCGGTTGGGATGCCGGAGCACGGATGAGGTCACACTCAGGAGGGCGTCAAGGCCGCCCGTAAGGCCGTCTATGGGAGGGAAGACCTTGCCTCGCCTCGGCCTCCGCCCATCACCCTAGTGCAAAGACCTATCGGGTCATAATGCTACCATAAGGTAACATCAAATGCAACGGCATGTATCTGTATACCACGGGGCGCCTGGTTGCGCAAGGGCTATCTGGAGAGACAGCCGAACCCGGTAACGCCCCGTAAGTTCCCGCGGAAGCGGGTTGCCACCATGGGCAGGTAGGCCGGGAGCAAAGCCCGGTCTTACATCATCCCCGCCGCGCTGTTATATAATTGCCTTGACCACGAGACAGGGCTGGCGGAAACATGGGGCCGCGGGGCATGGCTGCTCATCTCCGCGGCGCCTGCTGGGCATGACGGAGTATCGGATATGGCCGCGGGTGCTGCGCGTCCGCGGGGCGATTTCAAGAAGCGAAGGAGGCTGGTGTCCATGACGGGAGGGAACTGGGGCAAGGTGTTAAGGGTAGATTTGACTTCCGGCAAGATATGGGAGGAGGAGATACCGGAGAAGGATTACCGCGATTTCCTGGGAGGGAGCGGGCTGGCCGCGAAGTGGTTCTTCGACCACGAGGGCTGGAAGGCCGATCCCCTCTCGCCGGAAAACCCGCTGATGATCATGAACGGACCCCTGTCGGGAACCTCGCTGCCCGGGGTCTCGCGGCTTGAGATATGCGCTCGCTCTCCCCTTACCGGCATATGGGGAGAGGCCTCCATGGGCGGGCACTTCTCGCCCCAGCTCAAGCGCACGGGTTACGACGGCATCATCGTGACCGGGGCATCCGATAAGCCGGTCTACCTCTACGTGACCGACGAGAAGGCGGAGATACGCGACGCCTCCCACCTCTGGGGAAAAGACAACTACGAGACCGAGGAACTGCTCAAAGAGGAGGCGGGGGACAAGAGGGCCCAGGTCATCTCCATCGGGCCCGCGGGTGAGAACCTGGTCAAGTTCGCATGCGTGATGAACGACCGCGGCTCCACTGCGGGGCGTTGCGGCATGGGCGCGGTGATGGGCTCCAAGAAGCTTAAGGCGGTGGTGGCGCGCGGGAACAAGAAATTCCCGGTTGCCGACGACACGGCCTTCAAGGCGGCGCGCGAGAAGATGAACGAGCAGCTCAAGTTCAGCCTGGTGGCGGACGGGCTGCGCAACTTCGGCTCCAATGTGCACATGGAATACGGCATGGCCATAGGCGACGTGCCCACCAAGAACTGGCGGGTCGCCTACTGGGCGCCCGGCCCCGAGAAGCTGGGGGGCACGGCGGTGGCGGAGAGCATCCTCACCAAGACCCACTCCTGTTTCGCTTGCCCCATCTCCTGCAAGAGGATAGTGGAGGTCAAGACCGGGCCCTTCGCCCTCGAGGAGGGGCCGGGATCGGAATACGAGGCGGCGGCGGCCCTGGGCACCCTGCAGCTCATGGATGACCGCGAGGCCAACCATAAACTCAACGAGATGTGCAACCGCTACGGCATGGACGTCATCTCCTGCGGGGGCACCCTTGCCTATGCCACCGAGGCCTTCGAGGCGGGCCTGATAAGCGAGAAAGACACCGGTGGAATGAAGCTGGGCTGGAACCAGCCGCAGGTGCTTCTGGACCTGGTAAAGAAGATCGCCTACCGGGAGGGCATCGGCGACGACCTGGCCGAAGGTGTGCGCGCCATGTCGGCGAAGTACGGGGGCGAGGATTTCGCCATCCACGTCAAGGGGCTGGAGTGCCCCATGCATGACCCCCGAGCCCTCTGGGCCATGGCCCTCACCTACGCCACCTCCATACGCGGCGCCTGCCACTGCGCCGATGCCAACCTGTACATCGAGCTGGGCATCCTCGACGTGAAGGAACTGGGCGCCAAGCGAACCTGGCCCTACAGCGCCAAGGGCAAGGCGGCCCAGACAGTGGCGGCACAGAAGAAGGGCGTGATAGCGAACTCCGCCGTGATCTGCGAGTACGCCTGGAACGCGGCGGGGGGCAGCATCTCCGACATGGTCATGATGCTCAACTCCCTCACCGGTTTCGGATACACGGTTAACGACCTGGCGAAGGTCGGGGACCGTATATGGTACATCAAGCGCGCCCTGGGCAACCTCATGGGGGCAACCCGCGATGACGACAGGCTTCCCTCGCGCATCCTGGAGCCTCACCTCGAGGGAGCCACCTCCAGCCTGCACACCGCGGTGTACCCCCAGTTCATGTCCCTGGTGCCCATGCAGAAGCTCAGGATAGAGGGGTTCAAGAACTTCACCGCGGGAATCCTCTCCAAGTACCTCTATCCCAACATGGACAAGATGCTCACCTCCATGAACAAACTCCCCGGCTTTTCCACCAAGCGCAAGAAGCTGGAGAGGGGCGACGTGGAGGAGAAGAAAAAGAAGACCGTGGCCTTTGATGAGATGATCGGCGAATACTACCGCCTGCGCGACATCGACGAGAAGGGGCGCCCAAGTCGCATGCGCCTCGAGGAGCTGGGCCTCAAAGAGGTGGCGGACGCCCTGCACGGGTAGGAAAGAGCGGCTGAAGGCAGGCCTGGAGTGGTGACGGTCAAGCTCTTCGCGACCCTGCGCAAGGCGGCCGGCGAGCCGGGTTTCCAGAGCGAGGCGGGCAACGTGGCGGAGGTCCTCAAGGAGGCGGAGAAAAGGTACGGCGACGGCGTTAAGAGGTACCTCAAGAGCTGCATCGTGCTTGTCAACGGGAATAACATAGGCTACCTGAAGGGGAAGCGCACCAAGCTCAAGGATGGGGACGAGGTCTCCCTTTTTCCGCCCGTGGCGGGCGGGTGAAGCGGATCCTCCTGGACGCCGTTCCACTGCCTGCCGGGTATGGCGTTCGACGCACCGCGTGCCTTCGCGTGGCCGAATTCGCGGTTCACCGCGCATGCGGTCCGCCGCTGGTACCGCCGTCCTTTGGTCTCGTGTTATCGAGCCCCCACGGCCATCGCGCCAAGCGACGATCATGCCGGCGGCGCGGCAAGCCGGGAGGCGACGGTGGGCAGGTCGCGACGCTCGTTTACATGGGGGTGACGGTCACGCCCGGCCCTCCGGTGGTCGGGCCTCGTACCTGGAGCTCCGCAAGTGACCGCACGCATCCCGACAACACCTCGTTGCCGCCAGACACCCTCGACAGGGCGTCCTCGAGCATGGAGGATATCTCCCCGAGGTTGACGTTGGATGCGAAAGCGGACCATTGCCTCAGGTGATCGACCTCCTGTTCGAGGCGGTCAAAGCTGTGCTTCAGGGCGACCTTCAAGGTCACCAGGTCTATGCCTTCTCGACACATCCTCCGCACCTCCTCCCGAAACCGGGACCCGCCCCGCCCCTGCGGTTCATCCTTGGCGATCGGCGAAGGTCCCGGGTCTTCCCGCTGGATCAGACGCAGTCCTCGGGCGATGCCTTGCCCAGTTGGACCATGGCCGCCCGCAGGGTTTCCTTGCCTTTATCGGTCATGCCCACCAGCGGCAGGCGTACTCCCCCCACCGGCACCCCCATCCAGTTCAAGGCCTGCTTGATGGCGGTGGGGTTGGGCTCGCAGAAGAGAGCCCGCACCAGGGGGAGCACCTGGAAGTGGATGCTCCGGGCCTCCTCCAGCCTGCCCTCCCATACCAGCCTGCACATGCGCCCGAACTCCTTGCCCAGCACGTGGCCCACCGCCGCGATGCATCCCTGTCCCCCCAGACAAAGCACCAGGAAGGTTACCGGGTCCTCCCCGGAATAGACGTAAAAATCGCGGCCCGCCTCGCGCGTGCCCTCGATGATCGCGCAGACCTGCAGAATATCCCCGGATGCCTCCTTGACCCCCACGATGTTGTCGATCTCGGAAAGGCGCAGCATGGTCTCCACCTCTATGTTCCTGCCCGTCCGGAAGGGGATGTTGTAGAGGATGATGGGCAGGGAGGTGCTCTCCGCTACGGCTTTGAAATGCTCGTATATGCCCTCCTGGCTGGGCCGGTTGTAGTATGGGCTCACCTGGAGGCTGCCGTCCACGCCCAGCTTCTCCGCCGCCACGGTCATGGCGATGGCCTCGGCGGTGCTGTTGCTGCCCGTGCCGGCGATGACCGGGACCCTTCCCGCGGTCTCCTCGCACACCACCTCGATGACCTTCATATGCTCCTCGTGGCTCAGGGTGGGCGATTCGCCGGTGGTGCCGCAGGGGATCAGGGCATCGGCCGCCTGTTCGTCTATGAGGTAATTGACCAGGTTGCGAAGGGCAGGTTCATCCACCCTGCCCCTGGCGTCGAACGGCGTCACCAGCGGCACCAGGCATCCCTTGACGTTCCAGTCTCCCATCCTCACCTCCTCGCTCGCTGCTCCCATGTCCATACATGATAGCAGACATCGCAGCGTCCTGGCGTAATGGTTGAGGACCCGGCATTGTTATGATGCTCCCAGATCGAACACATGAAAGAACGCGCCCTTTTTTCTCCGGATTGCTTGTTTTGCAGGGACGATATAAGGCCTCCCTCGCCCCCTGGTCATGGATTGCGGCCGGGATGACGTTACGGCATCTCCGGGAGGGCCGGATCCGGGAGAAAATTGGCAATACTTGGCAAGTTTACGAATTTCCCGAAGATTTTACCCCCGTGCTATTGACACTAGCATGGATGATGATATTATGGAAGCGTTCCGGCTGGAGGCGGGGGAAAACCTGAACTGAAGCGCTTTTCAGGCTTGCGCGTCCGGAACGTAGGTAGGAACCCAGGATGCCGAGTAGAAAACGTCGGGCGGGAGTTCGACGGTCCCAAAGGTATCTTGGGTTTCTACTTTTCCGAGGGCGTGAAACTCGGTCGGGGAGGCACGTGGACCTGGCACGCGGCGCGTGCTGCCGCGGCGGAGAGGGCGTAGCCGGACGGCATTGTCCGGTCGTAGAGGAGGTGCGAGATGGCGGGAGGTCTTGAGGGCAAGAAGGTAGTGGTCATAGGGACGGGCATAGGCGGCTCTGCGGTGTCCGCGCTGCTGGCCAAGGAGGGCGCAGAGGTCACCGTGCTCGAGCGCAACAGCTTTCCCGGCGGGAAGGCCGCCAGCTTCGAGCGCGACGGTTTCGTATACGATACGGGGGTGCACTGGCTGGCACGGGGGGACAAGGGACCCATGGGCGAGATCGCGAACATCGTCGGCGCGGAAATTCAGTTCCGTAAGCTGGAGCCGGCGATGCAGTTCACCACCGGGGGCAGGACTGCCATATTATCCCAGGACATGGACGAGGAGGAGGCCCTCGAGAGCCTTTTCGAGCAAATAGGCGTGTTGCCGGAGAACCGTAAGGGAGCCCACGCCCTTTTCAAGGACATGGCGCGGGAGCGCTCGCCAGAGGAACTTGAGGAGCTGGACGAGGTATC
Organism: Actinomycetota bacterium; assembly: GCA_013178005.1. Taxonomy (GTDB): domain Bacteria; phylum Actinomycetota; class Geothermincolia; order Geothermincolales; family RBG-13-55-18; genus Solincola_B. Next base: position 9,534 of record JABLXL010000051.1, read on the forward strand.
CTTCTCGGACTACATCGCGAGCTTCGTCGACGACGAGCAGCTCAACCGGGTGCTCGACGGCTTCACGGGCATGTACATGTGCATCTCCCGCAGGGCTGCCTCGGCGGGCGAGTTCATCCTCTGTTTCTCCGGCCAGGCCAAGGAGAAGAACCTGTGCTATCCCGTGGGGGGAATGCGCGCGGTGCCCGTGGCTTACCTGAGGGCCCTGGAGACCTTGGGGGGCGAGGTGCGGTATTCCACGCCGGTGGAGCGCATCGTGGTGGACGGCGGAAAGGTGAGGGGCGTGGAGGCGGGCGGTTTTATCCCCGCGGATCTGGTTATCAGCAACAACGGCGTCAAGGAGACGGTAGCCATGACGGGGAGACACGTTTTCCCCGACCAGTACCTGGCCATGGTGGATTCGCTTCGCCTCTCGTTCGGCGCCGTGAGCGTGAAGTACGCTCTGAACGCCGAGGTGGTCAAACCCCATCTCTTCTGCTACTTCCCGGATTTCCGCGACCCGGAGCTGGTGGAGCGCCAGGCGGCGATCTTCGTGCCCGTACCTTCCGCGGCGGATCCCTCCCTAGCGCCTCCCGGGTGCCAGTTGGTGCTGGCGGGCTCGTTGGCTCCTCCCGGCCTGGAGGACCGGGACCAGGTCAAGGCGATATGCGAGGAGATGCTGGACAGGATAGAGAACACCATGCGCGACCTCTTCCCCGGCATCGAGGAACACGTGGTCTGGAAGATACGCACCGATACCCGCTACATATCCGAGATATCGGGAAGGTGGACGGGCGAGGTCATAGGCGTGGCGCAGAACCGCCACCAGGTGGGCAAGAAGCGGCCTGGCAACGCCACCCCCGTCCAGGGGCTTTACCTCGTGGGCGCGGACGTTGGGGCGCGCGGCGTGGGCACCGAGATGGCGGCGGACAGCGCCCTCAACCTCTGGAGGCAATTGCGCAACGAGTGAGGGTAGGTGGGGATGGGAGACGACAGGACCGTGCATTAGGCACGGATACATCCCCGACCATGACCGCGCGCACGACCTGACGTTTACGTGGCGGCGCCTATTGGAGACGCGATCGCTGTTGGGCGAGGCTTTAACCCACCTTGCTGAGCGAGCAAGACCACTCCCCCTCCAGCAAGCCGTGCTCCGCCCAGATGCGCAATATCTCGAGCAGGAACGACTCCGCGTTATCGCAGCGTGCGTAAGCCTCCTCCAGCTTGCTCCATGCCGCCCGGTAATCCACTTTTCTCACCTCCGCAAAGATGATAAAACCCGGTGGTGACAGGATCGGATGGCACGAAGGCAAGCTCATGGAAGTGCGATTATCCCTGGGTGAACAGGCGCTTGCCTATTGGCCTGCATCGCTGGAAGTCCTGCATCGTGCTCAAGAGCGAAAGCGCACGCAGTTGCGGCCAGCCTCCTTGGCCTCGTACAGCGCGGCGTCCGCCTTGGCGACGATGTCTGAGCGTTGCTGGACATCGGGAGCCGGGAAAGTGGTCACGCCCTGGCTTACGGTGACCGTCACCCGCTGGCCCCGGGAGAGGGGAAAATCGTGGTTCTCCACCGCCATGCGGATGCGCTCCGCGGTGAGAACGGCGTCCTCGAGGTCGGTCTCCGGCAGGAGAATGGCGAACTCCTCCCCCCCGTAGCGGGCCAGGATGTCCATGGTCCTGAGGCAGCCCTTCACCAGGGCGGCCATTTCGCGCAGTATCTCGTCGCCGTAGAGGTGGCCGTGGGTGTCGTTTAAGCGCTTGAAGAAGTCTATGTCCATCATGATGAGGGAAAAGGTGGAGTTGTAACGCACGGCGCGCTTGTATTCCTTCTCGAACAACTCCTGGAAAAAGCGGTGGTTGTATATCCTGGTGAGCCCGTCGGTAATGGCCATGCGCTTGGCGTCCTCGTAAAGGCGGGCGTTATCCAGGATCATGGTGAGCTCGTTTCTCACCAGGTTGAGGATGGAGGGGGCGTCGCGGCGAAAGGCGGGGGTCGCAGGCCCGCCCACGAGCAGCACCCCTATGACCTTCTTGCGGGAGGTGAGGGGGATGTGGGCGAAGGACTGCTCCGGCCGCTTCTCCGGCGTGGGCTCAACCAGCGATTCCTCGTTGAGGATCATGCGCTCCACGAGGGATGAATCCTCCCCGCTCCACGCATATCCCGTTGCCGCGTGCAGGGTCTCCTCCGCCGTCTCCTCGATAAGCTCTCGGGAAACGGGCTTGTTGGCGTAGAGATACAGCTCGTTCTCCTCCAGAAGGAACAGCCCTCCGGCATAATAATTGAAGATCTTGCCCAAGCTCTCGAACACCGAGATCAGCGTCTCCGTGAAATCCTGCATGGAGCCGGAGAGCGAGGCTATATCGTTCAGGATGGTTGTCTCGAAGAGCTTGCGGTCGAGGAGGTCGGTTATCTTGTCTATGATGTACGCTTCGGTGACGTCCTTCCTGCGCCGTTTGCGGGAGAGCTCTTTTTTTTCGCGGTACTCCTCGGCCCCGGAGAGAAGCTCCTCCACCTTTTCCAGGAGGTGTTCAGGCTGAAAGCCCTTGGTGATGTAGGCGTCCGCCCCCGCCTTGATTCCCCAGAACATGTCGCTTTGGTGCTCCCGACCCGTGAGCATAATGATGGGCATCCAGGAAGTGAGGGGATCCTCCTTGAGCAACCGGCATACCTGGTAGCCCTTTATTTTGGGCATCTCGATGTCCAGGACGAGGAGGTCGGGCATGAGAGAAAAGGCCTTTGCGGCCGCCTCCAGGCCGTCCCATGCCACATCCACCTCGTATCCCGCCTGCTCCAGTATGGAGCCGGTTACCTTGACCACGAGCTTGTTGTCGTCGGCCAGGAGCACGTGCCCCTTTTTCGCCATTTCTCTCACCACTTCCCGGGTTCGTGATTTCGCCAATGATATATCGGCTTCGGGAAGCGCGGAGTTGAACGAACTCGCGGTCTGGGGCGCTCAATCCGGGCGCATCAGCAGCTCCACGTCGCCCCCTTCCCTCGCGCCTGCCAGGCGGCAGGCTTCCTCCGGGGTGAGTTTCAGGAGGATGCACGGGGAGGAACCTTCCAGGGCGGCGGCGTCGCCCTCCGCGAAAGCGTTGTACCCCCCATACACGCTTATGACCTCCACGTTCTCGAGCAGAAGCGTCGCTGCCTCCCCCGCCAGGGCGAGGATGTCCACCCGGCTCCCTTCCCGCAGTCCGGCGGCGGGGAAGGACACCGAGGAGGCGGGCAGGGGATAGGCGCGGAATTCCCTTTCAAGGTAGGCGTCCAGGAAACCGCCCTCTCCGGGAGAAAGCAAAGAGGTCGCGAGCAGGGGTTCGCCCTCGCCCACCGCGCCGAGCAGAGATCCGCCCACCACCTCGCCGGGGTCGGTGAAGAATCCCGACAGGAGATAGCGTTCGGGGAAATCCACCAGGCGAAGGCAAGTCGTGTCTATCACCTCACCCGCCTCCAGGTTCCTGGCCGCCACCACCACGGAGATCAGCCTCCCGCCCTGGACCGCGCGCGCCTGAACGTCGCGGAGATAGAGGAAGAGGCTGAGCGCGGCTATGACCGCGGCGGCTACGGAGACGGCAAGGTAGAGGCGTGAAGCGCGGTCGGTCAACCTTCCCATCCTTCTGCCCTCCTTAGCTTGTTTTCTACCACATCCGTGCTGGCTTGCTTCCCGCCGTTTCCATGGCGCGCGATGCGGTCTCTACGTCGAGCGCGGTCCGCCATATCGGCCACGCGCCCGCTTTCCTGGGCAATCGTCCGCTCCAACGTTGATTCGGACACGGGGTGATCCGCCTCCCATCCCGCGGGTGGCGGGGTGCAGCCTCGCGTGATCGGTGGCGGCCTCGATGCGCCGCTCGGCGGGTCACGCGGTTATCGCAAGGGTATGAACTGGTAAATGTTAGCAGCTGTATCCACGAGCAGGAAGCCGTGGCGGATCGGCTCTCCCCCGCAGAGGACCTTCACCGCTTCCTGCACCTGCAGGGAGGCTACCAGCGCGGGCGTTGTGGGGGGGTTGCCCTCGATAGTCTCCACGCCGTGGTCCGCGCCTGGAGGGTAAAGGGCTTTAAGTCCCGGATCCCCGGGGAAGATGGTCATCACCTGTCCGGTATTTCCCGCGATGGCTCCGTGCACCACGGGTATGCCGAGCGCCCCGCAACCCTCCTCCAGCAAGAGGCGCGTAGGAACGTCGTCCAGGGCGTCCACGACCACGTCGGCCTCGGAGAAGAACTCCAGCGCGTCCTCCAGGGTCTCGAGCCTGCCGCGCAGGGACAGCACGGTCGCGCGGTTCACCGCTTTGACGCGCTCGGCCGCCGCCTCCGCCTTCGATCTCCCCAGGTCGCCTTCCGTGCACAGGAGCTGGCGATTGAGATTGCTCTCGTCGAACACGTCGCCGTCCACCAACACCAGGCTTCCCACACCGAAGCGGGCCAGTTCCTCCGCCACGTAACCGCCCAAGCCACCGAGACCGCAGACTCCCACGCACGAACGGACGAGTCTCAACTGGCCTTCGACTCCGATTGTGCCGATATTGCGCTGGTAGCGGATGGGAACGACTCCCGCCTCGAGGGCGGCGGCTTCCAGATCGCGCAGCGGTATGCCGTGCCTGTCCGCCATATCCCAGAGAGATCCCGCGGGGATGAGGGGGTAGGGGATTCCCTCGCTCCTCACGGCCTGCCCCAGGATCGATTCAAGCAACTTCGCGCTCCCTTTGTCCATGCAGGGAATTATATAACATAATCAACATATATACAAGTCTTTTCTGCGAAGCCGCACCGCGCCCCATCGGAAAGACGACAACATCCTGAGCTGCCATCGTCCTTGAGCAGGCCTGACGGGATGATACGGCATTCCGAAGGAACGTATTGCGCCTCGCCGGAAAGGCGAGAATGTCCAATGGTTTAAAGCTCCCAGGATGCGGTGTCCTGCGTTTTCGAAGTTATGGCTTTATCACTTGCAGAAAATCGCCTTTGAAGCGTCACCCGTATCCATGAGATGCGAAATATATGATCCTTAAGGGAGGCCAGGAGCGGCAGGGGTATCGAGGCATGAAAAGAGCGCCCGGCACGCCGGGCGCTCTGCTGCTGGGCCTCGTCTCGAGAGCCTGGGCGGCGCTCTCGGCTAATCGCCGACTTTCTCGCCCAGTTTGCCGATCACCTCTTCCGCCTCCCGGACCGTTCGCTCGATGACCTCCTGCACCGTGGGTATGTCGTGCAGGAGCCCGGTTACCTGCCCCACGGGGAGGACGCCGTTTTCCACGTCGCCGTTCTCGGTGGCTATGCGGATCTGCTTGAAGGCGTTGGCCATGAAGGCGAGCTGACGGGCGTTCTCCCAACCCGACGCCAGCACCCCGATGAAGAGCTTGTAGTAGGGCAGCTTGAGCATCTGGGCGATGGAGCGCGAGTTGGGTATGGCCTTCAAGAGGTCGAGGGGAGTTAGTCCGTGCTTGATGGCCTTGCGCGCCGCTGGCGTATCGAGGACACGGCACCAAAGCCCGTCGAAGTTCTTGGAGTACAGGGTATCGTAGACGTCCTTTTCCAGGGAAAGCTGCTTGTAGTTCTGGTGCAGGGGGCTTTCCACCGTGGTCATGAGGCGCGTTCCCATGGCCACTCCCTCCGCTCCCAGTGCCAGGGCGGCCGCGAGGCCCCTGCCGTCGCCCACGCCGCCGGCGGCGATGACCGGTATGTCGAGTCCGGAGGCCAGGCTGGGCACGAGGCAGAAGGTGGTCACATGCTCGCCGTGGGCGGCCGCCTCGTTCCCGGTGGCGATGACCCCGTCGCAGCCGTAATCCTGGGCGCGCTTGGCGTGCCGCAGGTTGGTCACGGTGGCCAGAACCTTGCCTCCGTATTCGTGGGCCGCCTGGACTATCCAGTCCCCCTTGCCCAGTGAGAAGTTGATCACCGGCACCTTTTCCTCGAGAAGCACCGCGGCGTTCTGGGCGGCGCCGGGGAAGAGCAGGGAGACGTTGGCGCCGAAGGGCTTATCGGTCAGGCTGCGTATCTCCTTCACCGCCGCCCGGGTTTCCTCCGTGTCCAGGACTCCGGTTGCGAGAAGGCCGAGACCGCCCGCGTTGGAAACCGCTGCGACCATCTTGGGGACGCTTATCCAGCTCATGCCGGAGAGCAGGATGGGGTGCTTGATCCCCAGGATCTCGGTGATCCTTGTTTTCATGGTGATGCTCCTTCCTCTCGAACGACGCGGTTTTACTTTCCCTCCCTGAAAGGACGGAGGAAAGAAGGCATCCTCGCCTTCGTCATGCCGCCGTACCGGCACGTCCCGGCTTTCGCCCTGCCCCGGTCGGCGAGATCACGCCTAATTATATCCCAAGCCCCATGGCAAATCATTTTCCGGCGGTCGAAAGCGGGAACGAACCGCCAAGCGTGGGATAGCCCTCTCATGCGCAGCCCTCCCGCCGCGCCCGCCGGCAAAGGCTCTCAATCCCGCCCAAGCGGCGTCCGGCGGCGGACGTCTTCCCTGAGCAAGATGCCCGCCAGGCGTCCCTCTTCCGTCACCCAGAGAAAATCCCTTCCCGCGCGCTCCATGAGCAGCAGGGCCTCGAAAAGAGGCGTTGCTAGGCTCACCGCCTCACCCTCCTTGACCGGTCTCGCCACGGCGGAGACGGGGGTGTCGCCCCAGAGCTCCGTCTTTACCTGGCGGACCTGGGGCATGCCCACGCTTGCGGCGAGCCTTCCCTGCTTCAGCACGGGCACGACGGCGGCGGGAGCCCACTGGAGGTGAAGCCTGTAGACCTCCTCCAGGGTCGAGGAAACGTCCACCGATGGCACGCCGGGACGCAGGAGGTCGCCAGCGTACAGGCCCGATAGCGCGACCCGGAGCCGGACCTGGCGGTAGCTGCTGGATGCCGCCTGCATCAGGAAGAACCCGATGAGGGTGAACCAGACGCTGGCGAAGAGGTAATCGTTTCCTCCGCGAAAGACGTCCACCAGGAACAGCGTTATCCCCCCCGTTATCAGAAGGGCTCCCACTCCCTGTCCCAGGAGGCTGGCGGCGCGCGTGCTCTTCTCAAGGTCCCCCCAGTGGTGCCAGAGCATGGAGCGCAGTATCCTTCCTCCATCGAGGGGAAAACCGGGAACGAGGTTGAAGGTTCCCAGGCCGAAGTTGACCGCCGAGAGGAGCATGAAGCCATACGAAACAGTACCCGCGCCCGCGATGCCGGAGAGGTAAGCGGCGCCCCCGAAAATGAGGCAGAGGGCGTAGGAGCACAGGGGCCCGGCTACCGCCATCTTGAACTCCACCCCGGGGGAGGTCACGTCTTTCCCCATCTGTGCCACGCCCCCGAAGACGAAAAGGGTGATGCGAAGGATGGGGATGCCGTTGCGCAGGGCCACCATGGAATGCGACAGTTCGTGCAGGAGGACGGAGGAGAAGAAGAGAACGGTGGTGATCAGGGACATGGGCAGGTACGCGGCGGGCGAGGAGTCGCCGTTGAGCTGAAAAAACTGTATGACCACCCAGAGCAGGAGGGCGAAGACGATGAACCAGCTCCAGTGGAGGTAAACGTCGATCCCCCTGAACCTCGCGACACGGAAGCCTTTACGGGGGATCACTACATTACGCTCTTATCAGAAATGCTCCACGATCTCGATGGGGCTGATGGTGGCCTCCTCGAGCATGGTGGGGCAATCGCAGGACAGTTCGCCGGAGATGGCCGGCAACAGTTCCTTGAGGAGAACGAGCAGCCTCTCGTTGTTCTGCTTGAAAACCCGCCCCACCTCCTCGGCGGTCACCGATTTCACGCCTTCCTCGTCGGCGATCCAGACGTCCCAGTCGGTGACCAGGGAGATGTTGAGGTAACACATACCCAGCTCCCTGGCCAGCACCACCTCGGGATACTGGGTCATGTTGATCACGTCCCAGCCCTGGGAATGATACCACTTGCTCTCGGCGCGGGTGCTGAAACGCGGGCCGTTGATGATCACGGCGGTTCCTCCGTTGCGGCAAGGAATTCCCAGGCGCCCGGCCGTTTCGGCGCACGCCTCTCGCATGGCGGGGCAGTAGGGCTCGGAGCAGCTGATGTGCACCGCTGCGGGCCCATCGTAGAAGGTGTTGTCCTGGCGGCACGTGCGGTCCACGAACTGGTCGCAAAGCACGAAGGTTCCCGGCGGTATCTCCCGCTGCAGGGAGCCGCACGCGCCGGGGGAGACGATGCGCTCCACCCCGAATTCCTTCATCCCCCATATGTTGGCCCGGTAATTGATGCGGTGGGGTGGGTACTGGTGGTGACGTCCGTGGCGGGGGAGGAAGGCCACCCGCACGCCGTTGAGCTCCCCCACCATGAAACGGTCGCTGGGGGATCCGTAGGGCGTGTGCACCGCGTAACTCGTGGCCTTTTCCAGGAGCGAATAGAAGCCCGAACCACCGAAAATGCCGATCCGTACCCGAGGAAGTTCCATGCGGTTCCCTCCGTTTCGGTAAAGGCCGTCGATCGCCGGCGAGCCGGCTCCCACCGGAATCGGGGTCAGTCCTCGGACGCCTTGGCGGCGGACTTCTCCGGCTCCTTGGGACTGCTTGCCTCGCTCGACTTGTCGCCGCCGTTATCCGAGACCTTACGCGAGTCCGTCTTGTAAAATCCCGATCCCTTGAATATGATCCCCACGGGGTGGAATACGCGGCGCACCCTGCCACCGCATTTGGGGCAGCTCTCCACCTCCTCGTCCACCGCGTGTACGACCTCGAAGACATCGCTGCACTTGGCGCATCTGTAATCGTACGTAGGCATCTCCATCACCTCTGACAGCGTTTTTCAGCAGTATAAAAATATACATGTCATGCAAAACCTTTTCAATATTACCACCTCGACGCGCTCCCGCCTCTGACCGTGCTCATGCCGGAAACCTTGTCTCGCTCCCGCCTCCGACCATGCTCATGCTCGATTGCGGTGATGGGGCCGGGAAATGGGTCCCCTGGTGGAGCGGGTGCTATGATAGGGGTGTTTGATGTGCCTGACCAGGGGATTTCGGTGCGGATTGGGGTTGACCGACGGCCTGGGAGCCCCTTTCCGAGGAGGGTGTATGCGGGAGGAAGCGGATCGCGGTTCCGGCTTGGCGCCGGCGGGGCGCGGCGGAGCGGTCCCGGGTACCCTGGAGGAAAGTCCAGCGCGGGGCGGCTGGCGCCTGGCGGGGAACATCATCGTGGTGCTCTGGCTGGGTGTGGGCCTTTATTACCTGGTGCCGAAACTGGTGGGCGACAGGGAGATGCTGGCGGTGGTGCGGAACGCCAACTTCCTCCTCGTTCCCGTGGCCCTGGCCGTGGAGACCCTCTCCATGCTCTGCGTGTGCCGCCTATATTACGATGTGCTGAGGATAGGAGGCGGCGCGCTCTCCTTTCCCCGCGTTTCCCTTATTTACATGGGCGCCTATGCATTCGGGCACGTGGTGCCGGGAGGAAACGCCGGTACCGTGTATCTCAATTACCGGGAGTTGAGGAGGGAGGGAGTGGGCAGGGCGCTCACGGTGAAAGCCCTGGGGGCCGCCTACATCATTTACTCGGCGGCGCTGATCGCGCTTCTCGCGGCGGGGCTGATCCTCTCCATGCTCACCGGCCGGCTGCCCTTCGCCTATAACGTTGCCGCCCTCTCCATCGCCGGCGGCGCGCTTATCTTCATGGCCGGCTGCGCGTATCTGGTGCGCCACCCCCGGATCCTCAACCGTGTCCTGGGGGCGCTTCTCCGCGCCTTTCAGCGCGCGCGACTGCTGCTTCGCGTGGACATATGCGCCGTGGAAGCGAGGGTGGAGGAGACCATCGCGTACCTCATGGCCATCTTCGCGCGCCGCGACAACGCCATCCGCACCGGGATCTGGGGGGTGGGATTCTGGCTCTTCGACCTGGCCTGCCTTTACACCGTGTTCATCGCCATAGGCCATCCCGTAAATCCCGGCATCCTGATGGTCTGCTATGCCATCGCGGATATCATGGGCAGCCTTCCTCTCACGCCGGCTGGCCTGGGGGTTTTCGAGGTCAGCCTTGGGGCCACCCTTTATGCCTTCGGTTATCCCAAGGAGATCCTTGTCACAGGGGTTCTGGGATTCCGCTTCTTCAGCTTCTGGCTGTGTACCCTGGCGGGGGGGATCTGCTACCTGGTCTTACTATTGCAAAGGAGGGCGGAAAAGAGAGCTCTCGCGCGGTGAAGCTAGGGCTTGGGCGTGACAAGTGCAGGTCTCCGAAATCGCGCGGCGGGTGGGATGTGCTGCCCGGCCTTGCCCCTGCGAAGGGAAACGGATGCTCTGGCGCGGTTAGGCGGTAGCCTGATCGCGCCAAGGAAACCAGGCAGGTGGGCGGCGCGGGCGGAACCACCGTGTTAGAATAGCGGGAAAACGGAGGTGGAGATGAGCATACTGGTCGTGGGGTCGGTGGCGCTGGATTCCATACGCACCCCTTTCGGGGAAGTGGAGGAGATCCTGGGAGGGTCGGCCACTTATTTCAGTGTGGCCGCCTCCTTCTTCGGTGCCGTCCGTCTGGTCGCGGTGGTGGGGGAGGATTTCCCCTCCGAGCACGTGGAATTCCTGCGCTCTCGCGGAGTGGACACACGGGGCTTGCGCGAGGTTCCCGGTAGGACCTTCCGCTGGAAAGGGTATTATACCTATGACCTCAACGAGGCCCACACCTTGGAGACCCAGCTCAACGTCTTCGAGGATTTCGATCCCGAGATACCCGAGGAATACAGGGACTCCGAGTACGTTTTCCTGGCCAACATCGATCCCGAGCTGCAGTTGAAGGTGCTGGAGCAGGTGCGATCACCCCGCCTGGTGGTCTGCGATACCATGAACTTCTGGATCGAGAACAAGCGTGAAGCCCTGCTCGAAACCGTGTCCCGCGTGAACTGCCTCCTGTTGAACGACGCGGAGGCGAGGCAACTGGCCCAGGACCCCAACCTCATCGCGGCGGGGAGGAAGCTCCTCGGCATGGGACCTGAGAGGGTGATCATCAAGAAGGGAGAACACGGGGTGATCATGCTGGCCGGGGAAGAGTTCTTCTCGCTGCCCGCATATCCACTGGAGACGGTCTTCGACCCCACGGGGGCGGGAGACACCTTCGGGGGTGGCTTTCTCGGCTCGTTATCGCGCTCCGAGCGCGCGGGGGAGGAGGAGATCCGCAGGGCGGTGGTGTACGGCAGCGTGGTGGCGTCCTTCACAGTGGAGGATTTCTCCTGCCGTCGCTTAGCCGCCCTGAGCATGGAGGAGATCGAGGAGAGATACCGGACGTTCTCAGCCATCACCTGTTTCTGACGCGGCCGGCGCGAAGCGCGAGGGCGGGGAATCGAACGAAGGGGAGGAGGGGGATCATGGCGTCGCAGTATCACCTGAAAGTGGTCGAGGGTAACGAGGTGGTCATCTTCGATAAGAGGCATTCGCTTTGGGAGATCTGGAGGAACTTCCTCATCGGCATCGCGGCCGTGGTGGGCCTGGTGCTCCTGCTGACCAAGTTCAGCCCCGGTCCTTCCGATCCCATGTCACCCTCCACCAACTGGGGATATATCGCTCTGGTGAGCGCGTTCGCCCTCTTCTTCGTGTCGTTCTACGGGGCATGGCCTGCCTTCAAACAGCGCAACCTGACGGATAAAAACCTCTTTCTGCCTCTCGTAGCCGTGTTGCTCGCCGCAGCGGGCTGGGGAGCGCTGATGTGGTTCCGCAACAGCAAGGGCTTCGCTGATATCTGGTCCATTGTGGTGTGGGTATCCTTTGCGGTGGTGATCTCGGGATGGCTGATATATCCCATGCTCTCCTGGTATTTCTCGCACTTCATCCTCACCGATCGCCGCATCATCCTGGTCACCGGCATCCTCACCAAGAAGACCAAGGCGATACCGCTGGACCAGCTCAACGACATAAGCGGAAGCCAGAACGCCTGGGAGAGGATGTTCAACTACGGAGACCTGGTGATCGAGTCCGCGGGGGAGTTCGGACAGCAGCCCTTTACCAACATCTCGGATCCCGTGGGCGTCAAGAAGATGATCTTCGAGCAAAGGCGGCTTTTCGAGGAACGGCAGGAACGCAGGCAGGGGGAGGAGGTCGCCAAGCAGATATCGGAGGCCGTGCGTTCGGCGCAGCCCCAAGCGGCACCCTCCGGTGAGGTCGCTCCGCGCGGACACGGCGCCGTCGACGAGCTCGAGGTGGTGGACGGGCTGAAGAAGCTGGACGAGCTGCGACAAAGCGGCGCGCTGACGGAAGAGGAGTTCCAGGAAGCCAAGCGCGAGCTCCTGGAGCGCATGCGCGAAAGCCGAGGTTGAAGGCGAAGACCCCCTGGCTCCGGCCATATCCACCGGGCGAAGCGTTATAGAGGTAGCACGCCTTTGAGAAAAGGCGCGATCATGGGCGAGCGCCTTGCCGAATCGCATGCAAATCCCCCGGGCGCATCCCGGTCCTTCGCGTGCGAGGGAAAAGGTTCTGCGGAAACGAGGATATCCGATCCGAGAGGCGACCCTCCTCTCCGCCGTCCATGATTCCAGGAGATCCCAATAAACCGGTAACGCTAAGCCCCTTTTCGGAGTTTCGCCGTCCGAAAGAGCTCCCGGTGGTAAACCCTTGGGGGAGACGTTTCGGAGACGGGACGCCCGCCGCTCGAGCTTCCTCGATACCCCGGAAAGGGTTATCGGGATAGCGCCTTTCCCTCCGAGAAAAAGGACGCCGGCCTCTCCGGTCCACTCGCCGCGAGAGCTCCCGGTGGTAAACCCTTGGGGGAGACGTTTCGGAGACGGGACACCCGCCGCTCGAGCTTCCTCGATACCCCGGAAAGGGTT
>JABLXL010000052.1 GCA_013178005.1 Actinomycetota bacterium
GCTCCTCCTCCACCGCCGCCAGGTTGAACCAGGCTTCCGCCATGCCCTCGTCCGCTTCCAGGGCGCGCAGGTAACAGTACCTCGCTTCCCTCGTGGCGCCGGCCAGCGACAGTATGTTTCCTTTCTCGTTCCAGGCCTCGGCAAACCCTGGGTCCCTCGCTATCGCCTCGTCGACATATTCCAAGGCGTGCATATGCTCTCCCCTTCTTTCCCTGCATATGGCCAGCCCCAGCCAGGAACCCGCGGACGAATCGTCCTCCTCGAGGGCTTTGCGGAACAAGGCTTCCGCCTCCCCGTACTCGCCGCACGCCATACAGGCCGAGGCGGCTTCCACGAGGATCTCGGGATCACGATAATCTAGCCTCAAGGCCTCGCGGAAACACGCCACCGCCCCCTCGGGATCATCCATGGACGCAAGCATCGCCCCCTTGCGCCGCCACGCCTCCGCGTTCACGGGGTTGGCCCGGGAGGCCTTCTCGTAGCAGGCAAGCGCCTTCTCTCTATCCCCTTGTCTCTCGAAACAGCCGCCCTTCTCCAGCCAGGCCTCGTCGTCCCTGGGATCGATCCGGAGCATCTCGTCGAAACACCTCGCCGCTTCCCTGAAGCGGCCGAGACACTCCAGGCACAGGCCCTTCCTCAGAGTCTCCCACCTGGGGTTCCGCGACCTCCGCGAGGCCTCGTCGTACAAATCGACCGCCTCCTCGTACCTCCCCACGAGCTCCAGGCAAAAGGCGCGGTTGAAATAGGGCCTCGCATCCACGGGGTTGAGGCGGGCGGCCCTCTCCATGTGCTCCACCGCCTCCTCGAACGATCCAGTCGCCGCGACGCAGACGCCAAGCCCCATCTCGGCCGCGGAAAGCATGGCCCTATCCCCTCCCTCCTCCAGCAAGCCGATGACGCGCTTGAAACAGAGCGCGGCCTCCTCCGTGTCCTCCGCGTACTCCAGTATCACGCCCTTGCAGTACTCGGCCTGGGCCTCCATCCCCCCCGCCTCCAGCGCCGCTTCGGCGCACGCCAGGGCTCCCACGTTGTCTCCCATCATGCTCCGTACCACGGCCGCGTTCACCCACGCTCCGGCCGCCCCCCGGTCCACCTCCAGGACCCATTCGAAACGGGCGAGGGCCTCGGAGAGCTCGCCGCGCAAGGCCAGCTCCAGCCCGCTTGAGAAAACCGCTTCGATCCCGTCGAGACCATCGCCGCCCACCTTCTTCTCTCCCGCATTCAAGTGACGTGTAGCCGTTTTCCGCGTCCGGCCTTCGCTACCTCCCGCCTCCATCGCCCAGAAATGGTCGCACCTCCTTAAGCCGTCACACAGGCATAGTGCCTTGAAGAGAACAGAGGGGTTGTCGGGGTCCATGGCGAGGGCTCTGGACAGCAGGCGCGCGGCGTTGGAGCGCATGCCCCTCTTGTCGAAGAGACGGCAGCAGAACAGATACACCTTTGCCTTCAAGTGGTTGGCGATGCGGCCGCCGTAACGGTCGAGCACGCCTGCGTACATGCGCAGGTAATCGTCCTCCCACTCCCTGCCGTGATGGAAGATGGCGTTGCCCCCGTGCACCCTGTAACCCACCAGCTCATCGGGAAGGAAACAATAGAGGCACTCCGCCGCCAGGTCCAGGAAAAGCCGGAAGTCGTTGTTGTATCTCAAGGACTCGTCGTAGCCGAACTTCGCCATGATCTCGCGCTTCAAGGCGATGCTGGTGTGCAGGACGTAATTCCCCTGGATCAGCTCATCGAAAATGTCGCCGCTTTTCATCTTGCTCTCCGCATGGTAGCAGGCGGTGAAGGTCTGGCCGACGCGCTTTCCCTGCGCGTCCACCAAGGCGCCTTCCGTCCACACCACCAGGTTCTCGTTCTCGCGCAGCACCTCCCATTGGCGCATCAATTTTTCCGGCATCCAGAAATCGTCGGAGTTGATCACCGCCACGAACCTGCCCTCCGCCAGGTCGAGAGCCTCGTTAAGGGTGCGCGAAATGCCCTGGTTGCGGAAATGGAAATATGCCCTGACCCTCGAGTCCGCGGCCGCGTAGCGGCGCACGATGTCCGGGGTGGCGTCACGGGAGCAGTCGTCGATGACGATGAGCTCCAGGTCCCCGAAGGTCTGCCCCAGGACGCTCTCGATGGCTTCGGCCACGTATTCCTCGTGGTTGTAGGCGGGCATGAGCACGCTGAAGGTAGCCAAACTCGGTCCTCCCGTCAGGGCTCTCCTCCGGCCGCTCCGGCAACAAGCGGGCCGGCCTGGTCTCATCCAGGAAGAATCCTACAGGCCTTCCGGGGCGCGCATATCACGCATTTGGGGGATGGAAGAGAGGCCATACGCATGGATTCGGCGCTTATCGCGATGCGAGAGATAGTCAAAGCGGTTTGCATAACCACCCATATATCATTCATTTGGGGGGCGGAAGAGATTTCAAACGCATGTATTCGGCCCTTATCGCGATGCGAGAGAGATGGCTCAAGCGGTGTCCATGTCCAACAATGTGGGGATGGCGCTCGCATCTCATTATCGCACGATTCAACGGAACGTCCCTTCTGGTTGCTTTTCTGAGACGCGGCCAAAGTGCTGAAAATAAGTTGTTATCTCTTGCCTTGCGGATCTTGCTCGAAATATCCCGTGGCCAGCGCGTAAGCGAGGACCCCGGTGTAAACGCCGTTTACGAAGGCCTCCAGGGCCTGCTTCTTCTTGGGGAGCTGCTGAACCGCCCTGCACCTCGCGCCCCACTCGCCCTCCACGATAAGGCGCAGCCTCCCCTTTTCGCCCTCCTCTAGGACGCCCGAGCGGACCAGCTCCCTGACCTCCGTCGCGAGATCTTCGTGCCTCAGGCCCAGTCGCGAGGCGAGCTCGGTCGCGGTGTACCCCTTCTTCCCGGTCTCTGCCATGGTCAGGATGACGTCCATCTTTTCAAGGCTGTCGATGCCGTATCCCACCAGCCTCGCTGCCTCCTCCATCCCCGCCATCCCCAGGAGCACGGGCGCCTTCTCCTCCAAGCTTGCCCGCGTGGTCAGGAAGGCGATAACGGCGCTCAGGAAATCGAAATCCACGGGCTTCATCACGTAGCCGTCCGCCCCGCGCAGGAAGGCCTCCTGCACGCGGTCGAGCCCGATCAGGCCGGTGACGCAGACCACCGGGATCTCCCGTAGCCCGCTCTGGGCCTTCATGGCCTCCAGGAACTCGTAGCCGCTCATGATGGCCATGCGCAGGTCGAGGAGCACCAGGTGCGGAAAGGACTCGTAGAGGAAGTCCAGGCCCCGCGTCCCCCTCTCCGCCTCGATCACGTCGTAGCCCTCGGAGACCAGAAGGCGCGCCACCAACCTCGCCATCTCCGGGTCGTCCTCTATGTAGAGGATGCGCTTGCCCTCACCCGCGGAGCCCATCGGCGCCCCCGAATTCATCCATGAGCCTCTCGGCCTCCCTCGCCCCCTCGAAGCTCGACCGCGCGGCCTCTTCGTTGGCCCGCTTGATCTCCTCGTACACTTCTTTGCGGTGCACGGTCACCGACCTCGGGGCCTTGATGCCGAGGCGAACCTTGTCTCCCTTTATCTCCAGCAGGCAGACTTCAACGTCTTCGCCTATCATCACGCTTTCGTTTATCTTCCTGGTGAGAACGAGCATCCCTGCCCCTCCGCTTTCAGGCTCGCCCGGCCCCTCCGCCCGCCTCCTCCCCGGCCGGGCCGAAGAGGCGGTGCCTGGTGGTGTACTCGGGGTTTAAGAGCACCACCTGCTTGGCCTTCCTGGTGTTGAGGTTCACCACCGTGGGCCCCTTGAGGTTCACCGTAGTCAGCTCCACCCGCTCCGGGACGGTCACGAAACAGAAGACGGAGAAGTTGTATGGCTCCTCGAGCTCCAGCGCCTCCACGTCCTCGTCCGGTATCTCCGGAGAATAATCTGGGAAGAAATTCCATGGATCCGTGACCAGGAAGGCCAGGGAGGGCTCCTCCAGGGATTGCAGCCACAGGAAGGGGCCCTTTTTATGCTCCAGCAGCACGTAATCGCGGTAGGCGGGAAAGCCCAGGATGCCCTCGATAAAGGCGATCACCTGGTCCTCGCCGTACTCGATGCTCCCCAGCTTGGCGCTCTCGTACCTCAACATCTCTCCCCCGTCGGTGTTTCCGGCCTATGGTACCACAAAACCAAGGCGAAATTCCCTCCACCAAGTGGTTGATTTGCCATCATGTTCTCCGCGACCACAGCCGGGCGAAAGCATCACACTGAAGGCCTCCCCATGCCCTCTCCGCTCGCCCCATCCTTCGTGACTAATATCAATCATCCAAGGATCATCCCAGGTAATCAAGCAGGGAGGGCAGTATCACCCGCGCGCAGGCCGCGAGCGAGGCCTGGTAGGCGCTTTCCTTGAGGTTCAAATTCATGGCCGCCTCGGCGAGGTCCACGTCCTCGGCCTCGGAAAGCAGGCTCTTTTCCCTCTCGGTCAGCTGGGAGATGAGGGATTCCATGCGCTCGAGGCGGTTGGCCGCCGAGCCCACCACCCCCTGTTTCTCCACCACCTTGTCCATGGCGTCGTCGATGGCGCCGAGCAGGGCACCTCCCACCGCCTCGTGGTCCCCCGCCCTTATCGCTTGCGCGAGGTCGTAGAGGAGGGTGAATACATCCGTTCCCGTGGCGCCGATGCCGGTGAAGGCCTCCTCCCCGGTAACGTTGACCACCAGGTCAGATCCCGGCCCTATGTTGATCCTGATGTGCTCGGAGTTGCCGTTATAGACCGCGCTGGTTCCCGTCCATTCAAAGGGCGCCTCGCCTGTCTGGGTCCCCGAGAAGACGTATCTACCCGCGTACTGTTGCTTGCTCAACTGCATGATGGTATCCCTGAACTCGTCCACGCGCAGGGCGATGTTCTCCCGGTCGGTTGCGGTGAGGTACCCGTTGGCCGCCTGGATGGCCAGGGTCCGCACTTCCCTCAAGGCATCGGTTATGTTGCTCAGGGCGTAATCGGTGGTGGATACCCACCCCTTGACCTCGCTCACGTTCCTCGCGTACTGTTCCAGCACCATCACCGCCCCCCGCGAGCTGATGGCGCGGTGGGTGGCGAAGGGGTCGTCCGACGGCCTGTTCACCCTTTTCCCCGAGGAGAGCTGTTCCTGCACCGCCAGCACATCTCCCAGGACGCGCTGCAGGTCGGCGAGGGAGTTCTCGCTGACCATGCGATTGGTTATCCTCATTTTTTATCCCTCCCTATCTGCCCACCACGCCCATGCCGTTGATGATGGTGTTGAGGGCGTCGTCCATCACCGATATCGCTCTTGCCGCCGCCTGGAAAGCGCGCTGCGCCTCCTGCAGGCGCACCATCTCCTCGTCGATGTAAACCCCGGAGACCGACTCCCTCCAGTTCTCTATCTGTTTGAGCAGCACCTCGGTGTTCTCCACCTCGTTTTCCATGGCCTGGGCGTCTATGCCCACCCGCGCCACCACGCTTCGGTAGTAGTCCTCGAAGGTGTAGGCGCCCGCGATGGACTTCTTCTCCCTGAGCAGGGCGATGGCCCTGGCGTTCTCCGCGTCTCCCTCTCCGCTCCCCGCCGATGCCGCGACCCCCTTGGGATCAGCTTCTATGGCGGGGTTCACCGCCATGTCCGCCATGGAGGTCCCAGTGAAAAATTCCTCGTAGGCCGTCCCGGCCACGGGATTGCCGTCCAGGTCGTACCCCCCGGCGTGCAGGGCGTTGACCTCCTGGATGATGGAGGCTGCCAGCGCGTCCAGGTCCGCGATGAGCCTGGGAATATAGGTGTCTCGCATCTCGAGCATGGACGCGAGCTTGCCGCCGCCGATGCTCAAGGGCTCGGCATCGCTCTTCCATACCAGGAAATGGTAACCGGTTCCCGTCTTATCCGCCACGATCTCGTTATGGACGTCTCCCATTACCAGCGCCCGGTTTCCCACGAACAGGCTTGCCCTCCCCCCCTCCTCAAGCCTCACCCGCACGTCCACATAGGACCTGAGCTCCGAGATCAGCCTGTCGCGCTCGTCGATGAGGTCGTTGGCGTTCATCCCCCCCGCCCCGGCGCGCGCGATCCTCGCGTTGAGTGAGGCTACCGCGGCGCTCATGCGGTTGATGGCTTCGGCGCTCTGCTCCACCTCGAAATCCAGGTTCTCCCTGGTGCTCTCGAGCTGCCGGTTGATGCGGTTGAAGGCGCCGGCCAGGGAGTCCGCCTGGTAGATGAGGCTCCGGCGCACCGCCAGGCTGTCGGGGTTAAGGGTCAGCTCCTCCCACGCGCCCCAGAAAGCGCTCATGGCTGCCCCCAGCCCTTCCTCACCCGGCTCCCCGAAGACCCCTTCCACCTGGGAGACGGTCTGGGACGCCTGTCGCTTTTCGGCCAGGGCGCCGGATTGTTCGCGCAGCTGGGCGTCTATGAAGAGGTCGGCTACGCGCGTCACCTCCCGCGCCTCCACCCCGGTCCCCTTCATGAGGGCCCCCACCGGCCCCGCAAGACCGGGCATGGTGTAGGGGACCCCAGGGGTGAGCAGCACCCTCTGGCGGGTATAGCCCTCCGTGGACGCGTTGGCGATGTTGTGCCCGGCGGTCTCCATCACCTGGCGCTGCGCCCGCAAGCCCGAGAGGGCCACTTGCAATCCGAAAAAGGCCGAGCTCAACGCCGCTCCTTTCTCATGCCGAAAAACTCACGCGGCGGGGCTGTCCGTTCTCCGCCACCGCGGTCCCGTCGTCGCCGTAGATGATCCAGCCGCCCATGAAGTTCATCAGGAAGGAGGTGAATCTGTCCATTTCGCGCGCAAGCGTCCCCAGCAACGACGCGTTGGCGGCCTGCTTTACTACCAGCGCGCGCGCCAGCTCCGCGAACCCCTCGACCTTTCCGGCAAGGTCCATGCCGTAGGACGAGTCGATCCCGGAGACGTAATCCAGGAAACCGGAGCCCGTCCCCGGCCGGCCGGCTCCACCCGTGTCCGCGCACGCCAGAAGCTCCCTGCCCGCGGCCTTAATGCCCTCTGCGACGCGCCCGGTCTGGGCCGCCAGGGAACTCACCCTCGCCGCGTCGCCCGCCGCGGCGGCCTCATGCATGCGCTCGGACAGCAGCAGCGCCTCGCTCATGCAGGCCAGGAGCTGGTCCATGGCCAGGCAGAACCTCTTGGCGGTCATGTCCACGGGGTACATCGTCAACTCCCCTTCATTCCTCCTCGTCCTCAACTCCCACCGACCTTTTCCTGATGGTGGACAGCGAGTGCATTTTCTCCCTGCTCTCTCGCTTGCCTTCCGCAGCGATATCGTCGGCGATGCGCCGCATGCGCAGGTCGCACGAAGTGCACCTCCTGCCCTCGCTTATGGGCTTGCCGCATATCTCACATGCTAGGTTTACCCCGTCCCGCCTCTTCAATGTGAGGCGCTTTTCCCTTAAAAACTTCTCCACCAGCTCCAGGGGCTCGCCGAGCCTTTCCGCGAGCTCTATGATGGAGAGGTTGGGCTCCCTCATCAGTATCTCCCTGGCCCGGCGCAGGCACTTGTCCTCGTGCTCGCGGCACTCCGGGCACAGCTTTATGGAGAGGAACACGAACAGTTTTCCACAGCGCTCACAGTTGGCCATAGCCACGGCTATCCCTCCTCCCCACGTGACCCCTCCGCTTTACGTACAAAATAAGGCATCTCGATATCCCTTCACGTGTTGAAGGCTCCTTCTTCGACGGCCAAGGGCTTGGGATGGGCGCGTTTCTTCATGGCGGTATCCCGCCGCGCTTCATGGATCCATTTACAGGCACACAAAGGAAGGGTAGCGGGGTTTTTTTCGTTTCCATCTCCCGCCGCAAATCGAAGGTGGTGCTCCTGACTCCCAAGGCAAGGGTGCCATAGTATCCGATGCCCTGAGGCGTTCCGTCGCGCATCACACCCCCCTCCCAGACAAGCGTGCCTCCAGGGCCTCCGCCAGCCCCAGGCAGCCTTTATCCGCCAGCGCTCGCGCCAGCTCCCCGCTCGTATCCAGCCAGGGGATTCCATGCCCGGATCCTTCCGAGTTGTCGAATACGCGTGCAGTTTCCAGTATCTGCCTGATGAAGACCGCCTCGAACTCCTCGCAGAGGCCGCGCAAGGCGCTATTACCCGCTGTTGCACTGCCGGCGTGCACGCCCGCAGGCCCATAGGCCCTCGCGAAAGGATCCGCGCCTGCTTTCTCGATCATCGCCATCAACCCCTCAGGATGTTGTTGGCGGCGGCCAGCGACTCGTCCGCCGTCTGCACCATCTTAGCGTTCATCTCGTAAGCCCTGAGGGCACTTATCATCTCCACCATCTCCCGGGCCAGGTCCACGTTGGAGCTCTCCAGGAAGCCCTGACGCAGCAACCCGGTCCCCGCCTCTCCGGGAACCGACGAAGTGGGCGGGCCGGAAGCGGGCGTCTCCAGGAGCACCCCATCCCCGCGCGCCTCCAGTCCCGCGGGGTTGACGAAACGCGCCAGCACGATCCTTCCCACCTCGCTCGTCCCGCCGTCCTCCCCCGTCACGGTCACCAGCCCACGCTCGTCCACCGAAAAGCGCGAGGTTCCCTGGGGCAGCGTCAGGGGAGGATCGAGCAGCATCCCTCCTGCGATGACCACGTTGCCCTCGCCGTCCACGCCCAGGATCCCCGCGCGCGTATAACCCACGCCTCCTCCCGGAAGCCGCACCTGGAAGAAACCCTCGCCTTCTATGGCGATATGGCTCGAGTCGCCGTCGTTTTCAAGCACCCCCAAGGCCGAGTCCCTCCTCACCTCGCCCACCCCGGCGCCCATACCCAGGAAGATGTCCCCGGAAGGGCCCCGCCGCGCGGCGTAGAGGAGGTCGGTGAAGCGGGCGCTGCCGGCCTTGAATCCCGGCGTGGAGAGGTTGGATATGTTGTTGGCGGTCACGTCCATGGCGAGCTGCTGCGCCGACATGCCGGAGGCCGCGGTCCTCAACGCCTGGATCATCTTCCATCACACCTTTCCCACCTGGTCGATCAGCTTCTGCAGGGTGCGGTCCTGCGCCTGCAACATGCGCTGGCTGCTTTCGTAGGCGCGGAAGCACTCGATCATGGAGACCATCTGCTCCACCGCGTCCACGTTGGAGGCCTCTAGGTATCCCTGCCTCACCGCGAGGCCCTCGGCAGGGCGGGCCCCCTCGCCTGAGAAAAGGCCCTCCCCGACTTTCTCCAGGGCCGCGGCGTCGTCGAAGGCCACCAGCATGAGCCTGCCCCTGGCCTCGCCGCCCACGGTTATGGTCCCGTCTTGCCCCACCTCGATGCCGTTTCCGCCCACCAGCAGCGGGTTGCCATCTTCTCCCAGCACGAGGTCCCCCCTCGCGGTCACCAGGCGGCCCTCGCCGTCCACGCCGAAATTGCCCGCCCTGGTGTAATAGGTCTCGTTTCCCCGCCTGACGGCGAAGAAGCCCTCGCCCTCCAGGGCGAGGTCGGTGGCCAGGCCGGTCTCCTTGAGCGCGCCTTGAGTGAAATCCGTGCGCACGCTGCCCACCAGGCTGCCGCCGCGCCCGTCCCCCACCGTCCCCAGCTCGGACGTCCTTCCGCCTCCTTCCACGCGAGTCAACTCGCGGCGGGGGTAGGCCTGGATCACCGCGAAATCCTGCTTGTAACCAACGCTGTTGGCGTTGGCGAGGTTCGAGGCCGTGACGTCCTGCCGCATGAGCATGGCGCGCATGCCCGCGTATGATGCGTACAGCCCTCTGAGCATTTCCGCCTCCTCTCTACGCGCTGCAACCCGCGCCCTGCTGGGCATGCCTGCACATCATCGTGGTCTTGAGCGCCGCCCTTTCCTCGGCTTCACGCTCTTCCACCGCGGGTAACACCAGGGTGAACACGGAGCCCTGGTCGGGGCGGCTCCACACCTCCAAGGTCCCGCCGTGCGCCTCCACGATCTCCCTGGCCAGGTATAGGCCGATGCCCAGCCCCGGGGCTTTGCGCGCGTCGCCGTCATCGACCTGGCTGAACTTACTGAAAACGGAGGGCAAGTGCCAGGGAGAAATCCCTATGCCCTCGTCCTTCACGGAGATGAATACGCTTCCCCCGCGCCTTCCCACTGAAACGGCGATACGGCTGCCGGGTTGCGAGAACTTGCGGGCGTTGTCCACCAGGTTCCAGACCACCCTCCGTATCTTCACCTCGTCCGCCTCGCACAGGCACCCCGGCTCCCTGCACCACAACTCGTAACGGTGGGAAGGGTCGATCAGGCGGTACTGGTCCACCATATCCTCGGCGATCTCGTCCAGCAGGCAGAGCCTGGTGTCCAGCTCGAGCCTTCCGCGGGAGATGCGGGACGCGGTGAGGATGTCCGCCACCACCCTGTGAAGGCGCTCCGCGCTGCGCTTGATGGAATCCACGTATTGCCTCTTTGTTTCCTCTGGGTGGGCCTGCCACCCTTCTCTGAGGATGTCCGTGTAGCCGATGATGATGGCCAGTGGGGTGTTAAGTTCGTGCGACACGCAGGAGAGGAAGCTTTCCTTTAGGCGGTCCAGGTCCTTTTCGTGCGTCACATCACCCAGCACCACCACCCTGCCCTTATCCACCCCACCCGGCAGCATGACCGCGGAACGGTAGGCGCGCACCGCCTTGGGCGGCGAGACCGGGATGACCATGTCCGCCTCGTCCCCGCTGCCCCCCTTCGCGCCCCCCCCCAGGGCGAAGGACGCCAGCTCCGGGATTTCGAGAATGTCCTCCAGGCGGGACCCGACCCCGCCGCGCTCGCGCAGGCCGAACAGCCTCTCCGCCTCGCTGTTGGCGGCCGCCAGCCGGCCCTCTCCGTCCACCACCAGCACGGCGTCGCGCATGGCGTCGAAGACCGCTTCCAGTTTTCCCCTTTCGTCGAGGGCCTGCGATAGGTAGTCCACGCGCCTGAGGGCCGAGACGACGCTTCCCTCCAGGGCGGGGAGGATCTCCGCCACCTCCTCGGCGCGCATCCTCCCCTCCTCGCTTGAAAGGAGGACGAAGGTCCCGTAATCCTCTTTTCCGTCTCTCACGTCTATGACCATGCATTCCCCGGTTTCCGCGGGGGCTCCATTTTTCCCACAACCGAAGAGAAGGGCTTCCTTCCGGCCATCGCGGGAACAAGTCTCGCGGTCCAGCCACTCCCTCCACGCCGTCTCTTCCCGTCCTACCGGCCGCCTTTCGAGCCCGTGGCGCGTCGGCACGAAAAGTGCGTGCTCAGCTCCCGCCAACTCGCGCAGCTCCCGCGCCAGGAAGGAGACCATCTCCTCTCCGTCGAGCATATCGTTAAGGCGTGCGATGACGGTGTTCAACCAGGAGAGGGTCTCAGACCTCTGCTCCACACGGCGGTAATTGAGGGAGTTCTTGATGCCCGCGGCGAGATGGTTGGCGAGGGCGTTGAGAAACTCCATGTCCATCTCGTCCACGCTAAGGTAATCGCGCATGGTGCACTTTATCGCCCCCACCTTCCTTCCGTCCACCCTCACCGGGACCTCGATGATGGGGAGCTCTACCCCGCCTTCTGAGCCTTCAGCCGCCGCCTCAAGGCGCTCCGCCAGGGGCTCCATGCCGGTCTCCCGAGCCCGGCGCAACAGCCGGTTCCTCATGTCCGGGTCCATGCTCACCGTGCGACCGTGCACGTGCATGGATATACTCGCGATCCGCTCCAGGTCGGCCTGGTCGTAGAGGAGGACGCAGCTTAGGCTGGTGTTGAAATGCTCGTTGATGGAGGCCAGGGTCTTTTCGATGAGGAGCGGGAGTTCGTAGGTCTCGGCAACGATGCGCGAGACCTCCACCAGGGCCCTGAGGTGGCGCATGCGCCGCTGCTCTCTTCTGCGATAGATGGTGTAGCCGAGGTTGTCGGCCATCTGGTGGCAAAGGCTGGTGAAGTGCCCTTTGAGCCTCTCCTCCCTGCGGTCCTCCTCGCGATCGCCCAGAAGGACCAGCACGGAACGCGAGCCGTCGATGTTCATCACCTGGTAGCTGCAATGGAGCACCCCGAACCTCTGCAGGTGGATCCTTATGCTCGGGGTGTTGCGTAGCCCCTCTTCGTGCATCCGTAGCAGTGTCTCCCTGCTTATCCTCCAAGCCGATACCGCCCGCTCGAGCCTCCTGGGCATGGGCTGGTCGGAAAGGGTGCTTATTACGTATAGGTAACCGTCCTTCTCGTTCTCCATCAACACCATGCCGAGGTCGAAAGGCAGGCGACCCCGCAAAGAGCGCAGGAACTCCGAGGCTATCTCGCGGTATTCCCTTTCCTCCTCCGAGCGCATGACGTCCCGCATGGGGCCGGCGCCTTCGCCGGCGACATGCCGGATGGTCATCATCGGGTGTTCTCCTTCCTGTTTTCTCTGTCACGCCGGTGGGGTTTTCATCCCGCCGGCGGAAGGTTGAAAAGGCCCAGCAAGAGCGACTTGCGGCCTCTAGGTCCGATTATCAGCGTGCGGGAAAGAGGCTATAACAACCGTTTAGACGAGGGAGGACCGCCATTATGGGGATATTTATAATCGGTTTTACCAGGTATTATACTGCTGCTTTCGCGTGTTAAGAGGATCGAGGGACGAGAGAAGGAGCACCATGCAAGAGGCGAGGTAATCCAGGAGATCCTCCTTGCCCTCAAGGTAATCCCCGTGGTAATCGCCGATGGCGCAGAGCACCCCCCATGCCGGGCGCGAGGGCACTGCTTCCCATGGGAACGACAGGTCATGCGCGATGCCATGACGACCTGTCGCTGGCAACGCCTGGCCTTCCTCGGAGCCATTTACGATTCCGCCATCGCCTTCTCGCCGTGAATTGGAGGATGCGACCCTGCTAGATACGGACAACGGCAACACTAGAACGCTTTGGGATCCGTCATGGGCGGCAGCCGAGGACATGCTGGAAAACGGCATGGCGATCGTGGCCCCCTTCAACCCCATCACCCCGATGGCGGAGACCGTCTTCATGGGCTCGATCTCCCACAACGCCGCCCGCGCCTCCTCCTCCTCCAGGCCCCAGGCTAGGAACTCCGGCTCTCCCTGGGCCCCACCTCTGGTCCAAGCCACGAAGACGGCATTCGCTTCCAGCAGAAGGGCCGCTTTCTCGAGGAACTCAGCGTGGTTTCCATCGCTCGCGACAAAGCACAGCAGCTCCGCCACCGCACCCTCCAGCGCCTTAACCCTCTTGCCGTGAGAAGCTGCCATATCCGCATGCCGGCAGGCCTCCAGCATGAAGGCAACCTGGGAGGCCAACAGCTCGGCATGGCGTATAACCGAAGGGTGGGGATTGAAGGGGCTTTTTCGCAGGCATGTCACCATGTAGATTTCGCCGATCCTGGGGCGCAAGGGAACCGCGATCACGTTCAGGGAAGATATCGCTTCCCCTTCCTCCTCCGGCTCCCTGAGGGAATTGCACACCACCAGCCGTTCCCCTTCGGCAATGCGCGCAAGCGAGCGCAGCTCATAGGCGCTGAGGGGTGGGTTAAACAACGAGTCCGCGCTCGGTCCCTCGGATGATCCCCCCTCACGGCAGCTAACCAGCAATTCGTACCGCGCCTCCCTATCCTCTCCTTCGAGGGCGAAGACGGCGGCTTCATCCGCGTCCAGGATCTCCTTGAAAAAACGGCAGGCCTCCCCGAGCAGCGCCCCCCTCCGGGTGCCCGCTTCCAGGAGACCCTGGAAAGCCTTGATGGTCTCGTCCTGTTCCCGGTACTTGCGGGCCAGGGGCTCGGCCACGCCCGGGGGCAACACCGTGGTCCCTCCCACCACGCTTCTCACCGCGTCGATCACCGCGCGCATGGACATTCCCTTGAGGAGGTAGCTGTCCGCGCCGCTCTTCACCGCGTCGGATATGTAGCTCTCGTCCTCGTGCGCGCTGAGCACGATTATCCTGGCCGTGCAGCCCGACCGGCGCAGCTCCTGGATCACCCTGACCCCGTCCATCCCCGGCATGCGCACGTCCAGAAGGACCACGTCGGGAGAGAGAGTGAGGGCCAGCCGCACCGCCTCCTGCCCATCGGCGGCCTCCCCCACCACCTCCATGTCCCCCTGCAGGCCGATCATCTTGACCAGAGCCTGTCTGACCCCGGCATGGTCCTCGGCCACCAGGAGGCGTATGTTCTTGCTTCCTTCCACGCCCCACCCCGTCACGACAGGTCGTCTGGCACCTGGATGAGCACCTCCGTGCCCGCTCCCGGCGCGGTGTAGATGGCCATCTCTCCACCCACCAGCTCCACCCTCTCCATGAGGCTCTTGATGCCGAAATGCTCTCCCACGCTTCCCGCCTCCAAGCCACGCTCGAGATCGAAGCCCACGCCGTCGTCGCGAATGCGCATCTCCACCCTGTTGCGCACCTTCTTAAGCTGTACGGTCACCTCCTCGGCGCAGGCATGCTTCTTCACGTTGGTGAGTATCTCCTGGGCGAAGCGGTAGAGGGTCACCTCCACCTGCGGCTGCGGGCGCGGCATGCCCTCCTCCACGTAGAGGATCCCCCGGATGCCGTTCTCCGAATCCATGCGGTCGAGATAGTTCTCCAGCGCGGGCACCAGGCCGGCGTCGTCCAGGATGGAGGGCCGGAGGTCGAAGAGCAGGCGGCGCATGCAGCTGATGTTCCTCTGCAGACCGCTCTTTATCTCCCTCATCTCGAGCAGCGCCTCATCCTGGCGGCCTCCCTCGATGAGCATCTCTACCGTCTCCATCTGGTAATAACTGCTAATCAGCGACTGGATGGTGTCGTCGTGTATCTCGGAGGCTATTTTTTACGCTCGTCCTCCTGGGCGTTGATCATCTTGGCCAGGAGCTTGCGGTAGAGCCTCTCCCTCTCCTCCATGCGGTGGTAGAGGAAGGCGTTCTCTATCCCCGCCGTACCGAAATAGGCCAGGCTCTCCACCATGCGCAGGTCGGTCTCGCACAGCCTCCTCCCCGGGCTGATCACGCTGAGGTTGAGCACCCCGAAGACCTCGCCCTTGCTGAAGAGCGGCACGGAAACCGCGCTCTTCACCGAGGGGTCTATGCCGCGGTAAAACTCGTTCTCCACGTTGTCCTGGAGGAGCAGAGATTTCGCGTTCCTGGCCACCCAGGCGGCAATCCCCGTGTCCGCCTTCCTGGGAGCGTCGAACTCGATGTGCTCGGGCATGTTGCGCCAGGCGACGTACTTCAACTCCTCGCGCCCCTCGTCGTAGATGAAGATGGAGCCGCGATCCGCCCCCAGCATGGCCATCGCGGTGCCCAGGAGCAGGTCCATCCGCTTCTTGAAATCCAGCAGCTCGCCCATCTTCATGGTGACCCTGGAAAGGGTCAACGACAGCTTGTTGTAGCGGTCGATGATGAAGTCGTTGTAAAGCCCCTGCGCCACCAGGCTCAACCTCTGCCGCAGCAGCTCCACGCTGAGCAGGTCGCCCCGGCCTATCTCCTCCTTGCGGGCCACGAGCACTAAGGCGAAGGGGAACAGCGGACATTGCGCGCACACCTCCGTGGGCACAGGCCCGACGACGTCGCGCTTGAAGCAACACTCCCCGGGATAGAAGCCGCTTTCCGGGCAGGACCTGGGAGCCCCAGCCCGTTCGGACCAGGCGCCGAAACGGCAACTTACCCTGCCGCACCCCGTCCCAACCCTTCCCACGCGCACGGGGATGATCACCGCATCCCCGCCTTGCAGCTCCTCGGGGAGCTCGTCCGTTTTCTTTACGACCAAGTAATCGACCTCTCCCTTCTCCAGCAGGGCCAGGGCAAACTCTTCGAGGCCTTGGGAAGATCCGTGCGGCAACGCCGAGCCCTCGCCCGCGATCGCCTCTCGCAGGGCGGCGCCGGCCAGCGCTATCCATGCCCTCTGGAAACCGAGCTGCGAGGTGATAGCGCGCAGCATCTCCCGCAGCACCTCCAGAGGATGTTCGCCGTCCGATCCGGAAAGCAGGGGCGACAATTCGCCGCCTCCCTCGCGTCCTTTTACCAGCTTTGCCCCTACGTCTCCCGAAGCGAGCTCTGCTTCGGCGGGTTCGATCCCGGGTATGGGTTGAGTCGGGGAATCCCCCACGAAAGAACGCAGCGAGGTGCGCGAATCCAGTCCACCCGTACCGGACCGGACATCCATATCAGGCATAACTACCCCTGGAGTCGCTCCTCATAAGCCTTTCACGGGATACGGATGCCTCTGCGGCGCATGTACAAACTCCCCAATCGCGTCGAAGGCACCGAAGCCCTGCGGGCACGCGGCAACACTCCCAGCATCCCGTCGTGTCAAGCGCCTCCTCCTCTGCCCCACCCTCGAGCAAGGCGCGAAACACAGACAACAATCTACAATAAATATTTCTCCGCAACAAATCGTCCAAACGGTTGATTTTGACGCGCGCCGCCGCAAAAGCGGCAATCGCTGACGAAATTGCGTCGGAGCGCAATCAATCTTGGGTCATGGCTTGAGGCGCATAAGCATGTTCACCGAGAGTTGGCGTGGGTTCACCTTGCTCGTGTCCTCGAGGTGCCGAGGAGGGAATATTCCTCACCGAATTAATCATCGAAAGCGTGTGGCCCGCTATCCCCGTTTTTTCGGTGCCCTGGGAGGTTATGGTCCTTATCGTCAAAGCTATCAGCTGCGCGGAGTTGCCACATGCCAATTGACCCCATATCCCATCTCCTCGTGATGCTGAGGAGGGAATCGTTCCAGCTGAGCCCAATCATCGATCGCATGTTTTCCCCTTTTCCCGCAGGCTCCGCGCCACCTCCGCCAGGAGCCCCAGGTCCTCCTCGCCAAGCCGGAGGGAATGGGTGAGGAGCTCGCGGATGAGGGCGGCGCGCCTCCCCCGCGCCCCGGCGATGCTGATCTCATGCATTCCTTCCTCGCTGTCGTCGATCCTCGCCTCGCCCTCAACCGCCCACTCGCCCCCGACGACCTGCGTCGTTTTCCCCACGTCCTCTGCGCTTGCGTCGGCGTCGCTTTCCTCCATGGGGGCCGAGTGGTCACCCCCCCCTGAAAGTGCGCCGCCCGGAGAAACGGGGGCTCCCCCCGGCGCCGCGCCCGCACTTGAATCCGATCCATGCGCGACCTTTCGCTTCCGGGCCGCCTCAGTCAGGAAAGACTCGATCCTTCGCCTCGCCCTCGCAGACGGGGGGTTGCAAGAAAGGTTCTCCATCCTCGACAGGTAGGCTGGCGAAATCTCCATGCGTTCGGCCGCCGCCGCCTGGCTCAGACCCAGCTCCCTGCGCGCTTCCTTGAGCCTTCTCGATAGCTCCACGGCGTCCTCCATGCTTCGCATCTCGCATATGCGCCTGTCCAGGGCCTTAAATAAACCCTCATCCGCCTTCCCCGTCCCCTTCAAAAGCAGGGCCGAAGCTCTTTCGCATTGCTTCAAGCATATCTTTAATATTTCTACCATTTCCTCAACCGCTGTCGATTCACGTTTCGCCTTCTCCCCTTCGGCTTTAACCCTTTCCCCCCATCCCGATATTATCAGCGCCTTTATCTCCTCCAGCGTGCTCTCCAACCCGGCGATAGCCCGCTCGATAATCCCAGCCTCCATGTCACCTTCTCTTGTCAGCGCCATCTCGAGCACATCGACCGCTTCCTTCAATTTACCGGGCATGGATCCCAGTTCCCTTGTTTTCTCCATCTCTTAACAATCCTCCACATTAAGCCATAGCCATCTACCTTAAGGAATTTATTTTTTAATTCTCATCATCTGTACACTTTAATTTTATAGTCTTTATAGCTCACTATGAACCTAGACATCAAGGCTACATGATTAATTTATGGTTTATATTCAGCATTCCTGAACCTAAGTTCACCGTATATGTATAAGGTATGACCTATTCGATATATATGCTGTAACTTGCATTTTTACTAATGTCTTATTCTTGACCTCAGGTTATATTTCTTAATGTATATAATGTTAAACCTATAGTTTAGACATAGAATATATCTTTAAGAGTGAGTGATGTTGAACTCCATGGGGTTTCTAATAAATCTGAATTTAATAATAAATGTCTTACCGATAATCCAGCGGCCTCTTTCGTTCAGCAGAATGCCATCGAACCTGAGGCCAGGAATGTGTCTTCAATTACTCATTCCGCTGTTCTGCGAGGAGATGTGCATCGTATCCTTGGAACCAAAAAAGTGACTGCACGACTCATATCTTATTGTTTTCTTATTGTTTTATGACTATCACGACTCTCCATCCACGACGACTATCTGGCAGTGGTCTCTACTCCGCGCGCGTATAGCGCGTATATCCATATTTTTTCGCAACTCCATGCTCCATTCGTGGGATTCAACACCGTCGTGATGGAAATAGCATTACGGCGTGTCCGGTCATCGATATCGCGTGTTTTGCCGAAAAAAGTTGCTAAACGCGCGGGGCGGTGACCGAACCTGGATTGCATCGGAAGAGAGGCAGGGGGGTATCGCACCGTGCCGAGAAAAAAGAAAAACCCTGAATCCTCGCACGCAGACGTCGTCAACGCCCTGGCGACAGCTGTCGCGGACATCGAGGAAGGCCCTCCGGATCGCCTGCTGGATCTTGCGCTCTTGGTTCTCGACGCAACCGTGAAAGCGCCCCCGGGCCTTGTAGCCCACCTCATGGATATCGCGCACGCGACGATACCCTTGAGAACCGGAGAAAAGCCATTCGACGAGGCTTACGAGGCATTGAGCGCCGCCGTGGATGAGGCCGCGCGCGCCGTCGAGTCAGGTCACAGCGATGAAGCGTCCATGGACACGTCGCTACCTTCAGGCCTTGACGAGCTTTCCATGGATCTCGCGGTGCTGCGCGGCTTCGTCGAGGAAACCGAGGGCTCTTTCGCGGACGCTGCGCCCTTCATGGGGCCGATCATCGATAGGCTCCTTGCGTCCGAGCTTCCCTCCTCCATGGAGTCCACTCTTCGTTACGTTCATGGCCTCCGTATGGCCTCTGGGCTTGAGGGCACGGGCGAGGGCCATTTCGACTTCGCCCGCGAGGCTCTCGCGGCTCTCGGAGTTGCCGAAAGCTTGCTCTCCAACATCCGAGATGAGGCCGACTCGGGACGTGGCGATGCCCAAGCTCCCAGTACCCCGCTTTCCTTCGACTCCGATCGTGTGGAAGCCTTCCTGCAAAGGCTAGATGAATGCGAATCTCGATTGCTCGCCATGGGGGGAGGAGGGCCGGAAGACGAGGAAGCGCCGCGGGAGTTCGCCTCACTGCTGGAGGACATGACTCGCGAGCAAGAGGCCCTCGCCCTCACCTCTTGCGGAGAACGGCTCCGGGAGCTGAGCACCGCCATGGAGTCGTGCGCTAGCGGGCTCCCCGACGAGGCCATCGGCGTCCTGCTGGAGATCAAGGACCTCCTGGAAGCGCATTTCTGTTTCCTGGTGGAAGAAGAGCGCGCAGGGGACATGTCCGCAATCGCCGACAAAGCCCTGTCCGCCGCCGAATCACTGCGTTCAGCCGCAGCCATAAGAAAAGCTGGAAAAAGGCGGGTAAAGCCCTCATCCGTGAAAGCCGAGCAAGGCATGGAGAGATACCTGGAGCTGAAGGCGGACCGGGACGAGGTCCAGGATTTCCTCGCGGAGGCACCCGAATACGTGCAGATGATAGAGAGCGCGTTGCTGGAGCTGGAGCGCGACCCCTCCGACGCCGAGCGGCTTAACGAGGCCTTTCGCGGCTTCCATAACCTCAAGGGGAGCGCCGGCTTCCTCAAGCTGGATAAGGTTGTCGACGTCTCCCACGCCGCGGAATCCCTCCTCGCCGAGGCCAGGGAGGGCAGGCTCCTCTTATCGGGAACCCTTGCCGACCTTTCCTTCGAGGCACTCGACGCCTTAAAGCGCCTCCTCGAGGGCGTTGAGATCGCCTCTACCGGAGCCCTCTGGGTGCTGCCGGAAGGCCTGGACGACCTGGTCGACAGGCTGCGTCGCGCCACCTCCGGCGAGACGCTCGAACAAACTCCTCCAAGAAAACGGAAGACAAAGCCCAGGGGAAAGGCGAAATCCGTACACCCTTCACCTGCCATGGATGCTCCTTCCGCCGGGGTTACCTCGAAGCCCGAGGAAGAAGGGCCCCCGGCGGCTTCTATTCAGGCCGAATCGCAACCCTCGCGTGACTCTTCCGCCGTGTCCCGCAAGGAGGACAGCCTCGTCCGTGTAAGCACCAGCCGACTGGATGCCCTCATAGACGCCGTGGGCGAGCTGGTGATCGCCCACTCCATGGTGGCCCAGGAAAAGGAGGTCGCCGAGACCCGCAACCCCCGCCTGGCCCGCAACCTATCTCAACTCACCAAGATCACGCGGGAACTGCAGGAGCTGGCCATGGGGATGCGCATGGTCTCCCTGAAAAATACATTCCAGAAAATGGCACGCCTGGCCAGAGACCTGTCCGCCAAGTCCGGCACCCCGCTTGACTTTACATACAGCGGTGAGGATACGGAGATCGACCGCAACCTGGTGGAGGAGATCAACAGCCCCCTGGTGCACATGGTACGCAACGCCGTGGACCACGGCATCGAATCGCCGGAGGAGAGAAAGCGGGCAGGAAAACCGGAGCGGGGGCGCGTAGAGCTGCGCGGCTACCACGAGGGCGGTAACGTGGTCATAGAGCTTTCCGACGACGGCAGGGGCCTGGACGCCGGGTCCATCCTGGAGAAGGCGCTTAAACTCGGTGTTGTTTCCAAGGAAGACGCCTCGCGCCTAGGGGAAGAAGAGGTCTACCGGCTGATCTTCCACGAGGGGCTCTCCACCGCAAGGAAGGTGACGGACATCTCGGGGCGAGGCGTGGGGATGGACGTGGTAAAGAAGACCATTGAGGGGCTCCGGGGTCGGGTGGATATCTCTTCCCAGCCAGGGCGGGGAACCACATTCACTATCCGCTTACCCCTCACCCTCGCCATCATCGACGGCATGGTGGTGCTGGTCGCGGACGAGGAGTACGTCGTCCCCTCCATATCCATCCATTCCTCGTTCCGCCCCCGTCGCGAACAGGTCTCCACAGTGACCGGCAAGGGAGAGGTGATATCGCTGCGCGGCGAGATCATCCCCCTCTTCCGCCTCCACAGGCTTTTCGGCCTGGAGGGCGCCAAGAGTGAGCCCTGGGAAGCTCTCGCCCTAATCTTGGGCTCCAACGGAGACCGTTGCGCGGTGATGGTGGACGACATCGCGGGGCAGCAGCAGGTGGTCATCAAGTCCCTGGGGGAGATGTTCTCCAGGCTGCCCGGAGTGTCCGGGGGCGCCATCATGGGGTCGGGCAAAGTTGCCCTCATCCTCGATCCCCCCGGATTGATCAACCTCGCGCACGGGAGGGGCGTGACGTGATGGCTGGATACTCAACACCGGCGAACAGCGACTGCGCCGTTTCCATGACCCCGCCTGCCACGGGCATCGTGGCAGGCGGAGTGTGCGATCTCGATGAGCACGTTATCGTCGACCCGCTTCCAGCGCACCGGGAAGCGCGGTCGCGTTCACATACCGTGCCGCTCGATGGCGCCGGAACGCGCGGCGCGGCGTATGTCCGCGCCCATTTCGAATTGGCGTATAACGCGATGCGGCGGACACAGCAGGAACGTCTATCGAGGAGGGATGCGCATGGGCACAAACGTTGAAACCAAGGCTCAAGCGCGAGAGGCCGCGACCCTCGACAAGTACCTCACCTTCACCCTGGGGGAGGAGGAATACGGCCTCGAGATACTCAAGGTGCGAGAGATCATCGGGCTCATGGAGATCACCCATGTCCCGCGCATGCCGGAGTTCGTGCGC
>JABLXL010000053.1 GCA_013178005.1 Actinomycetota bacterium
CACCTCCTCAATCGGTTCTGTGCGTCCCGCCTCGTTCGGGATAGCACCCGTCGCTGCTTTGTTCAGCGTTGGCCTCTAGAGGCCCTTTGAACCCTGGGGAGCGTGCAGCAATTTTCATGGTATCAGGTCTTATTTTTTCATAACCCGGCATGAAGCTCCACAATATGCCGCAATATCTTTTATTGCGCCGGTGTTACAGGAAAGCGCTTAGGTTCATCTCATGGAGATATCAAGACCCCACCTTGTAAGGATCGTCGCTCTGGACGAGGGAATCGCTCCCCGTATTCGTGAAGCCCTCTACAAGGCCATATACAACCCAGGAGACAGCCCCCTTCCCCAAGGTATACTCGAGGATGAGCGCCTGTCGAAATACCATGAGTCCTGGGGAAAGGAGGGGGATTTCGGGTATGCGGCGGTGCTCGAGGGTGCCGGTGAGGTCGTGGGGATGTGTTGGTGCAGGCTCTTCAGGGGCACCAACAGGGGCTTCGGCTATGTGGATGACGATACGCCCGAGCTGTCCATAGCGGTCTGGGAGGCTTTCAGGGGAAAGGGCATAGGCGGGAGGCTGCTGGACGCGACGATAAGCGAGGCCAGATCGAGGGGTTACGGGGGCTTGTCCTTGAGCGTGCAGAGGGAGAACAGGAGCGTTTCACTTTACCGGAGGTCGGGCTTCAAGATTCTCCGTTGCGCGGACGACGCTTATACCATGTACCTGGGTTTCGGCTGAGCGTATCGCCCGCAGAGGCAGGTCCGCGCGGGTGCGGGAAAAGCGCCGCGCGCAGAGAGGGAGAATCTGGTAATGTTTGCTAATCGGTTGAGAATATATGGCAGCCAACGCCCTCCGGGGACGTTTCTCCGCCCTTCGGCGATGTTCTTGAGCGTCGCGGTGATCGTATCCATGCTTTTCGCGTGCATCGCAGGCTGCGGGAAGAAGGCCCCGGTCCCCGCGACCGGGGGGATAACGGCAAGGGAGCTGGTGGAGCCCGGCGCGCTGGCGGGCCCCGGCCCGTCCATCCTGGGATGGAGCCCCCGGGGGGCGGTGCTCGCTTACGCCGCGCCCGGGGAAGGGGGCGGAGCGGACGTGCTCTGGACCTACGACGCATCAACGGGCGAGAGGAGCGTTCTTTTCGATCCCGCCGGCCAGCCGGACAACATCGACGTCTCCTCAGCCCAGTGGTCGCCAGCGGGAGACGCCATGCTCCTCGCCGGCGACACCTCGCTGTGGCTGCTGCAGACGGAATCGGGCGAGCTGAGGCGGCTGGTCGAGGCCGGGGCCTCGGCGACTGCCATGATGTTCGATCCCTCGGGCACGCGCGTTTCATATGTGCAGCGCAACGACCTCCATTACGTCGACATCGCCGACGGTCGGATGCGGCGCGTCACCGCCGACGGGAGCGACGCGGTCTTCAACGGCTGTCTAGACTGGGTGTACAACGAGGAGCTGGCCACCCGCGCTGCGCAGCCCGGCTACGCCTGGTCACCCGACGGCAGGTGGCTCCTGTACATGCGCCTGGACGACAGCGGGGTGCAGAACGACCCCGTCACCGATTACCGCACCGTCCCCCCCACCGTCTCCTATACGCGCTACCCCACCGCCGGCAGCCCCAACCCCGCGGTTTCCATGCACGCCCTCGCGCCGGATGCGGGCGCGCAGGCCCTGGACATCCCCCTGCCGCCGGACGCCGAATACGTGCTGCCTTTCTACGCCTGGACCCCCGACTCCGGCGAGGCCTTCTTCATCACCGTGAGCCGCGACCACCGCACGCTGAGGCTGAACGCCTGGAGCCCGGCCGGCGGGGCGGTGCGCACCGTCATCGAGGAGACCGACCCCCACTGGATAAACGAGAGTTACTACGCGGCGCCCTCCTTCCTCCCCGACGGGCGGCGTTTCCTCTGGCTCTCGGAGCGCGACGGTTTCATGCACCTCTACCTCTACTCGCTGCAGGGAGAGGAGCTGGCGCAACTCACCCAAGGGGACTGGCTCATCGAGACCACCGCCTTCAACCTGCTCACGCCGGGAAGGCCTGTGCACGTGGACCCCCAGGGTTCCCATGCCTACTTCACCGCCACCGCGGACGGCCCCCTGGAGCGGCAGGCCTACCGCCTGGACCTCGCCGGAGGGGGGCTGGAGAGGATCTCCACGCAGGCCGGGTTCCACGCCGTGGCCCTATCCGGCGACGGAGAGTACCTGGTGGACCAGTTCTCCAACGTCGACACCCCGCCGGTCACCGCCATCCTGGACGCGCAAGGCCGCGAGGTGGAGGAGCTGGGCCGCTGCGCCGGACCCTCCCTCGAGCTGCCCCGGGTCTCCCGGGAGTTCCTCACCGTTCAGGCCCACGACGGCACCGAGCTTCATGCACAGATGGTCAAGCCCGAGGGGTTCGACCCGGATCGCAAGTACGGCGTGGTGGTGCACTGGTACGGCGGCCCCGCGCTGCAGCTGGTCTCAAACCGCTACGGCACCACCAATATCTTCAACCACATCGAGCGCGACGTCCTTTACACCCAGGCGGGCTTCATCGTCTGGCGCCTGGACAGCCGCGGCAGCTTCGGGCGCGGGCATGCCTTCGAGGTCCCCATCTGCGGGCAGTTTGGCCCGGCGGCCCTCGACGACCAGCTGGCCGGGGTGGAGTACCTGAAGACCCTTCCCTACGTGGACCCCGAGCGCATCGGGACCGACGGCAAGTCCTTCGGCGGATTCCTCACCCTCTACGCGCTCATCCACGCCCCGGAGGTCTTCCGCTGCGGCGTGGCCGGATCCGGCCCCACCGACTGGTCCTACTACGACACCATCTACACCGAGCGCTACATGGGGACGCCGGTCGAAAACCCCGCGGGCTACGCGGCCGCGGAATTGGTGTCGCGGGCGAGCGGCATCGGGGCCGAGCCCCTGATCATCCACGGACTCGCGGACACCAACGTGCACCTGCAGAACTCTGTCAATTTTATCCAAGCCCTGGAGCGGGCCGACAAGCCCTTCTCTTTCGTCCCTCTCCCCAACGAGGACCATCACTACGAGGGCGACGGCCTGGCCACGGCCCTATCCCACAGCGTGGCCTACTTCCTGAGGCAGATGGGGGAATGATAGACCCCGGCGGCGCCCGAGCGGCAGGCGTGTTTCCCTTCCACGGTCCATCTCATCCCAACCAATCCAACCCATGCGAAACACGAGGCATGCGCGCCCGTGCGCGGTCGCGCCAAGCTGCCTCAATTCACCGGGCCCTTTGAGGTTGATGCGAGGTTCTGGTATCATTAATTCGCTTGTTTGTGCACGGCTTGGGGAAAAATCTGGGGGGATGGAAATGAAAACCAGACAGCGTAAATTCACCTTGCTTTCCCTTGTGTCCTCGCTTTCGCTGCTCGTGATCCTCGCCGCCTGCATCCACCTCGCGGGCTGCGGCCTGAGCGTCTACAACCCGGCCAAAGCGTGCAAGGGTTACACCCTTATCTCCAACAATGAGCAGGCGAAACTCCTCGACATGCAGGGCAATATCATAAAGACCTGGAAGATCAACAGCTTCCCTGCCAAGATGTTCCCCGGGGGTTCCGTCATGGGCCAGGGAGGATTCGGAGTGGCGCGCCTGGAACTTTCCCAGATCGTGCAGCTCGATTGGAACGGGAACGAGGAGTGGAAGTTCACCGACTGGGACGAGGTTGACGGCGTGATGTCGGCCAGGGTCCACCACGACTTTCAGAGAGATGGGAACCCGGTCGGCTATTACGCCCCGGGCCAAGAGCCGCAATCCCATGGAGGAAAGGTCCTGGTGTTGGGAAGGCTGGATACCGTGGACCCGGAGATAAGCAAGGTACCCCTCCTGGACGACGTGGTTTACGAAGTGGATTGGGACACCGGCGTTGCCACCCAGTTATGGAAAGCGTCGGAACATTTCGATGAACTGGGGTTCGACGAGGAAGCAAAACAGCTTATCTACAACGGGGGTGGCGATTACCTGCACGTGAACAGCCTCTCTCGACTTGGGCCCAATAAGTGGTACGACCCCGAGACCGGAGAGGGTGACCCGCGTTTCCATCCCGACAACCTGATCATGGATTCCCGGGAATCCAACATCATCTGGATCGTCAACATGGCGGAAAGCGAGGATTACGAGGTGGGCGAGGTGGTGTGGAGGGTCGGGCCTGATTACAGCCCCGGCACCCCGGAGGGGGATAAGTTGGGGCAGATAATAGGCCAGCACCATGCGCACATGATCCCCAAGGGCCTGCCGGGCGAGGGCAACATCCTGCTTTTCGACAACGGGGGCCTCGCCGGCTATCCCAAGCTCGCCAGGACTTATTCCCGTATCCTCGAATTCGACCCCACGACCCTCGACCTCGTCTGGAGTTACCAGAGCCCCAATTTCTTCAGTTATTACATCAGCTCTGCGCAGAGGCTTCCCAACGGCAACACCCTTATCGACGAGGGCTCCACGGGGAGGATATTCGAGGTCACCCCGGGCGGTGAGATAGTCTGGCAGTATATCGACGGCGCTGGGATCCAGATGCTCGGCTCCGTTTACCGCGCCTACCGCGTCCCTCCGGAGTGGGTGCCGGGGAACCCCGCCGGCTACACCCCCTGGAGCGAGCTGTACGAGGAACCGGAGCCAGCGGAAGGGGCGTCGTCGCCCGGGGAGGAGGCCGGGGCGGCCGAGGGCGAGGAGGCATCACCCCCGGCGCCGGAGCCGGGAGGGACTCCCCTCCAACCCGCGGAGCAGGTCCCGGCATCACCGTAAAGAGCGCCTTCACCTGGAAGGAGACGCCTCCGGAGCCCCGTCCAGGATATCGGCGGTCAGGACGGTGAGGGAGTGGGGCGGGAAGCGGTAGGCGCCGGTGTCGCTCCAGGCGGAGGAGATGGGCCTGACCGCGTCGGGACATTCCAGGGAATTGCCATCGAGGTAGGAGGCCGATGTCAGCACGACGGCCCCGCCGGCCTCGGAGACCTCCAGCCCTTCCCACGTTATGGCCGCCTCGATAATCCGCGACGGATGCCTGTTCACCACGGCCAGGGTGATGGAACGGTCCGTGCGCGTGGCCGAGACGTCCAGGTAGGGCACCTCGACGCCGGCGCCGTTTTCCGCCTGCCCCGGCGGCGCGTAGCTCCCGCATTCCACGCTCACCGCGATGCCCCGGTCCCCGCAGAAGCGGCGATACATGCTGAAAACATGGAACGAGGGGGTGAGGACCGCCTCCCTGTGGTGATCCTCGTGGTCAATCCGGATGAGCATGGTCTCGAAGAGCGTGCGGCAGGCCGCCTCTACCACGTCCGAGTGCCTCTGCAGCACATTCAAGACGAGGGCCGTCCACAAGCCGCCCTCCAGCGCGGCTGAGTCCCAGTCCTCATTTTCGTGTTCCGGCCACCACTCGGTGATGGACATGGGCATGCCCCGGGAATATCCGTCACCGGCGAGTACGTCCCGGAGGCGCGCGATGTTCTCCTCCACCGTGATGGGAGTGGACAGCATGTAAAGATAGGCCTCCCCCGGGCCTGCATCCATCTTCAGTTCCTGGCACACGTGCCACCCGAAGACCTCAGCCTGTCCGCCTATCGTCCGCAGCAGGGGCCCGTACCAGGAGGGCTCGTGATGCCCGTCGGCTATCACTCTGATGCTCGGGTCCACCTCGGTCATGGCCTTCCGGTACGCCAGGAAGGCGGCGCCGTATTCCTCCGGCGTGACATGGCCGTTCTCCCACTCCCCGTACTGCTCGTTGCCTATCTCCCAGTGCCTGATGGCGTACGGCTCAGGGTGGCCGTCCTCCGCCCTGCGCCGCGCCCAGTAACCTACCGTGCGCCAGTCAGTCCCCTTCCGGTCCACGCCGATGACGGAGGCGTCCGAGGGATCGCCGTTGGCGTATGCCACCCAGGCCGCCGCCTCCTCGACGGTGCCGTCGCCGAAGTTCACCACCATGTGTGGCTCCGCGCCGATGGCGCGGCAGAAAGCCACGAATTCGCCGGTGCCGAAATCCAGGCGCTGGTAGGAACCCCAGTGCTCATCCCAGTTGGGCGAGCCCCTCTCGTCGATGGGGCCTATGCCCTCCACCCAGTGGTTGGCCGTCTGGTCGGCGAAGCATCCCCCGGGGTAGCGCATTACTCCGGGCCGCAACTCGCGGTAGAGCTCCAGCGCCCGCTCGCGCACACCGCCCACGTTACGGGAGGACATGAGGGAGGCCTCGTCGAAGAGGACCTCTCCGGTTCCGGTGAAAAAGACCTCCAGCCGCGCGGCGGCTTCATGCGCAAGCGCGGGAAATGTGACCTCCTTCCTGCTCCACGAATCCTCGGGAGAGCCGAGCGACACCTCCGACAGGATGGCAGTTCCTTCCATGTCAGCGAGGCGCGCCGTGACCGTCCCCGCCGAGGCGTCACCCTTCATGTAGATATAGAACCCATAATCTCCCGGCGGCGAAAGGAGCACGGCCTGGCAAAGCCCGACGCGGCCCGCGCCGCCGCTCTTCACCACCGATTGCGCGTATGCCCCCCGCGGGTTATAGCCGCCGGGCGCCAGCGACCAGGAGGCGTTCACCCCCTGTTCCCGCAGCGGGAACCAGGCCAAGCCGGCCTGCTCCCCGGAAACGCCGTTCGCGTCCCCGTCCGGCTCGTCGAAGCCCCGGTTCCGCAGCTCCTGCGCCCACAATCCGGCGGGTCCGTTAATGATGCCCGGCAGGAACTCGATAAACCCCCCGTATATGCCCTCCGGGACCTCCGCCCCTTCCCCGTCCGCGCCATGCACGGTAATGCGCGCCGCCTCAACCTCCCCATCCTTTGGGCCTCCACCGCAGGAGGCGCAAAGCAGCGGCGCAACAGCCATTCCCAGTGCCGCCAGGGCGGCACAGAAGAGTCTCGCCCATCTCCGTCTAGCCGTGTTTACCGCGCCCTCCTTGTCAGCGTGGAGTATCCTTCGTTCAGAATATACTAGAAAAAAGAAGAACGGCGACACCGGAAAGAACAACCTTGGGCTTGCCTTGCCGGTGGGTCACGGGAGCGCGATCACGGTCAGCCCTTTTTCAAAGAAAGAGGGTGACCTATTGGACAGGAAGATCAGCTCGGCACTCGTGGCAAGGGCTCGTTCGTCAAGCGTGCGGCAGGAGCAACACCTTTATCGACTCCGAAGCCTCCGCCACCAGCCTGAACCCCTCGCCGGCCTGTTCCAGGGGGAGGCGGTGGGTGATCATCTCCTCCACCGGCACTCGCCTCGCCCTGATGAGGTCCATGGCGATCATGATATCCCTCGGGCTCCCTCCGTATGACGGCAGGATGGTGATCCCGTTGCGCCAGAAGTCGTTTATCGGCACCGGCAGGGTGACGCCGGGTTGGGTGGGCGCGAAACAGAGCAGCGTTCCGCCCCGGTCGAGGGATTGGAGGCCCTGCTCGAAAGCGGAGAGCGCCCCTGCGCAAACGATGGCCAGGTCGACCGGCCTTCCGTCGTTGAGCTCAACCACGCGCGCCGGCACGTCCTCGCTCGCGGACACCGCCGCGTCCGCCCCGAAGCGTTTCGCCGCCTCCAAGCGGTAGCCGCTGATGTCGGTGGCGATTATGCGCCCCGCCCCGAGCGCCTTCGCCAGGGCTATGTGCAGCAGGCCCGATATGCCGCTCCCCAGGACGAGCACGCTCTGGCCCGGCTCGAGCCCCGCCACCCTCTGGCCGCGCACCACGCAGGCGAGGGGCTCGATGAAGGTGGCCTGGTCGTAGCTCATGTCGTCGGGGAGGGGGAAGACGCCGCGGTCCACGTTGAGCTCCGGCACGCGCAGGTATTCGGCGAAACCCCCGGGGAAGAAATTGGTGGTGTGCAGCGTCTCGCACGCGGTGTGGTTCCCGTTCAGGCAATACCTGCACGTGTTGCAGGGTATGTGGTGGGACACGAACACGCGCTGGCCCACCCGGTAACGGCCGACCTCGTCCCCGGTCTTCGCGATCTCCCCGGCGATCTCGTGCCCCAGCACCAGGGGGGCCTTCTTGATGCGGTACCATTCCATGACGTCGCTTCCGCAGATGCCGCTGGCCATGACCTTCACCAGCATCTCCCGCGGGCCGATGTCCGGGACCGGCATCTCCTCGATCCTGATGTCCTGGTTGTTGTAGTACGTGGCTACGCGCAAGGCCCGACCGCCCCTTCTCAGCGCTCTTTCGCTTCCCGGTAGATCTCCGCCGCCTCCCGCGGCGTGGCCCCTTTGTGGATGACCGCGTGCAGGGCCTTGGCCATGGCGACGGGAGCCGGGTTCTGCCACACGTTCCTCCCCAGGTTCACGCCGATGGCGCCCCTCTGCATCCCGTCGTGGACGAACTCGAAGACCTCGAGCTCGGTCTCGCATTTCGGCCCGCCCGCCATGACCACCGGGACGGGGCAGCCGTTGGTGACCTTCTCGAAATCCTCGCACCAGTAGGTCTTGACCACCCTCGCGCCGAGCTCGGCCGCGATGCGGCAGCAGAGGCTGAGGTAACGGGCGTCCCGCTTCTCGAGCTCCTTGCCCACCGCGGTCACCGCCATCACGGGTATGCCGTACTTCTCGCATTCGTTGACCAGGGAGCTGAGGTTGGCGAGGGTCTGCTTCTCGTAGTCGGTGCCGACGAATATGGACACCCCCACCGCGCACACGTTCAGCCTGATGATGTCGTCGATGGACGTGGTGACGACCTCGTCGGCCAGGTCCTTCCCCACCACGCTGGTCCCCCCCGAAACGCGCAGGATAATGGGGATGTCGCGGTCCGGGTCGATGCAGCTCCTGAGGACTCCACGGGTCACGAAAAGGGCGTCGCAGTAATCGAGGAGATCGCAGACCGTCTCGCCGGGACGCTCCAGGCAGCGCGTGGGCCCCTGGAAATAGCCGTGGTCGATGGGCATGAAAAAGCAGTGGCCGTCCTCCCGGATCAGCCGCGAGAGGCGGTTCCTCATCCCCCAGTCCACGCGCTCGCACCCCTTTATGTGCTTGCCGCTTGCGGCCGCGGTCCGCTCCGCTCCCATCTCCGATACGTCCCGCGCCTCGAGAATCCCACCTGCGTCCGGCATCTCCATACCTCCTCGTCGTGAAAGGGCCGCCTTAAGCATTCCGTGCCCGGATCGCTTCCGGCAAGTGATCCCGGCGCGCACGGCCACCTAACGCTCGGGGCGGACGATGATGTACCCCTTGTCCATCAGCCAGTGATGGAACTGGTGGGCCGTGAACCTGCAGCGCTCCTTGCATTCCAGCCTTTTTTCCTCGTAGCCCGCCGATCCTTCCTCGAGCGCGTTCAGCTCCAACTGCACCGGGCATTCCACGGCCTTGCAGAACTCCCTGCGCTGGTATTCGACATATCCCTCCAACGGCGTCATCGCTCCTCCAGGGGTATCCGCGGTAGAACATATGGATATTGTACTCTTCCCGCCGGTTAAGAATAACACACCCGATTAAGAGCATCGAACCCGGTGAGCCCTCGAAATATGGAGATTGCGAGGGGGGCAACCCGGCGACCGGGATGCGTCATTCGGCAGGCAGCTGGCGCGACCTGCTGGAGCTTATCATCAATACCTGCAAATGGCTGGTGGCCATCCCGATCGTTTGCATGGTCGTGAGTTATCCCGTCCGCAAGAGGACAACAGAGCCCATCGACAAAGCATGGGCGTGAGCACGAGGTTTTTTAGCAAACAAAAAGCCGGAGGGAAAGGCCTCCGGCTTTGCTGGGCTGGAGCGGGTCACGGGGATCGAACCCGCGGCCTCAAGCTTGGGAAGCTTGCGCTCTACCGACTGAGCTAGA
The DNA here is from genome assembly GCA_013178005.1 of Actinomycetota bacterium. GTDB lineage: Bacteria > Actinomycetota > Geothermincolia > Geothermincolales > RBG-13-55-18 > Solincola_B. The sequence continues at coordinate 9,722 of JABLXL010000053.1, forward strand.
CCCGCCTGCTTCAGTAATGAATTATATCATAAGGTCTGGGCTTCCCGGAAAAACCGCGGATCAAGGTGCGGCTATTCCCACCTCGCCTTGCTCCCGGGTTTCGCCGGAGGCCGGGGCATCTCGGGAAGGTAATTGAGCACCCGCCACCTCGATTCCCCGAAGCGGGGACGGGCAAGGTAGCGGTCGATAGCCGTGGTCAATAGGTTCCAGTAGAGAATGCTCACGGCCACCGCCTCAGCATGGAAACCCACCGCTCGCAGCACGGCCACGGTGACACCTATGCCTACCGCGTATATCCATATCCCGCGGTGGGACATGGGACTGGTCACCCAGTCGGTGGCCATGAAGAATGCTCCCAGGAAGAGGGCGCCGCTCAACAACTGGTATAGAGGAGAGTTCCCGGCGGCCATGTTGAAAAGGGTGAAGGCGGTGATGATCCCGAACGGGATACGCCAGTCGATAGTCCTCCGCCACATGAGGTAGACGCCGCCCAGGAGGAGGGCCAGGATCGACACCTCTCCTATGGATCCGCTCTTGAGCCCAAGAAAAAGCGAGAGCAGGGTGGGTCTCCCGCCCGCGGTAAGCCAGGTGGCCCCCACCGGGGTGGCGCCCGCCACCGCGTCGCTTAGCTTCCCGGCGTGCAGAAGGGAAAGTGGGGTGGCAGCGTTCACCGCATCCAGCGGCATGCCCGAGAGGGTGCCGTAGGCGACGACGCCCGCCGCACGGTCGATGACCCTGGTGGTGACCGGGGTGAAGAAACCCGCCTTCCTCCAGAAAAAAGGCACGACGTACCGGGAGGTATAGATGGAAAGGGGCGTGAACATCAGCACCACCCTGGCCAGAAGGGCGGGGTTGAAAATGTTCTTGCCGAGGCCTCCGAACAACTCCTTGGCCACCGCCACGGCGATGAAGGCGCCGATCGCCACCACCCACAGCGGGGTGGTGGGAGGAAGCAGGAAGGCGAAAAGGAGGCCGGTGACCACAGCGCTGAAATCATAAAGGGTCACCCTGCGGCGCATGAGCGCTCGCGCCAGGAGCTCGGAGATGACCGCGACCATGACGCTGACGGTGACGATATAGATGACGTTCATGCCGAAGACCACCACCGCCACGGCTAAAGCCGGCATCAGGGCCACGAGCACCTGGACCATGGCGCGCGGTATGGTTTCGCCTGCGTCGTGCAGGTGCGGTGGCGACGATGATCTCATGGCCTCAACCGACAACGCTTTCACCTCTTACGCCTCGAGGGCAGGACTCCACCTGCGCCCGGCCATCGCTCATCCCGAGAGCCGGTGTCGATCATCCCCGCCGCGGCGCCGCTTAAAGGCGCTCGCCCCGAAGCAGGCTAACCCGAACCAACCCATGGCGAAGAGCGGTAAGTAAAGTATGAGCGACTCCTTTTCTGCCTCGTCGTCCTCCTTCTTATCTTCCTCTTCCTCTTCCTTTTTCTCTTTTTCTGTCTCTGTCTCTTTCTCTTCCTTCTCCCCGTCCCCGCCCGGGGCTGGACTGGGTTCGGTGATGACGTCCGGCGGGGCGGTGGGCTCAGGCGCGGGCGAGGGCCCGGTGGTGACGTCCGGCGGGGCGGTGGGCTCAGGCGCGGGCGAGGGCCCGGTGGTGACGTCCGGCGGGGCGGTGGGCTCCGTCCTATAAGACGGCGAAGGGGATGTCACGACGTCCGGTGCCAGCTCTCCAGCGCCATCAAGGGGCGTCGCCGAGGAGATGGCGTCGCTTCCCTCAAGGCCGTTCCCGACCGGCGACGCTCCCGTGCCGGCGTCCGCCACGCTCCCCTCCTCCGACGCGAGCGAGGGCGCGGCAACCGCATCCCTTTCCGCGTAACCGTCGCCCTTATGGTATCTTCCCCCGATGGCGAACCCGAAGGTGACCGCGACGATGGTCGCGAAAGCCGCCAGGCCCAACAGGAACCTCAAGTTCGAGAACCTTCTCACCTGTACCACCTTTTACATGCCAGCCCGCTCCCAGTTGTTGCTGATATTTTCGTTTCCCGCTATTGGATTTAAAATGACAGCTGTCAACCTGCCCTCATCGGGGTGAGGGTGCCCTGAAAATAGCGCATCTGCCACGACATATCGCGTCCTGGATGCCTCGCGGCTGGCTTCGTCCCCGCATGGTGTCACGTACTCGCCGCATGGGGACCTGCCCTGAAAATAGCGCATCTGCCACGACATATCGCGTCCTGAATGCCTCGCAGCTGGCTTCGTCCTCGCATGATGTCACGTACTCGCGGCATGGGGACCTGCCCTGAAAACAGCGCATCTGCCACGACATATCGTGCCTTGACCACCTCGCGGTTATTTTCATCCCCGATGGCATCGCGCTCGGAGGCGGAGAGCGAGTCCAGGTCCAGCCATCCCACGGGCACCCAGGTGTCCGCGGCGTTATATGCAGGAGGCCGACTTTCTTCACGCTCTTGAGGTTGGGGGCCGCTTCCAGCGCCTGGGGCACCAGGACGTCCTCCACGAAGAAGAGGCGGGAACCCCCGTTGTTGACGATGTGCTCGATCTCGTTGGGTTTTTAGCATGAAGTTGAGGATGTCGACCACGCACCCTATCTTGCACGCCCCCAGCCAGGCATACATATACGTGCGAGGCAGTTGTTAGTCATGAAGGATGTGCGGCCTCCCTTCCCGGCCTAAAGTTTCTGGAAGACGTGGGCCATGAGGCAGCAGTTGCGGTTGAGTTCCTCGAAGGTGACCTTCAGCCCCATGAACACCAGTGGGGCGCGCCCTGGGTACTTGGCCGCTCTGCGCGCGTGGATGTCCCCCATGTTTAACCTGCGCAGCATGTTTCGTGACGCTCTCGTTGCCAGACATGGATGCTCCCACCCCAGACAATTACTCGACACGATGTTGCTAATCCCTCCCAGAGCGGTCATGATTACAGCACGTTGGCCAGACTGGCGGGCGCCGGTGGGTTCAGGGAAGCCAACCGTGCGCCGCCCGCCCTCTCCCCGACGCGTGGTTGACCCCGGCGCTGTCGCTTTGCAAGCCTCAACGCGCTCGCTATACTTTACGCAAAACCCGAGTAACGAGGTGGACCCGGATATGGACTCGGAAGAGGACTTCGACTTCCTGGCCATAGAGATGTTCAACGTCAACCTGGCCATCACCCGCATGAGCCTGGCATCCATCCACGCCGCCGAGGGCAGGCTGGACGCCGCCATCGAGGAATACACCCGGGTGCTGGAATTCGACCCCAACCTCTACCTAGCCTATTTCAACCGCGGCAAGGCTTTCTGGCGCAAGGGCGAGCGCGGAAGGGCCCTTGAGGACCTCACGCGGGCCATCAACCTCGAGCCAGGCGTGGCCATCACCTATGTCTACCGCGGCGACCTCTTCCTCAAGGAGGGCGATGTCGCGGCGGCGCGCAGGGACTACCGCAAAGCCCTGGAGGTCTCGCCCTCCTTCGAGATGGCCGCCGAGCGCATGGAGTTGCTGCGAAGGTCGCGCCGCAAAGGCACCTACCGCAAGACCTGAGGTAAAGGCTTCAGGCTGGCGTTCAGCCGTGGTAGAGGGGGGACATGCGGCGAAGCTCCTCCACGATGGCGGGGAGGGTCTCGAGCACGTAGTCCACGTCCTCCATGGTGTTCTCCCTGCCCAGGGTCAGGCGCAGGCTGCCGTGGGCTTTCTCGGGAGGAATGCCCAGGGCGAGGAGCACGTGGGAAGCCTCGCCGCTCACGGAGCTGCACGCCGACCCCGTGGATGCGGCTATGCCCTGGAAGTCAAGCTTAAGGCATATGGCCTCGCCCTCGATGAAGTCGAAGAGCAGGTTCACGTTGTTGGGAAGCCTTCGCTCGCGGTCCCCGTTAAGCCTGGTATGGGGGACGCGCTCAAGAATCCCCTCGATAAGACGCTCCCTTAAGGGAAGAATGCGTTCCGACCTCTCTTTCCACTCGCGCGCCGCCAGCTCCATGGCCACGCCGAAGCCCACGATCCCGGCCACGTTCTCGGTGCCCGAGCGCATTCCGCGCTCCTGCCCCCCTCCCAGCAGCAGCCCCCGCACCCGTGTCCCCTTGCGCACGTATAGACACCCCGTGCCCTTGGGGCCATACAGCTTGTGGGCGGAGAGGGAGAGCAGGTCCACCCCCAGCCCCTCGACGTTTACGTCCAGGGCGCCCGCCGTCTGCACCGCATCGCTGTGCATATAGACGCCGGCCTCCCGGCAGACCGCGGCGATCTCGGCAACGGGCTGGATCGTGCCCACCTCGTTGTTGGCGTGCATCACCGAGACCAGCACGGTGGAGGGCTTTATGGCCTTGCGCACCTCGTCCGGATCCACTATCCCCGAACCGTCAACCGGGATGTAGGTGACCTGGTGACCAAGGCTTTCCAGGAAATGGCAAGGCTCGAGTATCGCGTGATGTTCGATAGCGGTGGTGATGACGTGGGCGCTCTCCACGCCGGAGGCGTACACCGCGCCTATCACGGCCAGGTTGTCGGCTTCCGTCCCGCCGCTGGTGAAGACGATCTCCGAGGGGTCCGCCCCCAGGGCCTCCGCCACCCGCGCGCGCGCGCCCTCCACCGCCTTACGCGCCTCCCTGCCCTCGCCGTAAACGCTCGAGGGGTTCCCGAACCTCTCTCCCAGGTAGGGGAGCATTGCCGCGGTGACCTCGGGATGCAGCGGCGTGGTCGCGGCGTGATCCATGTAGATCCTGCGCATCTCCATCATCTCCATATATGATCCAAGGCGGCCAGATCCATGTCCTCCTACAGGATTATATATAATCATGCCATGGACTATGTAAGCGACGACATGATAGCGGAGATGGAGAGCAAATACGGCGCGCCGCGCCACCTTGACCATTCCTTCGAGATCCTGCCGCAAGAGATGGTCATGCTCCAGGGCTCCAAGAAGCATGGCCGCGACCACGACGTAACCTTGTTCATCTTCAAAGACCGCTCCTACCGCGAGTTCGCCGCCATCGCCAAACACATGTTCCCCGAAGGCGCCTACCGCGCGCCCAGCGGAGCGGCCAACCTGGGAGAGGACCTGGAAGCGGGGGCTTTGAGGGAAGCCCTGGAGGAAACGGGACTGGAGATCGAGATCGACCGGTTTATCCTGCACATACACGCACGCTTCACTTGCGGGCCCATGGTGGAGAACTGGCGCAGCCTGGTCTTCACCGCCATGCAAACCGACGGGGAACTGCAGCACCGTGACATGGAGGAGATAAGGGAGACCAAGTGGGTCACGCTGGAGGAGCTGCAGGGGCCCATCAGGGAGAAGCTGCTGGCCACGGGCATGGGCCTCTTCGCCTACCGTGTGGCCCTGCACGACGCCTCGGTGGAGGAGATCCTCAAGCTTCGCCCCCTCTAGGTTAAAACCTCATCGAGTGTCAATAATAAACCTGGAGAACGCGCTAGCAAGAGAAAACGGCGTGCGGAACACGAACGGAGGGACTGGTTGCTCAAATACGTGCTCAGGAACATGTGGAGGCGCAGGGCGCGCACCCTCCTCACCGTTTTCGGCATCGTGGTGGGGATCTTCGCGCTCACCGTTCTGGGAGCGCTATCCGCCCGCCTCAACCAGCAGGTGAGGGGCGCGGAAACCTGGTTCACCAGCAAGATATCGGTGGTGCCCTCGGGAAGCGGCCTCTTCGGGGGATCGGACCGCTACCTGGAGCTCTCCAAGGTGGGTGAGATCGAGGCGGTGCCTGGGGTCAAGAGCGCCGTGGCGGGCTTCGGGCTCCTCCTCTCGGACCAGAGCACCGGTTTCGGGGCTCCCGAGCTCATCGTGGGGGCCGAGCTGAGCAAGGCACAGGACCTCCTCAACCTGATAGACCTGGACCGCGGGCGCATCCTTCGTGAAGGGGACGAGGGCAAGGTGGTACTGGGCTCCACCCTGGCGGAGAAATTCGAGGCGGACCTGGGAGACACGGTGGAGCTTCGCGGCAGGGACTTCGAGGTGGTAGGGGTATACGCGCCCACCCTGTCCGCGCCCGACGGGTTCGCCTTCGTCTCCTACCGTGACGCCCTGGACCTTTTCCGCGAGGTGAACCCCTACTTCCAGGTGGGCGACATCGCCGCCACCATCGACGTCATCCCCGAGGAGGGGGTGGACGCCGAGGAGCTGGCAGCGCGCATCGGCGAGAGCGTGGACGGCATAAAGGTCATCTCACCCGCGGAGGCCGAGAAGCAGATATCCCAGTTCAGCCTGATCTTCAACGCCATACTGCTGGGCATCGGCTTCATAGCCCTGGTGGTGGGCGGGCTTTCCATCATCAACACCATGATCATGTCGGTGTCGGAGCGCACCAGGGAGATCGGCCTCAAGAAGGCAGTCGGGGCGGAAACGGGCTCGGTGTTGTCGGAATACCTTCTGGAATCGGCCATGATCGGCTTCTTCGGCGGGGTCATCGGCGTCCTGGCCGGGCTTCTCGCGGTATACCTCCTGAACAACGCCACCTCCTCCAGCCAGGTGACCGTGTTCTCCGTCACCCCCACGGTGGCCATAGGTCCGGTGGTCTTCGCCACCTTCCTGGGCACTGCGGCGGGGCTCTTTCCCGCCTTGAGGGCGGCCCGACTAAAGCCCATTGAGGCGCTCCGGGAGGATTGAGGGCATGATCGTCGCGCGAGGCGTCACCAAGGTTTACCGGATAGGCCCCACGGAGATACGGGCCGTGGACGGCCTCGACCTCAGCATCGAGGCGGGAGAGTTCCTGTCCATCGTGGGCCCGTCGGGATCGGGCAAGACCACACTTCTCCATCTCCTAGGGCTGCTGGACGCCCCCACCTCGGGAAGCGTCTCCGTGGAGGGGCGGGAGACGCTGGGGCTTTCCCCCCGGGAGCTGACGCGGCTGCGGCGCGAGAAAATAGGCTTCGTCTTCCAGGAGTTCAACCTGCTCCCGGTGCTCAACGCGCGCGAGAACGTGGAGCTGCCCCTGCGCTACCTCAAGGTGCCCGGACCCGAGAGGCACCGCCGGGCCATGGAGGCGCTGGAGATGGTGGGGCTCTCGGACCGCGCGAATAACCGTCCCGCGCAGCTCTCGGGCGGGGAACAGCAGCGGGTGGCCATCGCCCGCGCCCTGGTCACCAACCCAACGCTCGTGCTGGCGGACGAGCCCACGGGCGAGCTGGACACCCAGAACACCTGCCGGGTCATCGAGCTCATGCGAAACCTCAACCGCGAAACGGGGCAGACCTTCGCCATCGTTACCCACGATCCCATGGTCGCCGGCTACACCCGCCGTGTCATCACCCTGCGCGACGGAAAGATCGCGAGCGACTCCATGGGAGCGGAGGCAGAGCTCGCCTGCGATCCGGAGGCTCCCACCATCTGACCAGGGGTTGGGTTTATTGCAAATTTTTCGCCAGATAGCATCGTAGGCAAGCTGGCGGGGCGCTTCCCGCGGCCTCGGAGCTCGATATCCGGGACCCCACCCCCTTATAATCGTTCTTGGGAGTGATGTAAGATGTTGAGATACGAAGAACCGCTTTTCAGGCCGCCTTGCGAGGCCAACAGCCTGATCATTCAGGTCACCCTTGGATGTCCCCACAACCGCTGCGTGTTCTGCGGCATGTACAAGATGAAGAAATACCGCGTGCGCGACGTCGACGAAGTAAAGGCGGACCTGCGGAGGGCAAGGCTTCTTTACTCGTACGTCCCCTCCATCTTCCTCGCCGACGGCAACACCGTGGCCATGAACTCGGAGAAGCTCGCGGATATAATCGCCTATGCGCGAGATCTCTTCCCGGAGGTCGAGCGGGTCTCCAGCTACGGGGGGGCACGTTTTCTAAAGGGAAAGCCGGTGGAGGCTTTGAAGCGGCTTCGCGAAGCGGGGCTGGACATCATCTACCTAGGCCTGGAATCGGGTGACGACGAGATCCTGGCCAGGATGGATAAGGGCGTGGACTCCGAAGGCATGATCGAGGCCGCGAGGAGGGTTAAAGAGGCCGGCATCGATCTCTCGGTGTATATACTCCTGGGTCTGGGAGGGGAGGACCTCTGGTTGCAGCACGCTGAGAACACCGCCCGCGTCCTCAACGCCATGCAGCCCCATTACATAAGGCCGCGCACCCTGGCCCTCTTGCCCGGCATACCCTTATACGAGGAGGCGCGGGAGGGGCGGTTCCGCGAGGCTTCGGGGGAGACCATCATGCGCGAGCTGCAGGTGATATTGGGGGCGCTGGAAATAGAGGACGCCTGGTTCCTGTCCGACCACATCTCGAATTACGTCCCCGTCTATGGTCACCTTCCCGAGGATCGCGAGAAGATGCTCGCCTCGGTCGAGATGGCTTTAGATAATCCTCGGGAGTACCTCGGACCGCGCCACCTGACCCACCTGTGAGGGCTGCAGGTGATGCTGGGGCGATGGAAGTGGAGGATGCCTGGTTCCTCTACGTCCCCGTCTATGGTCACCTTCCCGAGGATCGCGAGAAGATGCTCGCCTCGGTCGAGATGGCTTTAGATAATCCTCGGGAGTACCTCGGACCGCGCCACCTGACCCACCTGTGAGGGCTCTAGAACCCGGGCCTCATGGCCTCGCGGGGAGCGGAGGCGGCCGGTGGCCTCTCAAGGGGACGAAGCATCACGATGTGGCTGCGGTTTACGTCTATGAAATCGGTGCGGAACACCTCCCGCCCCGTGGCGAGCTCGTACACCTCCACGTCGGTGAGGGCGAAGAAAGAGGAGGTCTCCCTTGACTGCATGATGTCCGTCAGGCGCGCACCCGCGAATACGTGCAGGTCGGCGACGATACGATGGGTAGTGGTGTAGATCTCCACCCTCATCTTCTCCTTCTTCGCGTGCATTTCTGACCTCCGTTTCATACGGCTCGGCGGAGCCGCTGTCCCTCCCGCTATCGCTCGATGGATTATTCCACGCCCGCCGCGCCATACCCTTCAACGGAAAGATGAAGGGTGGGTTGCAGGCCGCCTCGGTGCGCGGTCCTCTGCGAGACCTGACCGCGCCGGGGTCTTGCTGGTGGTGGGCGGAGAAGGCGCCCCTCCCCTCGTTGCCCGCCGGTTCGAGTTCGGCCAGGCCTGGCACCCGATCGGCCTTTTGCAATTCCAAGAACCACGGGGAACCTCTTGGAACCGCCCATATCCATACGGGCCAGGTGGCGCCCGTGTGGGGTTAACGGCATATGGCAGAATGATATGATAGCAGAACACGGATAGCGCATTAGTATTTCTGGTAAAAGTGGAAAGGAGTGGGGGGATGAAGGTCAAATACGCCACCATAGCGGTCGCCGACATGGAGGAGTCGGTCCGGTTTTACTCGCAGATCCTGGGACTGGAGATCGCAAGCCGGCACCATCCACGTCCCGGGCTGAACATCACCCTGCTGAAGGGGGAGGGGGATGCCATGGTGGAGCTAATAGAGGACAGGGAGACTCCTCGAAAGCCGGGCCTCTTTTCGGTGGGGATGGAGGTCGAGGACATAGAAGCCAAGGTGGAGGAACTGGAATCCAGGGGCGCGAGAATCACCTTGAGGCCCACGCCCATAACCGTCGGGACCATCGCCCTGCTGGAGGATCCAAACGGGGCTCAGGTGGCGCTTATCCAACACCGCTGACAGCACGCACATCCCCTCTTTTCCCTTCCTTCTTCGCTTTTCTCGCTAATGGCCCCGGCCATGGGTTGAGCCGGTGTCCATGAAGGATCCGCGAGTCCCCCGCCCCGGCCGGGCGGAGGTTGTGTCCCTAGGTTTTAATGGGACTTCAATCCACTTGATCCGGCGACCGGCGCCTACCCTGCGAAGAGGCGGTGGAGGTAATGGGAACCGGTTAGTTCCAGGGCGGCCATGGCCGCCGCCGCGAGCGCGTAGGCGGGCACCATGCCCACGCCCTCCCTGCCACGCAGCAGGTGCACCAGCAGCAGGTTCAAAACCCATATGGTGCCAAGCACGCATACCGCCAGCCAGAGCTGCCCGACAAAGAACAGGGCCGGGGGACGCCATAGGTACAAGGCCGCGGCGGACCCCGCGGCGAGCGCCGCCCCGGCGAGGTCTCCGGGGTTGGAACCGACTCGCAAGGCGCGATCCCCCCCGAAAACGGTGCGGTTCACCAGGGCCGCCGCCGGGAAGGCCATCCCCCCTCCCGCCGTGAAGCCGCTGAGAAAACGGATGAGATTGGTGGTCTCCCTGAGCGCGAGGTAGCTCGTCAACCCGTCCCAGGCGAGGAAGAGGACCCCTGCCGCGGCCGCGGCCAGGATATAAGCCGGAGGCATCCCCGCCTTCTCCTTCCCGCGCAGGAGGGACAACGCCAGGAGCACGGTGAAAAAAGACACGAAGATGCCCGTGTCGCGGGAGCACACGAAAAGGGAACGACCTCCGAAGCGCAACAGCTTGTCGGGTTCCTGGTGGCAGATGGCGAATCCCAGCTCCCACAGCCAGCGGTCCCACCAGGACAAGGCGCCCGCCCCCAGTCCCCGCCTACAACCTGGGCAGGCGACGCGCGTCCCTGCGGTACAGGTACAGGGACACCGCTCCCGCCGCGAGCAACAAAAGGCCCCCGTATCCCGTGGCCCGGCTGAGCTCCCAGTCGGCGCCGGGGGCCAGGCGCCAGGCGAGAGCCCACACGCCCAGGGGCAGGTAGAGCGAGCCCAGGAGCAGGGCGAGGTTTCGCCGGCGCACGAGGGCTGAGGAGGCGCCCGCCACGGCGCAAAGCATCAAGGCGGCAAGGGCCAGGAACCACGCGAGCTTTCCCGCCCCGATCATGTATAGCGAGCACAGCAGAAAACCCGCGGCGAAAACGAGGGCGAGAAGGACGACGGCCACGGCGAGGAACATCCTGTGGCCGAGGACGCGACGCGGCTCCTGCCCCGCGATCTCGAGGTGGAGGCAGCGAGCGCACAGGAAGCGGGTACCCACGTCGATGCCCGCGATTTCGATCTCCCGCCCGCATCCGCCGCATCTGATCATATCCAAAAGTTAAGGGTCGCCGGCTTACAGGTCAACCTCATCGCCCACAGGCCTGGGGATCAGGGCTGGCCATCGGCCTGAGGCCAGGGGGTCACCTATGAAAATGGCTGTCAACGTCCTTCCAGGCCCGCTCCGGCGAAGGGTCTCTTGATAAAGGACCAGAATCAGTCACCTATCCGTGCTCTGCAAGCAGGCACACTATACTTTGGGAGCCGGCCTCTCAATCAGGTCTGAGGGCTCTACCCCACGGGGTAAGCCGTGACCCCCAGGAGACGGCCGGCCCTAGTCCTTGAAAAAGGGCCTCTCGTCCCGAAGCATATAATAGATCACCTTGAGCATCTCCCTGGCCACCGCCACGCGGGCGGCGTTCTTGCCATGTCGCAGGCAAACCCTGCGGTAGAGGCGCTCCATCCTGGAGGACCCCCTGCAGAAATGGGGGGAGAGCTCCACCATTATCCAGCGCAGGTACTTGGAGCCCTGCTTGGTGATGGGGCCGTAGCGCGTCCTCCCGCCCGAGGAGTGCACCCGGGGGACCAGGCCGGCGTAGGAACAGAGCTTGCGGGCGTTGGGGAACCTCGCGATATCCCCGATCTCTGAGATGATGAGCAGGGCGGAGTAGTAGCCGATGCCGGGGATGGTGGTGAGCAGTATGGCCCGGGGGTCGTCTGTGGCGATCTCCTCCACCCGCGCGTCCACCTCCGCGATCAGCTGCTGCAAGGCCTCCGCCAGGCGCAGGTAGCCCCGCAGCTCCAAGGCGTAGGCGGGCCGCAGGTCCAAGGCCTGCAGCTGGCGCAAGGAGCCCTTGCCGAAGAGGTCCGTATACCTCGGCCGGATGCCGTTCTTGGAGAGGATGGCGTGCACCTTGTTCTTCACCTGGGTGCGCATGGAGATGAGGGAGGCCCTGTATCTCAGGATCTCCCGCACGTCCCTCACCGCGCGGGGAGGGATGTAGGCGGCGGGCAAAAGGTCCGTCCGCAGCAGATGGGCCAGGATGCGCGAGTCTATGCGGTCCGTTTTGATCCTGGCCTCGGCGATGGCGCGGGTGCGCAGGGGGTGGGCCAGGTGTACCTCTGTGCCCCGGTCCTCAAGCAGCTCGTAGAACCAGTACCATGACCCGGTGGCCTCCAGGGCGATCTTGGCGTCTTGGGGAAGATGGTTCAAGAACTCCATAAGACACGGGGCATGGTTTAGAAGCTTCACCTGCTCCAACACCTCCCCGTCCTCTCCCATCTTCGTTGCCACCGAATAGCGCTTGTGATAGTCTAGGCCTACATACATCATTGCTGCACCTCCTCAATCGGTTCTGTGCGTCCCGCCTCGTTCGGGATAGCACCCGTCGCTGCTTTGTTCAGCGTTGGCCTCTAGAGGCCCTTTGAACCCTGGGGAGCGTGCAGCAATTTTCATGGTATCAGGGCTGGCCATCGGCCTAAGGCCCAGGTGCCAGGGCTATCGGCCGATTCAAGCGGTTATTAAACTGCCTTTTTCAGTGTGTGTAGCAGATAAGCGGCAGGCAGACATATTAGGGATTATGCTTTATATCCCGGAAGCGCGGGCAGGAAGGGCGGTCGGGGTCGTCGCTGGCCGAGAGACAACCGTTTAGGCCTGGGGGTCAGGGCTGGCCATCGGCCTAAGGCCCAGGTGCCAGGGCTATCGGCCGATTCAAGCGGTTATTAAACTGCCTTTTTCAGTGTGTGTAGCAGATAAGCGGCAGGCAGACATGTTAGGGATTATGCTTTATATCCCGGAAGCGCGGGCAGGGAGGGCGGTCGGGGTCGTCGCCGGCCGAGAGACAACCGTTGCTTAAGATACTGATATGGGGTTGAAGAAAAGGCGAAGCGTATTCCCCATGCTTTGCGGCAAAGAGCCGCTTTCTTTGCCGGGATGACAGGGTGGTTTTCCAACTCTTTAGAGCCACCGAGAAACGATGCGGCATCGCCCGGCGCTCCTCCGCCGGCACGTCATATGCGCTGGACACGTCAGCCACGATCGCGTGCCGCTCACGGGCGCTTTTCCCCGCCGCCCCGGTCAGGCGGCTTGATCACCGGGGAAACGCGCGCGAGCAGCTCCCGGAAAAGGGCGTCACCTGAGTCGAACTCCACCTTTATGACCTGCCGGGGACATGCCAGGGCGCAACGCCCGCAGCCCTTGCAGGCTTCCGGGTCGATGGTGGACCTGCCCCCTACCACCCTGGCGGCTCCCACGAAGCAGGTGCCCTCGCAGGTGCCGCAGCCCGCGCAATCCTCGCCCACCACCACCCGCACCGATTCCAGCTTGCGGATGGTGTCCTTGAAGCCCTTTCCCGCCTCCCGCATGTCCGAGCGGACCAGGCAGCAGCAGTCGCAGCAGAAGCACACCACGAGGAAATTTCGGAAATCCCGCAGCAATCCCAGGGTGGTGGCGTCGAACCAGATGCGCCCGATCATCCCCGTGAGTCCCGTCTCCGACGCCTTTTCCAGGTGCTCGAGGCACTCCTCCACGCCTGCCCTGTGCCCCAGCGACGGATGCAGGCGCGCCGCCGCCTCGCCCAGGAAGATGCACCCGATATCCCGTGGGTAATTCATGCACCCCTCCTGGTTGCGGCAAATGCAACCATCATGTATGAAGCGGTGCGACGATGCCCTTATGAGCTCGGCTATGGCCTGGCGCGGGAGCGCGGTGTTCTGGGGGGTGGGTATATCCTCGCACACCGGGATGAAGCTCACCTGGAATATCTCCTCCCTGACCAGGGGGGCGAAGAGCTGCCGGAAGGGAGGATAAGGGCTCAGCCTCTTCACCAGGTGGGTGAAGGGCCAAAGGGATAGAAAGGCCTTGACCACTTGCTTGGGATAGCCCACGCTGCGCCTCCTTCTTCACACGGACTTTCTCCGCGCCTCTTGGCCCCATATGTGCCATGCCCGAACTTTAGCTGCCCGTGAGCGCGCCGTTGTCATGACGAGCTTCCTTCCGCGCGCGCCGCAGATCGAGGCCACCACCATTATTCCCCTTCGGGGAAACGCGGGCAATGGGAAACAACCGGGGGGCCGATCGCCGCACGCCCACAGCCGCCCCGCCGGTGTGGAACTCCCGAGACCGGTGATGAAAAGATTCCCGCGCCGTATAGACGGACGCTTTCCGGGTTGAAACCGTTGGGATTTCGGTCGATGGCCGATCGAGGACAATCAATGGCGCCCGGAGCCACCGGGGGGTATGCTGGTGGTAAGGCAGGCGAGGAGAAAAGGAGGGTGTTATGGCCGATTTCGTTTACCTCAGCCCGGAGTGGACCGAGGAAGGACGGAGGCGGGTGGAGGCGGAACTGACCCCGGAGACGCTGCACAACGTCACCAGCTCCATGACCAACATCTACAGGAACTGCCCCGACGGGAAGGACCGCTACTTCCACGTGGCCTTCGAGAACGGCAGGCTGGCCGGCTTCGAGACCGGCGAGGGCGAGGGACCCAAGGCGGAGTTCAGGATCATCGCCGACTACGCTACCTTCGCCCAGATCACCCGGGGCGAGCTGGGCGCGGTCAGGGCGCTCACCTCGCGCAAGCTCACCCTGCGCGGAAACATGGCCAAGGCCCTGCGCCTGGCCCCGCTGGTGGACAAGCTCAACAAGGTGTTGGCCACCATCCCCACCGAGTATTGAGGCGGCGCCTTTGACCGCGGGCACCGTTACTTCAACCATGGGCGAAACGCGCATACGAAGCGAGGACCGTGAAAACAAGCGCCGGCAAGGTTGGACAACATGGGTGGGCCACCACAACGGCGCCCTAACAAACAGGAGATGATGTAAATGCTGGGTATCCCCAAACCCGACCCCAACGATCCCTTTTCCGTGGATATCGAGAAGCGCCTGCTGGACATCCAGGAAGGCATGCGGGAGCGCGACCTCGACCTTTACCTGGCCTCGCGCATACGCACCATGAGCTTCGTACTCGACGCCTTCGTGCCCTGGCGCACCTTCATGGTCATCCCCGCCGAGGGACTGCCCACCGTTTTCACCTTCGTCATCGACTCCGCCCGCCTCCTCAGCGAGACCTGGCTGGACGAGGACCACGTGCGGGGCTATTTCGGTGCCAGCGGGGCGGACCAGATCGAGGTCATCCAGTACTTCATCGAGGACGAGCTGGGCCTGGCCAAGGGGCGCATCGGCTACGAGACCGGCATGGCCACCTACACCGCCGAGGGCTGGATGACCCATTACGAGTACGAGCGCTTCCGGGACGCCCTGCCCGACTTCGAGTTCATCAACTCCCACGACATCGTGGACCAGGCCTCCCTCATCAAGGACGAGGGCACCATCAACCGCTTCCGCGAGGCGGGACGTATCGTGGATGCCGGCCACAAGGCGGCACGCGAAGCCATCGAGAACGGCGGCTGGAAGGGGATGACGGAGACCGAGCTCGCGGGCATCGCCGCCCTGGCCATGCGCCGGGAAGGGAGCGTGTCGGAGTGGAACTTCGCCGGCCTCAACGAGATCTCCAGTGGCTGGCGCACCGGCCTGGGAGCATGCACCCCTCCCACCACCAAGGAGTTCGCCGCCGGGGAGGCGCTCATGTTCGACCTCCACGCCATGTTCAGGCTGGCCTTGGGCGACCACTCCCACAACTACCTCATAGCCCCCGTTAGCAAGCGGCAGCGCTGGCACGCCGACAATTTCGTGGCCTGCGTGCAGTTCGTGGCGGACAGCTACAAGGCGGAGGCCACGCCGGGAGACCTCATCACCGAGTGTGGCCGCTTCGCGGAGGAGAGGGGATGCTCCGACTTCATCCTGCCGGGGGTGGAGCACGGCATCGGGCTCTTCGGCGACGAGTGGCGGGTGGGGGCGAGCATGGACGTACCCATCCCCTACTGGACCGACCCCGACCACGTCTACCAGGAGAACGAGATGGTCATCCTGGCCATGCAGTACGCCGCCCCCGAGGACGGGGTGGGCTTCCGCTACGAGAACCCCATCGTCATCGAGAAGGATGGCTGCGAGCTGACCTCGAAGTTCCCCCTGGCCATCGAGGAGATAGAATAGGGGCTGGGAACCCGCCTGTCCTGAGGAACAGCGTTCGAAGGGAGAGTCCACTTGCAGAGAAGGACGGATGCGAGCTGACCTCGAAGTTCCCCTGGCCATCGAGGAGATAGAATAGGGACGGTCTGCCTGTTCCCCACGGCGCGGGGGTATGTATAATATTGAACTGCCGGCTTGGGAGGCGCCGGGTTGAAAACAGCATGACGGGATTTCGGTCGGGGTGTGGCGCAGTTTGGTCAGCGCGCGGCGTTCGGGACGCCGAGGTCGGAGGTTCAAATCCTCTCACCCCGACCATTTTTCACGCCATGGGAACAGCGCGGGCAGGGAACTACCAGGATCCCGATAAGCCTCCGGCTTTGCCCTCGTCCGCTCCGGGAGGGGCGACGCCTTCTGTGGCGGGACGACATCCGTCGCCTGGCCCATAAAGCCGATCACGGTAGCAACGGCCTGGGCAAGGCGGCGCCTTCTCCGGCATGGACCGCTCGCCTCACCACATCTGCAGCGCGAAGCCGGACTCCGCCCCGGTGCCGGCCTGGCTCTCGGAAAACCGGGCCGACATCCATTTTCCTCCCTCCGATTCCCTGGCCACGCACCACAGGCAACACCATGTCCGCCGCCTTACCCCTGGACAGGAGACTGCTACCGTTTCTTTTCTTATAATTGCATAGGACGGCGACGAGAAATCAGGAGGTAACCCATGACCACGCCCCTGGAAGGAATACGCGTACTGGACCTTTCCCAGCTCTACCCCGGGCCGCTCTGCACCATGATCCTCGCCGACCTCGGGGCGGAGGTGATCAAGGTGGAGCCTCCGGGAACCGGGGACCACGCCCGCACCTTTCGCTTTCTCTTCAACCAGATAAACCGGAACAAAAAGAGCATCGCCCTCAACCTCAAACACCCCGGCGCCCAGGAGGCCTTCCGGGGCCTGGCGCGCACCGCTGACATCGTGGTGGAGGGCTTCCGCCCGGGCACCACCGCCCGGCTGGGAGTGGATTACGAGACCCTCAGGGCTTTGAACCCGCGCATCATCTACTGCTCCATAAGCGGCTTCGGCCAGGATGGCCCCTACCGCGACCGTCCCGGCCATGACATTAACTACATGGCCATGGGTGGAGTCCTCGGGTTGACCAGGGATAAGGACGGCAACCCGGTGGTCCTGGGGTTCGAGGTGGCGGACATCGTCTCCGCGCTCAACTCCGTCATCGCCATCCAGGCAGCCCTGATGGCACGCGACAGGACGGGCGAGGGCCAGTTCGTGGACATCGCCATGCTGGACTGCGTGGTGTTCCTCCTCCACAACAGCGTGGGGTCCTACCTGGAGACGGGCGAGATTCCCACTATCAATCCCCTCCACGCGACCCCCCACTATGGGATCTTCAAGACCGCGGATGGGAAACACCTGGTCATCGGCATCGCCCACGAGGACTGGTTCTGGAATGGGCTCTGCGACGCCCTGGGCCTGGAGGACGCCAAAGGCCTGAACACGTTCCAGCGGGTCATGGGAAAGACGGAATTGCTCCCCCGGGTGGAGAAGGCTATCGGGGAGCGCACCCTAGAGGAGGCGCTCCGCGTGCTTGCCGAGAAGGACGTGCCATGCTGCGCCCTGCCGCGCATAGACGAGGCCCTGGACGATCCCCAGGTCAGGCACCGCGGCATGGTGGCACGGGTGGGTGAAGGAGACGGGGCGATCCAGCAGCTGGGCAGCCCTTACAAGCTCTCCCATACCCCTCCCCGCTTCCTAGCACCCCCGCCCGCCCTGGGCCAGCACACCGATGAGCTGCTGCGGGAGGCAGGCATGACGGAAGAGGAGATATCCCGACTCAGGGAGGAAGGGGCGCTCGCCTGAGCCGTCGCGAAACCACCCGGTCTGGCCCTTCGCGATACAATGGGTTCGGGGAGTACTCTCGATGATATTCCGCCTGTAATTCGAGTGTTTATCGAGGCCAGAGAGATAAAAAAATCGGCCTGGGAAACCTTGATGATGTTGAGGCAAACGCTACCGTCTCTACCGGTTTGGCTCAGCGCCTCTCTTCTCTCTTTTCCAAAGTTAGAGTCCCCAGTAGTGGTGTATAAAGCGTAAGCCCCCTAGCAAAGCAAGGGTCACCGTGTCATCCATTTCTCAAATGGTGAAAAAGAGAGTAAGGTGGGACACGATGGCTAACACTAATATGGACTGGCGTGAGTGGTTGTGCAAGCAGGTCGTTGAAGCGGACGTGGATTTGCTGCGAGAGATGTGTGCGCCTCCTTGCGGGTATGATGCCGGATGCCCCGTGGACAAGGTCGGGGACCGGGCGGAACCACCCCCATCTCCGCACTTCAAGGCCCGCTACCGGACTTTGCCGGGACCGACGGGTCTTTTTTCGTAAACCATGCCGCGGGCACAGGAAGGATCCGGGCAACACCCCCTAGGAGCTTACCCGGGCCCCGTGATCGCTCTGCTTGCAGGACTCATAGGAGCATCTGTAACATGCCCCTTGCCCGCTTGACGTCGGGAATTGCGGATATCTTCCGCATCGGATAGAATACCCACCAGCCAGGACTTCTTAAGCTCATGGGGGTAAAACAGATGGTAAAGATCCTGGGGATCGCCGGAAGCCCGCGCTTGAACGGAAACACCGCGATGCTCCTGGACGAGGCCCTCAAGGGGGCCAAAGAAGCCGGCGCGACCATTAACAAGATCGTGGTATGCAACCGCGAGATATACCCCTGCCAGGCGTGCGACGACTGCCGAAAAGAGGGAGAGTGCACCATAGACGACGCCATGGACAAGATTTACAGCCTTACCACCTCCTCTCACGGCATTATCCTGGCCGCCCCGGTCTATTTCAACTCCCTCAACGCCCAGACCAAGGCCCTCATCGACCGCCACCAGTGCATGTGGGCGCGCAAGGCCCTCCTGGGGATGGACGTCACCGACCCGGACACCAGGCAAGCCCGCCGCGGGCTCTTCCTCGCCACCGCGGGCGCTGACGACCCCCGCGCCTTCGACGGAGCCATAAAGGTGGTGGATATGTTCTTCGATGTCCTGGACATTAAATACTATGAGCGCCTGCTCTTCTTCCGCATGGACCGCAAGGGCGCCATAAAAGAACACCCCACAGCCCTGCGGAACGCCTACGCCGCCGGCGAGCACTTGGTGGTGGAAATAGAGCGCAGCCTGGGAGAGAAAAAGGCCTGAATCCTCCGGCAGCCCCTGGCTCATCCTCGATAATCGCCCGTGAGGAATAAGCGCACGTGATCCAGCGCAAATGGCTCCAGGGCGCGATCATATCGAGCGCCGGGGCTTCCGACAAGCGCGCGGACGGTTATAATGTTTTATTATGGTTACCATCAGGAGGTTTAATAATGTCGCGCGAGATACGCCTCACTCACCTCTCCAGTAAATCGGGTTGAGCGGCGAAGGTGGGTCCGGAGGACCTCGAGAAAGTACTGCGGCTCCTGCCCCTGGATGACCTGGGGCGCGAGATATTGGTGGGGCTGGACACGCCGGATGACGCCGCGGTCTATATGCTGGACGAGGAGACCGCGCTCGTGCACACCCTGGATTTCTTCACCCCCATCGTTGATGATCCCTACGATTTCGGCCGCATCGCCGCGGCCAACGCCCTGAGCGACGTTTACGCCATGGGGGGCATCCCCCTTTCCGCCATGAATATCGTATGTTTTCCCTGCTCACTGGGCATGGAAATCCTGGCCAGGATCCTTGAAGGCGGGCTCGCCGCCATCCGTGGCGCGGGTGCCGTTCTCCTGGGCGGGCACACCGTGGAGGACGCAGAGCCCAAGTACGGGTTGGCGGTCACCGGCAGGGTCCATCCAGACCGCGTTCTAACCTGCCAGGGCGCGGAAGAGGGCGACCTCCTGGTGCTGACCAAACCCCTTGGAACGGGGGTGCTTGCGACCGCCCTCAAGGGCGATTTTCTGACCGAGGAGGAAATGGGGGAAGCGGTGGAGGGCATGGCATCCCTGAACGACCGCGCCTCGAGGGCAGCGGTGCTGGCCGGGGCGCACGCCTGCACCGACGTAACCGGGTTCGGGCTCGCCGGGCACCTCCTGAACATGCTGTCTGGCAACGGCCTCGGATGCGAGATCGAGGTCTCGCGGCTTCCCCTCTACCCGCGGGCGAGGGAGATGGCGGAGATGGGGATGGTCCCCGCGGGCGCCTACAAGAACCGGGATTTCCTCTCGCCTATGGTGGAGATCCATTCCGATGTGGACGACGTAAGTCGGGACATCGTATTCGATCCCCAGACCTCGGGCGGCCTTCTCCTGGCGATGCCCGAGAAAGCGCTGGGCGTTTTCGCGCGGGAAATGGGAGGGGAATGCTTCTGGGCGCCCATCGGCAGGTTCACGGCAAACGCGGCGGGCCGGGTGCGCGTACTGCCATGAGCTGGGGCCCCCTCGGCCGCGGGGCGAGGAAAGCGACCGGGTGCCGGGCGGAAAGCCGTGCGAGACAGGCGGGAGGCATTCGGAAACGAGTATTATGGGAGGTGCCATGAGAGAGTTGGTGGACGCGCGGGGCCTGGCGTGCCCCACGCCGGTGGTGCGGACCAGGGAAGCGCTCAAGGGGGGCGCCGCGGAGATCGAGGTGCTGGTGGACAACCCTACCGCCAGGGACAACGTATGCCGTTTCGCCGCCTCGCAGGGATGCCGCAGCGAGGTCTTCGAGGAGGAGGGCATGTTCCGCATTGCCATAACCAGGGGCGAGGAGGAGGCTGACGCGGCAAGCTCGCCCGAGACATCCGCGCGCACCGTGGTGGTTCTTTCGGCGGACGTGATGGGCCGCGGGGACGAGGGGCTGGGAAAGATACTCATCAAGGCCTTCTTAAACACCCTGGCGGAAAGCGATCCGCCTCCCTGGAGGGTGGTGCTGTTCAACCGCGGGGTGCTCCTGGCCGTGGATGGCGGCGAGGGGGTGGAAGCCCTTTCCAACCTGGAGCGCATGGGCGTTGAAGTGCTGGTCTGTGGAACCTGTCTCGACTACTTCAAGGCTAAGGAACGGGTGGC
Source organism: Actinomycetota bacterium (assembly GCA_013178005.1). Lineage (GTDB taxonomy): Bacteria > Actinomycetota > Geothermincolia > Geothermincolales > RBG-13-55-18 > Solincola_B. Next base: position 30,608 of record JABLXL010000053.1, read on the forward strand.
GGTGGGGACGGTGAGCAACATGTACGACATCCTCACCACCATGCTCTCCGCCACCAACTCCGTGACCATATAGCGCCATGAGGCCGCCGCTCCACGGCCCCGCGCATCTATCCGACCCGCGCCGGACGGCCCGGAACGGATCGCGTGCAGGATGCGCCGGGCATGGATCTGGCTCCCTTGACGCGGTGGCTTTCGAGCGGCGCTTTCAGGGTTCAGAAAGTCTGGGGAGCTATAAGTCTCGGGCGAAACGGGCAAGCCGCGAGTCGCCGGCGTTGTGGCGGGAGTCCCGCCCTGAAGGTAAACTATAAACGACATGGAGAAAAAGGACTACCTGAGAAGCCTCTCCTCGGTGAACGACCTCATCCAGGCCGTTTACCGCAGCCGTCTCATGGGGAGCAAGGCCATCCCGCGCGAGCTGGTCACCGAGGCCTCGCGCACCGTTCTCGACGGCATCCGGGAGGCCATCCTCGCCGCCAGGGACGAGATGGCCCTGGAGGAAATCAGCACGGACACCGAGGAGCTGGTCTCCCTGGTGGAAAAGGTGGTGGAGGAGAAGCTGCAGATGAGCTTCCGGCGGGTGATCAACGCCACCGGCATCGTGATCCATACCAACCTCGGCCGTTCCCTTCTCTCGCGGCCGGCGCTGGAAGCCCTGGCGACCGCCGGCGCGCACTACAACAACCTGGAGTTCAGGCTCGAGGACGGCGCGCGGGGCTCGCGCCAGGAACACCTGCGGGGGCTGCTCTGCGACCTCACGGGCGCCGAGTCGGCCCTGGTGGTCAACAACAACGCCGCCGCGGTGCTCCTCGCCCTCACCACCCACGCCAAGGGCCGGGAGGTCATCGTGAGCCGGGGCCAACTCATAGAGATCGGGGGCTCCTTCCGCCTGCCCGAGGTCATGGCCCAGAGCGGCGCAAGGCTGGTCGAGGTGGGCACCACCAACAAGACCTACCTGGAGGACTACCGCCGCGCCATCACCAGCGAGACGGCGATGCTCATGCGCGCCCATCCCAGCAACTACCGCATCACCGGCTTCACCGCCGAGGTGGGGATAAAGGAACTGGCGGGGCTGGCGGGGGAATACGGCCTGGTGGTCCTGGACGACCTGGGCAGCGGGGTGTACGTGGACCTCTCCGAGCACGGCATGCAATACGAGCCCACCATCAGGCGCTCCCTAGAAGATGGCGCCGACCTGGTATGCTTCAGCGGCGACAAGCTCCTGGGAGGCCCCCAGGCGGGAATCGTCCTCGGCAGGTCTGACCTGGTGGAGGCCATGGCCCGCCACCCCCTGGCCCGCGCCTTGAGGGTGGACAAGCTGACCGTGGCCGCCCTCGAGGCCACCCTGCGCCAGTACCTGGATCCCTCACGGGCGCTCAAGGAGATCCCCACCCTGGCCATGCTCACCACGGATCCCGAGACGCTGCGCAAGCGGGCGCGCCTCCTGGCGAAAAAGATCTCCTCCGGGGGCGCCTTCGAGGCCGAGGTGGTGGAGGACGTCTCGCGCGCCGGAGGGGGGGCTTTGCCCATGGAGGACCTCCCCACCTGGACGGTAACCGTGACCTCGACGAGCATGAAGACCTCCGCGCTGGAGGAGGCATTGCGCAAGGCCGATCCGCCGGTGATCTGCCGCGTCAGGGAGGACCGCGTGATCATGGACATGCGCACGGTGAGCGACGAGGAGGCCGAGCTCATAGCCTCCGCCTTCAATGAGCTGGCCGGCATGGCCAGCACGTAGCAAAGGGCATCTCGAGCGGAACGAGGACATGAAGAACTTCATCATCGGCACCGCCGGCCATATCGATCACGGCAAGACCGAGCTGATCAAGGCCCTCACGGGCACCGACACCGACCGCCTCAAGGAGGAAAAGGAGCGTGGCATCTCCATCGAGCTGGGCTTCGCGGAGATGGAGCTCCCGGGCGGCGTGACCGCGGGGGTGGTGGACGTTCCCGGGCACGAACACTTTGTGAAGAACATGCTCGCGGGCGCCACGGGCTTCGACCTGGTGCTGCTGGTGGTCGCCGCCGACGACGGGGTCATGCCCCAGACCCTGGAGCACCTGGCCATCGTGGACCTCCTGGGGGTCAGGGACGGGGTGGTGGCGATCACCAAGGCCGACCTGGTCGACGAGGAGATGGTGGAGCTGGTGAAGGAGGACGTGGCCGAGGCCCTGGCGGGCACCGCGCTAGAGGGGGCGGAGATGGTGGTAACCTCCAGCCGCACCGGCCAGGGCCTGGACGAGCTGCGCTCCGCCCTGGTCAGGGCCGCCGGCAGGGCAGGGGAGCGCGACTCCTCCGGCCCCTTCCGCCTGCCCGTAGACCGCGTCTTCACCCTCAGGGGCATTGGCACCGTGGTCACCGGCACCCTCTGGGAGGGGAGCGTCGCCGACGGCGACGAGGCGGTGATCCAGCCCTCGGGCAGGAAGGTGCGGGTGCGCAACGTACAGGTGCATGGAAAGGAAGTGGAGCGGGCTTGCGCGGGACAGCGCGTGGCACTGAACCTCCCGGGCATCTCCACGGACGAGATCGAGCGTGGCGACGTCATCGGAACCCCCGGCCACCTCCACCCCACCCTCATGGTGGACGGACTGCTCCACCTCATCACGGGCGCGCCGAGGGCGCTCAAGAACCGTGCGCGCGTGCGCTTCCACCACGGGACCAGGGAGGTGATGGCGCGTGTGGTGCTGCTCGGGGGGAGGGAGGAGCTGGCGCCGGGAGAGAGCTCATACGTGCAGTTACGCCTCGAGAAGCCGGCGGTGGTGCTCTACGGCGACCGTTATATCCTGCGCAGCTACTCCCCCGTCACCACCATCGGGGGCGGGCGCATCCTGGACAGCCACCCCCGGAAGCACCGCCCGCACCAGCAAGGGATACTCACAGTCCTGGAGCGGAGGGAGCGCGGCGTTCCCCGTGATCTCATCCTCCTGGTGGCGGAGGAGAGGGGCCTGCCGCTTACCCGCGGGGAGCTGCTTTCCTGGAGCGAGATAAGGGAGGGGGATTTCGAGCTGGCCCTGCAGGAGCTGCTATCGGCCGGCGACCTGGTGGAGGTGCAGGGCGACGGTGAGCCCATGTATGTCCCTCCCGCCATCCTTTCCGACCTCCAGGACCAGATGGCGCGGCTCGCCGCCGACATGCATGCCGCCAACCCCCTGCGGGCGGGGGTGGAAAAGGAAGCCCTGCGCCGCCGGCTGGACTCCGGCATGGGCGTCGACGTCTTCGACGTCCTGCTCCGAAGCGCCGTGTCCGCGGGGAGGCTGGAGGTGGAGGGTGGAAGGGTGCGCGAAGCGGGGAAGGGTGTGACCCTGGGCGAAAAGGAACGCGAGCAGAAGGAGGCCCTGCTGCGGGCCATACGCGAGGGAGGGTTCGCCCCCCCGCTCTTCAAGGAACTCATGGATATAACCGGCCTGGAGAAGTCCAAGCTGCGCGATATGCTCAACCTCCTCCTGGAGGAGGGCGAGGTGGAGCAGGTGAACCCCGACTACTTCCTCGCCACTGGGAAGATCGCCGAGGCGGAGGAACGCATCCGCTCCCACCTGGAAAGCCAGGGCAGCCTGGCGGTGCCCCAGTTAAAGGACATGCTGGGAGCGAGCCGTAAGTATGCCATTCCCCTGCTCGAGTTCTTCGATCGCAGGCGGGTTACGCGGCGAGAGGGGGATGTCCGCGTCCCTTATTGACCCTGACCGCCTACTGTTCATGCTCGCGGGTAATCGAACGAAAGAAATCGATCGAAGGCGGGTTACGCGACGAGAGGGGGACATCCGCGTCCCTTATTGACCCTGACCGCCCACCGATCCCGCCCGCCGACGAGTCTCCTGCCGCGGAGGATACGCATGAACATCATGCCGCAGCCCGCCGCCGGCCTCGCGCAACGTGGCATAATATGGGAGTTAGGGGACTCTCGCGAGGGCGGCTCATCTCTTCCACCCGCGCTTTTCCACGCGACATGGGCGAATTGGCTCTTTGATATAATATCCCCGGAGATGCATCCGTCCTGGTGGGCGGCACGGTCTTCAAAACCGCTGCGGTGTCGTAACGGGCGCCGGGTAGGTTCGATTCCTACGCATCTCCGCCAAGGGAAAACCTCACGGGGGTGGGAAGATAACCCCCATATCCCGGATAGGAGGTCCTCGCGCGTATGGCCATCCGCACGAATCTCATCAAGGGGCGGGAAAGCAACCTCGATTTCCCGGACGGTCGTCTGTCATGGCCCCGTCAGGGCTTCGCGGGAAAGACGTGGGCGGAAAAGATCCACTGTTGGCTGTGCCCTTTTCGGATCTCCGGTCAACCCGCACGGACGGCGACCATTTTTCCGTTTGTGACCGCAAGTCATGCCCCCGTTTCGGCTTCGCGGAAAAGCCGTGGGCGGAAGTAGTTTCTGATGGTTGTGCTTTTCGGGCCCTCGCTTCGTCCCGCACGGACGGCGTTAATCACTCTCCGCCCGCTCGTTCCCTTATCGTTTCCACCTTTTCCCCGAGGTCGGGGGAAACGTGCACCGCTCCTTCCCCGTCCACCATCATCACCCCATCCTGCTCCATCTCCCGCAGCCACTCCATGCCCTGCGGATACCCCATGATGAAGGCCGCGGTGGACATGGCGTCAGACCAGGCGCCGTTCCTTCCCCCCAGCACCGTCACCGATATCGCCCCCTGCGCGGGATACCCCGTTCGCGGGTCAAGGATGTGGTGATATCGGATCCCTCCGTACTCGAAGAAGCGCTGGTAATCTCCCGAGGTGCTGATGTAGGTATCTCCGTCGAGGAGCAAGGTGGCCAGGTATCCCTCTCCCCGTGGGTCCATCACCGCTATCCTCCAGTCGTTTCCGCCCTCGCCCCCCGGCTTCTCGCCCATGGTCAGGGAGGTGCTGATCATGTCGATGATGGCGGTGCCAACCCCGCCTTCCCTCAGCGCTGAGGCGGCCTTGTCCAGCGCGTAACCCTTGGCCACCCCGCCCAGGTCAATGGCCATCCCCTCTCTCGCGAACGCCACGGTGCGCGCTGCGGGATCCAGGACCAATTTATCGGCTCCCACCTTCTCCAGCGCGTCCTCTATCTCCTCCTGGGCAGGGGGAGGATCGCCCCTCTCGCTCCTCCCCGTAACGTCCCACACGTCGATGAGGGGCCCAACGGTGATGTCGAAAAGCCCGCCGCTGGCCTCGTACGCCTGCATCCCTATATCGATCATCTCCCATAGCTCCTCCGAGACCTCGACCGGCCCGGAGGCGGCGGCGGCGTTGAGGCGGGAAAGCTCGCTCTCGGGATCATAGCGGTCCGCGATACCATCGAGGCGGGACAGCTCCCCGAAGGCATCCTCGACCGCCCCCTCGACCTGGGCCTGGTTCCTGCCGTAGGCGGTAATGGTCACCAGGTCGTCGAGGACGTACTCCTGGCGCGCGTAGGGGCGTTTCGAATAACCCGGGTTGAGGACCCTGACCAGTACCACCGCCAGCAAGACGAGCGCCAGGGTGACGGCCATGACGATGAGGGTATCCCGGCGGTTCTTCCTCCCCAGTTCCAGGTGGCCCGGCTGGCTTTCCTCGGTGGTGTTACGCGGTCGTTCCATGCGCTGTAGTATATCATCCGGAGGCGCGGGATCTAATGGTCATCGACGCCGGCTTCCTTAATCCCCGCCCCGACGAGGGATCCGCAGCCCTGCTCCACCTCACCCAGCTCATCCACGTGGGGAGGAGGCTCTGCCCCGACTATATATCTGCGCATGTAACGCCCGGAAAGCTCAAGGAGGAGGGAAAACACCGCCGCGATGCCCAGCGCCTGCAGGAGCACCACGAGGCGCGGCAGGTGGAGCTGGAAGAACTCGCGGAACCAAGGGATGGCCAGCACCCCCACGAAGGCGCCCGCCATGGACGCCAGGAGCCCTCCCCGCCAGGAGAGTAATGGCCTCGAGAGGTAGCCCAGCACCGCAAGCCCTACGATGGTGAGGACGATCACCGCCACGGTTCGGGACTCCTCGAGTCTGACGCCGTTGCTCCTGGCCATGGCGTTACCGGTAAAGGTCGCCGCCCCGGCGATGAAGCCGGCGGGCACGGCGAAGTAGAGCACGCGGCGCAGCAATCCCGGTCGGTAGCGCTTCCGGCTGCGCGCGAAGGAGAGGACGAAAGCGGGAATGCCTATGGTCAGGGAGCCCACCAGCGAGATATGGCGGGGCAGGAAGGGGTACTCCCAGGCGACGAGGGCCACGCCGATGGCGAGAAGGGCGGCGTACACCGTCTTGGTGAGGAAGAGATTGGCCACCCTCTCCATGTTGGCCATTACCCGCCTCCCCTCCGCCACCACGCCCGGCAGGGTCGAGAACCTGCCGTCCAGCAGAACGAGCTGGGCCACGGCCTTGGTGGACGGCGCTCCCGACCCCATGGCGATGCCCATGTCCGCGTCCTTTAAGGCGAGGGTGTCGTTGACCCCGTCTCCCGTCATGGCCACCACGTGCCCCGCGGACTGCAGGGCATGCACCATGAGGCGTTTCTGCTCCGGGACCACGCGCCCGAAGACCGTCTTCTCCCGCAACACCTCCGCGAGTCCCTCCACCTCCCCGGGAAGCTCCCTCGCGTCCACGGGATCCCCCGCGCCCGGGACCCCCACCCGCTCCGCGACCGCCCCCACCGTCAGGGGGTTATCCCCGGAGATGACCCTGATACCCACCTCCTGGCGCCTGAAGTACTCCAGGGTATCCGCGGCGTCCGGCCGCAGCTTCTCCTCGAATACCAGCAGCGCGGCGGGGCGGATACCCTCCGGGAGACCCTCTCCGACCACCGCCCTATCGGCGCGGGCGAACAAGAGGACCCTCCTACCGGTAGCGGCTATTTCGTCCGCCCGCTTCCTGAACTCGGCGGACCCCGGTAGCTCCCTCAACAGCACCTCCGGAGCTCCCAGGACAAAGGTTCCTTTCCCCGCAAATGAAGCGGCGCTCCACTTCCAGGCCGATGAGAAAGGCACCACCTCCTCGGCCCTCCATCCCTCGGGCGGCGGATACGCGGCGGCAAGGGCGGTTATGGTGGCGTTCCCGGAAGGTGCCGCCGCGGCGAATGCGCCCAGGGCTTCGTCGAGCTCGCCGTCCCCCTCAAGCTCGATCAGCTTCGAGAACTCCAGCGTGCCCTCGGTGAGCGTCCCCGTCTTGTCCAGGCAGATCACGTCCACCTTCGCCAGGCCCTCCACCGCCGGCAGCTCCTGCACCAGCACCCTACGGCGCGCCAGGGCCACCGCGCTCACCGCGAACACCAGGCTGGTGAGCAGGACCAGACCCTCGGGCACCATGCCCACCAGCCCCGCAACCGTGGCCAGGATGGAGTCGTCGAAAGTGCTGTGGGTGAGGAGTTGGCTCACGGCCAGCAACACCGCCGCGGGGATCATCACGTAGGTTATATAGCGCAGGATGGTGTTTATGGCGTCGCGCAGGTCAGATTGCACCAGGGCGTACTTCTTGGCCTCCGCCGCCAGCTTCCTGGCGTAGGCATCCTCGCCCACCGCCGTGGCCCTGAACCTCCCGGCCCCGGAGGAGACGAAGCTCCCCGAGAGCACGCTGTCCCCGGCGCTCTTGGCCACGGGAACCGACTCCCCGGTGAGCAGCGATTCGTCCAACTCGAGGCCGTTCGATTCCAGCACCACTCCATCCACCAGCACCTGGTCGCCCGCCCTGAGCTCCACCAGGTCGTCGAGGACCAACTCCTCTCTTTGTATCTCCCTGGTTTCCCCATCGCGCACCACCCTCGCCCTCGGCGCGCTCAACAGGGAGAGTTTGTCCAGGGTCATCTTGGCGCGCAGTTCCTGCACGATGCCGATCAGGGTATTGAACACCAGCACCATGCCGAAAAGGGCGTCCCGCCAGGGCCCGATGACCAGCACCACCACGGCCAGGGCACCTAGCACGGCATTAAAGCGGTTGAAGACGTTGGTGCGGATGATGGAGGCCAGGGAACGGCTGGTCTGGTCCACCACCCTGTTGACCTGGCCTAGCTCGATGCGCTGCTCGACCTGATTCAGGCTCAAGCCTCGCTCTACATAGCCTTCGCCCAGTTCGCGCTCCGCCGCTTCCCCCGACATCACCTCATCTCATCCCTTCGATCGATCGTGAGGCCGACCTGGAGGGCAGACAACAATGACTACCGGTCCGAGAGGACTTGCTTTATTTGCTCCACTATTATTCCACATCCTATCCCTCCCCGTCCCCATTCCGACCTCACGAAGCCAAGATGTTCCATGTGGGTGAAGCCCTCATAAGAAGGGCGACAACTCTTCCTTCCATATCCCATCCCTCCCCGTCCCCATCCCGTGCTCGCGAAGTCAGGATGCTCCATGTGGGTGAAGCCCTCATAAGAAGGGCGACAACTCTTCCTTCCATATCCCATCCCTCCCCGTCCCCATTCCGACCTCGCGAAGTCAGGATGCTCCATGTGGGT
>JABLXL010000054.1 GCA_013178005.1 Actinomycetota bacterium
TCGGAGACGGGACACCCGCCGCTCGAGCTTCCTCGATACCCCGGAAAGGGTTATCGGGATAGCCCCTTTCCCTCCGAGAAAAAGGACGCCGGCCTCTCCGGTCCACTCGCCGCGAGAGCTCCCGGTGGTAAACCCTTGGGGGAGACGTTTCGGAGACGGGACGCCTATTTCTCCAGCTTCTTCTCCAGCTTGGAGACCTTCTTCTCCGCTTTCGCTCCCGCCTTCTCCAGCTTGCCCAGCTTCTTCTCCAGCTTGACCTTGCCCTTTTCCGCTTTCTCCAAAGCCTTCTGAGCCTTCTTCAGCTTTCTCTCCTTGCCCACTTGCCCTTCCTCCTTTCGTGAAAGACCTTCGAATGCCTGCATGCAGAGAGCACCTAATTTATAACCGACAAGGGGTCGGCCGCTCAAGTGCCCCCGTAACGAGATTCCCTCCGGATCGTGACAGCTTTATTATCTTACTTCGAGCGGCCTTTTTTTGCTATCCTCCATGCAGGAAGATGCCAAAGCTTATCGATCTCCATTTGCACACCAGCCGGTGCGGACACGCCGAAGGCCGGCTTGAGGATTATGCCCTCGAGGCGGAGAGGGGGAACCTGGCGGGCATAGGATTCTCCGACCACTTCCCATTGTTGCATACCAGGGACGCCGATCTCAGCATGAGCATGGAGGAGCTGCCCTCATACGTGCGGGAGGTGGTCGAATTGAGAGAAGCCTTTCCAGGACTTTGGGTAGGGCTCGGCATTGAGGTCGATTACCTTCCGGAGACCGCTGGGAGGCTGGAGGACCTCCTCAACCTGTTTCCTTTCGACTACATAATAGGCTCGGTGCATTTCATCGACGGATGGGGGTTCGACGACCCCCGCTATGTCTCCGAATATTCTGGACGCGACCTTTTCACCCTGTGGGAGCGTTACTTCGAGTTGCTGGGGGACGCGGCGGAGAGCGGCCTCTTCGATCTCCTCGCCCACCCGGACCTGATAAAGAAGTTCGGCTTCCGCCCGCGTGAGGACGTGACCCATCTGTACGAGAATTGCCTCGACCGCGTGGCGGCCGCGGGAATCGCCCTGGAGGTAAGCACGGCGGGGCTCCGCAAGCCGGTGGGCGAGATATACCCCAGCGAGGATTTCCTGCGTATGTGTCGAGAGAGGGATATCGAGGTCACACTGGGGTCCGACGCCCACCGCCCCGAGGAGGTGGGATACAGGTTCGGCGAAGCGCTGGCCCTACTGCGCAAGGTGGGTTACCAGGAGGTCGTGGTGTTCGAATCACGTGAACGTTTCCCGTTATCGCTGTGAGTTGAGATGCCGAAGAAGAAAAACAACCTCTCCGTTCCGACTCTTCGTCTATCGGCTGACGAGAACCGTGTCCGTATGGAGCGGAGCGCTCCCGTTGGTGAGGCATCCTATGCCGGCGCCGGATCGCGCAATAAGCCCTCCGTCAGACGCGGGCGGCGCGTGATCATTACCCCTCGCCGGCATCCGTAACGCGTCACGAGCCCTCCGCCAAGGCATCCCTCGCGATCCTTTCCACCTGGTCTTTGGTGAAGGGTTTCTCCAGGTAATCGTCCACCCCCTCGCGCCTGGCCTGGGCTATGGTCTGGGGCGAGGAGTAAGCGGTCATCAATATCACTTTGACCTGCGGGTGCTCGGACTTCACGATGCGCGCCAGCTCGATGCCGTCCATGTTCGGCATGCGGATGTCCGCGAGGACTATGTCCGGGGTCTCCCTGCGGATCATCTCCACCGCCTCCATCCCGTCCCCCGCTTCGCGCACCGAGAATCCCGCGCGCTCCAGCCATCGGGCCACCAGATGTCGGACCCCTTCGTTGTCGTCCACTATGAGCAGCTTGGCGTCAAGGGACTGGCTCATGGCTCGCTCCTCTGGTCGGAAGTTTGAGGATAAACGTCGTTCCCATGCCTTGTTGAGAGCGTACTTCTACGTCGCCGCCCATGTCCAGGAGTATCTTCTGCACGATGGCGAGGCCCAGGCCGGTTCCTCCCTCCTTAGTGGTGAAAAAGGGATCGAAGACGTTGGGAAGGATATCCGGCCTTATGCCCGTTCCGGTGTCCTCGACGCGCATCTCCAGGAAGCCGTTGCCGGTATCGTGAGCCCTCACGGTGATAACTCCCCCGGTAGGCATGGCGTGCACCGCGTTCTCGAGGAGGTTGAAAAGGATATGGCGCATGTTGTCGCGGCTGAGCATTACGGGAGGAAGGTCCTCTCCGAAGTCCTTCACGATCTTGATATTCCCGCCCTGGTGGTTGCGGGAGAAATCCGCCAACAGATCGGGTACGGTCGACTGCAGCGACACCGCCGTCTCCTCTGTCACCGGGAAGGGCGATTTGCTGAAGGTGAGCATGCCCGAGATCCACTGGTTGCTCAGCGTAGCCTCGCGCTTGATGGTGGCCAGGAGCGCCTTGCGCTCGGGGTCATGCTCTTCCTCCTCCAGCTCGTCCGCCAGCCCGATAATGGCGAAGAGGGGGTTTTTGACCTCGTGGGCGATCTTGGCGGCCATCTGTCCCAGGATGGACAGGTGGTCCTGCTGCCGCAGGCGGGTCTCCATCTCCTTGAGGGACGAGACGTCCATGAAAACAACCGCCGCCCCCAGGCGCTCCCCTTTCGCGCGGTGGAGAGGGAAGGCGTTGAAGTTGATGATCATCCTCCTTCCGCCCGGACCTTCGATCGCCAGCTCGTGGCGGCGGAACACGCGGTCTTCCTCGAGGCATAGGCGGAAGATGGGCTGCAGGAAGGAAAGAGGCTTGAACTTCTCCCTGTCCTCGGTGAAGTCGGCGTAATTGACGCCGATGACCTCCTTGGGCTCGAGGGCCAGGAGGTCGGCCGCCTCGCGGTTGAAGTATATGACGTCGCCTTCGCCGTCGACCACCACCACCGCCGCCAGCATCTCTTGGATGAAATGCTCCGTGTACTCCTGGGTGTCCCTAAGCCATTCCAGGGTCTTCTGGCTCTGTTGGTAGAGGTCCACGTTGATCATGGCCACCGCGAGTTCATGGCCAAGGCTCGAGAGGAGGGACACCTCGTCCGGGGTGTATTCATGCTCCTCGCAAGAAGCGGTGACCGCTATTCCCACCATCTGCCCCTTGGCCTTCAAGGGCATGATGATCTGCGATCTCGGGCTGCGCCCGTCGAGGTAGGTCTCACCCGCCCGAGGATCTTCGGGAAGGTTCTTGCGGATCACCGTATTCCCGTCCTTGAAGGCCTTTCCGACCGCTCCCTTCCCCACCGGTATCTTTAGACCGCGCACCGCCTTTTCCTGGAAGCCGCGGTGGGAGAGGACCTGGAGATAGGCGTTGCTTTCGTCGGGGACCAGCACCACCCCTATGGAGGAATTGGTGAGGGTCAGCATCACCCCCAGGATATTGGCGACCAGCTCCTCGAGGTCCAGGGTCGAGCTCACCGCGCTCACCGCGTCGGCCAGGATGCCGAAGCGCAGGTTGAGGTCGGTTATCTCGTCGATGTAGGACTTGTTCTGCTCGCGGTAATTGTGCCACTCGTAGCTGAGGTAGGAGGAAAGGGCGACGATGCAGGCGCAGAGCACGCCGGCGGCTACGTAGCTTAAAGGTGGAGAGGCGGTGGCGCACACCGCCGCTATCCCCGCGGCGAGCAAGGCGTTGATGGCCACCAGGGCGGGCAGGAGATAGCCCGATGGCTTGCGTTTCCTTGATCCCGAGGATGCTCTAGTCAGCCCTTCGTTAACGTCCATGATCTTCCTCTGGTCCTCACTCCATCTTTATCGGCAGGAAATCGCGGATATAAAGGGCTATAGAGGATCCTCTCGGAGGTCGCGAAAGCCTCCGGGCAGTCGATTTCTTACGGCTTGCGGCGAAGGCTCCGAACCATGGGACGCCTACCTTTTCCTGTCGAATTCCCGTCCACGGGCTTCAATGCTTGAAGTCCAGCGGAAAATCAAGGCGGTCGAGCACCATAACACCATCAAGGTATCCAGGTGGGATAGCCGACGTTCCTTTAAACAATATCTTGAGGCAATCCGAACCCGCGTCAATCCGCGGTTATCGGTCTTGGAGCGCAAGCCGACGCGCCCTAGAGCAGCTTCTTCAGGCGGTCCACCATCTCCCGGGGTTGCGGGTGGGCGAGGCGGTGGTATTCCGCCCCCATCATGTCGGCAATGCGGCGGGCGTGCGAGAAGAGCGGCTTGCCCTCGCGGGTGCGTGAAGGCATGACGGAGGTATCGAAAACCACGCACGCGAGCCCTTCCTCGCGGATCTTGGCGGCCAGCTCCAGGCTCTCCCGCACCGGGTTGTCGGAAAGGTACCCCACGTTCCCCTGCCCGTCGGTGATGAGCACCAGGACGGGCACGACATCCGGATCGCGCCTCAGCTCGCGCTTAGCAACCTGCAGCGCCATGGCCAGCCCGTGGTTCAGGGGGGTCGCGCCCCCGGTGGCGAGCTCGCGTACGCGCAGGTTGGCGAGCTGCACGCTGGAGGTGGGACTGAGCACAAGCTGGGCTCCCTGGTCCCTAAAGGAGATCAGGGCCACGCGGTCCCTCTTGCAGTAGGCGTCCTCCAGGAGAAGTCCGACCGCCTTCTTGGTCGCTTCTATGCGCTCATTACACCCCATGCTGGCGCTGGCGTCCACGACGAAAAGCACCAGATTGCCGGACTTGCGTTTCCTCACCGCATAACGGAAGTCCTCCCGGCGCACGGCGAAGGGCTGGTCTCCGCCCGTCGACCGCCCCGCCGCGGCGCGCAAGGTCGCCTCGAGGGCCAGGCCGGAGGCGGGTATATCCTCGTCACCCCGGGGCAGGCGGTGCCCTACGCGCCTTCCGTTGCCGGACTCGGTCACCGCGTTGGAGCGCTTTCCTGCGGCGGGTTTCACTCCGCGCGCGGTCACGCCCTGGAGCAAGGGCACTTCCATTTCCGCCGAGGAGGGAGCGGCGCATCTCTCCGCGCCGGCATGGCATGCCGTTCGCTCGCCGTCTCCGTTCTCCGAACCGACCTGAGCCTCGGCGACCACGGGGGCGGTCGAGGAATCCTGGAGGGAAAGGACGGAGGGCCTGCCCTTGCGTTCGATGATGCGGTCCAGGCGATCCATGTCCTTGAGGCCCTCGTCGAAGGGGGTCTTCCTGAGGCGATGCAGCAGCGCCATCTCGGCCGCCTCGCGTACGTGGCCGACCTCCACCGTTTCGCTTCCCTCCAAAGCGGCGAGGGCTCGCGCCGCCTGGCAGGTCGCGATGTCCGCGCGATGCCCGCAAACGCCCATCTCCACCGCTATGCGGGCCACCAGCTCCATCATCTCCTCGGACATCTCGATGGAGCGGATGAGCTCGCGCGCCCTGGCGATGATGCCGCGCAGTTCCTCCTGGGCGCCGTGGAAGGAGGCGCGCAGGACCTGCGGGTCGTCGAGAAAAAGGCGGCGCCTTCTCATGACCTCGACGCGGTCCCGGGCGTCGCTCTCCCCGCTCACCTCCACACACAGGCCGAACCGGTCCTCCAACTGGGGCCGGAGTTCCCCCTCCTCCGGGTTCATGGTTCCGATCATGATAAACCGCGAGGGGTGCGAGAAGGAGACCCCCTCCCGTTCCACGATGTTTACCCCCATGGCCGCGGCGTCAAGGAGCACGTCTACGATGTGGTCGTCGAGGAGGTTCACCTCGTCGACGTAGAGGATGGAACGGTTGGCATCCGCGAGGACTCCGGGCTCGAAATCCTTGACCCCCTCGCGCACTGCGCGCTCCAGATCCAGGGTTCCCACCACGCGGTCCTCGCTGGCGTTAAGGGGGAGGGTGACGAAACGCGTGGCCCTGGTGGCCACCGCGAGAGGCTCTCCCCGTCTCCAGCGCTCAAGGCAGGTGGAGCACATGGAGTCCTCGTCGTGGGGATCGCATGAGAAGGGGCAGTCCGCCACCACCTCCATATCCGGGAGGAGTTCGGCCAGGGCCCTCGCGGCGGTGGATTTGCCCGTGCCCCGCTCCCCCTTTATGAGCAGGCCGCCGATACGGGGTTCCACGGCGTTGATGAGCAGGGCGCGTTTCATCTTCTCCTGCCCCACGATGGCCGAAAAAGGATAAAGGACGAAGCCCTGGTCCATCTCGCCTTCCTCTCGCCGTTTTATACAATATATAGTAATCATTTTTAAATTTCAACACGATATGTTGTAATCTCTTGTTTATCCCGAGGCGTCGCGGGGATATCGGGGTTGACCGCACGCGTTCCGCGTTCCGTTTCGGCAGAGCGGAGAACGTGGCGGATACGCCTTTCCATTCAAACCCACGGGTGGTTGTGCCGATATCTTCATTGTCGTCCCGGTACTACTGCGGAGAGGAGGCGCGCTTATGGAGATCTCTGTTACCAGGGCCGGCGATATGGGGGAGATCGCCGTGCTGCGGATCTCGGGGGTTATCGACTCCGAGACGGTGGAGAGGTTCGGGGAGGCGCTGGAAGAGGTGTTCCTCGACGGCTGCTACAATATCGTCCTCGACATCGAGGGGCTCTCATACATCAACACCGCCGGTCTCAGTATTATAGCTGATGCCTACAAGAAGTGCAGCCAGAACAAGGGAGCGCTGAAGATACTCCGGGCGGCGGAGGCTATCCGCGAGCTCCTGGACGTGGTCCGCTTCACCAAGATCATCGAGATGTACGAGAGCGAAGAGGAGGCCGTGGGAAGCTTCAGGTGATATGGTAAATGCTGGTAGTAAACGCGGGCAGGGACGAAAGCGGGGCAAGCGGATCCCAGGGAGCGGGTAGCGGGTTTTACCGTGTCGGCAAGCTGATAACCTCGTCTATGGAGCTCTCCACCCGGCTGGAACGCGTGGTGGAGCAGGCCATGGAACTCCTGGGCGCCGAACGCGGAAGCATCATGCTCATGGACGAGGACGAGGGCGACCTCGTGGTGAGGGCGTCGCGGGGCCTGGACAGCTCGCGCGCCTACCGGGTCCGCTTGGGCGAGGGGATCGCCGGTTGGGTCGCCGAACACGGCGAGCCCCTGGTGCTCCAGGACGTGGTCGCCGACCGGCGCTTTCGCGGCACTGACCCCAGCCTCAAGAGCGCGCTCGCTGTCCCCCTTTCGGTGGGTGGGAGGATCATCGGCGTGCTCAACGTCTCCACCGCCAGGCGCCAACGACGTTTCGACCGCCAGGACCTCGAGCACCTCACCTCCTTCGCGGACATGGCCGCGGTGGCCATCGACAACGCCCGCCTTTACGAAGCCCTGCGCAGGGACCACGAGCGAATAGACCGGGAGCTGCGTATGGCCAGCCGCATCCAACGCTCCATCCTCTCCACCCACGTACCCTGTGCCTCGGTGCGCATGGTGTCCAGGCTCATGCCCGCTTCGGCGGTGGGGGGAGATTTTTTCAGCGTCATCCCCCTGGATCGCGACTCGCGTTTCTGTTTCTACTGCTCATCGGAGGTGCAGGACCGGTGCCAGAACCTGCGCACTGAGTTCTGCCCCAACAAGTTCGGGTTCATGATCGGGGACGTGGCGAACAAGGGCATGCCGGCGGCACTGATTATGTCCGTGCTCACCACCACCCTTTACGAGATCGGGCGCAGGCAGGTATCCCCCCGCGCCATTCTGGACGAGGCCAACGCCGCCTTCCGACGCTTCTTCAGCGAGTCGCAGTACGGATTCGCCACTCTCTTCTACGGCTTCTACGACAACACCGACAACACCCTCACCTATTGCAGGGCGGGCCACGAGCCCCCGCTGCTCCTGCGGGCCGCGGATGGAGGCATGGAATACCTGGAGGGCGAGGGATTCCCCGTGGGTTTGATGGGCGACGGGGATTACCAGGAAAAGAGGGTGGAGCTCAAGAGAGGAGACCGCGTTCTTCTCTACACCGACGGGCTCACCGGGGCTCTCAACGCCAGGGGAGAGGTCCTGGGCAGAAGGCGCCTGGTGGAGCTTGTGGAGACGCACGCGGACGAGGACATCGAGGGCTTTTTAGATACCCTGGCGGACGAGATAATGCTCTTCACCGGGGACGCCTCCCAGCCCGACGACATCGCGGTGATGGTCCTGGAGCTGGAGGACCTGTACGACCTCACCTTGACCGTGGGGACGGACGTGCGCCAGATACGCTACGTGATCAACAGCGTGCTGGAGACCCTGCAGGGATTCGAGGGCTTGAAGGATCCCGTCACCCTCCGCCTTTGCCTGGAAGAGCTCCTGCACAACGCCATGGAACACGGCAACCGCTGTGACGTGTCCAAAAAGGTCTATATCACCGTGAAGGCGGAACCACGGCGCGCCACCATCCGCGTGCGCGACGAGGGGGAGGGTTTCGATTTCCGCCGCCGCCTGGAAGAGGTCGAGGAGCGCGACGACCTGCTCTCGGAGCGCGGCCGCGGGCTGCTCATCGTGAGGCATTACGCCGACGAGCTCCGTTTCAACCGCGAGGGCAACGAGGCCACCTTGATCTTCACCGCTTGAGCCCGTTACGCGGTCAAGGCTTCTTCGCCCTGGGAATGCCGCGCCGCCTCTTGGCGAGCCCCGTGTCTAGGCTTGATCCCCATTGGCCTCCCAAGAATTATCTACACAGTGTCGATTTTTACCCGCGTCGCATTCTCGGTAAACCCTAGTTAATAAGCATGTCCACTGGATCAAGCGAGTGCGGTGACGCGTGAGATTCCAATAATATTGACATGATGTCGTATTTGATTATGATAAGCACGGGAGGGGTTGACAGATCACGGGAGGTTTCTTCGATGCAAGGCATGCTGGACGGAATCAGGGTAATCGACTTCACCACCACCGTGGCCGGTCCCTTCTGCGGGTTCTATCTTTGCGAGATGGGTGCCGAGGTGATTCACCTGGAGAGGCCTGGCTTGGGAGACATGGCGCGCCTCTATCCTCCATATTTCAAGGGCATCTCCGGAACTTTCGTGCAAATGAACCACGGCAAGAAGAGCGTAACCATAGATCTCAAGAATCCCAAAGGCCTGGAGCTCTTCAAAGAGCTCGTCGCCGTGTCCGACGTCCTGGTCTCCAACTTCTCGGGGGGGACCATGGACAGGATGGGGGTCGGCTACGAGGTTTTGTCCAAGATCAACCCGCGCTTGGTGATGTGCGAGATGTCCGGCTATGGTCAGACGGGGCCGCTTTCGCAGTACCCGGCCTACGACGGAATTATCCAGGCCATGACCGGGATCATGGCCACCACCGGCGAGGAGCACCCCACGCGGGTGGGGGTGCTGGTCGGCGATATCGGCACCGCCATGGCCGGGACCATCGCCATCCTGGGTTCCCTCTACGCGCGCGAGAAGACGGGCATGGGGGAATACATAGACCTCGCCATGTACGACACCCTGCTCACCTTCCTGGAGGCCAAGTTCCTCGAGTATTCCATACTGGGCAAGGACACGGTCCGCACCGGCAACCGCTATCCCCACCTTGCCCCCTTCGATTCCTTCTCCACCAAAGACAAGGACGTGGTGATATGCGCCGCCAACGAAAGCACCTTCGGGGCGCTCTGCAAGGCCATGGGCAAGCCGGAACTCGCGGAGGACGAGAGGTTCAACAACCCCCTGGCCAGGCTCGCGCGGCACGAGGAGCTCAAGGGGATAATCGAGGAGTGGACCAAGCAGCACACCCGCGATGAGGTGGTGGACATCCTGATGGCCCATGGCACCCCGGTCGCACCCGCAAAGGAGGTTTCGGAGGCCATCTCACATCCCCATACCGCGGCACGCGGCATGATCGTGGAGCTGGAGCAGTTGAGCCCGGAGACGGGACAGATGGAGAAGCTCAAGATCTACCCCATCCCCATCAAGACCCGCAACCACGTCGTGAAGTCCTATCCCCACGCTCCCGCTCTCGGCGAGCACAACGACTGGCTGCTCACGGAGGTTCTCGGGAAGAGCGCGGAGGAGGCGGAGGAGGTTAAGGCCTCGGGGGCCATGGGGCCCGTTTCCGCATCGGTCACCCAGGGCTGAGAGCCAATGCAAGGCGCGAGCGGGTGAGGCCGCCGTCCTCCACCATGCCATGTATTCATCCAGTCGCCGTGGATCTCGCGATCCACGGCGACTGGAGCGTAATACTTGGTTTGAGCAGGGATTTTATCTAGCGGGACCCGTGCTATGGTCGCCCGGTTTTTTGAGGGCCGAGAAGGGTATGCTATCATTTACCCTGAATACCTTTGAAGGAGCCCCTTGGAAAGGGGAGGGAAAGCCCCGGGCCTTATAGAGGTTTGAGGAGAAGACGGGGAGGAACGTATGCGGAGAAAAGCGACGGCGGTTACGCTGAGCCTCCTGCTGGCGGCGGTCACGCTGCTTGCGGCGGCCGGGGTATCCACCGCCGATCCCGTGCAGGACAAGAAGAACGAGTTGGAGCGCATCAAGAACGAGGTCCAGAGCATCGACGCACAGCTCGAATCGGTAACGGAGCAGTACAACCTCACCAACCTCAGGGTGGAGAAGACGCGGGCGAGGATCGCCCAGAAAGAAAGGGAGATAGAGGCGCTCACCGCGGAGCTGGAGAGCCGGAAGGATATCCTCGGCCAGCGCTTGCGCGAGATCTACAAGTCGGGCAATGCGGACATCCTCGAGGTGATTACCGAGTGCAAGACGGTGGACGACCTCTATACCAACATAGACCGGGCTCAGCGCATCGGGGGCGGGGACGTGGAGATCATCGCCTCCGTGCTCTCCTCCCGGGAGCAGGTGGAAGCGGCGCGCGCTGAGCTCGAAGCCCAGCGGGCCGAGCTCGACGCGGCGGTTGCGCAGCTCGCGACGCAGAAGAGCAGGATAGAGTCGGAGCTGCAGCGCCGCAAGGAGCTCATGTCCGGGGTGGAGGCGGAGGTGAACCAGCTCATCGCCCAGGAGGAGGCGAACCGCGCGGCGGTGGTAAGCAATCCGCGCCAGACGGTGTCCCGCCCCATACCTCCCCCGCCGCCCGCTCCTCCCTACGCTCCCAAGGTGGTGCAGATAGCCTACCAGCAACTGGGCAAGCCTTACCGGTACGCGGGTTCGGGGCCCGATGTCTTCGACTGCTCCGGCCTGGTGATGTACTGCTATGCCCAGGTGGGGATCAGCCTGCCTCACAGCTCTTACATGCAGGCGCGCTGCGGCGTCCCGGTATCCTATTCCGACCTCCAGCCCGGAGATCTTGTGTTCTTCCACGGTTACGGGCACGTGGGCATGTACATAGGGGGCGGCCAGTACATCCACGCTCCCCATACCGGGGACGTGGTGCGCATAGCGGATCTCGGTAGACGCAGGGACTTCTGCGGGGCGGTGCGGATAATCTAGGTTGATGCCGGGGGGCGCCTCGCGGGGTGCCGGCGATTCCCGGCAGCGATTTTCCGGGGGTTTGGAAATGGGCTCCACCGCGGTATTCTACGATCCCATCTACCTGGAACACGATACGGGTTACGGCCACCCTGAGCGCGCGGAGCGCCTGGAGGCCGCCATGGGCATGCTGCGCGAGACGGGTCTCGTGGACAGGGTCGCCGTGCTCTCGCCGCGAGACGCCACGGTGGAGGAGATAAACCTCGTCCACCCTCTGGGCTACATAGAGATGGTAAGGAAAACGGCCGAGTCTGGAGGAGGGTGGTTGGACGCGGACACCCATGTCAGCCCCCGTTCCTACGAAGCTGCGCTGAGATCGACGGGGGCCTTGCTGGACGGCCTCGAGCGCATTTTCTCCGGGGAGCTGGAGAACGCCTTCTGCCTGGTCCGTCCCCCCGGGCACCATGCCACGGCGGGCCGCGCCATGGGCTTTTGCCTCTTCAACAACAACGCCGTGGCCGCGAGGTTCGCCATGCGGGAGTTCGGGATCACGCGTGTCTTCATCCTCGACTGGGACGCGCACCACGGTAACGGCATACAGGACATCTTCTACGAAGACGAAAAGGTCCTCTACGTCTCCCTGCACCAGTACCCGCACTACCCTGGAAGCGGCTCCTCGGGGGAGACGGGATCGGGCAAGGGAAAGGGCTACACGGTGAACTTCCCCCTCCCGGCCCGCAGCGGGGAAGACGTCTATCTCGCCGCCTTTGACGAGGTTATCATGCCCATAGCGGAGCAATACCAGCCTGAGCTGGTGTTGATATCCGCCGGGTACGACGGTCACTTCAGCGACTTGCTTTGCTCCATGCTGCTGCGCGGCAGGTCGTACGCGGAGATGACCAGGCGCCTCAAGGACCTGGCGGAAAGACACTGCGAAGGGAAGATGCTCGCGGCCCTGGAGGGGGGTTACAACCTGGACGGAATAGCCGTGTCCATCGCCGACACCATCGCGGTGATGGCGGGAGAGGACGTCATGGTGGAGGAAGACCTCGGAGGCAGGGCGCTCCCCGAGTCCTCGGGAAGGGGCATGGAGGTGGTGGAGGCCACGCGCCGGGCGCTATCTTCCTTCTGGAAGCTTTGAATGAGTCAGGCAGCCATCGCAAAGCGTTCGCGGCCTGTCCGCCCGTACTTCCCTGAAGCCCAGGAACATGAATATGGGAATCCACCCTCTCCGGACGGCCCTGTGCTATATTGAACTAGATGGACATGGATTGAAGACCGGCTTTTAGGGGGAAGGATGGACATCCAGAATCTTCTTCAATACATGGTCGATAAGCAGGCATCGGACCTCCACATCAAGGCCGGCGGCCCGCCCTATTTCCGCATCGACGGCCGCCTGGTGAAGCCGGACTTTCCGCGCCTTTCCCCCACCGACACCGTGGAGGCGGCTTACGCGCTTATGAACGAGAAGCAGGCGAAGAAGTTCGCGGAGCGCAACGAGGTGGACTTCGCCTACAGCATCGCCGGCTTGGGGAGGTTCCGCGCCAATATCTTCAAGCAGAGGGGGACGGTGGGGATAGCCATCCGCAGGGTGCTCACCACCTCCGTGCCCTCTTTCGAGGAGCTTGGCCTGCCCCCGGTGCTGCGGAGACTGGCCATGGAGCGCCGCGGTCTCATCCTGGTAACGGGACCGGCAGGGGCAGGCAAGACCACCACCCTGGCGGCGATGATCGACTTCATCAACACCAACGACCAGGTCAACATCATCACCATCGAGGACCCCATCGAGGTCCTGCACGTGGATAAGAAGAGCATCATCCACCAGAGGGAGATCGGCACGGATACCGAGAGCTACGCCGATGCGTTGAAGTACATCACCAGGCAGGATCCGGACGTCATCCTTATCGGCGAGATGAGGGACCCGGAGACGGTGACGGCGGCCATGAGCGTGGCCATGACCGGGCACCTGGTGCTTTCCACCTTCCATACCATCGATACCACCGAGACGGTTAACCGTATCATCGATTTCTTCCCGCCCCAGCAGCAGAAGCAGATCAGGCTGACCCTCGCCAGCGTCTTGAAGGGCGTGGTCTCGCAGCGCCTCCTCCCCCTCAAGGACCACAGCGGGAGGGTGCCCGCCGTGGAGGTCCTGGTGATGACGGGACGCATGGCGGAGGCGCTGATCAACGAGGAGCCCACCACGGTGATGCGCGAGATCATCGCCGAGGGGGAGTTCTACGGTATGCAGACCTTCGACCAGTCGCTGGTGGACCTCTACCGTTACGGGCTAGTGGAGTACAAGGTCGCGGTGTCTGCCTCCACGAGCCCCCACGACTTCAGCCTGGCGGTGAAGCAGCTCGGGCTGGAGGTGGAGGAGGACCTGCTCTCGAAGTGACACGGGCGCAGGCCTTCATCTCAAACTCAAACGCATCATGGACCAGGCGCCCCGTATCGCCTGCTCCAGATGTGACCCTGGCGCAAGTACTTCCTCTGCCCGACGTCATAATCTCCTGAATGTTGATAAAATCCCGCTCTTGAGGTGAACCTTCGTAGGTGATTCCACTTTGGAGGCGGCGTACGCTCCTCCCTCTTCGCGGCGATCAACAGGCCACGCTCTGGATAGCTTGAGATCCATCGCTTTGAAAGGTGTCGGGCTTCCCCGCTGCCCCATGCCCCGTGATATATAATCGTTCCATGTCATGGCCTAAATTGCGTTTGACCGCGGCGGCCGTCCTGGCCGGGCTCGCGATCGTCCTCGTCTACCTGGCCTTCAGGGAGATGGGGGCCGCCACGCAGGGCGACGCGCCTTTCGAGCTCGCATGGAGGCCCGCCGGACCGGAGGACCTTTTTCGGGGTGCGGGATGAGGGTTCTCGTCATCGGTGCCGCGGGAAGGTCGGGGAGGGAGGTCTCCTTCCGGTTGGGGAGGATGCGAGGCATAGACCGTCTTTACCTGGCGGACCGCGACGCGGAGGCGCTGTGCAGGATTGCCTCGGACCTGGCCGCGGTTCCCGCAAGTCCACGTTATCTTGACCTGGAGGACGAAGACTGCCTGCTGGAAAGGGTTTCCGAGGCCGACCTGGTGGTCGCATGCGCAGGCCCCTCACACCAGTACGAGGAGCGCATGGCCGGGGCTGCCCTTGCGGCGGGCCGCGACTATATCACCTTGTGCGACGACCCGGAGGCGGTGGTAGCGCTCATGCAGCTCCGATCGGAGGCGGAGGCAAAGGGGGTGAGGATGCTGTGCGGAATGGGCTTGACCCCGGGGATCTCGAACCTACTGGCATGCAGGGCGGCGGCCTGGCTGGACGAGGCGCGGTCAGTGGCCATCGCCTGGTGCCTCAGGCTGTCTCCCGGACTGGGAGCCGCCACCCTGGCGCATCTCCTGCACGCGTGCGGCGGAGACGCACCTTCATGGAGGGCAGGGCGTGCCGGCAGGGAACGCTCGGGGGGATGGCCCCGGACGGCGCAATTCCCGCGCCCGCTGGGATGGCGCCAGGTTTACTATCTGGCCCACCCCGAGCCCCTCTCGCTGCCGGAGGCGCTTCCCGGCGTCACGCGGGTAGATTTCGCGGCCGGGTTCGGCGAGCCGGGCTTGGACCTGGTTATGCAGACGCTGGCGTGGCTTTACGGGGGAGCGGGCGATTCCTGGCCGCGGCGGGAAGCGGTGAGGATCGCGGCCTCCTCGCTGGTTCGGCGGCTGAAGGGCGGACCCCTTGCCGCGGTGATGGCCAGGGCGGAGGGCATGGTGAACGGAGCCCCCGCAGCAAGGATGCTTGCCACGGTGGGGGATTACTACGGCCTTACCGCGGCCATGGCCGTGGCGGCCGTCGAGAACCTGCTCGCGGATGAGATCCGGCCGGGCCTCTTCTTCCCCGAGCAGGCCTTGGACAACCCCTCCTTTTTCTCCCGCCTGGAAGCGCGGGGGGTGAGATTCCTCGTGGGAGAGGAAAGTGGGCCGAAGCCTGGGTAAAGGCGAGGCCCATCCACCCAGTGCTACGAGCGGCTGGGCTTGCCCCTGGAAAGGGAAAAGGGACGAGACGAGAAATATATAGGTGGCGTGCGGCATATAGGTGGCGTGCGGCACGCCCCTTCCGCGCGGGGAGCGTGATGGGGGTTCAGGAGAAGGGTTCATAAGACGAAAAGACGGAGGGAGAGGAAACGGACGTGACGAGAGCGTCGTCCCCTGTCACTCGGCACCGCTATGGTGGTCCGTGAAACGAGGAAGGAGGTAGGAACGCATTGAGGATACTGGTTACCGGGGGCGCGGGGTTTATAGGCTCCTTCCTCTGCGAGCGGTTGGTGGAGGAAGGCCACGAGGTCATGTGCCTGGACAACCTGTGCACGGGCGACCCGCGCAACCTGGAGGGCTTGCAAGGACATCCGCGATTCCGCTTCATCCTCGCCGACGCCACGTCACCCATCAACCTGGCCGTCGACCGGGTGGCGCACCTCGCCAGCCCGGCAAGCCCGGTGGACTACGGTCGCCTCTCGGTGGAGACCATGCTGGTCAATTCCGTCGGCACCTATCAGGCTCTGGAGCTCGCGCGAAAGAACGGCGCGCGTTTCCTCCTCGCCTCCACCTCGGAGGTCTACGGCGATCCCCTGGAGACGCCGCAGCGGGAGGAGTACCTGGGCAACGTGAACCCGGTGGGCCCACGCGCCTGCTATGACGAATCCAAGCGTTTCGCCGAGGCCATGACCTCGACCTACCGCAGGCTCTACGGGCTGGAGACGGTGATCCTGCGTATCTTCAACACCTTCGGGCCCCGCATGCGCAGGGAGGACGGGAGGGTTGTCCCCAACTTCATACTCCAGGCGGTGGCGGGGGAGCCCCTCACCGTCTACGGTGACGGGACCCAGACGCGCAGTTTCTGCTACGTGGACGACCTGGTGGAGGGGATCACCCGCGCCCTTTTCACCGACGCCGCGGTGGGAGAGGTGATAAACCTGGGCAACGACGCGGAGATGACCATCCTCGAGCTGGCGGAGCGGGTAAAGCAGCTCACCGGGTCGAGTTCGGAGATAACCTTCTTCCCCCTGCCCGAGGACGATCCCCAGCGACGCAGGCCCAAGCTCGACAAGGCGCGGGAGATCCTGGGCTGGGAACCCCGGGTCTCCTTGGAGGAGGGTTTGAGCAAGGTAGTGCGCTGGTTCAAACAAAACCCCGCCTGAGGAGGGTCGCGCGGTGGAGGACATGGAGATCAGGTACCGCGAGATCCGGCGTTCCCGCTCCGACCCGGCCACTTTTTACGGTCTGTTGGGCATGAAGATTGAGGAGCTGGAGGAAGGAAGGGCGTTGTTCAGGCTGAGGGTGGAGGATCGGTTTTTCAACGCCGGCGGGGTGGTCCACGGAGGGGTAATGGCATCCATCGCCGACGCGGCGATCGCCGCCGCCCTGGCCACCATGGTGGACTACGAAAAGGAATCCATCGCCACGGTGGAGATGAAGATAAATTATATGGCCCCTTCGCGCGGCGGCGAGCTGGTGGCGGAGGGGAAGATCATCCAGCGGGGCAGATCGGTCGCGGTGGGCGAGTGCGCCGTGAGCGACGGCGAGGGGCGCATGTTGGCCAAGGCCATGGCCACCTTCCTGGTGAGGGCGTGCCCGGAAAAGGCGTAGAACAGTCGAACCCATTAAGGTTGCGC
This sequence comes from Actinomycetota bacterium, assembly GCA_013178005.1. Classification (GTDB taxonomy): domain Bacteria; phylum Actinomycetota; class Geothermincolia; order Geothermincolales; family RBG-13-55-18; genus Solincola_B. The sequence goes on from JABLXL010000054.1 coordinate 16,854, forward strand.
GTGATCAGCCCCTGCATCAATCCGCAAGCCATCACGGACGGCAGTGGCCAGGTCGCGACCATGGAGATTGCGTGCGAATGGCTGCCGCCCTCCAGGAGGGGAGATCAGGACCTTGCCCCGAGCCTCCAGATGCGGCGAAGCGACCAGGAATCGGAACCCTCGTCGTAACCGAGAAGGTAGAGGTCTCCGTCGTCAGCGCGCACGCGGAAACAGGTGCACTTGGTGTTTCCCGCCTCATCCTCCTCGAACCAGCTTCCCTCGATATCCATGACCGTGAATTCCCGGTCGTGGAGGAAGAAGCTTAGTGGCCTCTCGTTGAGCTTGAAGCCCGAGTAACACTTGACCGCGATGGGTAGCTCGGCCCGTTCGCATACCACGGCGGGAAGGGATATCGTTTCCAGCAATTCCCTATCTCCTGAACATACCGAAGGATACCGTACGTCAGAGTAATATATCACAAAGCGCTGTAAAATCAAGTACGCTGCTTGACCACATTGTGGACGCAACCCCCGAAAGACCGCCCCCCTCCATCCACTGGCTCAAGAACTCCATGGGGGCAAGATAACCCAGGCCCCGGTGGGGCTTTGCGTAACCGCATACGTGGTTCCGCCCTTCGAGGACACGATCGGGCTCCTCCACCGCATATCCCTCGCGGAAGGCCCACGGCACGTACTTGTCGGCCTGAACCTTCCTTTCCGTGAAGGCGTTTTCCCTGGGGCAGTGGGGATGGCCAGAGCAATGGGTGATGAGCTCCTCCGTTGAGGAACCGAAGTGTTTAAAAACTCCGCGCCCTTGCCGGTCCGCAGGGCCAGGATGGAGAAGGGCATGTGGCTCTTCGCCTCCTCCAGGAAGGTCCGGGCGCGGATCTCACGCCGCCGGCTAGTCGCGCTGCGTGGCGGGAGGGGACTGGGCCAGCTCCTCCGCGTCCTCCAGGTCCTTGCCGTTCCCGAAGTCCGCCGTGGTGAGCATGCCCGCGGGGTTGCCGGCGATGAAATCCTCCACCATGCGCCTCGCCTCCTCGTCGGAGTACTGCACCGGGGGGGATTTCATGAAGTAGGCTGAGGGTCCGATGAGCGCCCCGCTCATGCCGCGGTCCATGGCGAGGCGGCAACAGCGGATGGCGTCGATGACGATCCCGGCCGAGTTGGGGGAGTCCCAGACCTCCAGCTTGAACTCGAGGGACATGGGGACGTCGCCGAACTCCCTTCCCTCCAGGCGAATATAAGCCCACTTGCGGTCGTTGAGCCAGGCCACGTAATCGCTGGGGCCGATGTGCACGTTGTCCTTGTCAATGTTGTGGTTGAGCTGGGAGACCACCGCGTCGGTCTTGGATATCTTCTTCGACTCCAGGCGTTCCCTCTCCAGCATGTTCATGAAGTCCATGTTGCCGCCGATGTTGAGCTGTGCGGTGCGGTCGAGGATGACGCCGCGGTCGTTGAAGAGCTTCGCCAGCACGCGGTGCACGATGGTCGCCCCCACCTGGGACTTGATGTCATCGCCCACTATGGGCAGGCCGTACCTGCGGAACTTGCCCTGCCAGATCTCCTCCTTGGCCACGAAGACGGGGATGCAGTTGACGATTCCGCACCCGGCCTTGAGGGCCTCCTCGACGTAGAAATGGGTAGCCTTCTCGCTCCCCACCGGCAGATAGTTCACCAGCACGTCCACCTCGTGCCTGGCAAGGGTTTCCGCCACGTTTACCGGCTCCGTGGGGTCTTCCTTCACCGTCATGCGGTAATATTTTCCAAACCCGTCCAGGGTATGGCCGCGGTAGACGGGGGCGCCGAGGCGCGGTACGTCGCATATCTTTATGGTGTTGTTCCTGCCGCTGACTATCGCCTCCGAGACGTCCTTGCCCACCTTGTCCGCGTCCACGTCGAAGCCACATGCGATCTCGATGTCGCGAATGTGGTAATCGCCGACCTTCACGTGCATGAGTCCCGGTATCAGGTCGCCTTCCCTCGCGTCCCGGTAATATTCGATGCCCTGTACCAGGGATGAGGCACAGTTTCCCACCCCCACTATGGCAACTCGAATCTTCTTCATCTGCAGACCTCCCTCGAACCCTTGTATCTATCCCGCTCCGGGCGGTGATCTCTTGCATCGGCGTAGATATCAAGCCTGTATAGGCGTGGCTTTCTCCAGTGCGCCGTCCTCGATGGCGATTTTCCCACCTCCCTTCTCGTCTTTCCGAACCGCCTCGCGCTCTTTCTTACCGTCCTGGATGTGCAGCCTTTCCTGCGCGATCAGATCCTCCAGCCATCGGATGTCGCTCTCCAGCAGTTCCTGCCGGTGGCGATAGAGTCCCTGCCGGTAGCTGTCCGGTTCCCCCTCCCGCGCCTTCCCGGAGCCGCTCAGCTCCTTCAGCCTCTCCTCCAGGTAATTCCTCCGCCTCTCCAGTAGCCACAGTCTCAGCTCGGGTTCCATGTACTGGAAGAAGGCCAAGCGAAGGCTGAACTTGTCCCCGTCGGTTATCTCCGACTTCTTGCGGGTGTCCACCAGGAGCCTCTGGAAGGTCTCCTCTCCCTCGGGCGTTATGCGGTAGACGTAACGGTTGCGCGTTTTCTCTTTTACCGTGTACGCCTTCTCCACCGCGTTTTTCGCCTCCAGCCTTTTCAGGGCTGGGTAAAGGGAGCCGTAGCTTATCTTCCAGAGGTGGCCGAGGAGGTAGGACAGCCTTTTCTTCAGCTCGTAGCCATGCATGGGCTTTTCCTTCAAAGCCCCGAGAATCGCCAGCTCCAGCACTTTACATCCTCCTCGTCCGCCCCTAGAATCTTCCCCAGGGCCGGCTTACGAAATATCAGCTCGATATATCAAACCGATATATCTATTCGATATATTAACCGACCCTCCCTTCCCACACAAGGCCCCGTGCAGGGGATTATTGAATATCCGGCTCGAACAGGCGAGGAAGCCGTCAGCATGGATGCCGCGCGGCGCTCGACGGGGACGACCTCTTTCAAGCCCTGTCCGGGGATCCTCCTTGAGCTGGTTTTTCCCGTAACCCGAATTCACCGGTCGAGCGGCAGCGGCCGCGCGCTCACGGCGATCATGGCAAGGGGTTTTCCTTTGACTCATCTTCTACAGTTGACCCCCTATTTTGACCCCTTTCGCGTGTAAAACTCCAGGTAGATAGATTCTGGCTTGCGAAACGCGCTGAAATGTAGTGCCACGTATAAGGGGAGTAATTAGGCTAATAGGTCTTGTAATAGGCATAATAACATGGTAAGTTAGTAGTGATATGTTCATCCGTGAGAAGACCGTCCAAGGCCGTACCTACCTCCAGGTGGTGGAGAACTACCGGGAG
>JABLXL010000055.1 GCA_013178005.1 Actinomycetota bacterium
GGTTTTGCTCCTGCGCTTCCTTCAGACTCAACCTCGCGATTGAGCCCTTGCGCTTCGCTAGTCCTTCACCTCCGTCAGGTTGGACAGGGGACTTTCACCCCCGAGCTGCCGGCCATGCCCGGCACACAAGACATGCATGGCCCCCTCCAGGGCCTTGTCCATGTCCTCGGCAACCCCCAGGTATACGCTAAGGGAGCCGCCGATGGGGTCAATTATATCAGAGGCCGCCGACTCCATATCGGCGATAAAGCCGTCCTGGGGGGAGAGCTCGCGAAGCAGTTCCAGGGCCCTTACCATGCGCCTCCTCGCCCCCTCTTCGTCGAGCACCGGCTCCTCTCCCAGCCTGTCAAGCAGCTCCTTTTCCACCGTTGCCACGTGCTTCAAAGCCACGCTTTTGGAAAGGGCCTTCGGATACAGCCTCTCTATGGCGAAAAGGTGCTCGCGCGCCAACGCCACCACCAGGTCGGCGCCGCGCAGTAGGCTGCGGGTCAGCTCGGCGGCGCGGTGTCCATCCAGGTCGAGGCCCCACAGGTCCATGGTCTGCACCGCAAGCGAGGAGGCGGGATTTCCTTCCACCGCCGCGGTGCCGGCTGAATGCGCCAGCACGAAGGGCGCCAGTTGCGGATAATCACGCAGCAGCCGCTCCTGGAAGAGGGCTTCCGCCATGGGGCTCCGGCACATGTTCCCCGTGCACACGAAAAGGACGCTGATCAATCCCTCATCCTTTCCCTATCCTTTCCTCTCCTTTCCTTGTTTTTTCTTTGTCCTTTCCTCCGCGCCGGCGACCGCATCCCGGGGCGCGGATTCTTGTTCCGCCAATAGCGCAGCGATGCGCTCCTCGCCAACCTCCCCCTGCCGCAGCAGCGTGAAGTTCGAGCCTTCGAGCTCCACCACCGTGGAGGGCAAACCAGAACCGCACCGCCCCGCGTCGAGGGCCAGCTCCACCTGGTCCAGCAGAGAGGGATCGATCTCGTCGAACGATTGCGGCGCGGGTTTCCCCGACAGGTTGGCGCTGGTGACCGCCAGGGGGCCGCTCGCGGAAAGAAGCCTGAGCATGAAGGGATGGTCGGGCACGCGCATGCCGAGGGTCTCCGTCTCCGGCGCAAGGAACCTTTTCCAGGGAATGCCTGCCGCCTTGACCACCACGGTGAGGGGTCCCGGCCACAGGGAGGAGAGGCGCCGCAGGGTAGCGCGCGCCTCGGGAGCCGCGAGCCTCTCCGCCGCCTCCGCGCTTCCAACCATCACTACCAGGCTTTTGGCGGTGTCCCTTCCCTTGGCGGCGAAGATGGATGCCACCGCCTCCTCCAAGTCGGCCCTGGCCGCGAGGCCGTAAACCGTATCGGTGGGCAGCACCACCAGGGCGCCCGCCTCCAGGACCTCAAGGCACCTCGCGAGGACGGCCTCTTCTGCCGCCCTATCCAGTCTAACGATCTCGGCCATGGGGATATTATCGCAGTTTTTCTCCGCCGTATCCGAGTGTTTTGCAATCGAAGCCGTTTCCGCGCTCCTCATCGCCCCCACCCTGCGCGGCATGTAGGAGCGACTGGACGGATACCTAATGTCCACGCTCAACGTTGTCGATAAAAGATATTCAGAGAAACGGTTGCGGCTTTTTCCGCACACGCGGTAGCGTGATCATCAAGACGGTTCGAAATACTTGCTCGGAGTAGCGGTCGGGAAGCGGCCGAGGGGGAGCCTCGAGGCAAGGCCTGGGCTCGGCGCCCGGGAGGCGGCGGGCCTCGACCAGCCCGAAAGGATCGACGCGAGGGAATGGACGATAACCGGCTTACAGAAGGCGCCGGCGACGAGCTGGCGCGGCGGGCGGTTGAGTTGCTCATCGCCCTCAACGCCGCCATGATCAACATCCACATGTACCCGCCCACCAGCGATATGATCTCCGCCTCGGTGGAAACGGCATTCGCGCGCATAGACCCCCTCCTCGCCCATACCGGCAAGCTCACCCTGGGAGAGGCGGACAACCTGCTGCTCGTCAACGGGGAGAAACTGCACGACCGCGACCAGGTGCGCCCGCCCGTGCTATCCTTTCTCGACGGCCTGCGCCGCCGCGACATCTACAGCATCACTTTTTCCGCCGGCATGGATCAGGAGGAATTCCTCAGGTTCCTATACATCATGGCCAGGGAGCCCGAGGAACTGCGCCAGCTGGGAGGCCTGGCGGAGGAAGTGTCCAGACAGGGGTGCGGCCATATCCTGGTAAACGAAAAACGCTTCGTTTCCGTGGCGGACGACGAGGTCATCACGGCGGAGGAGGGAGAGAAGGCGGAGGAAGGGCGTTTCAGGGAAGAGGAGCTTGCCCGCCTCAACGAGAAGCTCAAGGACGAGCGCTTCGTAAACTATATCACCGGGAAGGCCGGGCGCGCGGAGACGGGCGAGGACACCATCCGCGACATCATGGGCAACCCGCCCCGCCTCGGCCTGCTGTTGCGCCAAGCGGTGCGGGAGATAGTGGTGGAGATCGAGGACCCGGAGGCCGCCCTGGACGAGGTGTGCCGCACCCTGGAAAGAAGCGCCCTGCTCCTGGGGGAGCTCGAGGACGAGGAGCTGCGGAGCATGGATGTGGAGGAGATCGCCAAGGCGGCCGCCTTCCTGGAGCCCTCGGAGCTCAAGGGGTACCTTCTGCGGGAGAAACCGGAGGCGCTGCGCGAACTGGAGTTGCGCCGCCTCATCCTCGACAGCCTGCGCGAAAACAAAGTCCTTGATCTCCTGGAGAGCACCATCCGCGAGCACGAGGCCCTCCAGAGGGTGGTGGAGGATCCGGAGACGGGGTTCTCTCCCGAACAGGAACTGCGCTATGAGGCGCTCTCCGCCCTCATCGACGAGATCTACCAGGCCTCGGTGGGAAAGCCCTGGGAATCGCGGGTGAGCGACCGCATCTTCCAGGCCGACATGTGGAAAAAGATCGTTAACGGCTCCGCCGGCGAGCGGGGGAGCGCCGGGGCCAGCACCCTGGTCTACCAGATAAGCAACATGCTGGTGAGCGAGGGCCTCACCCTGGACATCGACGAGTTGACCCGGGACATCACCATCGACGAGAACATCCCCCGTCTGATGCAGAAGCTCTACCGCGCGCGCCGCCACGACACCGTGTTAAAGCTCCTGGAGAGCCTCCTGGACAACCTCGAGGACATGAGCCCCGAGATAAGGCTGAAGACGGCGGAGACACTGCGCAACATCCCTTCCGCCCTGGAGATGAGCAAGCGCCTGCAGGAGTTCCCCGTCGCCTTCGAGATGAAGGACCGCCTGCTTGAGCGCCTGGAGAGGGAGAGGGAGCTCAGCGAGGTTTACACCACCCTCGCCTCGTGCCTCGCCGGCCTCGCCCAGACCTTCATCATCTCGGGGGAATACGAGGCCGCGCTGGAGATCATAGACACCTTCTGGCGCCACAACAGCGCCGAGGACACCCGCAAGCCGGAGCAGCGGCGCACCGCCCTGGAGGCGGTGGCCACAGTGGCCAGCCCCGAGGTGTTGGAGAACCTGGCGAACATCCTGCGGGAGGGAGACATCCAGACCATCACCGAGGTTGCGGAACTGCTCATCAAGTTCGAGGACAAATCCATACAGCCCCTCATCCAGGTGCTGAAAGACAGCGAAGACCTGCTGGTGAAGAGGGTCACTTTCGAGGCCCTTGAAAACATAGGGAAGGACGCCATACTGGGGCTCATCAACGACCTGGAAAAGTACAACCCCTGGCACATGTACCGCAACATCATCTCCATCCTCGCCGAGATCGGCAACCGCTCCATCATCCAGTCCCTGGCGCGGTTCATCCGCCACCAGAACCCCGAGGTGCGCCGGGAGACCGTCAAAGCCATCGCCAGGATACGCACCGCGGAGACGGTGGCGTTGCTGGTGGAGGCCCTGGATGACCGGGATGAGCGGGTGCAGCGGGAGGCGTGCATCGGCCTGGGATACCTCCGCGACGTGTCCACGGCGCCTGTGCTCATGGACGTCATCAAGCCCCCGCGCAGTTTCAAGAAAGAGCGCAGGCGAACCAACACCGTGAAATCCGCCGCTCTCTGGGCGCTGGGGGAGATCGGCGACCGCTCCGTTGTGCCCTATTGTCAGCGCATATTGCGCAGGAAGCCCCTGCTCCCCTTCATGGCCAAGGGAAGGAACGAGCTGCGCGCGGCCGCCGCGCAGGCCCTGGGAAGAATAGGCAGCGAGGAGTGCCGCGACATACTTCAAGCCTACGCGGGTGACCGTAACGACAAGGTGAGGCGGGCGGTTCAGGAAGCGTTGCGAGGAATGCAGAGAAAGAGGGCGGCATCCGAGGAGGCGAAACCGCCCCGCAAGGAAGAGGCGGAGTCGCTTGCAGGGCAAGCCCGGCGCGCCGTCCCGAAAGCATGAGGCCGCGTCTGTAGCCGCGATCCCTTTAATACAAAGCCTTCCCTCTCAGGGCAGGAAGCGCAGCCAGCCGCTGCGCTCCGCCGCGAGGGTTCCTTCCAGATCGTTCCAGTATACCGGCGTTGCCGCCAGCTCCTTTATGAAGATGGGGCCGCCGGGGAATCCACCCCGGCAAATAGCCAGCCGCCGCGCTTGGCCGCGAGGGTTCCTTCCAGGTCGTTCCAGTAGCCCGGGGTGGCGGCGGGGCCCTTAATGGCGAGGACGCGCCCGCTCTCCCGCCCCTTGTCCAGTAGGCGCGCCCGGTTGGGGGGTACCACCAGCCCCATATCCGCGCGCGGCCATACCCTGGAGCCGAAGCTGATCTTCAGGGCGAGCATCACGGCGTTGCCGCCGGCATCCCAGGTCTCCAGCACCGGCGTCGGGAGCCGCCACCTCCCCTTGCCTTCCACCACATTCTGACCCAGCTCCAGCACTTCTTCGCGAGACAGCCCGTATCCACAACAGAGCCAGAGCCGCGCGAACGGGATGCCGCCCGAGCCCGCCTCCTCCAGCATGGATGAGTACAGCCCCGGTTCCGCCGCGAAAACGGCGGGCCTTATCCCTTCCAGCGCCGCCAGCGCGGCTCGGGGGTTATCGCCGGGAATGAAGGATAGGCGCATGCCGGAGGCAAGCGCCGTGACCGCGACGGCGAAACCCGCCAGGGTGCAGGGAGAAAGGGCGGCGAGGAACGGCGCTCCGGGGCGAAAGGTCGGCAGCAACGCCGCCACGCGGCGCGGCCCCAGGAGCATCTCGTTGGTGGCCATCACCGCCCGCAACCTTCCCGGCGGCGTCTCGTGGTGAAACAGGCCCACCACGTTCCCCGGTTTCAGGGTGTAGGGGAGGAAAAAACCCGTCGAGCGCTCCATGGCTTCTTCGAGGGACGCAACGCCGCCGGGAACGCGCCCCCGCGGGCCGCAGGCCATTAGGCGCCCGCGCTTCGTCACGACCTCCGCCAGGTCTGGACGCGCGGCGAGCAAGCTTCCGTCGGCCAGGGACAGGGCGGCCCCGCAGCCCTCGACGCGGCGCCTCAACTCGCCGCTTGCGATCCCCGCCTCCACGGGTACCGCTATGCCGCCCGCCTTGATAACCGCCATGGCGACGAGAAACGCCTCGGCCGGGTCGCTCAGGCATAATAAGACCCGCTCCCCTTTCTTCAGGTCCAGCTCCCGGATCAGCGCCTCGGCGGCCAGGTTGGTGAAGCGCAGGCAGTCGCCCAGGGTAAATCGTTCGGAGGGAAAACCACGGCAACATGCGGGCCCCGAAAATGCCAGGGCCTCGCGGTCGCCGTAGGACTCGCAAAGGTTCTCGAAGAGGTTGGCCATGGTGAGCAGGCGACGCATGGCCAGCCGTGTTCTCTGTAGCATACCCGTTATTCTCATCCCCCGGCGCGCGGCGGTCAACCTGATGGACAGACGGACCCTTCGAGTGGCCCGCCCGATTGCCGCGCTAACAAAGCTTTCATATAGATTTATGGTAAGAAATGGCTCGGGCCGTTATTATGAAAGCGGCCTGCCTCGTCACCGGCGCGCGGCGGTCAACCCGCTGGCCGGACGGACCCTTCGAGTGGCCCGCCCGATTGCCGCGCTAATGTACCGTGAATATGAAATCCTGGTAAAAGAAGGATAAAACGGTTCTTTAGAGCGAGGCCGCCTTCGCCCTCCGGTGAGCTATGGTTAAATTGCCAGCTAGACGGGCCTTCCGAGTGGCTAGCCCGATTGCCGCACCAATATGGCGGGAATAATGGAGGTTGGAAAAGCCGAGCGGTTCCCGAAAAAGAGGGAGGTAGGATACATGCGTTCCATGCTGGAGGGGATAAGGGTCATCGACTTCACCAACACCGTGGCGGGGCCGGGTTGCACCTTCTTCCTGGCCGACATGGGGGCGGAGGTGATCAAGGTGGAGCGGCCGGGGCTGGGCGACGAGGCGAGGCTCTTCCCGCCGTACAAGGACGGGGTTTCCGCATCCTTCGCCGTGCTCAACCGCGGCAAGCGCGGCGTGACCCTGGACTTGAAGCACCCCCTCGCGGTGGAGGTCTTCAAGGAGCTGGCCGCGGTATCGGACGTCTTCGTGGAGAACTACCGCCCCGGGGTGGTCAAGAAGCTGGGGATCGACTACGAGACGCTGAGGCAGGTGAATCCAAGGCTGGTGATGTGTTCCATCTCTGGCTACGGGCAGTACGGCCCGCTGTCGGACCTGCCCTCCTACGACGCCGTAATCCAGGCGCTGAGCGGGCTGATGAGCACCACCGGCTTTCCCGACGGCCCTCCTACCCGCGCCGGCACCCTGATCGTGGACATCTCCACCGCCTTCTACGCCGCCTTCGGCATATGCGCCGCGCTCTTCGCGCGGGAGCGGAGCGGTGAGGGCGAGTACCTGGACGTCTCCATGTACGACGTGGCCATCAACCTGCTGGAGGCAAAATTCGTGGACTACACCGTCACCGGAAACATCCCCCAGCGCACAGGCAACCGCTACCCCTACGTGACCCCCTTCGACGCCTTCGCCACCAAGGACGGCCACGTCATGCTCATCTGCATCGGGGACCAGCCCTTCCACAAGCTGTGCCAGGCCATGGGGCGTCCTGAGCTTGCCGAGGACGAGCGCTTCCGCGACCTCATGGCCCGCAACGCCAACGAGCCGGAGCTGAAGCGCATCATCGAGGAATGGGCGTCCGGATTCACCAACGCCGAGATATGGGAGCTGTTGCGCGAGCACGGCGTGCCCGGGGCGCCGGTAAACGACGTAAAATCGGTGGTGGAACACCCCCACACCGCCGCGAGGGGAATGCTCGTGGACCTGGAGCAGCCGGGGGCGGGGATGATCACCATCTTCGGCTCGGCCATGAAGGCGCTGGGAAGCGAGATCCGTCCCCGCGGCCCCGCGCCCTCCCTGGGACAGGACAACCGCTGGCTGCTGGAGACGGTGCTGGGCAAGGACCCCGCGCAGGTGGAGGAGATCCTCTCCTCAGGCGCCATGGGATAGGGATAGGGGCGGATGGTGCGAAGGCTGGTGTTCTACGGCGACGACCTGGTCCAGGTGGAATTGCCGGACCGTACGGAGATCCTCAAAGCTCCTCCCCCTCTGGCCCAGATGCCGGATTACCAGAGCGCGGTGAGGAGGGCGCTTCGCGAACCCCTGGGGTGCCCGCCCCTGGCGGAGATGGTGGGTCCCGGCTCCCGGGTCACCATCGCCTTCGACGACCCCTGCCTCCCCCTTCCCCCGGTCTGGAGGGACCCGCGGGGACTCGCCGTGGAGGCGGCGCTGGAGGAGCTCTTCTCCCTGGGGGTGCGCCGCGAAGATATCGAACTGGTCTGCGCCGTGGGCCTGCACCGCAAGTGGACGGAGCGCGAGCTTCAAAGGGTGCTTGGGAAACGGGTCTGGGCGGTGATGGGTCCCTCCCGCGTCCGCAACCACGACGCCGAGGACCCGCTGGGCAACGTGCACCTCGGCAGCACGCCGGAGGGATACCCGGTGGAGGTCGACCGCTGCCTCCTGGAATCGGACCTCACAATCTACGTCAACCTCAACTGGACCAGCATGAACGGGGGCTGGAAGTCCTACCTGGTGGGGCTGGGCACCTACCGGTCCATCCGCGCCCACCATAACCCCGCGACGCTTATCGAGGGCGGAACGGTCATGGACCCCGCGAGCCGCTTCCACGACATCCTGCGCGCCCAGGGGGAATTCCTCTCCCGCCACGCCAGGGTCCTGAGCGTGGAGACGGTGCTCAATAACCGCGTCTGGCCCGGCCCGCTGGACCGTTACCTTTCCCTGGAAAAGGGCAGGGTGCCCCTCCCCTTCCTGCTCTCCCGCCACGCTCCGCAGGCCTTGAAATCCACCGTCTCCTCGGCGCTGCGCAGCGCCTACGCACCCATCGCCGTCAACGCTGGCCATCCGGAGGCCGTACACCGCAAAACCCTGGAAGCCCTGTACCGACAGCAGAACGTGCGGGTGGAGAAACAGCGCGACGCGCTCTTCCTCGCCCTCCCCAATCTCTCTCCCTATGCCGCCTTCTCGCGCATCAACCCCCTGCTGGCGGCGAACTCCGCCCTGGGCTACGTGTTCAACCTCCACATGCGCCGGCCGCTGGTGCGGGACGGCGGAGCGCTGGTGCTCATGCAGCCCTTCCTCCCCGGCTTCCACCGCCGCCACCACCTCCCCTACGTGGAGTTCTACGAGAAGGTGCTGCCGGAGACGCGCGATCCCCGGGAGATGGAAACGCGCTTCGAGGAGAGCTTCGCAGACCGCAAGGAGTACATCGAGGCCTACCGCCACCATTATTCCTACCACGGCGCGCACCCTTTCTACGTTTGGTACTGGTGCGGCCTGGCCCTGGAGCGACTGGGCCGCGTCATCGTGGTGGGGGCAAAGAAGCGAGAAGTGGTGGAGCGCTTGGGCTTCGAGCATGCCCCATCCCTCGCGCGGGCCTGGGACATGGCGCGCGAATCCCTGGGCGGGGATTTCTCCCTCGCCCACCTCTCCATCCCCCCCATCTTCGCCATCGAGGTGGAGACGGGTTCCTGAACCAGTCGGGACCACCGCTGTGATATATGGTGCTTTCCATGGAGATAATCATGTTGCCACCCATCTTCGCCACCCGGGTGGAGACAAATTCCTGCACCCTGCGCCCGCCGGGATCACGCCTGGGGCACCTGTCAGGCTCCATACAGTTCATCTTCTCCGGCTTCCCTCACAGCCATCGTCTCCCTTAAATGGAGTTATGCGAAAAGTGTTCCTGAGGCGCGCAATCCATCGGAGATGGAATTGCGCTTCGAGGAGATCACCGCTGACCGCAGCAGATAAACACCATCATGAATCCGCGCCCACCGGCTTTGGGCGAGGCTTTTATACGGGAGTCCAGGAAGGCCATGCCCTTCTTTCCCCTGTTTTCCCGCGGGGAAACCCTCACGTTAATCGACATTGCGTCGAAATCCTTCCTTGTGTTAGCATGGTTGCCGGTGGCTGCCGGCCGCCACGTCCGCGGAGGGGCGCAAGCGGTGGTGTTTGGGGATCGCGTGGGAGCCCGATTCGGCTTTCCGCCGTAATGAGGGGTCGCGCTCGAGCTTTTCCCGGCAGCACTGCGGAGGCATCCATCGAAGGGGGAATGGGAGATGGCCGCACGGCGTGGCAGGAGCAAGAAGAGTTTCGACCGCTTTCTCAGGCTCTACAAGTACAAGGACACCGCCTTCAAAATGACCAACTGGCCGTTGTTCAAGCAGGCTGGACGCCGGGTGCTCGACGCCGAGAACACCTGCCTGACCTACGTCCCCATCTACGAGGACATGGAGCTGCCGCCCGGGGTGGCGGCGCCCGTGTCGGTGATCGAACACTTCATACGCGAGGCGAGCCACCACCTCATCCTCTCCCGCTGCCCCTGCCGCAGCGAAAACGGGTGCGAGGAATTCGACCCCTACTTCGGCTGCACCTTCCTCGGCCCGGCGGTGCTGGACGTCGATCCCGAGGTGGGGAGGCTGGTGAGCACGGAGGAGGCGCTCGAGCACCTGCGCCAGGCCACGGAGATGGGGCTGGTTTCCTGCCTGGGCAAATTCAAGGGCGACGCCATCATGCTGGGCCTGAAGGACCACCACCGCCTCATGACCATATGCCATTGCTGCCCCTGCTGCTGCATATCCACCGCCATTCCCCTGGCCTCGCGGGAGACCAGGGACGTGCTGGTGAAGATGGAAGGGCTTACCATCGCCGTGGACGAGGCAAAATGCAACGGGTGCGGGAAGTGCGTCAAGGCCTGCATCTTCGACCAGATAACCCTGGCGGACAGGGAGCCGTCCCCCGGTGGGAACGGCCAGGAGGAGGGCGCGCCGGGCGAGGGACGGCGCCCGAGGAAACTGGCCGTCATCGGCGAGGAGTGCAAGGGCTGCGGCCGCTGCGCCATGGTCTGCAAGCAGGGGGCAATCAGCGTGCGCATCGACGATCCCTCTTACATCGAGGCCTGCGTGGAGCGCATATCGGCCAAGGTCGAGATCCGCTGAAGCCCTATTCCTTGACCACGCGCAGCTTGGAGACGTCCACCTCGTTAGCCGTGCTAACGGTGTGGTAATACCATTTTCCTTTCTGTATGTCGTACCACAGGGACCAGTTGCTCTTGGAGGTGAGCACCTTCTCGTTGCCCTTGCGGTCCACCACCACCAGGCTGTACCCCTTCTCCGGGGTCACCTTCACCCTCGATCCCGCGGGGGTGTAGATGATGTTGTCCACGGGCTTCTTCCAGAACTCCGGGTCCAGCCCGATGTCGGTGTAGGCGTAGTCGCCCCAGTTCCTGGGGTAGGTGCCGTTTTTCTCGTAATACTGCTTGATGAGGTCCACCATGCCGGTGGCGATCTCGCCGAAGGAGTCGCCCAGCGGGGTCTTCTTCTCCGACGCCGCCTTGCCGAGGACGTGGCTCCACCCCACCTTGCGCGGCTGGTCGTGCTGGAACCTGGAACCGTCGGAGCGCATGCCCACCTGGTTGTCGGTGAGGCAGGTCACGGAGAGCCCGTCGGTGACGTAATCGTACTTCCCCGCCACCTCTCCCACGCCCCTTCCGTTGGATGGGCAATCAAAGGGGCCGTGTCCCGTCCCTCCCGCATCCGCGACCACCGCCGTGGGGAGGCCGGGAAGAGTGCAGAAGGGGTTGAACGGGGCGCCGCCGCGCGCCTCGAAGTAATCGGCCAGGGAACGGTCGGTATCCCCGGCGATGTTTCCCTCCAGGTCTATGTAAGCCTCGCCGCCGCCGGGGAGGTACCCCCCGTCCAGCAGTGCTTCGTCGGGATGGTCGGCTCTCCACCTCATGATGGCGTACTCTATGGACCTCTCGTTATGCAGGCACACGCTACGCTCCGCCACGTCCCTCACCGAGACATAGACGGGAATGGCCAGGGCCGCGAGTATGCCTATGAGGAGGATCACTATGGTTATCTCGATGAGGGTGAAGCCCCGCTCCAGCGAGGCGAAGGCAGTCCATCCCCGGAGCGCGCTCCCCGCCTCCCTTTCCCGCGCCGGCCTTTCGGCCAGGCGGCGCGGAGGCGCAACCGCGCCGGCCTTCATCCTCCGCGGCCCGCGTGGTGTCGCCTTCTTCACATTGCCCGTCGCCATGTCATCACCCCCCGTTCGCTCCACTGGAGGACACCTGTCCCTCGCGCGCGGGCACCGAGGTGTCGCTTGCCCTGAGGGTTTCCACCCCGTGCTCTCCCGGGTTGGGGCAACTTATCTCGTATCCCGCCCCCGCCGCTTTATACACATAGGGAGCCCCCGTGGCCGGGCATTTCGCCTCCACCTCGAGGTAGCCGACCAGTCCCTCAAGCGAGGAGGGGTAGGAGCCGTGGTCCTCGTGATAGGACCGCAGGGCCAGGCGCACCTCCTGCATGTTCATGGCGCAATCGTCCCCGCTCCAGGTCTCCCGCTGCTGCGGAGACCCCTCGGCGGGCGCGGTGTTGAGGGCGAAGTGCTTGTAGAGAATGAACCCGGTGGCGCCCGCTATCAACACGGCTATCGCCGCCGCAACCGCCAGGAACGCGCGCGAGCCCACCTTCCTCTTCTCCGCCCCGTCCTCCGTCCGCACCGCCAACGCCTCCGCCTCCCTGCCCCGGAACTCCGCCAGCTGCCGGTCCACGGCGCAGTCGTAGCAGTACGCGTCGCCTCCCTCGAGGAGCTCCACGCAGTCATCGCATATCGGCTTCCCGCAGCCCGCGCAGTCGCGACCTGCCTCGCGTTCGGGATGGTTGTCACATCTGGCCATCCTCCATCACCCCCTGTATCACCTCGGTATGGTGCGGGCTATCTCCTCCAGGGAGGTCACCCCCCGCGCCACCTTGGCCACGGCGTTGCGCCACATGGTTTCCATTCCCTCCTCCTCCGCGCGGGCCTTGACTTCCCTGGGATTTATCTGCGCGGCGGTGAGGGCCTTGATGCCTTCGCTCATGGGCATGACCTCGAAAACGCCGATCCGGCCCTTGTATCCGGTGTTGTTGCAGAACTTGCAGCCCACGGGGCGGTAAAACGAACCGCCGTCGCTCCGTATTCCCAGCTCCTCGAGGACGCTTTGATCCGGGGTATAACTCTCCTTGCAGCGGGGACATAGCTTCCTCACCAGCCTCTGGGCGATGACCAGCTTGACCACCTCCCTGACGTAATAGGGCTCGATGCCTATGTCCACCAGCCTCGGGACCGTCTCCGGCGCCCCCGTGGTGTGGAGGGTGCTGAGGAGCAGGTGCCCGGTGAGAGCGGCCTGCACCGAGATGTGAGCGGTCTCCCTGTCCCTTATCTCCCCCACCAGGATCACGTCGGGGTCCTGGCGGAGCACCGATCTCAGGATGGTGGCGAAATCCAGGCCGATCTTGTGGTTGACCGGTATCTGGTTCACCATCCCCAGGCGGTATTCAACCGGGTCCTCGATGGTGATTATCTTGCGGGTGACGTCCGAGATCTCGTTGAGCACGGCGTACAGGGTGGTGGTCTTGCCGCTTCCCGTCGGCCCCGTGACCAGGATGAAGCCGTGGGGCTCCTCCAGGGCCTTGAGCAACTTGCGCATATCCGCATCCTCCAGGCCCAGGTCCGCGAGGCTCACCCGCGCGTTGGACTGGTCCAGGATCCTGATGATCACCGCCTCTCCGTAGATGGTGGGGGCGGTGGCCACGCGGAAGTCCACATCCTTGCCGCCGTACTTGACGAAGAAGCGCCCGTCCTGGGGCAGGCGGCGCTCCGCGATGTTCAGTTCGGCGAGCACCTTGACCCGCGAGACCAGGGCGTTGAGCACCTCCACGGGCAGGATCCTGGCCTCCATGAGCACGCCGTCTATGCGGTACCTCACCCTGACCAGGTTCTCCTGCGGCTCGACGTGGATGTCGCTGGCCCCCTCCTTGATGGCCCGGGTGAGGAGGAGGTTGACCAGCTTGACCACCGGACCCTCGTCCACCCTCACCTCGTCCAGGATCTCGGGCGCGTAGCGGTCGACGAACTCCAGGCGGTCCTCGTCCCATTCCACCAGCTCGTTTTCCAGGCCGCCCTCCTTGAAGAAGTAATCGATGGCCTCGAGGATGTCCTCCTCGTCGCTGAGGATGGGCTCCAGGGTATAGCCGGAGGCGAAGGCCAGCATGTCCAGGGAGGCGGTGTCGAAGGGGCAGCTCACCGCCACGGTGAGGATGTCGCCGATGAGGGTCACGGGGATGGCCACCAGGTTCCTTGCCACGTTGGCGGGGATGAGCTTCACCGCCTCGGGGTCGATGAGGTCCGTGGAGAGCTTCACGTAGGGGATGTCCACGTGTTGGGATATGAACTCCTTGAGCTGTTCGCGGGTGGTGAAGCCCTCCTTGATGAGGATGTCCTTGAGCCGTTGTCCCGTGGTCTTCTGTAGCTTGAGGGCGAGATCCAGCTGTTCCTGGGAAATCATCCCCTTCTCAACCAGGACGCTCCCGAGTCCGCCGTCGGTGTTTCCGGTCATACCTCATCGCCTCGCCTCTTCCTCCGCTCCCCCGGCAAGTCAGCCTTCGCTTCCCCCCGCGGCCAGGGTGGCGCTACCCACCAGCTCCTCGACCTTACGCAGGAACTCCTCGCGTTCCTCGGGCCTGGCCGGCTTGGCGAGGTAGAGGTCGGCTCCCGCCTCCATAGCCACCTTGCGGTAGTTCTGCTTCATGTAGATGGCGCTGGTCATCACCACCGGGGTCCTTTCCTCTCCCTCCAGGTCGCGGATGTTCTCCACCAGCTTGAAACCGTTGATCTTGGGGATAAGGCAGTCCGTGATCACCAAGTCGGGTTTCCCTTCCAGGAACTTGCGCAAGGCCTCCTCCCCGTCACGTGCGACCATGACCTCGTGGCCCCTGGCCTCGAGGGCATCCTTGGTCACCTGCAGGATGAGCTCAGAATCCTCGACCAGAAGTATGCGGGCCATCTTCCTTCACCCCTCGTTCGCTTCTCAACGCTTGCCGGCCAGTTATCGTCTCCTGTCACACCTTGTTCGCGTTGCGGGGATATGGAGGCCTGGGGGCCGTTCGGCCGCCTTCTCTTCGGGGCCATGTCCATACCTTTCCGGCGCTTCGCGACGGCGTAAACGCTTACATTCTCGGTATCGTTTTCTTTCGACCAGGGTTAATAACCCGCGCAGGGGATTGGAATCCCTCCGCCGGGTGATTGCCGCGCCTTCTCGTCTCTCGCGTCACCGCGTCGTCGGCGAAAGGCTGAGCCGTCGCGCCGGGGTACCGGGCATCGGCCTAGGGGTCAGGCGAAGTAGCGCCCCGGGAGGTAGGGCACCTGTTTTATAAGGTGCGTGACGAAGCGCTTTCTGGATTGGTCCATCCTCGCGAATCCCAGGGCAAGCAGGCCGGCAAGGGCGATCGCCGGCCATAGCAACGTCTTTTTCGCTCCTGGGGTCAGGCGAAGTAGCGCCCTGGGAGGTAGGGCACCTGTTTTATAAGGTGCGTGACGAAGCGCTTTCTGGATTGGTCCATCCTCGCGAATCCCAGGGCAAGCAGGCCGGCAAGGGCCAACGCCAGATATGGCAATGTCTTTTTCATGGCCTCCCTCCTCCGCGTCCGCGTCACTCGTGTTTCTCGATCAGCTTCGAGGCGATGTACCCCGAGGCCACCGCCGAGGGTACGCCCCCGCCGGGATGGGTGGAGGCCCCGGTGAGGTAAAGCCCCTTGATGGACTTGGACCTCGCCGCGGGGCGGAAGACCGCCTGGGCGGGGAGGTCCATCTGCAGCCCGTAGATGGCCCCGCCGGGTGAGAGCAGCCGGCGCTCGAAGTCCAGGGGGGTGGAAACCTCTAGGACCTTCACGTGGTCCTTGAGCCCGGGGATGGCCTTTTCGGAGAGCCCCTCGATCATGCGCTCCGCCACGCGCTGCTTCTCGCTGTCCCAGTCGGTGCCCGAAAGCCTGTAGGGTCCCATGCCCATGATGTTGAGGACGTGGCATCCCTCGGGGGCCATGGAGGGGTCCGACTCCGTGGGCCAGCAGATGAGGCCGTGCACCTGTTCCGGTATCTCCCCTCGCCGGTACTCGTTCCACCAGAAGTCGTTCATCATCTCCAGGGGGCCGATGGTCAGGCTGTGGTGGGCCTCCAGGGGTGGTCGGTAATCCAGCCCCACGTAGAGCATGACGCAGGACATGGAGACCTCGTAACTCTTGATGCCGAAGCGCGCCAGCCAGGGCAGGTGCTCCTCGCCGATCATGTCCAGGTACAGCTTCTTCGCGTTGACGTTGGAGACGACCAGGTCCGAGGTTATCTCGGTGCCGTCGGCCAGGCGCACGCCCTCCGCCCTGCGGTCGCGCACCATGACTTTGTCGACGCGCGTGTTCAGGCGCACCTCCATGCCCAGCCCCTCGCCCACGCGCCGGAAGGCCTCGGGGATCTGGATCATGCCCCCGCGCGGGTACCAGATGCCCTCGTGCTCCGAGTAGGGGATGAGGGCGATGAACCCGGGCGCCAGCTCGGGGGGCAGGCCGCAATAGAAGGACTGGAAGGACATGGTCTGCTGCACGATGTCGTTCTTGAAGTACTTCTTGATCACGTCCTGGTAGCTGGTGACGAAGAGGGGGAGGAACTTGAGCATGCGCGGGTTCTTCAGGCCCATTTTCACCATGTCCACCATGTTGTTGCAGGGATTGGTGAAGAAAGCCTCTATGGTCTGCTTCATCATCTCCGCGAAGTAGTCGGCGAGCTGGTACCACATTTTCCCATCCTCGGGAGATATGGAGGAGATCACCTCCGCCGTCCCCTCCAGGGAGACGGGGTAGTTGACCCGGGACCCGTCCTCGAAGATGTAGCTGTAGATGGGGTCGCAGGGCATGAGGTCCACCTCGCGCTGGAAGGAGGTGCCCAGGGTCTCGAAGGCCAGCTCGATGGGCCGGATGACCTCCACGATGGAGGCCCCCACGTCGAAGCGGAACCCCTCTTTCTCGAAGGTGGAGCAGCAACCCCCCACCCGCTCGCCCTGTTCCAGGACCAGCACCTTGCGCCCCTGCTTCGCCAGCAGGGCCGCGGCGGAGATGCCTCCGCACCCCGCCCCGATCACGATCGCGTCGTAATCCGCCATTTCCCAACCTCCCTTGCTCTAGAGCGCCGCCTTCTTCATGCGCAGCGTCTGGTAGCCTATGCGGCGCACGCAGTTGTTGTCCTGGCAGTAGCCCATCTTCCTGTCCCGGCAGGGGCCCATCCTAGAGCGCCGCCTTCTTCATGCGCAGCGTCTCGTAGCCTATGCGGCGCACGCGATTGTTGTTGCGGCCATGGTCCATCTTCACATCCCGCTGGTCATCCATCCTAAAGCGCCGCCTTCTTCATGCGCAGCGTCTCGTAGTCGAAGCGGCGCAGACAGATGTTGTTGGGGTCGTAGATCATCTTCATGTCCCTATAGGTGTCCACGTAGGTGCCCGCCTGGGGGAAGATGAACCCTATGAGGTCGTGCAGCGGCCCCGCTCCCTTCACCAGCGCCCACACCCCGAAGCATATCCCGGACCCATTGCGGAAGGAGGCGGCCATGGCCGCCAGGGTGCCGGAGATGGTGCGCAGGCTGTCCTCGGGGTTGGACTGGTCGATGAAGATGTCGAACTCAATGAAACCGAGCCTTCCCATGTCGTAGGGCTGGAAGTAGGTGGCGATCATATCCGCCGAGAACACGTTGTCGTCCGTGCCCACCTGCTGGGTCATGGCGCGCATCATGTCGCTGTTTATCTTCACCAGGTTGTCCAGGTGGTCGAGGCCGAAGCCCACGAAGAAGGAGCCCTTGACGCGCTGCACGCGCACGGATTCCCGGAAGAACTTGGTAAATTTATCCACGCCGAGGATGCGCCCCTCGGAGATGTCCTCCACCACCTCCCAGTCCATAAACTCGAAATCGGGGGCCACGGCCAGGATGTCCTCCTCGCAGACCTTGCACTTCACCTCCGTCTCCTCCTCGGAGTAGCCCCCGGTAACCGGCACCACGTAGTGGCGCGGGAACATGGGGATGAGCTTGGAGGACTCGGCGTTGGTCTCGGCGAGGAAGATGCCCATGTAGGTGTTCTGGAAGTAGGCGTTCTCGATCACGATGTTGCGCTGGCTGATGGCCTTGAGGGCGGGTGCGATGTGGTCCCAGCTCTCGGAGTTACTGATGGGCACGGTGAGCTTGACGTGATCCGGGTTGGGGTAAAGGCGCAGGGTCATCTCGGTGATGATGCCCATGGACCCCATGGAGCCGCGTATGAAGGCGCGCACGTCCGGCCCCGGCCCCGGCATGTGCGCGGGATCCGCGCCGTACGCCCTCGGCCCTCCCACCATCACCTGCCCCTCGGGGAGCACGATCTTGTAGCCGATGATGTGGTCCAGCCCCACCCCGTACTTGTTGGCCAGGGTGGATATATTTCCCATCATGATGTTGGACACCACGGAGGCGTTGGCCGAGGTGGAGGGGTTGATAAGGCGCAGCCCGCGCTTAAGCGTCTCCGTCTGCAGCTGGGCGAAGGTCACCCCCGGGCCGATGGTGCAGAACATGTTCTCCTCGTCTATCTCGACGATCTCGTCCATGCGGCGCATGTCGCAGAGGATGCCGCCGTAGGGCGGGATGGTCATGCCCAGGGTGTTGAGGCCGGTGCCGTAGGGGGTGACGTCGATTAGGTACCTGTTCGCTATCTTCATGATGGCCACCACGTCCTCGGTGCTCCCCGGCAGGGCCACGATGTGGGGATGGTTCATGGGCACCACGGACTGGTCGCGGGCGTAGGCCACGGTGATGTTGATGTCGTTGGAAACCCACTCCTCCCCCAGCGCCTCCTGCAGCTCGCGGTAGGCCTTCTCCAGGTTCTCCGGCAGGTTGTGGGTGCCATCGATCTCGTGCTTCACCGGCACCTTGATGATCTTGCGCTCGCGCAGGTCCTTCTGCAGGTCCTTTCCCTTCATCTAGACCACCTCCCCCAGCCCCGAGGCCAGCACCTCGAAGAGGTCGTAGACCGGCAGTCCCCCCGAGGCGGCGAAGTGGTCCTCGCAGTGGGGGCAGGCGGTGATGACCGCCTCGGCTCCCACCGCCCGCGCCTCCTCCATGCGCTCCGCCGCCGTCCAGGCCGCGAGGTCGGGCTTGGCGGCGCGCACCCCGCCTCCGGCGCCGCAGCACCAGGAGTTCTCGCGGTTGCGCTGGAACTCCAGCAGCTCCAGCCCCGGCACCGCAGCCAGCAGCCTGCGCGGCTGCTCGTAGATCTCGCACCAGCGCCCCAACATGCAGGGGTCGTGGTAGGCGGCCTTGAGCTCCGCCCTCCCCTCGAACCGCAGGGCCTTCTTCTTGAGCGCCTTGGCGAGGAGCTCCGCGGGGTGGACTACCTCCAGGTCCATGACCCTGCCGTACTCGTCCTTCAGCGCCTGCAGGCAGTGGGGGCAGGGGGCGATGATGCGTGCGGCGCCGGTGGAGCGGAAGAGCTCTATGTTCTCCAGGGCGCGCTCCTCGAAGCCGTCGCGGTCGCCCAGGGCGAGGCTGAAGCCGCGGCAGCAGGGCTCGGAGTCCCCCAGCGCGCCGATATCCAACCCTGCCGCGCGCAGGACCTTGACCATGGCCGCCAGCCTCTTGCGCGCCTCCCCGCCCGCGGCGTAGGCGCAGCCCACGAAGAGGAGGTTCTCCGCCTTTTCCCGCGTCGCGTCCTTCAATCCCAGGTCCTTCACCGCTTCCCCCTTGAAGCCCCTGTCGAGGCCGAAGGGATTGTCCTTTTCCGAGGTGGAGGCGAGCATGGGCGCGTGCCCCGGCAAGGGCCCCCACCCCTCATCCACCGCCTTCTCGCGCATGAGCTGGATGATGCGCGTGGTGTGCAGTCCTTTGAGGGGGAAGCACATCTCCTGGCAGAGACCGCAGAGGTTGCAGGAGTAGATGATGTCCGCCGTCTTTGGTGTGGGCTCGAACTCGAGGTTGGTGATGGCGCGGGCGATCTCCATCATCCCCGCGGCGTAGTAGGACTCGAAGCGGTAGCGGGTGCCGCAGGGGCAGTTGTAGGAGAAGCGCGCGCTCTCGAAGACCTGCACGTTCATGGACTGGCACATCTTGCACTTCCCGCATACCCAGTAGTCGTCGCGGTAATCGGTGAGCTTCTCCCTTTTCCTGGTGAGGCCCCTTTCCATCTCCTACACCCCCTCCATGAGCTGCCCGGGGTTGAGCAATCCCTTGGGATCCATAACCCGCTTGAGGTTCCTTATCATGCGGATGTTCTCGGGGTCCATGCGCGCGTAGACCATCTTCGCCACCTCGCCGCGGGGGCGGTTCACGTGCGCGCCCTCGTCCAGCGCGGCCCTGTAGGCCTCGAGCCATGCCTCGCCGGCCCCGCCATCACCCTCTGCGTGGTGGATGTCGGTTTCGCAGTAGAACGCGGCGCCGTAATAGGAAGGTATGGCCACCCTCCCCAGGGGATAGCCCCCCGCCTTCTCCTCCACCGCCGCGAAGAGCCCCGCGACCTTGCCCGCGAAGGTGAAGTAATCCACCGTCGAGAGGTCGCCGCGGTAATAGGCGCGCTCGGAGAGGTACCAGGGCCACTCGAACTTCTCCTCCATGCGGCGCGCGAGCTCGCTGTCCCCCTGCCTTCCTCCGCAGGAAAGGGCCATCTCCCGGGTCTGGCGGTCCCACACCTCCACCAGGGAGGGATGGTTGTCGAAGCCGAACACCACGCTCCAGGGCGGCAGCTCTCCCGCCAGGGAATCGGCCTCCTCCGCGCTTTTCGACAGGAGCACCGAGAGGTAGAGCCGGTCCGCCGCCACGCACTCGAAGACCTGGTCG
>JABLXL010000056.1 GCA_013178005.1 Actinomycetota bacterium
CGGGCACATCGAGGTTGATGGGGTCGGCCGAGGTGCCGGGCGGGAGCTGGAAGGAGAGGGTCACCTTGGCGTCCTCATCCCCTGGGTTCTGCACCAGCACCCAGGTGTCGAACTCGCCTCCGGTGTATCCCTCGGCGAGGTACCATACCTGGCCGGGTTGTACGTCTTCCTGATCTACTTGGGCCGCAAATGACTCGTGCTTTGTCGGAAAACCAAGCGAACTTCCAAGCGGAAAAAAAGAAATCAATAGAACAAGGGAGACAAAATAGATGAAAGCGGATGAAAATGGTCTTCTACATGCACACATAGCATCACCCCCATTGTTTCTTAATGTTGATAAAGATGATTGCTCTATCCCATAATTACCCATATGACTAACGGAAAAGCTAACAAAAAGAATTGTATAAGTCAACAACCATCAGCCTGCTATCGACTGGGATAACCTACGCAACGCTTCCTCGCGCTCGCGGATTCCACACTGCGAGCGCTTTATCGCGGCCTCCATGATCTCGATGGAGCGATCGTAGGTTTCCTTGTCCACGGGGTAGGGATACCCGTCCTTCCCGCCATGGGCGAAGCTGAAACGAGCGGGGTCCTCCCAGCTCAGGGAGGTGCCGTGCACCAGCTCGGAGATCAAGGCCAGGGCGCGCAGGGTCTTGGCGCCCACTCCGGGCATACCCAATAAGGTGGCGAAATCCTCCGGCTGCCTCTCGTAGGTCTTGAGAAGGACTTTCTCAACCGAGGCAGGGCTAAGATGCTCCAGGAAGAGTTGGTGCCTGCGCGGCAGCTCCAGGTTCTTCAGGCTTTGGAGTTGAGAGGCCATCTTATCCGGTTTTTCCCGGGAAAGCCCAACCATGGCTTCCCTGGTTTCCGCTGAACCGGTAGCAACAAGGTTCAGGGCGACTCCCCGCCTCTCGGCGCAAATGGCGGCGTGCGGCTCCTCAACGAAGTCGCGCAGGCCTCTGGATACCCAGTGATATCGCCTCGCGTAACCGTTGCCCTCGTTCATCCCCTGCTGCACCACGGCCCATTCGCCCTTGTCGGTGAACAGGAAAAAATGATGGTATATCTGGTAGCCGTCCTGCAATGCGTTGTTGTCCACCTTGGCCACCAAGCGGCTGGCGCGCACCAGGGTATCCGCGCCTTCCAGCCCGATGTTATACGCCTGCTCCTCTATCTCGCCGGGGGTACGCCGCGAGGCCGCGCCCTTGCCACCGGCAGCAAATATTCCCAGTTCGGACCGACCTTTCAATGCTTCCTTAACCGCCCCACAGGTGGTGGTGGTCACCCCCGAGCTGTGCCAGTCGAAACCCAAGACGCACCCGAAGGACTGGAACCAGAACGGGTCCGAGAACCGGTATACCGTCTCGTCCTGTCCCAACTCCTCGGCCATATAAGTTATAATTGCGCCCGCGAGGCGCGTCATGCGCTCGAACAGCCACCTTGGCGCCCTGCCCCCATGCAGTGGGAGCGTAGCCGTACCCGTCCTGCGCAAAACGATCACCTCCAATTCTTAAACTACCACGCCTTGACGACAGACATCGCACGACAGGGTCAACCGAAGACCCGACGACCTTCCCGCCGCGGCCGGGGTCAGCCGATAACCCTTGAGTCCTTGCGTTAAGGGTTTGGCCTGTCATCGACGTTCTGGTATGAGGAGTTGGAGGTGGTCGTGGTGGTGCAGTAGTAGCAATAATAATGATAAGCCCGACCACGGCACGAAACCAAATGGGCCCTGGGACAGAAGCGTTAAGAACGAAAAGCGAAGTGGAAAGAATGAATAAATATGGTAAGAGGAACCCTTGATGCGCTTCGAAGACTCAAGGCGTCCCATATGCCTGTCACTTCGTCCTCGCGTTTAAATCTTTTCCCGGGCGGCCTTGAGAGAATTCCCTTGAGGGCGATCGGTGCCGCCCTGTCCTCCATCGCTCTATTGGCGCTTTTCGCGGGAGGATGCGGAAAAAGCGCGGCGCCATCATGGGAAGAGACCGACGGCAGTGAACCGTCAAGCCTTACCGCAATAGGGGAGGGCGCTTTTCCCAGGTTCTCTCCCGATGGCAACACCATCGCCTTCACGTTGTGCCTCGATGATCCCGAGGATCCCTCCGGCGTTACCTACGAGATATTCACCATGAGGCCTGACGGCACCGACCTCAAGTGCCTGACCCGCGACAAGCCGGAACTCTCCGGCACGCGCTGGAAAGGCCAGCCATACTGGCACCCCAGCGGCGAATACATCGCCTTCACGGCGGAGAATGCTTCTTTGAATCGCGCTGGCACCGGCACGGCGTCAAGGCCCGGCCTGGGGCGCGGACACGATGTCTGGATTATGACCAGCGACGGAGGGAAATTCTGGCGGCTGACGGACTACCCTGAGAACTGGGGAGTGATCAGGCCTTGCTTTTCGCGTGACGGCGGACTGATCTGCTGGAACGAGGAGTACTCGATGGAGAAGTACCCCCAAGGCCTTCCGGGCGACCCTGACGACGACCCTCTCGCGCCCGGGCGGCAAGGCCATCCCGGTTCATACTGGAGCTTGGAGAGTTTCCGGTACCGTAAGGGCGAAGAGCTCGGGGCCTGGAGATTCAGGATAGCGGATTTCTCGTTGGAGGACGGGGAGCCGGTCTTGTCCAACTCAAGGACTGTCGAGCTTCCCCAAGGCTACACCCTTATCGAGGGAGCCGGCTTCGCTCCCTCGGGGAACCAGCTTATCTGCAGCTGCGCCGACCTCTCGGAAACGGGCGGCAGGGGCATATGGGGCGACATTTACGTGATCGACCTATCGGGCGATATATCGCAACGATTGACCGACACCCCCTTCATCCACGACGAGAACCCCGAGTACTCTCCGGACGGATCCATGATATTGTGGAACGCCTCGCAGGGCGACCCCGGCGAGGGCGAGGATTTATGGATAATGGGGACCGATGGAGGGAACAAAACCAGGTTGACCCATTTCTCCGAGCCCGGATACGCGGAATACGATCCGAATGGTCGCCAGATAACCGAGTCCTCATGGAGTCCCGATGGGGAACGCGTCGTATTCGGGCACGTGAGCTCCCCGGAGAGGGCGGGCATCCGCCTCCCCTCCACCCTTTACCTCCTCCAAATGGGGTCGTATCTTGAATTTTTCCTCGCTCCGCTTTAAGTGCTTAGCGTTCTAATGTTGTCGAGCATTCCAATGGGGTTGTTTTTTGACTTTTCGCTCGTTTTTTCTTGAAACGATAGTGCATTGGCTGTTGGCCGTGGAGCATGGCCCTAATGCCCTTAACATAATGTAAACGGCGCCCGACCGCATTGGTACCCGGGGAAAATGAATCTCTCTTCATGCAACCAAAGCAAGGAAAAAATCAAGATACGACCCCATAGGGGAGCAAGATACGACCCCATGGGGCGACCCTATAGGGGAGCAAAGCGAGGAAAAATTCAAGATACGACCCCGTTAGGGGACGACCCCGTTAGGGGATGAGGTGGGTGGTGCTGTTGGCGCCCACCGCGAGGGCGGACGCCCCCATGGGAGCAAGTCCATAGAGGTCGGCGTACGCATTCGCGAGGCGGGACCAGGTGCGCCCGCCGTCCACGGTACGCAATATCACGCCGCCGTCTCCCACCGCCCAGGCGGTCCTGGAACTGATGGCACAGACCGCGCGCAGGGAGGAAGAAACCAGGAAACGCCCGGGAAGCGTCGCTGTTTCAACGGTGAGTTCCGCGCCTTGGCCGTCCTCGCCCCGACCGGCAGGACCAGGTACGGCTCCGCTTGATCCGTCAGCACTCCGGCCGGTGCCTGATCCGCCCGTATTCGAACCGGAAGCGCTCTTCGCTCCGGCTGAATCACAAACGCTATCCGAGCCTTCTTCGCCATTGCTCCCGGGTCCAACAGCAGGTCCGATCCCCTCGCCGGTAAGCTCTCCCGATGAAGTCATGCCCCGTGCATTATGCAAGCCTGAAGCTCCTACCTCTCGTGAGACCTCGCCGCGCGGCGCCGCGTCATCGGAGGTATCCTGCGTATCGCCGGTCTTTTCGCCACTTCCCCTAGCTTCCGCACCGTTTTGCGCCGCGCCTTCCTTGCCGTCATTCGTCCGATCGTCTTCAGGGCCTTTTTCCCCACCGGCACTCTCGCCGCCGGTAACGGACCCGCGTGAATGGTCTTGGGAGTCGCCGCCCTCGCCGAACCCGGTTTCATCCCCGGGCCGGACCACCGTCGCACCGGGAAGCAGTTCCCCCACGCCCAAGCCCGCGGGGCCTCCATCCGCGGCGCTCTCCAAACCGGCCTCGCCAACGCCGTCGGATAGCGCCTGGGGAATCCAGGTCAACCCCCCGTTGGTGGTGCCGAGAACCGTGCCGCCCTCGCCCACCGCCCAGGCGGTCGAGGCGTCCACGGCCGAAACCCCGAACAAATCCGCGCCCGTGCGCCCGTTCTGGCGCGTCCAGGTGGCGCCGCCATCGCCGGTCCTTAAAATCACGCCGCCCTCGCCCACCGCCCAGGCGTTCGATGCGTCCACGGCCGAGACGCCGAAGAGGTCATTTCCGATTCCCGAACCCTGCCGGGTCCAGCTCTCGCCGCCGTCATCGGTGCGCATGATCGTCCCCTCGTCGCCCACCGCCCAGGCTACTGAAGCCCCGGCGCAGGAGACCGCGCGCAGGGTGGCGGTGGCCCCGGTTGGATGTTGTTTCCAGTTCGCCCCCCCGTCCTCCGTCCACAGGATGACCCCGCCCTCGCCCACCGCCCAGGCATGGCTCGCGTCCGCGGCCGCCACGCCGTACAGCCACAGCGATATCCCCGTTTCCTGCCGTTTCCAGGTCGCGCCGCCGTCCGTGGAGCGCAGCACCGTGCCCCCCTCGCCCACCGCCCAGGCGGTTCCCCCCGCTACCGCAACCGCTCGTAAGGTGTATTGTCGCACCACGAACCTCACCGGTTCCGAATCCCCTACGGGTGTATGCACGATTAGCGCGACCGGTCCCGCGAGGTCTAACGGCACCCTCATGACGATCCGGGTGTCCGACCAGTAGTCATAGGTGGCCGGCTTCCTTCCCCCCAGGGAAACGTAGTTCTCGGGCCCCTCGCGTGCGCCGAACCCGGAGCCGGTTATCTCGATTTGAGCCCCCGGCGCGCCGTTGGGCGGATTTACGGAGAGCACAGATGGCGGGACCAGGACGGTTAAGTACACCGCGTTGGAGGCCGCCACCTGCGTGACCACCGAGACCTTGACCTTGCCCGCCGCCCCCCTCGGCACCTTGGCCACGATGAGCTCGTTGGACCAACTCACGTACTCCTGCGCCTTCACCGTTCCAAAGGAGACAAAGGAGGCGCCGCGACCGGCCCCGAATCCCGAGCCGTAGATGGACACCTCCTCCCCGACTCTGGCCGTTTTCCGGTCGATTAAGTCGATGTTCGGCTTGACCGCCACCGGCAGCGGGGGCGGGCTCTTGCTCACCTTCACGCTGACGGGGTTGGAGGTCCCGGAGGCGGTTACCACCTTCACCTCCGCGTTCTCCGGCGCGTTGCCGGGCACCGTCAACCTGATGAGGTTATTGGTCCAGAAATCGAAGGCGGTGACCTTGACCGTCCCGACCATCACGTAAGATTCCCCACGGCTGGCCCCAAAAGAGGCGCCCGATATAGTGAGCGGTTTGCCCGCCCTGCAATAGCGCGGGCTGGCTCCGTCAATTCTGGGAATTATCACCAGCTTGAGCGCGCGCGAAGAGCCGGTTGGCGTGATCACGGAGACCTCCTCCAGGGGCGGGGCCTCCGCGGGAACCTGCACCTTGATCAGCCTGTCCCCCCAGGACCGGTAATCCGTCGCCCTGGCCTTCCCGAAAAGGACACCGCTTGACGCGCCGTCGCCGAAGGCAAGCCCGCTGAGGGTTATGGTGCCCCCGGCGGTGACGGTGGTGGGGCTCAGGGCGTCGAGGCGCGGTATATCCCGGAAATGGAGCACGGTCCCCAGCGCGCCCACCGCCCAGGCGGTACCCGTTCGGGGAGCCGCCACCCCGCGCAAAGCGTTCGCGGTGCCGGTTTCCATGTATTTCCATGTCCTGCCGCCATCGTCGGTGCGGACCACCAACCCTCCCTTGCCCGTGATCCACGCGCCGTCCCCACCCGTAGCGGCCACGCCGGTGAGGTCGGCAGTGATGCCCTTGGTCAATGCGCGCCAGGTGCGCCCCCCGTCGGTGGTGCGCAACACCGTCCCCTCCGCGCCCACCGCCCAGGCGGTGTCGGCGTCCACCCCGGAAACGGCGGTGAGGTCGGCGGAGGTCCCCGATTCCTGGAGTGTCCAGGATTCTCCCTTATCGCCGGTCTTGACGATAACCCCCCCGCGCCCCACCGCCCAGGCGGTGTCGCCGCTCGCGGCATAGACGCCGAGCAGGTCTCCGGCCTCGCCGCAGTCCCTGCGCAACCATACCTGTCCCCCGTCGTCGCTGCGGATCACCGTGCCCTTGCGCCCTACCGCCCAGAGGACATCACCCGCGCAGGAGACGTCGTGGAGGTCATAGGACGCTCGCGAGGGCTGCTCTTCCCAGCTCCTGCCGGCGTCCCTGGTATGCAACACCAGGCCGTCCTTCCCCACTGCCCAGGCGTGGTCCTCGTCCGCCGCGGCTATACCGAAGAGGTCCTTTGCCGTCCCGGCATAGAGGGCGTCCCATGTGAATCCGCCGTTTTGCGTCCTCAACACCGCGCCCGACTCCCCCGCCGCCCAGGCGTGGTCGGCCGAGGTGGCGCAAGCGTCATAAAGCCCACGCCCGTCCCCTATATACTGGGGGATCCAGGTGTCCCCGCCGTCGTAAGTGCGGAGCACGACGCCGTTCTCCCCCACCGCCCAGGCGTTGTCCGCGTCGGCCGCGTAAATGGAAAGGAGGTTATTGCGGGTGCCGGATTCCTGGGGAGACCAGGTGGCTCCGCCATCGGTGGTGCGGCGTATGAAGCCGCCGCTCCCCGTCGCCCAGGCCCTGCCGGCGTCCACGGCGTAAACGCTCGAGAGCGGCGCTTTGACTCCTGCCTCCTGGGTGCGCCAGGTGGCGCCGCCGTCCTCGGTCTTGACGATCACCCCGGTCTCCCCCGCCGCCCAGGCGATTCCAGGGGCTGGCAGGTTGATGGCCTTGAGGTGGTCCCCGGTGCCGGTGGCCAGCAGGCGCCAGGTGGCGCCTCCGTCCTCCGTTACCACGACCGTGCCGTTCTCCCCCGCCGCCCAGGCGGTTTCCTCTCCCAGGGCCGCCACCGCGAAGAGGGCGCTTTTCACCCCGGGCTCGTAGCGCTCCCATGTCACCCCGCCGTCCAGGGTGCGCAATACCACCGGCCCCTCTCCCACTGCCCAGGCGGTGTTTTCGTCCACGGCCACGATGTCGAAAAGGTCCCTTCCCGTGCCTGCATCCAGCTTCTCCCAGGTGGCGCCGCCGTCCACGGTGCGCAGCAACGCGCCTGAGCGGCCCGATGCCCACGCCACCCCGACTGAACCCGGAGGGGCGGACACGGCGAGCAGGTCATCCGTCACGCCGCTGGCCTGGGGAAGCCAGGTGGCGCCCCCGTCCACGGTGCGGAAGACGAAGCCGCCGTCGCACGCCACCCAGGCATGGTCGGGATCGGTACCGGAGACGTCATGGCAGGTGGTAGGCGAATATTCCCGCGTCTCGCTTTCCAATTGCGTGCGCAGTGCCTGCAGGGTGTGCGCCCGAGCTACCGCGTATCCGGAGGGAGGAAACACCGAAAGGGCAGCGAGCAGAAACGCCGAGAGAAGGCACGCGAACACGGGGACAAGGGCGTGCCCCGCTGCCCGGCCCTTGGGCTTGGTATTTTTCGCCACCTTCACCGGCGCCGACCCTCTACGCTCTACCGCTTTTCCTCCCGCTTGCCGCATAGTTTATCCCAACGTTTTCCCCGTAAACCTTTTGCTAACCCATTATCTGGCTACTCGACCAACGGACCGCCATGATGGCCCACCCCGTATCGGCTCCTTCCCTGTTTTACCCGTATCGAACCCTTTATCCAACCGCCTTACGCCGCCAACAATAAGGATATTCTACAACACCCGCTACCGGCTTGACTTAGCTGGAAAAAGTCTGGTAGCATGCTCTGGGGTTGTTGGACGAGGGCACAAAACCACAATGAGGCAGGTCGTCTGCAATTATTTGTGCCTTGAAGGTGCATTTGTAGGATTCGCTATGCGTGGAGGCGATTGAGCCGTTTATCATCGTCAAACAGCCACCAAGGCAAGGGGGGGATGAACGTCATGGAACCCCTCAAAGAAGTATCAGGGATATGGAGTCATGGAACCCCTCCGGGAAGCATCGGGGATTCCAGGAGGCACCGGGGATTATAAATCGTGGAAATGCGTGGCGAGAAAGCGACCCCTCCGGATAAACGGAAAGGTGCGAGAAAAGACGCGGAAATGCTAGAAATAGAGAGATTCATGACGACCAGCGACATGGGCTTCGGGCTTTCTCCCACCCCCACCTCCAGCTGCGGGGCCGTGGACGGTGGCCTCATGGGAATGACGAGATTCCATCGCATGGGAAGGAGTGGTTGAACCGGATAAGGCAAGGAGACGCGATGTCCAAACACCAGAAATCCGACAGGAACGCAAATAGGACCTACCGCATACACCTGGTTGCCTCCATTTTCGTGTTCTTGATGCTGCTTATATGCGTGGCCGCGATTTCCTGCGGGTCGAAAGACGCGAACGAGGCGAGCGAGGCCAACCCGCCCAGCCAGGAGGAGAACGCGCAGAGCCTGGGACGCATCATGGCGCACCGCAACCAGCTCGAGGGCGAGTTGAACGAACCGGTGGAGGCGGTGATCATGGGCGATATCGTGGCGGTGGCCGAGGCGGGTGAGGAGACCTGGGCGCTTGTCAAGGTGGCCGATTTCCGCACCACGAGCGTACCCCAGGGCACGCTTAAGGCGGCGCCCGGAAGCGAGCTCTCGGTCAGGCTGAGGATCAAGCAGGGCGAACAACCGCCGAGCGTGGGAGCCAAGGCGGAGATTAACGCCCTGGTTTCCAAGAGCATGGAGGGACCCGTGATCATTGGAAGGGCTTTCCGCTTGCTCTGAGCGCGGAAGGCGTGCGCGAACTGGAGATGGGGCATAAGCGTGGCTTAGCCGGATAGCGTATATCGGAAAGGCAACGTTGAAAAATATATGAAAATGCTGGGCAGGGAATGAATGAGTGAGCTATACGACGAGAGTTTGCACGCTGATGCTGCCATCGCCCGACATCGAAGACAGGGTTTGGATGTAATAGCTACGGATATGGGAGATCGTAAGTAAACAGTTTAAGCTTGTTGTTTGTCTCCGCTTGGAATTCGGTAGGATTCCGGATGTGGGGAAAAGTCAGCCGACAAGGACCGTTGCTCTCCAGGTGGGGCGCGAAACGGACCTTGACATGGCCATAAAGGACAGGCGTAGGGCGAAAACGGGGTGCTGAGATAGGGCGTCTATCCCAAACTGTTGCGCTTTCTAGATCATGGCGCCGACGCCGGCATGCGTATCGGAAAGAAGCAACCGCCATACAACATTTTCCGACGGCGCGTCCTGGGCATCTCGATATGTCGCCCATGACGCAGAGATGAGAAAGGTCAGCCGGCATAGGTTTTGATTCAGTACCGGATCCCCGGCTTTACCCGTGTGGGATGAAGCCACGGGTATGGAAACGGTCTGGCTTCATGGCGATTTCGGGAGATAAGGAAAGGGCTTAGGTTCATGAGAGGGACGAATCCGGCGAAGTTTCAGGCTCACTCACGGACTTCCGGTAACGTTCGTGTGGGATGGATCCACGGGCATGGAAACGTTCTGCCTTCATGAAGATCTCGGGGTATAAGGAAAGGACGCGGGGGTGTGAAGTGATGAGGACTAAAACAAGGATCTTGGGTTGGAAACCGGCGCTCGTCGCCATCGTCGCGCTATTGATGCTCGCGGGAGGGTTCCTGCCCGCCTTCCCGCCCTTGTTCGAGACCAAAGAGGCGAGAGCCCAGGGGGGAGCCTCCATCTCGGGCACGGTGACCAACGCGAGCGACGAGCCCGTCGAGAACGTGGAAGTACAGGCGTATGTCTGGGATTCGGAATGGGATGGTTGGAACTACGCCGGGAACGACTACACTGCCCCTGACGGAACCTACGAGATCACGGGCCTTGAGCCCGGGCACTACATCGTCGAGTTCGTGCCCCCCGACGACAGCTACTATCTCGATCGGTATTACGACGACCAGAGCATGGGTTACCTGGGAGAGCCGGGGACCAACGCCTTTGAGCTGGCCGAATCGGAGCATATCACGGGCATAGACGCCGTGCTGGAGGAGGGCGGGAGGATCTCGGGCCAAGTGACCTCCGCCTCCGAGCAGGACGGCGTGGATTACGTGGATATCTACGTCTACGCAGCGGACGGGAGCTATATAGCTGACGACGAATCCACCGGATGGGGAAACAACGGCTTTTTCGAGACCGACGCGGTTCCCGCCGGCCAGTACAAGCTCTGGATCGACCCGCCCTGGGACAGCGAGTACGTCTCGCAGTGGTACGACAGGAAGGCCGACTTCTCCTCCGCCGACACGGTCACGGTGATCGTGGGACAGACCACCGAGGGCACCGACGTCATCCTCCAGGAGGGCGGGAGGATCTCGGGCACGGTGACCAACGCGAGCGACGAGCCCGTCGAGAACGTGCAAGTGCGGGCGATTCCCCTTGATTGGTATGACGACTACTCGGACTATTACACCTACACCGCGTCGGACGGGACCTACACCATAAGCGGCCTGCCCGCCGGGCAGTACAGGGTAAGATTCGACCCTCCGTACGGAAGCGCCTACGTCTGGGAGTATTTCGAAAACACGCGGGAGAGGTCGTCCGCAACCCCTGTGGAAGTGCAGTTGGAAGAACTGCAAGAAAACATCGACGCCGTCCTCGAGGAGGGCGGGAGGATCTCGGGAAGGGTGACCAACGCCTCCGACGAGCCTGTCGAGAACGTGCAAGTGCGGGCGTATGTCTGGGATTCGGAATGGGATGATTGGAACTCCGCCGGGAACGACTACACCGCTTCCGACGGAACCTACGAGATCACCGGCCTCGAGCCCGGGCACTATATCGTCGAGTTCATACCCCCCTACGATAGCTACTATCTCAGGCGGTATTACGATGACCAGAGCACGGGTTACCTGGGAGAGCCGGGGACCAACGCCTTTGAGCTGGGCGAATCGGAGCATATGACGGGCATAGATGCCGTGCTGGAGATGGGCGGAAAGATCTCCGGCCGGGTGACCTCCGCCTCCGAGCCGGACGGCGTGGATGATGTGGAAGTTGTTGTTTACGACCTGGAGTTTAATGACGTGTGCTTCACGTACACGGACTGGGGAAACAACGGTTATTACGAGACCTTCACGCTTCCCGCCGGCCAGTACAAGGTCCAATTCCAGCCTCAAATGGGCGAATATGTCATTGAGTGGTTCAACAACCAGCGTTCCTTCGAGGACGCCGACCCCGTGACCGTCAACGCCGGCGAAACCATCACCGGCATCGACGCGTTCCTGGAGGTGGGAGGAAAGATAAAGGGAAGGGTCACCTCCGCCTCCGAGCCGGACGGCGTGGATAACGTGTATGTCGGAGTATATGACCTGAACTGGAATTACGTCAGGGGAACATGGACGGGAGAGGGAAACGAGGGCAACTACGAGGTGGTGGGCCTGCAGCCCGGCCAGTACAAGGTGTTCTTCGATCCGGAAGGGAGTAGCGGATACATCTCCGAGTGGTACGACAACCGGCATTCCTTCGAGGACGCCGTCCCCGTGACCGTCAACGTCGGCGAGACCATCACCGGCATTGATGCGTTCCTGGAGAAACCGGGCTCCATATCGGGGCGCGTGACCAGCGCATCGCAGCCCGGGGGGGTAAGCGAAGTGGAGGTGGCACTCTTCCCCGCCGATGACCCCGAGCACCAAGTCGCCGATGCCTGGACGGCTTGGAGCAACGGCACTTACAGCATATCGAACATCCCTCCCGGCGATTACAAGGTGCTCTTCACCCCACAATACTGGAGCGGAGACTACGAAAGGGAGTGGTACGACGACAAGCGTTCCTTTGATGACGCCGACGTCATCACCATAGGAGATGGCCAGAACCTCACCGGCATAAACGCGGTGCTGGAGAGGAACGGATACATATCCGGCAGGGTGACCGGGGAGCTCGACCCCGACGGCCTCTACGGGGTGCAGGTTATGGCCTACGACCTGGACCACAACTACTGCGGAAGCGGCTGGAGCGACTCCGAGGGCCGGTACTACATATATGGCCTCGACCAGGGGTCGTATAAGATATACTTCGCTCCCTACTACAATCCCGCCTACGGCTCCCAGTGGTACGACGGCAAGCCGGACTTCGACGCCGCCGATCCCGTCGAGGTGTTCATGGAACAGGAGACCTCGCGGATCGACGCCCACCTGGTAACCGGATCCATATCCGGCACCGTCACCAGCCCCGAAGAGCTTGAGGGAGTCTCCAGGGTCGATGTCTATGCCTACGACACCAACGGGGACTACCGGGGTAGCGCCGTCACGGACGAAAACGGCGGCTATACCATCAACAACCTACCGAGCGGCGATTATTTCCTCTACGTCTATCCCTGGTGGCCCAACGCCAACGACGGCCGCAGCTACGCCTTCGAGTGGTACGAGGACAAGGGGGCCATCGAGGAAGCCATCCCTGTTTCGGTGACGGCGGGATCGGAAACCGGAGGCATCGATTTCTCCCTGGAAAGCGGCTCCATCTCCGGAGCGGTGACGGGATGGGATGGGCCCGCCCTCGGAGGAGTGGACGTCTATGTCCACGATGGCTACTTCCACCTGGTGGGCTCGACGGCCACGGGTGAGGACGGCTCCTATACCGTGAAGGGCATACGCCCGGGCGACTACAAGGTCTATTTCGACCCCACCTGGATAAGGGAGAACCAGGGCCGGGACTACACCGGCGAATACCACCTGGATAAGCTGAGCTTCTACGAGGCAGACACCGTCACCGTGGCCAGCGACGTGACCGGCGTCAACGCCGTCCTGGAGGCGGGCTCCTACATCTCGGGCACGGTGACCTCGGGCGGATCGCCCGCGGAGGGCGTTTTCGTCCACGCCTACAAGGCGGGCGACTCATCCTACTGGGTCTCCTACGCCGAGACGGCATCCGACGGGATCTACCGTATCGGGGGCCTGCCGCCCGGAGACTACAAACTCTCCTTCAACCACGCCTCGGGGCAGAACTACCTGGACGAGTGGTATAACGACGCGCCGGATTTCCCTTCCGCCACGACGGTCAGCGTGGCCAAGGGCGGGGGCGCCACGGGCATCGACGCAGACCTGGCCACCGGCGGCTCCGTCTCCGGGAGGGTGACGGGCAGCGACGCCCCCGGCGGCCTGGAGGGCGTGCAGGTGCGCGTCCTGGACGGCGATTACGGGTTCATCGGCGGAACGCTCACCGGAGCGGATGGCTCCTACGCCGTGGGCGGCCTCGCCACGGGGACCTATTACGTGGAGTTTTTCACCGGCGAGGCCTGGTCGGAGGACGCCCTCAACTACCGCGGCGAGTTCTACAACGACGAGCGGGAATGGGAGGACGCCGACCCGGTATCCGTCACGGCAGGCGCAGATACCCCCTTGGGCGAGGCCGAACTGCAGCGCTACGCCACCATCTCCGGACGCGTAACCGGCTCCGGGCATCCTGGAGGCATGGAGGGCGTGTGGGTGGAACTCTTCGACGCCTCCGGCTGGTACAAGGACTCGGCCCAGACCGATGCCTCG
This sequence comes from Actinomycetota bacterium, assembly GCA_013178005.1. Taxonomy (GTDB): domain Bacteria; phylum Actinomycetota; class Geothermincolia; order Geothermincolales; family RBG-13-55-18; genus Solincola_B. Next base: position 13,768 of record JABLXL010000056.1, read on the forward strand.
GGCAACTACGTCATCGACCGCGTGGAGGGCGGCGATTACAAGGTCCTCTTCGGCACGGAAGGTTTCAATTACGAAAACGGAACCGATTACGCCTCGGAGTGGCACAACGACAAGGTCAGCCAATCCTCGGCTAACATCTTGACCGTCACCTGGGGCGAGGACCGCGCCGGCGTTGACGCCGTCCTGCAGCGCAACGGGCGCATCACGGGCCGGGTCACCAGCGCCTCCAGTCCCCAGGGCGTTGAGAACGCTAATGTATATATTTACGATCTGGATGAAAACCTCCTCAGATGGATTGATACCGAGAGCGACGGATACTACTCCGTGGCGGTCACGCCTGGGAATTACAAAGTCTGCTGCAGTACCTGGTATACCAGTAACTGGTATGACAACAAATCCTCCTTCGAAGAGGCCGATCCCTTGGCCGTAGCCGAGGGCCAAACGGTCACCGGTATCGACTTTTATTTCCCAGGCTCCGGCTCCATATCGGGGAGGGTGACCAGCGATGCCTTCCCAGATGGCGTTGAATGGTCAGACGTTTATCTCTACCGAGCGGATAATCCCACTTGGTATTGGTCGTGGATGGAGACGGACAGTGAAGGCAGGTACTCTTTCCAGGACGTACCAGCGGGTGAGTACAAGGTGCTGTTCGAATACTACAGAGATGGTGGCACTGTATATAAGTGGTATGACGACAGGGGGGGCTTCGAAGCAGCGAACGTCGTAACCGTAACCGAAGGCATGGAGACCCAGAACGTGGACGCACACTTCTCGAACGAGGTCTCCATCTCCGGGCGGGTGACAGGCGCCGCAGATCCGGGAGGCATATACGACACATACGTGAGGGTCTATGACTCCAGCCATACCTACATGGGATACACCTGGACTGACGGCGATGGCTACTACTCCATAAGAGGCCTCGCGCCCGGCGATTACAGGGTGTCCTTCAACGAATCGTGGTGGGGTTCAGGAGGATACCTCGAGGAGTGGTACGACAACAAGCGCGACTTCGAGTCCGCGGACCCGGTCACGGTGGCCGAGGGAGCGCCCGCCACCGGAATCGACGCGATGCTTGACCCCGGCGGGTCCATCTCCGGGAAGGTCACCGGGGACGGCGCGTCGGGCGGCCTCCCCGATGTCGAGGTGGTTGTCTACGATGAAAACTGGAATGCATACGGTTACGATTACACCGCATCCGACGGCACCTACGAGGTGAGAGGACTCCCTACAGGCCAGTACCGCGTCGCGTTCTACCCAGAGAGCGGCGAATACATCGGGGAATGGTTCGACGACAAACCCGACTTCTGGTCTGCGGACCCGGTCACGGTGACCGAGGGCGAGCCGACAACCGGCGTGGACGCCCACCTGGCAAAGTACGCATCCATCTCGGGCCAGGCCAAAAGCGCCGCGGAGCCTGATGGCGTACCGGGGCTGCACGTCTACCTCTACGAAGCCGGCGATCCGGACCACTGGCTCGATTACCGCGTCACCGACTCCGGCGGCCGTTATTCCTTCGGCCAACTGCGCGCGGGAGACTACAAGGTGGCCTTCTCACCCATCTCGGGCATGGACTACGCCGAGGAATGGTTCGACGGTGCGCCCGATTTCGCGAGCGCTGAGGTCATCTCCCTCTCCTCCGGCGAGGCGCGCACGGACATCGACGCCTTCATGGACCCCGGGGGCTCCATCAGCGGACGCGTCACCTCCGGGTCCATGCCCGGCGGCATAGAGGGCGTGGGAGTCACCGCCTACACCACGGACGGAAAGTACGCTCGCGCATGCAACACCGAGGCCGACGGCACTTACTACCTGGGTGGCCTCGCCACCGGAGAGTACCTGGTGAGGTTCGATCCCGGCCGCATGCCCTACAAGGGAGAGTGGTACGACAACCGTTTCGACGAGGCCACGGCTACCCCGGTGCCCGTCACCGCGGGATCGGAAACCACGGGGATCGACGCCGTGCTTTCGGACAGCGGCTCCATCTCCGGCCGGGTGACCAGCGACGCCCAGCCCGACGGGGTCGGCGATGTCTATGTGCACGCCTATCCCATGAGCGACGAGTGGAACTGGTCCGGGTACGCCGTCACCCGCGGCGACGGCACCTACGTGATCGAGAACCTGCTGCCGGGACAGTACAAGGTGATCTTCAACTCCTCTTCGGGACAGAACTACAAGTCCCTGTGGTATGACGGCGCCGGTTCCTTCCAGGAGGCACAGCCGGTCGTGGTCAACGAGCGCGTGAACACCGGACATATCGACGGCCACCTCAGCGAGTTCGGCTCCATATCCGGCCGGGTGACCGACGGGACGGGCGGCGGCATCCCCGACGTGCTGGTCCGCTTCTTCGAGGAGGGCACCGGGGAGATCGCCAGCGTGCTCACCGACTCCGAGGGCAACTACGAGCTCTACCACCTCAACGAAGGGACCTACCGCGTGAAATTCGAGCCGCCCTTCGCGTCTCCCTTCAAGGCGGAGTGGTACGACGACAAGCCCGACCAGGCGTCCTCAACCCCGGTGGAGCTGTCTCCGGGTGAGAAAAAGACCGGCGTGGACGCGGTTCTGAGCGCGGAGGGCGCGCCCCAGGTGCTGTGGGTGAATCCGGATACCGGAATGGACACCCAGTCCCTGGATAACGTGTTCATCTACGGGTCCGGCTTCACGCAGGACGGCTACAGCCTCCCCAGGGTGCTCCTCATGCGCGAAGGCCAGACCGGCAACGAGGCGCGGGACGTCACGCTCATCGACTCCAACTCCCTCACCTGCGACCTCAACCTCATCGGCGAAGCGGCGGGCCCATGGGACGTGGTGGTTGTCAACCCCAACGGCCAGGGCGGCAGGATGGAGGACGGCTTCACCGTGGTGCACAAGCCCCAGCCTCCTACCCTGGAGGGGCCGCCCGCGGCCTTCAAGGGGGACGTCGGCCTGCACGGCACCGCCGAGGCCTATTCCACGATCAAGCTCTACCGACGCCTCCAGGGGGACGCGGAATGGACACACGTGGGCGACGTGGAGACCAACCAGTACGGCAACTGGAGCGGGGCCGTGAACTGCCCGGTCGAGGGCGTCTTCGAATTCCAAGCCACGGCGACCAACGGCGGGGTGACCAGCGATCCATCCGACATCCTCACCGTGGTGATCGGCGGCGAGGACCTGGCGGTGCTCACGGATCATTACGCTGAGCTGCACGGCTCGAGATACGACCCCGATCCCGATACGGGCATCGTTTACCTCTCCACCTTCTCGGGGGCGGAGATCAAGGTCAAGATGAGGTTCTCCTCCGCGCCCGATACCATCTCCTTCCAGTTCAAGGGCGCCACGTACCCGGTGACGGGTCCGGACGCCTCCGGATGGTATACCGCGACCATCTCCGGATGGACCTGGTCACAGGGGACGCAGAGGGGCAAGGTCCTATACCGTGACAACGGCTCGGATTTCGAGCAGACCCTGCTCGAGGTGGTGCTCATCGACCCCTCCGGATACGTCTACGACCTCGGCACTGGGCAGAGGGTGCAGGGAGCCAAGGCAACCCTGCAGTACTGGTTCGAAGGCGCCTGGCAGGACTGGCCGGCGGACGAGTACGAACAGGCCAACCCCCAGTACACCGACGCCGAGGGCAAGTACGGCTGGGACGTGCACCCGGGCAAGTACCGCGTGCTGGTGGAAAAGGCCACCTACCGGAACGCCACCAGCGACGAGGTGACGGTACCCCCCGAGGTCACCGACTTGAACATCGGCCTGTTGAGGAACGCCCCTTCCATCACCTCCATATCGCCCAGCAGCGGAAAAGCCGGCGACCGGGTGACCATCGCGGGCACCTGCTTCGGCGCCGTTCAGGCGGGAAGCAAGGTCACCTTCGCGGGCGGCAAGAACGCCGCTATCGTGTCATGGTCCGACACCTCCATCACCTGCTCCGTTCCCGCCGGGGCGGTGAGCGGCGATGTGGTGGTGGTGACCGCGGGCGGCACCAGCAACGGGATGCGCTTCACCATCCAGACGCCCCAGCCTCCCGCGCCGGCGATAACCTCCATCAACCCCGCCTCGGGAAAGATAGGCGATACGGTGGTCATCGCCGGGGAGAACTTCGGCGCGACCCAGGGCACGAGCTCGGTGATCTTCGCGGGCGACAGGAAGGCTAACATAGTCTCCTGGTCCGACACCTCCATCACCTGCAACGTGCCCGCCGGGGCGGTGAGCGGCGATGTGGTGGTGGTGACCGCGGGCGGCACCAGCAACGGGGTGCGCTTCACGGTCGAGGAGGAGTTCAAGCCGGCGCAGGGAACCACCTGGTACCTCGCCGAGGGGTACACCGGGGGCGACTTCGACACCTGGGTGCTGGTGCAGAACCCGGGAAGCGAGGACGCCAGGGTGACCCTCTCCTTCCAGCTCCCGCCGGGAAAGAGCGCTCCCGACAAGGAGATCGTGCTGCCGGCGGCACGCGCCAGTCTATCCACCTGGACGAGCTGGAAGGCCTTTCCGACACCGACGTCTCCACCAAGGTCACCTCGGACAAGCCGGTGGTGGCGGAGCGCGCGGTGTACTTCAACTACAACGGCAAGGAAGGAGGGCACGACTCCATCGGGGTGACCGAGCCCGCAAATACCTGGTACCTGGCTGAGGGTTATACCGGGGGCGACTTCGACACCTGGGTGCTGGTGCAGAACCCGGGAAGCGAGGACGCCAGGGTGACCCTCTCCTTCCAGCTCCCGCCGGGAAAGAGCGCTCCCGACAAGGAGATCGTGCTGCCGGCGGGCACGCGCCAGTCTATCCACCTGGACGAGCTGGAAGGCCTTTCCGACACCGACGTCTCCACCAAGGTCACCTCGGACAAGCCGGTGGTGGCGGAGCGCGCGGTGTACTTCAACTACAACGGCAAGGAAGGAGGGCACGACTCCATCGGGGTGACCGAGCCCGCAAATACCTGGTACCTGGCTGAGGGTTATACCGGGGGCGACTTCGACACCTGGGTGCTGGTGCAGAACCCGGGAAGCGAGGACGCCAGGGTGACCCTCTCCTTCCAGCTCCCGCCGGGAAAGAGCGCTCCCGACAAGGAGATCGTGCTGCCGGCGGGCACGCGCCAGTCTATCCACCTGGACGAGCTGGAAGGCCTTTCCGACACCGACGTCTCCACCAAGGTCACCTCGGACAAGCCGGTGGTGGCGGAGCGCGCGGTGTACTTCAACTACAACGGCAAGGAAGGAGGGCACGACTCCATCGGGGTGACCGAGCCCGCAAATACCTGGTACCTGGCTGAGGGTTATACCGGGGGCGACTTCGACACCTGGGTGCTGGTGCAGAACCCGGGAAGCGAGGACGCCAGGGTGACCCTCTCCTTCCAGCTCCCGCCGGGAAAGAGCGCTCCCGACAAGGAGATCGTGCTGCCGGCGGGCACGCGCCAGTCTATCCACCGGACGAGCTGGAAGGCCTTTCCGACACCGACGTCTCCACCAAGGTCACCTCGGACAAGCCGGTGGTGGCGGAGCGCGCGGTGTACTTCAACTACAACGGCAAGGAAGGAGGGCACGACTCCATCGGCTTCCCGGAACGATAGCGGATGGCCGGCCCCGGGCGGAAACGCTGATTCCGCCCGGGGTTTACCCACACACGCAAGGCGAAATGGTTTGCGTTTCCAGCCCGGGGGTATATAATGGTGGAGGCTTTCGTGTATGGGAGCGGTACTGTCGAGGATATACCTGTTGACTTTTAACTGTAACTGTTCTCCCATGCGCTTGCTGTTGGATGGGGCGATAGAAACCGCCGCGAATTCGCAGGTGGGTCAGGAATTCGCGGGCGGGTCAGGAAATACCGTCGGTATCGAGTAACAGGGAGAGGTGAGGGATGTGCGAAGAGTTCTAATCATCGTCTTGATTGCCGTATTCGCCTCCACCACCCTGGCCCTTGCCGCGTGGAAGATCGCGGACATGGTGCGGGGCGAAGAACGGGGATCGCCGCCTGAGGGCGAATCCGCCGTAGTAGGGGCGGAAAACGGGGAAGGCGAAGCGGAGGCGGGATCAGCCGTGGCCGCGGACGGCTCTACGGAGCCCGGCGCCGAGGCGGCGGCACTGCCCTCGGGCGAGGACTCGTCCTACGACGACCCCGACCAGCGCTACGTCACCGAGACGCAGCGCCACCAGAACTTCTTCATCGCCCTGGCCGAGGGAGAGGTGAAGAGGCTCGACGCCGTGGCCACCGACGTGGCCCCTGGCGGCGACGCAAACACCTCATACCTTTATTTCACCCTTACCACGACCGACGGCGCCAAGCACGACGGCACCATGGTGCTCAAGAAATCGGGCGGGATGTGGCGTATAGCGGCCATCCGCCAGCTCGGGGGCTCACTGAGCGGCGGCACCAATTACGTGGTGCCCGCCAGCTTCGAGGAGGACCTGGCCCGCGAGATCAACGAGCTGCAGGAATTCCTCACCAAGGTGGCCGAGGGGCGCCTCGATTACATGATCGTGGACACCGTGGACAAGGTCTCCGATACCGAGACGGTGCTCACCGGCAAGGTAGTGGGCGTGGGCGGACGCATCGAGAGCACGCGCATGACCTTGCGCAAGGACTACAACATCTGGCACCTGACGAGCATCGTCAGCTTGGGACGCCTGCAGTAGCGGAGGAGGTGAAGGAAATGATTCAACTGAGAAGAAGCTTCGGGGTTCACATCCTCTGCGCCGTGCTGGTGATCGCCTTCCTGGTGGCCGTGCCCATCATGGCCTCGGCCTTCGGAGGCGAAACGGAGCCCGCGAGCTCCGCGGGCGCGATTTCGGATCCCCTTGACAGGCTCCCCTCCTCGCCCGCCGAGGCCCACGAGAGGCTGGCCGAGCGCGAGATCGCCTGGCCCGAAGCCGAGGTCGATTACGGCGCGGCGGCCATCATCGAGGGGGTTCAGGAGGGGGTGCGGGTGTCCATCCCCTTTGATACCGTTACCGGTTCCGTCACCAATGGCCCCAACGTGAAGGTGGAACTGTGGCGCCTCGGGATCAAGCAGGGCGAAGTGCAGGTAGCGGTGGAAGCCGATAAGTCCTTCAAGGCGGACCTCTCCTCGGCGGGGCTGGATATCCAATCCGGCGACGAGGTGAAGGTGACCGACCTTGGGGGCGGCGCCACTATCAACATCAACTGTACCCTCACCGCGGTCATCGACTTCAACAACAACCGCGTGAACGGCATCGCGGCGGGCAACATCCCCGTCGAAACTTACATCGTCTCACCTTCGACTTACTACGAAGACGTGCCGCCCGGCGCGGCGCACGTCCACACCACATCCCAGGCGGGAGGCGCCTATTCCGCCAACTTCGCGGGCATCCTCGACCTGAGGACGGGCGACGCGGCTTACGTCTTCTCCATCAACGCCGGCGGCCACATGGTCATGAACGTGGCCACGGGATCCGGAGCGGGCCTGGCGGTGTATCCCCAGTACGACGACGTCCTGGGTTATTACATCCCCGGCACTGCTCTTTCGGTGAAGGCGGGATCGGTGACCCAGAACACCACCACCCTTGGTGACGGCTTCTTCGAGGCATGGTTCCAGAACTTCGACATCAAGGACGGCACCAAGGTCACCTGCAACATGGGCGGCGCGCGCGAGGTCATCGTGCGCGACGTCACCGCCACCTGCGATCCAGGCGCAAACAGGGTCGAGGGCACCTGCCCCGCCAGCGTGCCGGTGCGCGTGACCATGAACCCGCACGGAGACCCTGTGATCTACGAGACCACCAGCAACTCCTCGGGGGTTTTCGCCGTGGACCTGGGAGGCGACTACACCGCCAGCGGCACCGATGTCTACAACGTCACCTGGTACGACACGGACGGCGACGCGGTGGTGTACGAGTTCCAGACCTTCTCCTGGTACCTCGCCGAGGGGTATACCGGCGGCGACTTCGACACCTGGGTGCTGGTGCAGAACCCTGGCCCGGACGACGCCAAGGTGACCATGTCCTTCCAGCTGGTCACAGGCACTGCGCCACCCTACTCCTTCGACCTGGCGGCGGGGACGCGCAAGTCGGTGCACCTGGACGAGCTTCCCGGCCTCGCGGACGCCGAGGTGAGCACCAAGGTCACCTCCACCGCGGGCAACTGGATAGTGGCGGAGCGCGCGGTGTACTTCACCTACGAGGGCAAGCAGGGCGGGCACGATTCCATCGGAGCCCTGACCCCCTCCAACGACTGGTATCTCGCGGAAGGGTATACCGGCGGCGACTTCGATACCTGGGTGCTGGTGCAGAACCCGGGCACCGAGACCGCCACCGTGACCCTCTCTTTCCAGCTCGTAAAGGGGACGGCGCCCGATCACACCTTCGAACTGCCCGGGGGCATGCGCAAATCGGTGCACCTTGACGAGCTGACCAACCTGGCGGACGCCGAGGTCAGCACCAAGGTTAGCGCCAACGTGCCCGTGGTGGCGGAGCGCGCGGTGTACTTCGATTACAACGGGAAGAAGGGGGGGCACGACTCCATCGGGGTCAGCGCCCCCGCGACTTCGTGGTATCTCGCGGAAGGGTATACCGGCGGCGACTTCGACACCTGGGTGCTGGTGCAGAACCCGGGCACGGAGACGGCCAGTGTCACTATGGAGTTCCAGCTCGTGGAGGGGACGGCTCCCGCCTACAGTTTTGAGCTAGAGGGCGGCATGCGCAAGTCGGTGCACCTGGACGAGCTGACCAACCTGGCGGACGCGCAGGTGTCCACCAAGGTCACCTCAAACGTGCCCGTGGTGGCGGAGCGCGCTATGTACTTCACATACGATGGCAAGCAGGGCGGACACGATTCCATCGGCACCAACGCGCCCGGCCCCAAGTGGTATCTCGCGGAAGGGTACACCGGCGGCGACTTCGACACCTGGGTGCTGGTGCAGAACCCGGGCCTGGAGACAGCCAGGGTGACCCTCTCCTTCCAGCTCGTGGAAGGAACGGCGCCAGATTACTCCTTCGACCTTCCCGCGGGCAAGAGGATGTCGGTGCACCTGGACGAGCTGACCAACCTCACAGATGCGCAGGTGTCCACCCTGGTGACGGCCACTGACCAGCACGGAAACCCGTTGAATGTGGTGGCGGAGCGCGCTATGTACTTCACCTACGATGGCAAGCAGGGCGGCCACGCTTCCATCGGCGTTCCCGCAGTGCTCTGACCGCACATCCTCAAGGGAAAGGAACGGGTATAGGCCATAGAGAAGAGCAGGGGTGCCCCCGCAAGGGGCACCCCTTCACCATGGCGTAACGTGCATGGATATTCCCCGAAACCCCCTGCAGGGCAAGCCGGCAAAGCCGATGAAAAGCGGAGTATCTGCGCTATTGCTTGCAGGAAATGCCTGGAAGGAGTTCTTGTATGACCGTTGCGGCGTATGAGTGCGGACACCCATCGCATGCTTATGGTAATCAGGCAAACGATCTTGAGGATCGCGCTTCCCTCCCGAATGAGGATAGCATGTATAATTAGGAAGCAATGGAACTGAAAGACTACATCAACGTCGTTCTCGCGCGCAAGTGGGTGATCGTGGGAGCCACCGCCCTGGTGATCTTCGCGGCGCTTCTTTTCTCCCTCTTGCAGACCCCCATGTACGAGTCCCGGGTGATGATCCTTGCGGACATCAACCGCGCCGGGGAATCCGCATCCGACAGCCTCATCTCCTTCGCCTTCAACGACCCCGACCTTTTCATCCAGACCCAGGCTGAGATCATCGGCACCAAGACCATGGCGCAAGCCGTGTACGACCGCCTGGAGTACGATTACGAGGAGGCGCGCTACGACCGCGAGGAGGGCAAGGAAGTATACATACCGCAGTCAATCCCATCGGTGGAGGAGCTCAAGGACGGCGTGAAGGTGGAACGCGCCCAGAACACCAACGCCTTCGAGATCGCCGTGAGCAATAAGGACCCGTTGCTGGCGCGGGATATCGCCCAGGCTTACGCGGAGGAATACATCCTCAATCGCCAGCTCTCCGCCATCAAACAGATAAGCGACGCGCGCAAGGAGGTATGGAACCGCATCACGGAGCTGGAGACCCAGATCGCGGACATCGCCCAGGAAGCCAAGCAATATACGCGGGAGAACATCCCTCCTGAGCTGGAAGCGGAAGCGAGCCAGGCGGTTAGCCTGTGGGCGACCCTCTACGAAAAATACATGAGCCTGCGCATAGCCGAGGCCCTGCAGCAGCGCGGCCTGGAGATAATCGAGCCTGCCGAGGCGGGGATAAAGGTAAGCCCCCGCACCACGCGCAACGGCATCCTGGCTCTTTTCCTGGGACTGATCCTGGGAGTGGGCCTGGCTTTCCTGGTGGACTACCTCGACGACACCTTAAAGACGCGAGAGGACTTCGAGCGCGGCTACGGGGTTTCCATCATCGGGGAGATCGCCAAGGCAACCTTCGCCGGCGACGAGGAGCGCGAGGTGGTCTATTTCACCCAGCCCGACAGCACGGCGGCGGAGGGCTACCGCAACCTGCGCACCAACCTGCAGTTCCTGAACCTGGACGGGACCACGCGCCTGATCATGGTAACCTCGGCGAGCCCCGAGGAGGGAAAGACCTCGGTGTCCGCCAACCTGGGCGCCGCCCTTTCGGAGATGGGGCGCAAGGTGCTGGTGGTGGAGGCTGACCTGCGCCGCCCGGTGCTGAGCAAGTTCCTGGTGGAAAAACAGCCCAAGGGACTCACCAGCGTGATCATGGGCGCGGCGGAGCTGGGCGAGGCGATCGTCACCACCGGAAACGACAACTTCCACGTGCTCATGTCGGGGCCCAAACCCCCCAACCCGGCGGAGCTGGTCTCCTCCCAGGCCATGCAGGAGCTGCTGCGCCGCCTGCGCGAGGAATACGATTACGTCATCGTGGACGCGCCCCCCGTGCTGGCGGTGAGCGACGCCATCGCCATGGCCCCGATGATGGATGGGGTGCTGGTGGTGGCGAGCCACGGCATCGCCAACCGCGACGGCGCCCGCCACACCATGGAGCTACTCTCCAAGGTGGAGACGCGGGTGCTGGGCGTGGTCATCAACAACGTCGAGATGACCGGCCGTTACGGGTACGGCTATTACGCGCCCTACTACTATTATTCCTACGGCGGCGAGACGGAGGGCGACCGCAAGCGCGTCTCCTTCAAACGCAGGGCCCGCCGGAAGTGAACGTCGTCGCCTTTCAAATCGACAGGACAGCGCAGTCTATCCTTCGCATTGCCGCCACGTCAACCCCGATGATGTATCGTTTCGGCGGGCGCTTTCCGGGTTGAAAAAGGTTGATGGCGCCTTTTATCCTGGCAAATCAAGCAATTCTTATAAAAGAGAGGTAACGTTGTATCGTTTCTGCGGGCGCTCTCCGGGTTGAAATCGGTTGAGAGACCACCCTATCTCCTGGCAAAACAAGCGAATTCGACAAGAGGAAAGGAGTGATCTCCCAAATCATTATTCCAGGCGATATGCTGTTCCCTCTGGCCTCCTGATCTCGCTGGATAAGGCCCATCGCGGATGTTAAAATATGTTTCGTGAGCGATTGAAGCGCGAGGGCGGGGATTGATGAACGCGTCGCTTGCCTAGGAACGAAAGCAAAAGGACGCAAAGGAGCGGAGCATGTCGAGGGCAACGAAAATAGCCGTCACGGGTGTCGCGGTCGCCATCCTGCTGCTTTCCCTCCCCGGGGCGATCACCGCTGTGGGAGCCTCCGCCTACAAGGTGCCCACCGCCAACCCATCTTTTTCCATGGGCTCCATAGTCTCGGGGAATTACACCAACGTACAGTCGGCGGACAACACATACATGAGAGTGCGGGAGGGTACGTTCCTGTTCATTTTCCGCTATCTCGAATCGAACTGGGAAGGATGGCAGGCCTTCAGCGAGGCCCCGAGGGAGAAGGTGCTCGATATCCGGGTGGAGATGGAGGGACGCCAGTCAGACTCGGGAGAGAGTTGGCGCGTGCAGTTCTACGACCACGACGCCTCGGCCTGGGATACCACCTGGTACAATCTGGGAAGTTTTCCCATCGCCGGGGACGGATCGCTGTCGGTGGCGGTAGGGGATGCCGCGCGCGCGCGGAGATTCGTGAGCGCCACCGGGGCCATCCGCGTAAGGCTTGCCAGCAACTGGGACCTCACCCGCACCGACCTCTACATAGACCTCTTCAGGGCACGCATCATCTATGACACCACGCCTCCCTCTTCCAGCGTCTCGTCGCCTGCGAACGGCGAGCTCACCGCCGCCCATTCATACCTTGTCACCGGCACCGCATATGACCCCGCGCCCGACGCCTCCGGGGTTTCCGCCGTGGAGGTTTCCCTCGACGGCGGGGCAAGCTGGGTTCCCGCGACACCCGGCGCTCCCGGCGACTTCTCCACCTGGTCCTACACGTGGAATCCCATCCCCGCGGAGGGGACATACACCATCCGGAGCCGCGCCCGGGACGCCGCGGGCAACGTCGAGACCCCCGGTCCGGGAGCTGCCCTGGTGGTGGACTGGACGCCGCCGGCGGTGACGGGGACCTCTCCCGCGAACGGGGCGAATCCGGTTGCCGTGACCGCCTCGCTTTCGGCGGTCGTATATGACGCCAACGGCGTGGACCCGGCAAGCGTGAACGGCTCCACCTTCACCCTCGTGGACGATGAGGGCATGCCGGTGATGGGCAATGTCTCCTATGACCCGGGAACCTTCACCGCCACCTTCGACCCCGAAAGCGAATTGTCCTACGGGACCACCTACACCGCCACCTTGACCACGGGCATAGCCGACCTGGCGGGGAACCACCTGGCTGGGAATCACAACTGGTCCTTCAGCATGGCTCCACAGCCCCCGGAATACGTCCTCGCCGACGATCCGGGATGGTCCACGCAGGGAGAATGGTATATCGAGCCTTATACCCAGCTCCCCGAACCCCTCACGGGAGAGGCGGACCTCCTTGTGGCCAACGACGAAGGCGCAACCGCGAGCTATGTCATCCCCCCAGGCTACACCAGGGCGCGGCTTGCCTCCGCCAAGTACTGGCAATGCGGCGTAGCCGAGGTGTACCTGGATGGCGTGCCGGTGGCGGCCGTCGATCTCAACAGCGATGATTACATCTGGGGAGTTCCCATATACACGACCCTCGACCTCAACCCCTCCACGGCTCATGTCATCACGCTGAGGGCGACGGGCACGGGAGGCCCCGGCTGGGTGGAGATAGACGGGGTGCTATACGACCTCACCTGGATGCACTTCGTGAACGTCCAGTGGCTCCGCTACTGGTGAGGCACAGAGCTCTATAAGGCTTGGGGCGAGAGCCAAACCCCATGCCTGGATGGGAACAGTGATAATGCGCTCGAGGCTTTTCCTATCGCTGGCGGCTGGCGCGCTGGGGGTCGCGCCCCTCATGCCAGTGTCCTTCCCGGCTCGAGCCGGTGTTGACTTTGTCATCGTTGCGTACCCAGGGGAGCGCGTTGTTTCTCAACCTTTTCCATCGGGCCCGGGCTCCGCGGGCACGGCCGAAAAGGACGCCGCCCATGGCGACGCGGATTCCTACCTCTACGGCGCCAACGCGGATGAGGTGTCATTATTCGCCGACACCGCCACGGGGGACGTCAACGGCGACGGCATAGCAGACCTGGTCATGGGGCACGACCAGGGAGGCACCGCGCCTCCTTATTTCTACACCGGCAAGGTCTATGTCTATTACGGGCGCGCGGAACCTGCAGCCGACGTCGACCTCGGAACGGGCGCGGACCTCACTATCAGCGGATACACCTTTTCCTTCAGCACGGGGTGCAGCGTGGCCTGCGGGGACGTCAACGGCGACGGCATCGACGACATCCTCATCGGGGCCTACCTCGACACGCCGGAAGGGCTGGGAACGGGGCCCTCGTACGCGGGCTCGGTTTCCGTGATCTTCGGGAGCGCCTCGCTCCCCACGTCCTGGAACTTCGACACCGACCCACCCGACCTCTACATCTCAAGCGCCAACGGGGGCGAGATGTGCGGCATGAGCGTGGCGGCCGGGGATATCGACGGGGACGGCTACGACGATATCCTGTTCGGCGCCCACCTGGGGAACGGCGGGGTCCACTTCGGGGACGGTTCGACCTGGGCCGCGCAGGGGTACGCCAACCCGGACTCCCTCTACGACGTCTCCATGATCGACACCACGCGCGGCTGGGCGGTGGGACGCTACATCAGCGCCTACGACACCATCTACCGCTATGACGGCGCCTCCTGGAGCGTCGATTCCACTTTTCACCAGTTCAAGCGCGGCCTCTTCGGGGTGGCGTCGCTGGACGCCTCGCATACGTGGGCGGTGGGGGCGGGAGGGCTGATCATCTTCAACAACAACTACAACGATAGCAAAGCGTGGGCAGCGCAGGGAGGCGGGGTGACCTCCTCCAACCTGCGCGACGTGGTCGCCCTTTCCGCCTCCAACGTATGGGCGGTGGGGGACGGCGGCACCATACTGCACTACGACGGCTCAAGCTGGTCTCCCCAGACGAGCGGAACCGCCGTCGCGCTGCGGGGGGTGGCGGCGGCGGATGCCTCCAACGTGTGGGCGGTGGGGGACGGCGGCACCATACTGCACTACGACGGCTCAAGCTGGTCTCCCCAGGCGAGCGGAACCGCCGTCGCGCTGCGGGGGGTGGCGGCGGCGGATGCCTCCAACGTGTGGGCGGTGGGGGACGGCGGCACCATACTGGAGACCAACGACGGCGGTACCGGTTGGAGCAAACAGCTGGTTTTGTTCACCCAGGGCAAGAACGCGGTGGACGCAGTGGACGCCTCCCACGCCTGGGCTGTGGGAGAGGCGGGCACCGGCCGCGCCTATATCGTCTGGGGCCGCGCGGGCGGTTGGCCGGCATGGGACTACGCCAACCCCATCCCTCCCAACAAGGTGATCAACGGCGTGGACAGCCTGGATTCATGCGGATTCCCGGTGAGCGTGGGCGACCTGAACGGCGACCCCATGGCGGACATGCTCATCGGCGCAGCCGAGGCGAACGGCCCCGGCAACGCGCGCAACGGCGCCGGCGAAGTCTACGCGGTGTACGGAAGGCCCAAGGGGGCTTTTCCCTATTTCGTCGACCTCGCCACCCAGGCCGACTGCACCATATACGGCGCCTCGCCCCTGGACCGCATCCCCACCTCGATGTCGAGGCCCCTGGCGCGGGTGGATGGCGACCGCTATGACGATATCGTCCTCACCTCCATCTGGGCCGACGGCCCGGGGGATGCGCGCGGCGGGTGCGGCGAGGTCATGGTCATCCGTGGCGGCACGCTTCCCGGAACCGTGGACCTCGCGTCCATGCCTCCCGACATCACCCTGTACGGGCCTTATGAGGGGGCGGCGGCGGGGCGTTCCGTGGCGGTGCTCGACTTCGACGCCGACGGGCACCCCGATATCGCGACGGGAAGCACGGGCGCCGGAAAGGGCGCCGAGAGGCCGAACTGCGGCGCGGCATGGCTGGTGCGCGGGGTTTCTCCCTGGCCTTCCCAAGTGGACCTCGCCTCCCATGCCTCGATGACCTTCTACGGCGCCAGGAGCGGGGACGCCTTCGGCTTCTGCCTCTCGGGGGCGAACCTCGATGGAGACCCGCATGGCTTCGACGACCTGGTGATAAGCGACGTCAACGGCGACGGGCCGGGGGAAACGCGAAAGAATTGCGGAGAGCACTTCCTCTTCCTGGGGCACGATTTCACTCCCCCTTCCTGTTCGATCGTCAACGTCGCGAATGGCGTGGTGGTAGCGGGAACGGTTGGCGTGGAGGTTGAGGCATCCGATGAGCGCGGCGTAGAACAGGTGGAGTTCAGGGTGGACGGCGAGTTGAAGTTCACCGACCGCACCGCCCCCTACCGCTGGGATTGGGACACGCGGGAATACCCGGACGGGGCGCGCTACCTGCTGGAGGCGCGCGCCTACGACACCTCCGGCTTGAGCGCCGCGGACGCGCGCGAAGTCACGACCAACAACACCATCCCTCCCCTTTCCAGGACCTGGTACCTGGCGGAGGGCACCACCGCCTGGGGTTTCGACACCTACGTGCTGGTGCAGAACCCCAACCCGGAGCCCACAGAAGTGACCTTTACCTTCATGAAACCGGGCGGGGAGGTGAGGGAGGACGCCTTCACCGTGCCCGAGAACTCGCGTTTCACCATCCTCGTCAACTCCTTCGTGACGGAAAGCGACGTCTCCACCAGGGTGGACGGGGACTTGCCCATCATATGTGAGCGCGCCATGTACTGGAACGGGCGCGCGGGAGGGCACGCCTCCATCGGGGTTTCCGAGCCCTCCCCCACCTGGTACCTGGCCGAGGGCACCACCGCCTGGGGGTTCGAGACCTACGTGCTGGTGCAGAACCCCAATCTTGATCCGATTAAGGTGACTATGACCTTCATGAAGCCGGGCGGAGAGACCCACGCCATGGGCTTCGAAGTCCCCGGCCGGGCCAGGCATACCGTCAATGTCAACCAGGTGATCACGGAAAGCGACGTCTCCACCATGGTAGAGGCGAGCGCGCCGGTGATCTGCGAGCGCGCCATGTACCGCTACGGCAAGGACCTGGGTCATGATTCCATCGGAACCCCCTCCCCCAGCCGGGAATGGTACCTGGCCGAGGGCACCACCGCCTGGGGTTTCGACACCTACGTGATGGTGCAGAACCCCAACCAGGAGCAGGCGGCGGTGGGCATGCAGTTCATGCTCCCCGGCGGAGGCACCGTGCCCTACGGCGTGCTGGTGCCGGGACGTTCCCGCTATACCGTGCATTTGAACGAAGTCCCGGGGTGCGAGGACACCGACCTTTCCACTTTCGTCACCTCCGACGTCCCCGTTATCTGCGAGCGCGCCATGTACTGGCGAGGCGCCTCGTCCTTCGGGGGCCACGACACCATCGGCACTCCCCTCCCCTCAAAAAACTGGTACCTGGCCGAGGGCACCACCGCCTGGGGGTTCGAGGAATACGTGCTGGTGCAGAACCCCAACCCCGAGGAAGCGGTGGTTTCCTTCACCTTCATGAAGTCGGACGCGAGCACGGATTTCGTATCCTTTCCCGTCCCGGGGTACGCGCGCTTTTCGCTGCGCGTGAACGACGTGGTCCCGGAGAGCGACGTCTCGGTATCGGTGCTTGCGGACAGGCCGGTGATCTGCGAGCGCGCCATGTACTGGGGGGAACGCAACATGGGCCACGCCACCATCGGCGTGCGCGGCCCGTGAGTCGCCTGCATGGGTCCGACTTTGATCGCATTGTGAAAAAGGGCGGCTGCTATTACCATTAAATAGAACGAGGCGGGGACCGGCGGCCACTCGCATGATATGGAAGCGGGTTCCAGGTTGGGAGGTTTAGCTCGAGGCGCACGTTCGATACGGCGCCCGGAGGGGAAGGCGAGGCGGGGACCGGCGGCCACCCGCATGATATGGAAGCGGGTTCCAGGTTGGGAAGCTTAGCTCAATGCGCACGTTCGATACGGAGCCCGGAGGGAAAGGAGCCGTTGCTGAAGGCAAGAATTAACCACGGGATACCGGGGGACCTGCTTTTCCATCTTTGCGAACACGGCGTTAAGGTAACGGACGAAGCGGGCCGGGGAAGGTGAGTTCTTGGAGTTAAGGGATTACCTGAACGTCCTCCTCCACCGCAGGTGGATCATCGCCGGGACGGTGGCGGCGATAATCGCCCTCACCTTGATCTTCACCTTCATCCAGCCTCCCGTTTACCAGTCCAAGGTGGAGATACTAAGCGAGGTGAGCTCGGCAAGCGAGTCGGTCCTGGGGAGCTTTTTCACCTCGGCCCTTTTCGACCCCGACCGCTATATCCAGACCCAGACGGAGATCATCAAGACCGACACCATGGCCCAGGCCGTGGAGGCCGCCCTGAAGATCAAGTACGAGGAGAACCAGAAGCTGCGCGAGGCCGGCGAGGACGTGTACATCCCCGAAAGCATCCCCGCCGCCTCCGAGCTTGCGTCCATGGTCGGCGTGGAGCAGGTCCAGCGCACCAACATCTTCGACATCGTCATCAACTGCGGCGACCCCCTCCTCTCCCGCGACGTGGCCCAGACCTATGCGGAGGAATATATTGCCAGCCGCCAGCTCGCGGCCATCCGCCAGATAAGCGAGGCCAGGCGAGAGGTCTGGAACCGTATCCAGGAGGTCGAGGAAGAGATCAGGCAGGTCGCAGAGGAGGCCAAGAAGTATTCGAACAACGTGCCTGCCGAGCTGCAGAACGAGGCGGCCCGGGCTGTCAACCTGTGGGTATCCCTCTACGAAAAATACATCACCCTGCGCATCGCGGAGTCCCTCGAGCAGAGGGGCCTGGAGATCGTACAACCCGCCAAGCCGGGGGTAAAGACCAGCCCGCGACCCACCCGCAACGGCATCCTCGCCCTTTTCCTGGGGCTGATCCTGGGGGTGGGCCTGGCATTCCTGGTCGATTACCTCGACGACACCCTGCGCACCCGCGAGGACTTCGAGAGGCACTATGAGGCCGCCATCATCGGAGAGATACCGCACCTCCCCCTGGAGGACCTTCCGCGCAACGCCATCCCCTATTTCGAGAGGTCGCAGCACCCCGCTATGGAGGGATACCGCACCTTGCGCACCAACCTGCAGTTCCTGGACCTGGAGGATGAGGGCAAGACCTTGCTCTTCACCTCCTCGGGACCGGAGGAGGGAAAATCCACGGTGATGCTCAACCTGGGAGCCGCCATCTCGGAGATGGGGAAAAAAGTCCTGCTGGTGGAGGCGGACTTACGCAAACCGGTGCTGGACAAGTATTTCAAGGTTTCCCCGGGCAAGGGCATCAGTGGGGTGCTGGCGGGCGCCGCGACCCTGGAGGAGGCGGTTCAGCCCACGCAATACCCCAACCTCTACGTCCTGCTGGCGGGGATAAAGCCCCCCAATCCTGCCGAGCTGGTGGCCTCGGAGGCGATGCGTGAGGCGCTGGAACGGGTGAAGCGCTTCGCGGACTTCGTCCTGATCGACGCGCCGCCGGTGCTGGTCGCCTCGGACGCCATGGCCCTGGCCACCAGGGTCGGGGGAGTGGTGCTGGTGGCGGGATACGGCAAGGCGGACCGGCAGGGCGCGAAGCACGCGGTGGAGCTGCTGCGCAAGGTAAACGCTAAAGTGGCGGGACTGGTTATTAACAACATCTCGCCATCCACGCGTTACGGTTACTACCACTATTACTATTACGCCCCTCCCCCCGAGGAAGAATCGCCTCGCCGCAGGTTCCTCCGCCGCTATCCAGGTTAGTTCCCCATCCGTAGCCGCACCAAAACCATGATGGCTATGAAACACACATTAATGCAATATACCTGTTGGCATGTTGAGCCCTGCAAATCCCCCTGGACTGCCTGTTTTCAGCGGACCTGGAGGGCTTCCAGGTTGATGAAGGTGAAGTTGGCGTCGGCGTTCTTCCGCCCCGAGCATAGCAGTTTGATGGTATGGGCCCCGGGCCCCAGGCCGGAAGCGGAGAAGACGGTGTCGCTGACCTTGAGCTGGCTGGAATAGAGGTCCACCTCGGCCCTCAGCTCCCCGTCGATGTAGACCTGCATGATGCCGTAGTTCCAGTGTCGGGTGCTCACCACCGCCACGTAATCGCCGGCGAAGGTATAGGTGCAGTAATCCCCCCCGTACGGGGTGGCCATGATCACGCCGCCGGTGACCTCCGCGTAATGTTCCTTGTACCATACCCCCTGGTAGGTCATTCCCTCGGCAACGCAGCTGACCAGGGTGGGCGGGAGGCTTTTCTCGGGGGGCGTGGTTATGGTGGTGTCCTCGATAACCTCCGGCTCTTGGGTCGGGGTGAGCCCGGTAAGGGATATCGGCTCCACCTCCCCCGCCACGGGGATGGAGACCTCCCCTTCCCTGCCGTTGGTGTCCACCGGCGCCACGGCATAGGTGTTGAACATGGTCCCCTCGTCGTCATGGTAGACGTTATCGGAGACGATGGCGGGGTTGACCCTGGTGCCCGGGTCGTCGCTTGCCTTATAGCGATACACGTTGTAACCGATGATCCGGATGTCGTCCTTGGCGTCCCAGCGCACGGTCGCGCCTTTTCCCACCGTCACCCTTACGTTATCGGGGGCGGAGAGCGCCTCCATCTCGTGCGAGAAGGTGTCCTCGCGGGTCGAGCCTCCCCCGGCGCTTGACGTGCCGGAGACCCTCGACACATAGAGGACGAAGCTTGCCGCCACCAGTACGCCGAGGGCGGCGTAGACTATGGTGAAGACTGCCCTGAAGCCCGTTCTACCGGCGCCGTTGCGTTCCCGTTTCAACCTGCGCCTGAGGCCTGACATCGCTCCATCGCCGCCTTTATCCACGCATTTACCCTTTCCACGCGCGATAGTATATATTGATTCTCCGTCCACCGCGATGACGGAAGGCGCTCCTCGCCTTGGGGACCGCGAGACACCTCTTTTTGCCGCCACAACGGGGGGCGGCCATCTCTTAAAGTGCTGCGAGAAGACCGGTCTCCCAGCAGTATCCTACACCGAGAGCCCCCTTTCCGCTTCCATATAAATCATCGGGGATCGCCCGGAAAACTTGACCATCCATGGTGAAACCGGACCCACGCTTGATAAGCCGGCATGCGCAAGAGGTCCATCGACGGTGCCGGTGACGTAATGCGCTGCGAGAAAAGGCTCGGGCATGAAGCAAGGTCGTCTCTGTGTGCCCGGGACTCACGTTTGGTAGGCCGGCATGCGCAAGGCATCCGTTGACTGTGCCGGTGACGCTATGGCCAGCGAAATATGGGCGGGTCAGCTATGGGGCAAGGACCGTCCCCCACGTCTATATCCCTATACAAGAGACAAGCCTTGCTCCGGACAGAGCAGGAGCTAACTTAAAAGGAGGATGACTTTGATCAAGTCATAGGGCAAGGTCCGTCTCCATTGCGCTGCGGTGGATGGTTGAAAGCAAAGCGAGGAAAGAATCAAGATACGACCCCTATCTCTCTCCACCAAATAGGCGAGGCCGCCCTCGACGGGCGGCCCCTCTTCGTCGGCTACGCTTTTGCAGGCTTCTTGTAGGCTACGCTTTTGTCTGCCTTTCCTCGCCTCCTACGTTATCGCGAGAAATTCTATTTCCTTACTGTCGCCGCCTGCTCTTCTCTGCCGGTTCTTTCTTTCCCTTACAATCGTTATAACGGCATCCTGGCCCCCTTTTTTCACGAATACCCGGGATTAGGAGCATACGGGGAGCCTGCGGCGCTATTTCAGGGGTGAACGGGATGTCAGTTGACATCTCCCTCCAATAATGGCGAGGACACCTCTCCCGGCCGAAGGGTCAGGCCTTGTAATCGGCTACAGGTTGAGCGGTTAGAGCAATCGGGCCCTGGGATGGGTAGAAGTCTTGCCTACCCCCAACCTCGAGGAGCGAGGGTTTCAATTCAGGTATTGGGCAAGGGCTGTACCTTTGTTGCCACGGGGATTGACAAGACGCTAGATAAAAGCAAGGCGAGGAAAAAATCAAGATACGACCCCAATTCACACAATTCAAGATACGACCCCAATATTAAGACGCTGGATAAAAGCAAGGCGAGAAAAAAATCAAGATACGACCCCAATTCACAATTCACAATTCAAGATACGACCCCAAGGTTAGCGGACTTCGGCGTAGTCGAAGTTGACGAAGTCGAGGCCTTCGGCGCCCGGTATGCCCGAGGCCTCGATGACCAGGGTGTGCTGTCCCTTGGAAAGCCCCGTCACCTGGAAGGTCATCTGCCGCCAGAGGGCGGGGATGCGGGGGCTTTGCTCGTCCGGGGTGTAGCCGCCGTCGTAGTAGAGGTTGAAACTCCCCGCGAGCTTGCCGTCGATGTAGTAGTTCACGGTGCCGCAGCTCCAGTAGCGGGCGGAATACACCCTCACCCTGCGGCCGGTGAAGGTGAGGCTCGCCCGCGAGCCCTTTCCGCTTCCCACCCTGAGCACCCTTCCGCCCACCTCCAGCTGGGTGTAGTTCTCCCTCACCCAGGTGCCCGCGGGGTAAAGCCACGCCGGGCTGTCGGCGTCATATATGGTGGCGGGGGCCAGCACCGCGGTGGCGCCGGCGGGATTGCTGCGCTGTCCGGTTATGTTAACCGCCACCACCTGGTACGTCTCGCCCTCCAAGCCGTTCGCGTTGAAGAACTCCGTCCCCCTGGCGATGAGCTCCTGGTTCAGCTTCACCGGCGTGGAGCCCTGCAAGAGGTAAACGTCGTATCCGGCCAGGTCGGACTCGGTGTTGCGGCTCCACTCCAGCGCCACCCCCGGGTCGTAGGCGATGGCGGTGAAGCCGGTGGGCGCGGCGGGAGGCAGGTAGGTATAGAGATAGGCGCACATGGCCACGCTGTTGGAGGGGGCGCTGCTCTCGCCGGTGCTGTACATGGCAACCACCACGTAGAGGTAGTAGGCATCGGCCTTGAGCTTCATGTCCTTGACATAGGTCTTTTTCGTCCGGAAGCTGTCGGCCAGGGAGAGCAGTTTCTCCCAGAGGTCCGTGGCCTTGGGATTCGCGGCAATGAGGCCGTTGAGGACGTCCATATCCTTGCGCATGGCGGCCAGGACGTCCTCGCGCTCCGCCTGGGTCAAACCTTGCGTGCCCAGCAAATCTACCTGGTAGGCGAAATCCTTGGCGTAAGGAGCGGCTTGGGGATCGATCTCGGACAGGTGGGCGTATACCTCGGCCATGGAGTTAAGATCATCCCCCTCCCACCCCTCGACCTCGTATGCAACGAACCCAGGCGCGCTGACGCCCCTCCACGAGAGGTCCATCCTGGGGTTGCCGGGGGTGTAAGTGTACCTTGCCGCGAGGTTCGACGGCGCGGGCAGGTCGGGGTTGATGGCGCTCACCGCGGGCGCGTCCGGCTCGACGTCGGGGGCGGGTGGGTCGGAGGGCGCCGGCTGCGCCGGCTCCGGGAGCGGGTTTGCCGCTGTTTGCCCTCCACCGGGCGCGGTCGTCGCGGGGTTCGTCCGCGCCGCGGTCGAGGTTTGAGGCGCTGGGGCCACGTCCTTGGAAGCAGCCTCCCGCGGAACGGCCGCGACCATTTCCCTCACCATGCCGGCGAAGGAACGCGCGAACGAGGCCGCCCCAGGCTCTCGCGCCGCCACCACGGAGGGCGTTGCTGCCGGCATGAGGGAGACCGCCAGCGCGCTGACCAGGAAAACGGCGGTGATGGAAGCGCTTGCCGCCAGGTGCTTCCAGAATCCCCTCATCGTGTTCCTCCGCCCCTTTCCAACAGGTCCTCTTTTTTTAAAACAGACCCACTTCTCCTTTTCTCTCTATATAAACGACCACAACAGGGCGAGCGGTCTTTCTTATCCGGTATGCGGCGCGACGAGAAGGGGGAACGGTAGAAACACGGGGTTCAACGGCCCGCTCTGCTTAGAAGCCCGTTTGCGGCACTGTGGCGTTTTTCAGGCATCCGCGAGGGCGAGGAGGACCAATGGATGCGGACTGCAGGAGACCGCGGATGGAGGTTTCGTGGGCTTATGCTTTTCCCTACGCGAAAAGGGCGCCGGGTCTTTATCAGCGGCAGCGTGCGGAACCGGGAACGAAGAGGTACATGGAATAGCAGTTGGGCCAGACGACCTGGCACCCGCCGAAGAAAAAGCGGTTGATGCGCATGACCTTCATGCGAGGCTTTTCGTAGGTTCTTTTGTCAGCTTCGCGCCTCTTCATGCTCCAACACCTTGAGTAATGTCCGCGTCTGCCTGCACCTCTCCCTGCTCAAACCGGCGGTGTCTCCCGCCTCGAGGTAGGAGAGCGCCCGGCAGATCGCGCACTTCTCCAGCAGATCACACTCCTCGCATTCCGCCGCCAATTCGTCCTCTCTCTCCCTTAATCGTATGATCGGCGGTGAATCTTTCCATATTCGGGCGAAATTATCCTTTATAAGGTTTCCTAACACAAGGGGCAAGGCCACGCAAGGATACACGTCACCGTAGGGGTTGACGGCGAAAACGGTGCGCCCCGCACCGCAGTAACGGCGGTTCTCGCTCTCCAGGCGTGCGGGATCGACGGCGCACTTCCGCACGTAACCCGCGAGATCCTCATAGGTGAGCGTCTTTCCCTCCACGCCCAACATCTCGGCGAGGTTCTCCAGCATGTAGGCGGTCTCGAAGCGGATGAACCGCTCCAGCCCGGCATCGTCGAGCCTCAGGGAGACAGGAGCCGGGTCACGGTCGTTGCGCGGGAAGATGAGAGAAGAAAATATGGCTTTTATTCCCAGGGAATCGGCGAGGGACGCGATGCCCTCCACCTCGTCCAGGTTGAAAGCGCCGACCGTCACCTTGAGCAGCAGGGGAACCCCCTCCTCCAGGAGCAGCTCCATGCCGCGCCGCGCCGCGGCGAAGGAGCCCCCCACCCCCGTCAAGGCGTCATGGGTGGCAGGCCTGGAGCCATATACGCTCACGTCCACCCGCAGGGTGGGATAGCCGCCCAGCAAGCGCGCCGTACGCTTGTCGATGAGGGTGCCGTTGGTCTGCACGGTGATCGCGTAGTCCATGCCCGCCGCCGCCTCCAGGAGGCGCGGCAGATCCGGGCGCAGCAGGGGCTCCCCGCCGGTGAAGGAAACGAAAAGGCACCCGAGGGAGGCCAGCTCCTCCAGCAGGGCTATCCAGCTCCCCGCTTCCATCTCCCCATCTCGCGCTGCGAACTGGTAACAGTGGCGGCAGGAAAGGTTGCAGCGGTGCGTCAGCTCCAGGCTGCCGGAGTAGGGCACGTTGCCCCCGAATATCCGGTCGATGAACTCACGTTCCGGCGAGTCCAGCGCTCCCACCTTCCTTTTAAGTTCTCTCCATCTTCCGTCCATCATTGAACACCGTCTCCAGGCCTCTGGGTGCCGTCGGGCCCGACGCCCTCGGCTTTCGTTTTCCGCCAACGCCCGGTCGAAAAAAGGCAGGGCGTCTTCGCCGAGCCCGAGGCTCAACTCGTATATCGGTACCCGCTCAACCAGGCTTGAAAAAATATCCAGGAGCTTGCTCTCCTCGCCCGGATGTCCCAGGCGCGGCGCGTTCGCCGCAAGCTCGGCGAGGGAATCCATGGAATCCCAGCCGCAACCGCATCACCACAGGGGCTCGTGGCGAACCTGGATCCTACACCCTCAATTCTCGTTTTCCGCCAACGCCCGGTCGAAAAAGGCAGGGCGTCTTCGCCGAGCCCGAGGCTCAACTCGTATATCGGTACCCGCTCAACCAGGCTTGAAAAAATATCCAGGAGCTTGCTCTCCTCGCCCGGATGTCCCAGGCGCGGCGCGTTCGCCGCCAGCTCGGCGAGGGAATCCCCGGAGCCCCGGCGGCGCATCCCGGGCGCTCCCTCGGGGTGCAGCAGGAAGACCGCCCGCAACGGAACGCCGCCGTAGGAAACGGCCCCACCTTCCCTCCCCGGCCATGGGGTGCCGTGGAGGTGAAAAAGGCCGCGCCGGGCGCTGACCGCCACCAGGTCGTCCCCCAACACGTTGTCGCGGGGAAACTGCCTGCTCAGGGTGGTCTTTCCGGCGCGGGTGTGCCCGGCGAGGACGAATCCGGCACCCCCGTGGACGACGCCCGCGGCATGCACCATGGTGCCGCCCGACGCGAGCAGGCGCAACTGTAAACACGCTTTGACGAATGCCTGCATCGCCTCGCGCACCGCCTCCTCCTCCTCGGGGATCCTCCAGGCACGATCCAGGGGAGGAAGCCCCATCCTCCCGGAGCCGCTTTGCCCTATCACCCCCAAGGGCCTGGGGCCATGCACTCCTCCGGGAGCATCCCCTCCGGCCGGCTCGCTTCCGCCCTGGCTTACGCAAAATAGCAGGCCTTCCGGGCCATGGACCAGGGTGAAGCGAGGGGGGAAAAAGCGCCGCAGCGGATCGGCATGGGCCTCTTCGTCCTCGTGGAAATCCACGGTGAGGTCAGGGGTGCCGTCACGGACGAACCCGCGCATCTGCTCCGGGAGGTATGGCGTCGGGTCGCCGACCTCCGACCTTATCTCCAGGAAAAGGTCCGCGACCCGGTAAACCTCATTCCAGCGCCACAATCTCGACCGCTCCCCGCTCGAGAAGCTCGCCCGCGAAACACACCGCGTCTTCCTCCGCGGTTTCCGCGTCCACCTCGAACTCACCGGTTATCTCCCGGGCGACCTCCCCGAGTGTTTTCTCGCCATCCAGGCAGGACCAGAGGAAAGCCGCCACCGCGTTGAGATGCATGACTTCATCCCGCCGCACGTTCACCAGGACCGCTTCCCCGTCGATCTCCCGCCAGGCTATGCCCTCCACGCGCCTCAACCTGGCACCGGGACCGAGATCGGCGCCCTTTCGGCCTTCCCTATCCATTCCCGAGCTCCCGGTAGTCCGCGGGCACCTCCATCACCGGCCTTCCTTCCACCGCCACCCAACAGTGCCCCTCCACGCTTCCGTTGTCCGAGCGCACCCCGAAGACCAGGCGCGCGTCGTGGCCCTCTTCCCGCAGCACCCTCGCGAGGGCGATGGAGCGCACCAGGCAGCTCGGCCGCAGGCCGATCCTGTCAAGCGTGGCGAACCACTTCCCCGCAAGGCGCAGAACCTCCTGCTCCCCCGCCGCGCGCGGCTTCGCGAGACGTCGCTGCAGGGCGCGTATCTCGGCCGCGGTGAAGATCCTGGCTCGCAAGAGCGCGCAAGCGGTACGGGCATGGATGCGCGACGCGTCCCGCATGTTCCTTGCCTTTAATTTCCACATCTCCAGCAGCCAGTTCTGTATCTTCCTGTCCATGCCAATAGTATAAACCATGGCTTCCGGGGCAATGGCTTCAACCAATAACGCGGGGCCCAAGAAGAGTGGTCCTTTGGGATGAGCGTCGGAAAGGCAAGGTGTTGGTTTCCGCGGGCGTCCTCAGCCCACTCGGCCGGGAAGTCGACCATCTCCGCGTCACAGGAGGCGTTGTCCCGGTCCCACGACGCCGCGCGCCCTTTATGTGCCCACCGGCGCCCCGTCGGCTCGACTCGGGAATTGACCCGGCCTAGAAGCGGTGGAGGCCCTTCAGCAGGTGCTTGGGAATGTATGCCAAACCACGGTACCGCTCGCGCCTGTCGTCGGCGAGCAAGAAAAAGAGCAGGTTGGCGGGGGAGAACGAGCGCGAACGGTGAGAGGGAAGGGCCTCGGCCGGCAGGGCGCGGAGGAAGGCGCGCATAAAGGCGTAAGAGGGCAGGAGCGAGTCAACCACACCGCTGGGAACGGGGCAGGAAGGGTCCATGCGGCACAGGTAAAGGAGCCCCGGGGCTACGAAGCTTCTCACCCCCCAGCGTCGCGTATCCTCCACCAGCTTGTTCCAATCAAGATCGCGCGAGCGCAAGGTCTCTATCACGTCGCGGAATTTCACCAGCCGCGCATAGCGGTGGTTAACGGCCACGTCCAGCAGGGTGGTGATGACCAGGTGTTCCGGGCGCATGGCCAGGAAAGCCATGCCCTCCACCCGCTCCGCTACGGCTTCATCCCATATGTCCGAAGCCCGAAACGAGGTGCGACGCTCGTACTCCGCCGGCCAGTGCATCCCGACATGGATATCTATCTCCATGGCCATGCCGCTTTCCGCCAAGGGAAGGGAATAAACGGTGCAGGCGGGGGCGGGAACGAAAGAAGGACGCTCGGGCGCGGGTTGGAAACCGGCGTCCAGCAGGGATCGGTGCAATCCCCCAAGGTCCTCCTCCCGCACCAGAAGATCGAGGTCCCTGAATCCGCGCGCGCTTTTTCTCTCATAGCAGCGCGCCGCGAGGTAAAACCCCTTGAGTGGTATGGCCCCAATCCCCGCTTCCTCCAGGGCTTTCAGCGCCTTCGCCGCGCCGAATTGAATCACGGCTGTCCGGGCGCTTTCACGCGCGCTCGCCTCCTCCCAGGCGTCAAGGAGGTCTTGCGGCAGGCCCGGGTCGTGTCCCGATCTCATGCAGTCCACGACAACGGCGTGCAAGAGCGGCTCCAACTCATGGTAGGAGGCGTTTCGGAGAAGGTCCCTCGCCAGGGCTGGCTCGTTCAGGCGCTCCGCCGAGCGGGCGAGCTCCCTCGCGCTTTCCCCGTCACCGAAGCGGTGCGCGGTAGCCCGGAACAGAAAATCCGTGGCAGGGTTTTCCATGCGACGCATCCAGCCTCTCCTTTTGGTTCGAACCACTACATTTTACCTTAACGGCGGGAACGCGGTACGGGGGGACGGACCGAGGCGCCACCCACTCAGGAGTTGACGTTTTCCCGTCCGGATACAGGCGAGGGATATGGCCTAACGGTTCGAGATGACCCGTTCAGAAGGTGGGAATGCCTATGGAACAGTGGGCGCCCTGCTTGTAATCTGCGGTCCACATGTACATGGCGCGCTCCGCGAGGATGCCCACGGGGTTGATACCCACGGATTCCACCACGGTGGACACGTCGAGGTCGTTCACGAACTCGTTGACGTGCACCGAGAATCGACTGAACGGCTGCATGGTGAAGACGATGCGGTTGACCTCCCCCTCCGGCCCCAGGAATATCACCCTCACCTCAGCCGCGGTGTCGTTGGGGTTCTGCACCAATACCCATTCGTCGAAGCCCGCGCGAGTGGTGCCCTCGGGAAGGTACCAGAAGACGTCGGTCCGGGAAGATCCGATGGAGCAGTGCGCTCCGCGCTTTCCGTCAGGCGCATGTATGTACATGGCGCGCTCCGCGAGGATATCCGCGCCGTCAAGGGAGGTCACCACCGTGGACACGTCCTTGTCCTTGACGAAATCGTTGACGTGTATGGAAAAACGCGAGTTCGCTTCCATGTGGAAATCGTAGGTGTTCCCGACTCCATCCGGGGTGAGGAAAGTGGCGCGCACGTCGGTGCCCGTGTCGCTGGGGTTCATCACCAACACCCATACGTCGAAGCCCGCGCGAGTGGTGCCCTCGGGAAGGTACCACTCCGGCGCCGGCGTTGACAACCCGATGGAGTCGTGGGCACCACGCTTGCCGTCCAGGGTGGCCATGTACATGGCGCGCTCCGCGAAAACGGGAAGGGTCTCACCTCCCTCAACGGTGAGAGATTCCACCCGGGTAGCGATCTCGGTATCCGGGACATGCTGGTTCACGTGCACGGAATAGCGCCTGCCCGCGCCAACCTCGGTGACGAACTCCTTGACCACCCCGCCTCGCCCCAGGAACTGCACCCGCGTCTTCACGGGGGCGCTGTTGGGGTTCTGGATGAGCACCCACTCGTCGAAGCCGTAATAGGTGGCGCCCTCCGGGAGATACCAGACCGGGCTGGGGGTCATGATGCCGATGGAATCGTGCGCGCCCCACTTCCCATCGGGGGTTCCGTACATGTACATGGCGCGCTCGGCCATGATCTTCCCCCCATCGATGGCGGTGACCATGGTGGAAACGTGCTTGTCGGGAACCCACTCGTTGACGTGAACGGTCACGCGGGATCCCGGCTGAGCCGCGAGCAAGGGCCCTTCCACCTGCTCCTCCAGGGTCTGGAAGGTTACGCGCACCTGGACGGCCTTGTCGCTGGGATTCATTACCAGCACCCACTCGTCGAACCCGATCCCCGTGTAACCCTCGGGCAGGAACCAGCTGTAGGTGAAGAACTCGTAGACCACGCAGTCTCCCATGTCCCCGTACCAGGCCACGTTGTACACCTCCATGCCCGTGATGTCGTAGAGCCCGCTGAAATCCACGCTGAAGGCGCCTGATGCGTCGCTTGAGATCTCCACCACCACCGGGTCGCGGTAGGTGTTCATGGTCACGCGCAGGGAACGGCCGGGGACCGTGTAGCCGCTCACCGTGTCGCTCACGGGATCGGCGCTCGAGGCGACGTCGGCCACGGTTATGGAATGGTCGGATCCCAGGTTGCACACCACCGCCTCCCCGGGAGCGATGTTGTGGTGGGAGAACCAGGCGTCGAAGAATCCGTCTGCTCCCGTGCCCACGTTCTTGGTGGCGGTGCCCGCCTTGATGGTCAAGTTGGATCCGGGACTGTAAAACCCCATGACCTCGTCGTACTGGGGATAGACGACCAGGGCGGCGCCCGTCCTGGCGATGTTCATCACCACGTGGCCGGCGGCGTCGGTGGAATAGACATACGCCACGTCGCCGTTGCGGATGTTGAAGCCGGCGAAGGAAACGGCGTAGCCGCCGCCCGAGGAGGTGGTCTCGCGGTGTACCGCGCCCGGCGGGATGTCCCCGTAATAGGTGGACGGGGTCTTTATGTAGACGTCGACGGCGTTGCCTGTGGGAGCGCTGCCGGAAACCCTCTCGCTGGTCACGTTTACCGCCCCGGTGAGGGTGCAATTCACCGACACCTGGGCGCCCCCCGCGAGATCCGACACCTTCACGGTGTCGCCGGAGAGGAGATCCGCGCCTGTTTCATCGAAGTCGGCATAGAACCATCCGGACTGGTTGGCGGTGGTGTCGACGGTCGATAGTTGCGACCCTCCACGCCACAGCTCAATCCTCACCCCGGCTCCGGTATGGGTGATATATCCCTCAACCGTGTTGAAAGGTATGGAGATGTTCATGCCCGGCTTCACCGAGGAAGCCTCCATCCCCCCGCCGTCATCTCCGCGCCGGGAGGAAGGCCAACCCACCTCGCTTTGCTCGAGCTTGCGGTGCGCCTCCTCGGGAGTGGCCGGCAGGCGCCCAAGGGGATCCGCGGGCGCGTTCCCCGGGTCTTCCCCTGCCGCCACGGCGGCATCCCGCAAGGCGCACCCCGGCGGGAAAGGAAGCGCCCCGCCTGCGGAAAAAGCAACAGCTGACATTAAAACAAAAGCCAGGAGCGACGCCGCAAGCACTGTGCGCTTCCCGGCTTTTCTCTTTTCCGCGCTTCTCGTCATTCCCCCTCCACGGGCGCGTCGGCGCAAGAAAGGATCACGGCGGATTGGTGATGTAGGTCAGGTGCCAGATGCCGTAATCCCTGCGCAAGCGCATCTCCGCGGGTACGGTCTTCCCGCTCTTTCCCGCCACTACCCCCGTGAGCACGGTTTCATTCTCGCTAGGCCTGTTTACCCCGTGCACCTCCATGTAGGCGAACCTGCCCTCGGCGATCCTTGTAAGGAAGGGCTGAAGCTCGGCGATCTCGCGCGCCAGCACGTCCTCGAAGCTCCTGGGTACCTGGTAATTAGTTCCTCCCTGGAGGTCGCCCGTTAGCTGGCTGAAGGCCGCTATCCTCCACATGCCCGCGTCGTATTTCATGACCATGGTGCCGGTCGCCGAACCCCCGTCGGAAGTGGTGAGGACGAACTTTATATAGGAGGTGTCCGGGTCGCCCACGGGGCGCACGTCGGCGCTAACCACCTCCAGGCGCAACACCCTCCCCTCTCCCACGGCGCGGAAAAAGTTCTGGTGCCTCTGGGTCTCGGTGACGTAGCGCTGGTCTGGAGTGGTGTAGGCGAAATCCTCACCGGTCATGCCCTCGGTCGCCGCGCCCTCGAGGTCGGAAGCCCCAGCCATTGACTCCTCTCCCAGCGCTTCGGCTGAGCCGGGATCGCCCTCGGGCGACTCCGTCGCCGCCAGTTCCTGCCGGAAGGTCCCCCGCGCCGCGGTTTCCGCCGACGCGGCCGCCTCCCCTCCCGCGTCGTCCCCGGAGATCCTCCAGGCGGCCACCACCACCCCGCCCGCACAGAGCAGTGATACGAGCACGATGGCTAAGATCTTCTTCAAGATGCGCGCTTCTCCTCTTTCCTCGTGTCCCTCCGGTTCGCGCCTCGCGCTTTACCAGGAATATACCACAGCCGCCCATGCGGGATGCTGACACACTTCATCAAAACGTATATCGTCAGAAACCCGGCTGGAGATTACTTCTTTCTTTCCTCCCCACTTATTCGCTCTCCTCCCCGGCGCCTGCATCGCCCATCTCCTCGAGGGACGCCAGGAGGGACCTGGCGGCGTCGGCTTCGCCCTGCGGGACGACGATGCGCGCCATGCCGATGGGGCCGGCGTAAGCGGAAGCGGGCGCATCCGCCCATTCCAGGGGATGAAAGCCCTCCTTTTCAAGGATGCGCATGACCAGCTCGGCCTCCATCCTGCTCCCGGTGAAGACCACGGAGGCGCAGCAACGGCCGCGCAGGAGTTTTTGCCATAGCTTTCCTGGCAACATTTTTCGGCTCTCCCGCAGACGGAGATATGGCAACGGGACTATCGAGTCCACGTGCGGGAGCGCGGCGGATCTGCGCCTGCAGGGCTTTGCTCTCGGAGAGCTCCATCATCCTGCGCATCTCGCGCTCCAGCAGGGGCGGCAGTCCCTCTATCGGCGAAAGGACAATAGAGCCCCCGGCCGATAATGCGGCGGATCCGTACCTACAGGGCTTTGCTCTCGGAGAGCTCCATCATCCTGCGCATCTCGCGCTCCAGCAGGGGCGGCAGTCCCTCTATCTTCACGTTGAGGAATCCCCGAACGATTACCGCCGTGGCCTCCTCCTCGCTCAAGCCGCGGGCCATGAGGTACTCCACCTCTTCCTGGGCGATCTTCCCCACCGCCGCCTCGTGGGACATATCCACGTCCGGATGGTTGCCCTCCAGCTCAGGCACGGCGTAGATGAGGCCCCCCTCCTCCAGGATGAGGCCATGGCATTCCAGGTGGGCCTTGATCCCCGCCGTCTCCCCCTTGAGGTGTCCCCGGGCCACGATCCTGCCCCCCTTGGTGACGGCGCGGGAGATTATCTCCGCGCTGCACCCCGGGGCCCCCAGCACCACCCGGGACCCCAGGTCGATATCGCTCCCCGGCTGCCCCACGACGATGGAGTTGAAACGAGCCGTGGCCCCCGGTCCGGTGAGGCGCGCCGTGGGATATGCCTGCAGGCTGCGCACCGCCTCCATGCAGATGTAGTTGGACATGAACAAACCGCCCTCCTCGACCACGACGCCGGTGCGTGGCCTCACGTCCATGCCCTCCGCCCAGTTATGCACCATGGTGAAGGTGACGCGGGCCCCTTTCTTCACGTAGAACTCGGACACCCCGAGGTGGAGGCCCATCTCGATCTCGTGCCGGCTGGCGCAACCGGTGATGATGTGCAGCTCCGAGCCCTCCTCGGCGATGATGATGTTGTGCACCCGCTGCACGAAACGCGGTTGGCGTATGTAAAGGCAAGCCTGGAGGGGATAGATGGTGCGCGATCCGGGCATGGCGCGCATGAAATAGCCTTCGAAGGGGTTGAGCTCCACGTCGGCGGTGTACTTGTCGGAGTCCACCGCCACCGCCTTCCAGTAATAGTCCCACAACCAGTCATATTTTTCCAGCGCCTCCCGGGTGCCCAGTATCTCCAGGCCCTTCTCCAGCGCCTTGCGGTGGACGACCGTCCCGTCGATCTGCACGAAGGACCCCGACCTCTCCCTGCCGCTTTTTTCCACCCCGGCGCGGGCAAGCTCCTCCTCTCCCAGCTCCTCCAGGTCCTGGAGCGACTCCACATATGCGCATTCGCCCGGTTGGGCGGTGTATTCGCAGAGGTCCAGGTCGCCGCCGTAGGCGGCGGGTTTACCGGCCGCCGCCCTCGCCTTTTCCTTGATCTCGTCTATCGCGTGCATTTCGCGCACTCCTCGAAACCGTACCTGCGTATGCCCTCGAGTTGCTCCCTGGGGTTGCCGGAGCAGACGATAACGCCATCGCAGAGGACGTGCCCCTGGTCCGCCTCCACGTAGTCCAGGATGTAACCGGTATGGGTGATGATAAGGCCGCATTTTTTCCGCTTCCTGCGCAGGTCCTTCTGCAGAAGGATGCGAATGGCCTTCCCGACGAGCTGGAGGTTCTCCATGTCCACCCCTGACTCCGGCTCATCCAGCAGTACCACGTCAGGGTTCTGCGCCATCAGCTGGAGCAATTCTGAGCGCTTTATCTCTCCACCGGAGAAACCGTGGTTCACGTCGCGCGTAAGGAAATCCGCCAGGTTCAGTTCTCCGGCCACCTCCCGCACGTCGAGTTCGTCCCGGGAGCAGATAGACGCCATCTGCTCCAGGGAAACGCCGCGCACCGTGGGCGGCCTCTGGAACATCATGCCGATGCCGCGTCGCGCCCTCTCGTGCGGCGGGAGAGCGGTCACGTCCTCGCCCGCCAGGATGACGCTGCCCGCGGTCACCCGGTAACGAGGGAATCCCATGACCGCCATGAGCAGGGTGGTCTTCCCCGAACCGTTGGGCCCGAAAAGAACGTGGGTCTCTCCGCTCCTGATGGACAGGTTAACCCCGCGAAGGATTTCTTTCCCCTCCACCTCCACGTGGAGATCGCGCAATTCCAGGGCCGGCATGCCGTCTTGATGGGATCCGCTCAATCCGTCACCTCCATGGTTCTGGAAACGCAAACCGCTGCGGCCGCGCGCCGCCGCTAACCTCCTTAAAGATTCTACCCCCGGGAAGGCCGCGTAAACGACACTCGTGCGTGTGGGCCTTGGGCGCCTGCTCCCTCCCGCCGTGGGATTCCGGGATTCGCCCAAGGCTGGTCGTGGAGGCGGATTTCATTGCGTGATCCAGGCCTATGCGATCTTTCAGGTGAAGAAGCGTTGAGAGCATACATCGACACGGGATTTGCCCCTTTACTCAGAGGCTACCCCAAGAACGGAGATTAGGTTCTTGTCTTGGTTTTTCATTTCACCATTTCATCAGCTGGATGCGTGGCGTCTACTCGGAACATAATGCGATGGCATGGCTCATTCCGACTCCGGGCATACACGATATGTCGACCGTAGCCAAACAAAGGGCTTTTTCTATGCGTACAACAACCACGTGCGGGAACAGGATCAACCGCAACGGAACGGCCATCCGTTATCATGCCGACCCGTCAGGATGCGGCCCTCCTCCCTGCGGCCTTTTCCCCCGCTACGTCTCCGCGCCTGCGGCTGGCGCATTCCCTGGCGAGGTAGAAGAACGGATGGTTGTTGCAGGTGACGTAGGGACAACTTTCGCAGAGCAGGTCATCCCCCATGAGGCACATGGCGAACCCCCCTTCACTGATCACGCCACGATTTTTACTTCCACACCTCAGGTCCATTTCCCTTCCGCGCGACAAGCCTTGAACGCGCGAGCTTCTCCGGGAAAGCACGGGAGTGCTTGGGAATCAAGGGCGGGCGGAAGCATCTCGGCACCGGGGAAACGGGGAGGCGTGGAATCCGATCCGACATCCGGCGGGACGGACGAGAGAGGCGTGGGAACACCTCAGGAAAGCTCGCGGAATTCGACGACAAGATCGGCGTACACGCCTGAGCGGCCATGGACAGCGTCCTGAAAAACGCATAAAAGCGGCCCACGCGTTGGAATATGTGGCTTCTACGCTTGCGATAATCGCTGTTTAAGCGTCGCCGATATCCACGAAACGGAATGGCTCACGAGCGCTCGGGCAAAAGGGGGATAGCGAAGCGGAAAACTGAGCCGCCGCCCTCGCGAGGCTCATGCCATATTCTCCCGCCGTGGGCAGCCACTATGCGCCTCGCTATGTAGAGTCCTAGCCCAAGCCCGGGCCCGCTGTGATGAAGGACGTCCCCCACCTGCACGAAGCGCTCGAAGATACTTTCGCGCTTATCCTCCGGCACGCCCGCCCCGCGATCCAGGACGGCGAACTCGAGCTCGTCCCCGACGCGTTTCGCGCTCAGTTCCACCGCCTCGCCCGCGGGCGAGTACTTCACGGCGTTGTCCAGCAGGATGATGAGCAGGCGGGCGAGCCGGTCGTGATCCAGCCGCGCCGTCCCCAGGTCCCCTTCCGCCGTGACCGCGATCTCCCTATTCTTGGCTCGAGCCCGCATCTCCCGGGCCGCCATGTCCACGGCCTCCATCACCGGGGCTTCCTTCTCGTTCAGGGTGAACATCCCCCGCTGCAGGCGCGACACGTCCAGCAGCTCCTCCACCACGTACACCAGGCGGTCCGCGCCGGCCTCGATGGCCTCGAGGGACTCCAACCAGGCGCCACGGTCGATACGGTCCCCGTGGCGGCGGATGGTCATGGCGTAGCCCTTGAGCAGGGTGGCGGGGTGCCGCAGCTCGTGGGCGGCGATGTCCAGGAAATCCCTGAGCTGCTCGGCGCGCTGCTCCAGCTCGCGCTCGTATATCTTCTTGTCGGTGATGTCCATGAGGGAGATGACGCTGCGCTCGATCTCGGGGAGCATGTTCACGCTGATAAGGGCCTCGATGGCCCTGCCGCTCTTGTGCCTGGCCTTGATCTCAAACTGGGCGGGACCTTTTATCTCCCCTTTGAGCAGGAGGCGCGAGTAGCGCTTCACCCTCTCGACGTCCTCGGGCATGAGCAGCTCCATGTAGCGCTTCACGCCCACCACCTCGTCGCGGGAGTAACCGAACACGTTCTCCATCTCGCGGTTTGCGTCTACGATGAGGGCGTTCCTGTCCACCAGGAACATGGCCGTGCCCGTGGCCTCGAAGGTCGCGCGGTACCACTCCTCGCTCTCCCGCAGCGCCTGCTCCATGCGTTTCCTTTCCGTGATCTCGCGCACTATGGCTAGGACGCGCTCGTTCCCCGCGATGGTTCCGCGCTTGAGGTTGACCTCAACCCAGAAAAGCTCTCCGTCCTTACGCTTAGCGTGCCATTCGAAGAGCTGGGGCTCCCCCGCCGACGCCTTCCTCACCAGCTCCACCGCGCGCTCCTGGGTGTACGGATGAACGCCGGAACTGATATCTACGACTCGCAGCGATCGCGCCTCCTCCCGCGTGAAACCGTACATCTCCGTCATCCTGCGGTTGACGTCCAGTATGGCGCCCGTCTCCAGGTCGTGTACGAAGATGGCGTCGTTGGCGGCGTCGAAGATCTCCCGGTAGGTGGCCTCGGAACGCTTGAGCTCCTCCTCCACCCTCTTCATCTCCGAGATGTCCCGGGCCACCCCGATGAATCCCCTCGGGTTACCCCTCTCGTCGCGGAAAACGGTGGTGCTCATCATGGTGGGGAACACGGATCCGTCCCTGCGCTTGTGCCCCACCTCCCCGCTTGCCGCCCCTTTCTCCAGCGCCTCCCGGTTGAAGGGCGTCACCTCATCGCGCACCTGCTCGGGGGTATGGAAAACCTCCAAGCCCTTTCCAATGAGCTCCCCGCCGATCTCCTCACGGCCGTACCCGTGCATCTCCGCCCAGGCGCCGTTGACGAAGATGACCCTTCCCTCCAGGTCGGCGACGGCGATGCCGTCCACGGACTGCTCCACCGCCTGCATAAGGCGCTTTAACTCCTCCTCGGCGCGCCTCTGCCCGGTCACGTCCAAGGCCAGGTTGGTGACCGCCACAACCTCGCCCGAGGGCCCGAAGATATCGGCAGAGGTCACGTCGACGAGCAATTCCGCGCCGTCTTTGCGTATGAAACGCAGCTCGTCGCGCACTGGGCTTTCGCCCGAGAAAAGCCTGTCCAGGTTCCTCGCCACCTTCTCGAAATCATCGGGATGGAGAATGCCCAGCTCTAGCACGTTCTTCCCCAAAAGCTCCTCCGCCTCGTACCCCACCTTCTCGCACGCTATGCGGTTGACGTTGATCATCACGAGGTCGCGGTCGTAGGTGAAGATGGCCTCACCGGCATGGTCGACGAGCAGCCGGTAACGCTCCTCCGACTCCTTGAGCCTTTCGACCAGCCGGGCTCGCGCCATGGCCTGGCTGATGTGCCCGAGCATGGCGGCGACGGCGCGCCGGGAGACGTCCGGGACCTCCTCCAGGCGGTGCGAGGCCAGGTTGAGACACCCCACCACCTTCCCCTCGTGCGTTATGGGCAGGAAAGCCACCGCTTTCAACCCCTCCGCGAGGTGCGCGGGAGTGAGGGAAAGGTCAGTCTCGTCGTACCTGGCGTACACCGGCTTGCCTTCGTCGACCAGGCGCGCCTCGGGGGTGGCCGGTCCGAAGGAGAGCACAAGATCCACGAATTCCCGCGAAAGCCCCGCGTGAACCGCCAGGCGCAGCTCGCCGCTGCCCTCATCCAGGAGGTAGATGCCGCCGCTGTCCATGCCCGCGGCCTCCATGGCCGTGCGCAGGGCTATGTCGCATATCTCCCCGATGTCGTCGGTGGCGCCCAGCCTCATCCCCAATTCGCCCTGCAGTCGCATGATCCTCTCGGATTCCCGGCGCTCGGTTATGTCGCGTGAATTGACCACCATGCCGCGCACCAGGGGATGCTCCAGTAGGTTGTAGGAGTCGGCCTCGTGCACGCGCCATGAGCCGTCGGCGTGGCGCACGCGCAGCTCGACGGAGCCGGTGACTCCGGGACGGGAGAACGCGAACTCCAAGGCCGCCTTCGCGCCCTCCACGTCCTCGGGGTGCACGATGGAGAAGACGCTCCTTCCGGTGATCTCATCCGGGCGGTATCCGAGCAACCTTTTCACCGAGGGACCCACGAAGAGGATGGTTCCTTCTCGATCGAGGACAGACACCAAATCTAGGGCGTTTTCGATGAGCAGGCGGTAGAACTCCTCGCCGCGCCGCAGCCGCTCCTCGCTCTCAAAGCGTTCCGTAAGGTCCAACCCCAATCCCAGGGCACCAGTGGGGTTTCCCTCGCCGTCGCGCAACACCGCCGTCCTCCAGGCGGTATGGATGGTGCGGCCGTCCCTGGTGCGCATGGGGTACTCCAGCCCGCCCGGGTCCCTGCCGGACCGGCAATCCTCCAGCATCTCCTCGACCCGCGGCCCGTAACCCCCGGAGACCACGAAATCGAGGACGTGACGCCCCAGCACCTCCTCCGCCCTGTAGCCGCTGGCCTTCTCCAGGGCGGGGTTGAAGAGCGTTATCCTCCCCTCGGCATCGACCCCGATGACGAACAGGCCGGAATGCCGGAAGATGGCCTCGAATAGCTTTTCCTCGCCTCGATCCATTCCGTTCCTCCGCCCTCTCCCCGACGCCGGGGAGATCGAAAACGCCGCAACGCCGTACTGCCACGTATGGGAATTCCCACCATAAACGTGGCATGACGCCGCTTCAGCGCTAAGCGCCGGGAGGCCGTCCGGTAGTAGGTAGTAAAACCTACCATATGTGCGATTTACTGCCACATCATGCGCATATGACCAAAGGCCGACCTGCCACCGCAAAGCGCCACGCCTTAATTCTAACACCTGGCCAGGGCATGGAAACCGAGGTATGGGCATCCTCGGCCCGGTGGCGATCCCGCCAGCTCCCGGAGGAGGTGGCATCCAGAAAGATGTAGCAGCCCTTCTTGCGAGGCTTGCGGGACGGCGATCCCGCCTGCTCATCAAGGAGGTGGCATGGAAGGCGATTTAAGGGAATAATGGACACGGGCGAAAGGCGGCGGATTTATCGTCGGGAGGTTCAAATGGCAACGGATTTTCCCGCCTTTGAAAAAAAGGCGCGCGAGATACTGGAGGGCGCCTCGGGCCTTAACGGGATCGAGGACTACCGGGAGCTGCTGTGCGGCGACTGCCCCTTCTACCACCACGGAGAGGAGGAAAACGAGGAGTGCGGCAGTTTCCGGCTGCTCAAGGCGTTGCTGGAGAGGGGCGCCTTCGACCTGGAGGGAGCCCTGCGCGAACTCGGGAAGGGCCGTTGATCGGACCCCACGCGGTTGATAAACGGCGGCACTTATGCGGGCTATCCGCGAGCCAGGTCGAATCCGGATCACATAAAGGTACCCCTGCGCTCGCCGAGGGATCGGGGCGCGCGGACACGCGTGACCGGCCGAGGTCAAGGGGTTGGGAGCGAAGTCCATCGGGAAGGTGAGATAACGGGGGAGGCAGGCTTTGGACAGCAAGTTCCTGAGGCTCGCGGAGGGATGTCACCTCAAGCGCCTGGAGGAGCCCTGCGCGTACCACGTCCCGCGCGACGAGTTGTACGAGCTTTCCGAGGAAGCCCTCGACTTCCTGGCCCGCTGCGATGGCGCCCGCACGGTCGCCGAACTACGCCCCGAGGAGGAGTTCCTGTCCTACTGCCTCGAGGAGGCCGTGCTGGAGGTCTCGGACCATCCCCATCCCCGGGAGATCAGGATAGGGGTTAACGAGATCCCCTCCCTGCGCTACCTGATGGTGGAGGTCACCGATCGCTGCAACTTGCGCTGCCGGCACTGTTACCTCGGAGACGCCGGCTCCACGGACCTGGACCCTGGAATCCTCCAGACGTTGCTGGACGACTTCGACGACATGGGAGGCCTCAGGCTGATGATCACGGGCGGGGAACCCCTTCTTTACCCTGGATTCCCCGCGTTGAACGAGTCGCTTGCCGGACGCTCCTTCCGCCCCGTCCTCATCACAAACGGCACCTTGCTGCGCGGGGAGGATATGGAGAGCCTGAACTTCACGGAGATCCAGTTCTCGGTGGACGGTCTCGAGGATGGGCATGACTACCTTCGCGGCAGGGGTTCCTTCACCAAGGTCATGGAATCCCTGCAAGCCGCGCTCTCCGCCGGCATTGACGTCTCGGTGGCCACGGTGATACACGCTCGCAACCTGGGCGAACTAGAGGGACTGGGGGCTATGCTTTCGGAGATGGGCGTGTCGGCCTGGAACCTGGAATACCCGGTGGTGAGCGGCCGCCTGGAGGAAAACCCGGACCTGGTGCTGAAGCCCGAGGTGGCCGCTCCCTATTTCGAGCTGGAGTGGGGTTGGGGAGCGCACGAGGGAGCGCCCGGGTACGCGTGCGGAGCGCACCTGGCGGCGGTGGGGCCCGGCGGCTATCTGGTAAAATGTGGTTACTACCGCGACATCAGCGGCGGCCACCTGGGCAAGGGGTTGCGGCAGGCGTGGCGCGATCTGCCCAAGATGAAGCTGGAGGGGGAGTGCGCCTCGTGCGAACTGCTGGCGGAATGCGGGGGAGGTTGCCGCTTCCGCGCCCAGACCACCACCGGCGCCGCGGGGCCCGACCCCCTGATGTGCGCGCGCATGGGTCGCCACCTCAGGTAGAACCCGCGCGCATCACGCGGCGTTCGCGCCCACCTCGCTCGCGGCGTTCCCGACTAAAGGAACGGGTTGGTTATCATCACGCCGTGGATGGCCCGGTCATGGGATAGGTCCTCCGTGAGAAGGATGCCACATCGTTCAGGCGGGAGGCTTCCGCGCCGCTAGACCCGCAACACAAACCCTCTTCCGGTAAAACATGCATATTCCGCAGGGAGAAACGAGTGATCTACCGGTTGACGGTCGTGGTTTATCCCTTGCGGCGCGGGTGTATAATTTAATCAGGATCCACTACCAAGGAGGTGGTGAAATGAGGATCACGAAGATCCCCAGACGGAAGGGCGGCACTTGCAAGTGCAATAAGAGCTGCGGTTAGCACGCCCTAACCGGGAGGGGGGCCTGCGGGCTCCCCTCTTTCTTGTGTGCCGGGCATGGCCGGCAGCTCGGGGGTGAAAGTCCCCTGTCCAACCTGACGGAGGTGAAGGACTAGCGAAGCGCAAGGGCTCAATCGCGAGGTTGAGTCTGAAGGAAGCGCAGGAGCAAAACC
>JABLXL010000057.1 GCA_013178005.1 Actinomycetota bacterium
CCCCCTTTCCTTTCACGCATCGCGAAAGGCCTTCATGGCCTCGCGCCATGGGTCTCTGGACCGCGCCATGGTCATGGGCGAGCGACCAGCGCCCGCCCCGGCTGCTTCTTTTCCGCCTTGCTTCGGTCGCGTCTCCCCTTCTACTTTCCGAGCCGTCTGGCTCCTTACTGCTCTCATCGGTTCGACCGCCATCTCATGGCTGCCCTCATCAAACCGGAATCCTGACCCAGCGCTCATTCCTCGAAGACCCGCGCCTCGGGCACCGAGGGGGCGATCATGCACTTGAAGAGGTTGAGGCGGTTGAGCTGGTTGGTCCCCTCGTAGATCTGCAGGAGCTTGGAGTCCCTGAGGAACTTCTCCGCCCAACCGTCGTGCCTTATCCCCGCCCGGCCCATGAACTCCACCGCTAGCTGGCAGTTCTTTATCCCCAGGTCGGTGGCGGCGAACTTGGAGAGGGA
Source organism: Actinomycetota bacterium (assembly GCA_013178005.1). Lineage (GTDB taxonomy): Bacteria > Actinomycetota > Geothermincolia > Geothermincolales > RBG-13-55-18 > Solincola_B. The sequence continues at coordinate 459 of JABLXL010000057.1, forward strand.
GGCCCAGCCCGAGGCGCGCCGCGCCTCCTCGTCCGTCTGGCCGTCCATGACCATCTTGCGGAACAGCCTGGTGGTCAAGTCCATGCCGTTCACCGCGGGCATCACGCGGTCCAGCGCCGCGGTGGGCACCGCCCGCATGTAGTAATACATGGGCTTGATGTTGAGCAGCGAGGCCATGCCGTAAAGGCCGTTGATATGGTTGCACTCCATGTAGGAAAGGCGCGCCAGGGCGGCGTTGGCGTACATCTCCGCCAGCAGGCACTGCGCCCACTCGTGGTTCACTAGCGGCTTCCCGTCCACCACCGTCTCCCTGGCGAAGCGCAGCGCCGCCTCGTAGGCTCCGCGCGCGACCCCCGTCCCCATGGCGCCCACCCCCGGGCGGGTGAGGGAGACCACGAAGTCGATGAGCTGCATGCCCGTGCCCTTGGCCCCGCGCTTCATCCCTTTCATCTGGGCTGCGCTTATGCAAACGTCCTCGTCCGGTATGAAGCAGTCCTCGAAGACCATCTCGCTGGCGGGGCATGCCTTCTGCCCCATCTTCTTCTCCATCCTGCCGAAGGAGAATCCCTTGGTGCCGTTCCTCACCGCGAAGAGGATCATGGTTTCCTCGGGTCGTTCCAGGTCCTCGTAGGCGATGAGCATGTGCCAGGTGGAGACGTGCCCGTTGGATATGAAGACCTTGGTGCCGTTAACCACGTAGCCGCCATCCACCTTGCGGGCGTGGCACCTCACCTTGGCCTTGGAAAGGAGTTCCACCTCCTCGGCGTCGGTGCCCGCGCCCGGCTCGGTCACCAGCCCCGCCACCAGGCAGGGCTCCCCGCTGCGCTCCCCCTCCACCACCTCGCGGCACACCTTGTCTATGATGCGCATGTTCCAGCCCGCGAAGAGGATGGAGATGCCGAAGTACTGCACCCCGATGAGGTTGCCTATGCCCGCGCACACCGAGCACAACTCCTCCACCACGGGGGTGATGGAGCCAAGGTTCCACCCCTTGCCCCCGAATATCTTCGGGATCCAGGCGGTGTAGAAACCCCAGCGGTTTATCTCCTTCACCAGGTCCCAAGGTATATAGGTGGGGTCCTCGCTCATCTTTCGGTCAAGCTCCAGGGCGTAAGGCCTGGCCACGCTGTCGTTGAAGCGGCGGGCCAGGGCCACCGCTTCCCTTATCTCGCGGGAGACGCCGGCGGGCATCTTGCCCACGCTGTCCAGGCTGCACATCACGTCCTCGAGCCGGGGATCCCTGTTCAGCAGGGTGGACGACTTGGTGGTTTCCATCATCTTCCTACCCCCCTTATCCTCACCAGGCTGCTTCCCCGTCGATGACGCGCCGCACGTATGCAAGCCGCCGCAGGGGAGTCATGCCCAGCAACGACTGCACCTGCTTGGCGTCCCGGAAGCGCTTCTCCTGACCGTAATCCTTCATGTAGCCGTAGCCGCCCAGGAGCTGGATGCCGTTGGAGGTGGCCTCAGCCGCAAGCGACTGCGCCTGCAGGGCGGCGGCGCGCGACGCGAGCTCCCATCCGGGCTCGCCCCGGTCCACGGCGCGCGCGGCGCATTCAACCAGCATGTCCGCCACCTTGCAGGACACGGCCATGGAGGAGAGGATCATCCTCACCTCCGACCAGTCAACGATGTTCCTCCCACCCTGCTCGCGCTGGCGGCAATACTCCAGGGCGTCGGCGAAGGAGCCCTTCATGATGCCGGAGGCCATGGCCGCCGCGGCCACGCTCAACCGGTCCACCGCCGCCTCGAAGTAATCTCCTCCCTTCCCTTCCTCCCCCAGGAGGCGCCCGGGCGCGCCTGAGAGGGTGATGTCCGAGGCGGGGCAGGCGTGCATCCCCAGGCTGAGCACGGGCTCCGACGCGGACGCGCATGGGTGATCGAGGTCCACGAGGAAGAAGGAATATCCTTCCATGCCATCGGCGCGGGCCGGCAGGATGGCGCGGTTCACCAGCCCTCCGAGCACCACGTATTCCACCGAACCGTAGAGCTTCCACTCCCCGCCCTCCATGGCCGCGCGCGCGCGGCAACCTGACTCCGCGGGGTTGTCGTAGGACGGGAAAGCGGTCACGGCTTCACGCAGGTTTCCGTCTTCCGCGGGCGCCGCCTGCCGGAGGTCGCCTTCCCCCGCCTGCCTGGCTATCTCCTGCGCCAGGGCCTGGGTGAAGATCGCCCCGCCGAGGCTGGCGTCGGCGCGGCATATCTCGTCCAAGACCACGCACAGGGCGCTCACCGGCTCCGCTGAACCTCCTGCTTCCTCCGGCAGCAAGAGGCCGAAGAACCCAACCTCCAGGGCCTTCGCCAGCACCTCATCGTAGAGGGGCGCGAAGGGGTAACGGTCGTGTTCCTCCCGTTCATCCACCAGCTCCCTGGCCGCGAAGTCCCTCGCCATGCCGTCGAGCATCTTGAGCTCTTCGCTCACGCCTGCCTTCATGCCATCTACCCCCTTTTCTATCCCCCGGCATGGGGGCCAGGCCTCGCATGGTGCCTGAGCTCACCGGGCGAGGCGATGGCCGGCTCGAAGCGTCATTCCATACTTGCCGTCGGCCGCGCCCCCATGCCTGTAACCTTCCTCAAACCTGTGAATTCAGGCGCGCTCGAGAATGTGCACGCACATGGCGGCCTCGCCCATGCCGATGAAACCCCCGCCGTTCTCGGCCAGGGCGATACGCGCACCCTCCACCTGGCGCGGCCCGGCCGCGCCCCGCAACTGCATTACCAGCTCGTACACCTGGGCGAGCCCCGAGGCGCCTATGGGGTGCCCCCGGCACTCCAGGCCCCCGCTGGTGTTGACCGGCAGCTTGCCGCCCAGGGAGGTGGCCCCGGACTCGGCGAAGGGGCCGCCCTCCCCCTCGGGGCAGAAGCCCATCTCCTCGTACTGCAAGAGCTCCCCGAAAGCGGTGGCGTCGTGGACCTCGGCCACGTCTATGTCCTCGGGTCCGAGGCCCGCTGCCTCGTATGCGCGCCTGCTGGCCCGTTTACCAATCCCTTCCAGGCCGCTGTCGGGCAGGGAACCCGAGACCAGCACCGAGGCGCGTACGCGCACCGGGCTGGCGTTTGGGAATCTTTTCAGGGCCCGTTCCGAGCAGATGAGCGCCGCTGCCGCCCCGTCGCCGATGGGCGCGCACATGGCGCGCGTGAGCGGGTAGGCAACCAGGTAATCCTCGAGCACCTCCTCCACCGTCATGTCCATCTGGTACTGGGCCATGGGGTTCAGGGATCCGTTGTGGTGGTTCTTGGCGGCGATCACCGCGAGCTGCCGCTGGGTGGTGCCGTAGGCCTTCATGTGCATGCGCGCCCCCATGGCGTAGATGTCCATGAAGGCGGAGTGGCCCTTGCCCTTTTTCTCCTTGTTTTTCCCCTCGGCTCCCGCCTCCGCCGCCCTCCTCTCGGCGTCGGCCTGGAAGGCGGCGATGATCCCCTGCACGAACTCCACGTCCGCGCCCGAGGCGAAGCCCTCGATCATCTTCTTGCGGTCCTCGGGGAAATAGACCTTCTCCGCCCCTACCGCCAGCACCAGGTCGTAAAGCCCCGCCTTCACCGCCGTCCAGGCCGCGTGCAGGGCGGTGGACGCGCCCGCGCAGGCGTTCTCCACGTTGGTCACGGGGATGCCCTGGATGCCCAGGGGCGACAGCGCCACCTGCCCCCGGATACAGTGCTGACCCTGGGACATGCCCCAGCCGGAATTGGAGAACCAGGCCGCCTCGATATCCTTCTTGTCCACCGGGACATCCTCGAAGAGGGCCTGCACGGCCTCCGCGGTCATCGCCTTGATGCTCTTCTCGGGGTAGCGGTTGAAGCGGATCATCCCCACCCCGAGGATATATACGTCGTTTTTCATCCTTTGCCGCCTTCCTTTTTCACGTTTTCCCGGAACTATTGGGACACTCCCTCAAGCTCGTACTTGCCTCATCCGGTGCCGTCCCTTTGCTCGCCCGACCCCGGTCTCATGCCCCCGCCGGCGATTTTTCCCGATCGTAGGTGTCCTCTGTGACCCCGAGCTCCTCGAGCCTCCTCTTTATCACGCGGTGAGTCTCCGTCTTGGGGAGCTCCGGCACCACGCGGTAATATCTGGGGACAGCGAACTTCGCCAGGTGCTCCGACAGGAAGGTTGGGAGGGTGGCGGGGTCAACCGTCTTCCCCTCCACGGGCACCATAGTGACCATGATCTCGTCCTCCGCGAGCTCGCTGGGAACGGCGTATACGGCGCACTCCAGGATGTCCGGGTGCTTGAGCACCGCCTGCTCTACCTCGTAGGCCGAGACGTTTTCCCCCTTCACCCGCATTGACTCGGTGTTACGCCCCACGAAGTAGATGTATCCCTTCTCGTCCCGGTAAACCAGGTCCCCGGTATAAAGCCAGCCGTCCCGCATTTTCTCGCTGGTGGCCTCGGGGTTCTTGTAATACTCCACCGAGCCCTTGCGTTCTCCCACGTAGGCGATGAGCTCGCCCGGTGTGTGAGGCGGGACGTCGTTGCCCTCCGGGTCAACGACGCGGCACTTCGCGCCCAGGGGCCTGCCCATGGAGCCCACGGGGGCGGTACCGAAGTTCACCAGCACCACGCCCCCTCCGTCCACGGCGCCGTAGCCCTCGAAGATTCGCACCCCGAAACGCCGCTCGAATTCCCGCCACATGTCCGCCGGGCACCCTGCGGAGAGCACGAACCGCACCTTGTTGTCGGCGTCCTCGGGTCGCTCGGGCTGCTTCATGAGGATGGGCATCACCGCCCCCAGCCCGTTGAAGGTGGTGGCCCCATAGCGCCTCACCTCGTCCCAGAAGCGGCTGGCGCTGAAGCGCTCTCCTAAGGCCACCGCCCCTTCGCAGTGCAGGGCGGGGGTGACGGTGAGGAACAGCGCGTTGGCGTGGAATAGGGGGTAGCAGGTATAGGCCACGTCCCTCTTGCCCGTGAGCAGGCGCCCCATGATGGAGATGGCCTTGACGTTGGTGGAGTTGTAGCGGTATACGACCCCCTTGGGCAAGCCGGTGGTGCCCGAGGTGTACATGATCACGCACAGGTCCTCGGGATTGTATCTCTCGGGGGGAGTGGAGGGGTCGGACCCCGGCCCGTAGGCCTTGGAAAGGTCTACCATGTCCTGGGGGAGCTCGAAATCCGGCGGCGCTCCGACGGCGTTGACCACCACCCTCTCTATCTTGGGAGTCCGCTCCGCCACCGCCTGGTAGTAGGGCAGCAATTCATGGTCTATTACCAGGAAGGATGCATCGGAGTTGTCGAGGACGTGGGCGAGCTGGTCCGATCGGAGGGCCACGTTCACCGGCACCGCGTACATGCCTAATTTTTCCAATCCGAAAAAGACGTCCAGCCAGCGGGGGGAGTTCTTCATCATGATGGCCAGGCCCTTCCCCGGCTTGCCGCCCAGGCCGCGCAGGAAGTTAGCCACGCGGTTGGCGTTGAGGTTCATGTCGCGGTAACTTAGGACTTGATCCTTGAAGTAGAGGAAAGGGCGGTCGCGCAGCTTCTCGGCCTTCTCCTCCAGGAGTTCGGCGTGGGACATGTCCCGCGCCAGGGAGAGTGAGCGCGCCTCCCTAATGCTCCTCAGGTTCTCCTTGAGTGTCCCTCTCCTGCGCTCGTCAGCCACAAACATGGCTAAGGAGCGCAACATGCGCCAGGCCACCCACAGCCTGCGCAGGTACATTTGCCTTTCCTCCGCGTTCATGACTCTACCCCTCACTTCCCGTTCCGGCGGTCCGCGCGCGTACCCTCTCCAGCATCTATGGGTGGGGCTGAAACGGCCTCACGCCACGACGAGCCGTTCCAGCGGTTCGCGCGCGTACCGTCTTCCGAGTCCCATCTGACCTGTCCCGGCGGCCTGTACTCCGCATCCAACCGAAGCCGAGGCTACCTTGCGGCGCTTCACGTGTTTCACGCCTCCTACGTCCCCGCGCATGCGGCCCCCGACGCTCACGAGCCGCCCCGCTTCTCGATACCCGGAAGGCCCCTGCCGATGACCGTAAAATTTTCTTGCCCCCAAAGTTCACGAGCCACCTGGGGGGCCTGCTGGGGATTCTCGATGCCCTCTGTGTCAACGTAAAATTTTCTTGCCCCCAAAGTTCACGAGCCACCGCTCCGCTCCGCTCCGCCGCATTTCCTTCGCTCGGGCGAGGCCCCACCGGCTCCCCCGGCGCTCCCTGCCCCGGCGGCCTTTCGCTGGGCCTGCCCCTCTCCGCCGTCTCCGACGCTCGCCAGGTTAAGGATGTCCAGGTACCTGTCCACCAGGTCCGGATCCTTGAACACCTCCGCCTCCATCTCCACCATGAGGATGATGGTGAAGTAGGCGCCCACGTAGAACCAAGCCACCACGTGGGGGTCCAGGTCGCCCCTGATCTCCCCCATCTCCTGGCCTTTGCGCAACATCTGCTCGGTGGCTCGGATGTTGAGGTTCATGAAGTCCTCGAGCTCGTGACGGAAATCCTCGTCGAAGGTGTTGTTGAGCACGAAGGCCAGGAACTTACGCATGCTGGGGTTGTCGCGCACGAACTCCAGGTAGCTCGTCGACACCCGTTTGAGATATTCAAGGGGCCGTTCGCGGCATTCTTCATAGATAGCGTCGTAGCGGGCGATGAGCTGCTCCTCGATATACCGGCAGCAGGCGAGAAAGAGCTCCTTCTTGCTGGGAAAATATTTATACAGCGTGCCCTCGGCCACACCCGCCTCTTTCGCCAGCAGGGCGGTGGTAGCCTTCTCGTAATTGGTGCGCGAGAAGGTCTCGATTGAGGCCAGGATGATCTCGTTCAGGCGGTTTTCCCGGCCCGGACGTGCCCTCTCACGCGCTTCCCCTGCCTGTGCACGCATTTCGCCACCCAATCCTTAGCGATAACCATAAGACTAAAAGTGAGCGCTCACTCGCCTAACAACCTGTACACTTTTGTACCCCAACGCAAAAACTCTTGTCAATGGGGTCGTATCTTGAATTTTTCCTCGCTCTGCTTGTCATGGGGTCGTGTCATGGGGTCGGGGGTCGTGTTTTGGGGGTCTGTCATGGGGTCGGATCTTGAATTTTTCCTCGCTCTGCTGGGGAAGTTGGAATAAGAAGGTGGAGCCAGGTCGAAGGCTGAGGGATCACTCTGTCTTGGGGTCTGTCTTGGGGTCGGATCTTGAATTTTTCCTCGCTCTGCTGGGGAAGTTGGAATAAGAAGGTGGAGCCAGGTCGAAGGCTGAGGGATCACTCTGTCTTGGGGTCGGATCTTGAATTTTTCCTCGCTCTGCTGGGGAAGTTGGAATAAGAAGGTGGAGCCAGGTCGAAGGCTGAGGGATCATGACTTACGCACGAGGGAAGGGACGAGATTCGAGAAATTTAAACGATAAGAACGCGATGATGCCATATCGAAGCCGCACTTTCACTATTCGCTGACATCGACCTTCGCTGGCACCAACCGGACGGTGCACGCAGCTATAAGGGCGAGGCGAGGATACGAAAAGCAAAGCGAGGAAAAATTCAAGATACGACCCCATATCGACAGGATGGTTTCCACTATAATACTCTTCGGTCAGTAGCACAGTTTATTGTCATCAAGGAAGGCCGTCCGCGCTTCGGTAAGCTAGGGGGATTGCCGGTAAAGGGGGGACCATGATCGTCAGCGTAAACGCTTCAAGCCGTCTATCGATTATCACGAAATCCTTTGTCATCCTACTCGCCTCATCGTTGATCACGCTCCTATTGCCCTTCCAAGCAACTTCTATGGCAGCCCAGAAAACGGCGAAAAATCAGCGTCCGGTGGCTTTCATAAACGCACCCCATGAAGTGGCCAAGGGGATGCGGGTGGATTTGGACGGAACGGGAAGCCTGGATCCCGAGGGCGAGCCCCTGACCTACCAATGGACCCTGGTTGCCAAACCCCAGGGCAGCGCCGCGGAGCTCGACGACCCCACGTCGCCCAGGCCGTGCTTTACGGCGGACGCGGAGGGAATCTACCGCGTGAGGCTGGTGGTGAACGACGGCAAGAAAGCCAGCCTCCCGGTCAGCGCGAGGATCAACGCCCTCTATGGACGCCTCTCCAATCCCATTTCCTCCGACGATTACCGGCCCGTGGCTCAGTGGGGAAACTCCTACCTGGCGCAGAACGAGGCGGGCAAAAGGCTCCTCTACCTGGAAGGCGATGCCTACCAGAGGGGATTCGCCACCGGGAAGCTGTGCGCACGCGCTGTTTACCGCATGACCCACGATTTCATCTTTAACCTTATCGGCGACATGCTGCCTCTTGTGGGCATCGACCTCGATCCCCAGCTCCTCCAGAACATCGTTCGCTTTCTCTGGCCGCTCCTCCAGGTCATCGCCAACTCCAACATGGATGCGGTCCCCAACGAATTCCTGCAGGAGATGCGGGGCATGGCCGACGCCTGCCGGCAGGAGGGATACCAGGTCACCTTCCAGGACGTCCTCACCCTAAACCTGGGCTTCGATGTCCTGGAGAGCGTATTCGTCGGCTTCGCCGCCCTGTTCTGCAACGAGTTCGCCGTGTCGGGAAGCGCCACCCGGAAGGGCCGGACCCTGCACGGCCGCGATTTCATGTTCTCCACCGGGGGAGATGTCTTCTCGGACGAGGCCTTGCTCATCATCCATAATCCGGACAACGGCTACCCCTTGATCGCCTCCGCGGCGCCAGGCTTCGTGGGGGTGCCCACGGCCCTTAACTCACGCGGGGTTAGCTGCGGCATGGATATGGTGGCCTCCGTGCTCTCCCGACCCATAATCACCGGGGAGGGGACTCTCCTCCTCTGCCGCAAGGCAGCTCAGTTCGGGGGTACCCTGGAGGAAGCCGTTGACCTCATCCGTAATTCCGACCGCGCCGTCCCCTGGTTGTACATGATCGCCGACGGCAAGAGTGGGCGGGCCGTGGTCCTGGAGACCAACGCCGCCAGCCTGGCTCCCCCCGAGGACCCCTTCAAGGCCTACCTGAGCAGGTTCATAGCCGGATTGTTGAAGATTCTTTTCCCCTGGCTACCCCAGGATGCAGGGAAATCCGGTTCCACGAACCAGGCTGTCCCTGGCCCTCAGGATGCGGAGCTGCAAGCCATGCTGGAAGGCGAGGGAGATATCCCGGACCGCAACGGCGTGATGGTGAGGAACATGACCTACACCGATCCGGAGGGGTTGGTGGACTTCGTCCGCCGCGCGGAAGAGAACGGAAACCCCCAGGTCGGCCTGCTGTTCCCTCTGCAGGACGAGAGCTACCCGGACCTGGTGGCCATGACCAACCACTACATCCTCCCCTGGAAGGCCATTACCTATCCCTCACAGGGAGAAAACAAGGTGGACTCCATCTGGAGGTATCAGGTCATGTTGGACCTGCTGCGGGAGGGATACGGCAAGATCGACGCGCAGCGGGCGCTGTGGATAATCGACTTCCTCAACCCGGCGCGATGCGATTATTACGGGACGGACACCACGCAATCCGTGAAAGGCCACCACGTGCTCATGGACAATGCGGAGCATAAGATGTGGTCCCTGCACGGCTACTATAACCAGCCTTGGTCCTACGCCGACCTTGACGACTTCTTGAATTGAGCACCGGTAAAGGGCGTCGGAGCCCCGTTGCCTGGGCTCCCTTGTCGTCCTGCCCAGGCCGTCCGCGGGAAACGCATGTTGCAAATAGAAGCGCTTCCGGGTGTACACCATGTCAACGGGGTCGTATCTTCGCTTTCCGCTCGCGGTCTATTTTTCTCGGTTGTAAGCAATGCGAGGAAAAATTCAAGATACGACCCCATGAGAACATGAGAATTCCAATAGTGAAGATACGACCCTATGGTTGAGGGCGAGGTGAGGCCGCGGGAAGCAGGAAAAAGTGAAGATAAGACCCCATAGGGGGAAGGGCGAAGCGAGGACGCGAGAAGCAATACGAGGAAAAATTCAAGATGCGACCCCATGAGAACGGGGGGACTCGGTTGTAAGCAATGCGAGGAAAAATTCAAGATACGACCCCATAGGGGAAGCAAAGCGAGGAATAATTCAAGATACGACCCCATTGGCTCAAGGAACTGCGTGGGGATACCGAATATTCCCTCGGACCGCGGGAGGGGGATATATCGTGACTGTCCATATGTTTAAGCGTCGAAGGAGCGTGAGCGGAACATGCGCGAGAAGGGCTTGACGGAGCGGTTCAGGAAGAAGAGGTCCGGCATCCTCTATATGATCACCGCGCTGATCGTGGTGGTCTTCATCACCTTCGGGCTGGCGACCATGTTCATCTTTCGCGACTCGCAGGAACAGCTCATCGAAAAAAGCACCGACAAGATACTGGAGACCGAGATGCAGAACCTGGCCTCGGCCAGTTCATACATCGCCGATCTTCTCCTCCCCATCTTCGAGGAGAAGATCAGCGGGGCCACCCCGCAGGAACTCATCGACGCCCTGCTCAACAAGAAACTGACGGAGGGGCAGGAATTCATCATCGACGAGATGAAGAGGATGGTGGAATCCGGCCTCTTCGAACTGGAGTCGGTCTCCATAGTCATGTTGCCCTCGGCCTTCAACCCCGAGCCCATAGTGATCGCCGCCAGCGACAAGAGCCTTATATACGAGTGGAAAGTGCCCGAGGAGATCCTCGAGGTCATCGAGGGCGGGGGAGGCTACATCTACAAGGAGGAAGGTTTTTCCGACATGGGCCTCTCGGGCCCCTACGCCATCATCGCCAACAAGGGCGTGAGCCCCACTTCGAAGACCGAGGTGGGGTACGTGTTCGTCAAGCCCATGGGAGACAAGGTAAACGACATAAACGCCTTCTACGACAAGGAGCGCAGCCGCACGGACAAGCTGTTGTGGATCACGGTGATCGTGGCGGTGCTCGCGGTGGTGGTCATCTCCTTCTTCGTCCTCTCCTACCTCATCCGCAAGCGCATTACCGAGCCCATCGACGAGCTGGCCGCCGCGGCGGAGGAGGTCATGGAGGGCAACCTGGACGTGGATATAGTCGTGCACGAGAGCGGCGAATTCGCCGGCCTCGAGCGCGCCTTCAAGGAGATGGTGGAGAGCTTCCGCAAATACATAGCCAAGTCCGTGGGCGAGGAATAGGCGGGGGAGACGGGGTCTCGTCTCAACTTTTCGCTCGTTCCGCTGAGTTATGGAACAAGGTCTTAGGGCCAGGTTTCACGCTTTGCGTTCGAGAGCAGTTGTGAGTAACGGGACAGGCAAAGCGGGAGAAAAGCGATAATGCCGTTGCGGGGCCGCACTTTCTCTGTTCGCCCACATCAATCGGACATTGTGCATAGCCGTAAGGTTAAAGCGAGGTTGTGAGAAGCAATACGAGTGAAAAGTGCTGATACGACCCCATGTTCAGGCCGGTTGTGCGAGCTCGTGCAGGTTGAGGGCGCCGTCGTGGGCGACTTCGCGGGCGATGTCCACCAGGCGCGCACGGTGGGTGAAGAATATTGCCTGGGTCTTGCGCGAGAGCTCGAGCAGCGCTTCCAGCCCCCCTCAATGGGGTCGTCTCCCTTAATGGGGTCGCACCTTCACTTTTTCCTTGCTCCGGTAGATTGAATTTCATTATTGCGAAGCTGGGGGTCGAGACACAGGAAGGCTGGATATTTAGAAATGTCGCTCGTCAATTGTAATATTATTACATGATAGATTATCTATAGACGATCGGGCATTAGATATCATCTGGGCGATTTCGGGAGGTGTGCATCATGGCTATAGCTCAGAGGGCTTATACTCTCCGTCTGGCGGGCGCAAGCCCCGATAATGATTCTTGGCGAGAATTCCTTTGGAAGACCCATGTAGCGGTAAATGCCGGTGCGAAAGTGTTCGGGGATTGGCTGCTCACCATGCGCGGTGGTTTAGATCATAGGCTTATCGATACCAAGTCCAGGAAGGAGAAGGGAAAAGCCGATTGTGGAACTACAAGGGAAGAGTTGAGGACTCGACGCGTTCTACTGGCGCTGTCATGGCTTTCTGTCGAATCTAAACTAGGAGCGCCCACAAAGTATATCATCGCCACCGGCGAGGAGGACTCCAGCACAAGAAACACGAAGGTAATCGATGCATTCAAAAAAATTCTCAAGGAGCGAGGGCTTTCACATAACATAATTACGGAATGGGTGGAAGATTGTTCTGCATCTTTGTGCGCAGCCATCCGTAAGGACGCTGTTTGGGTGAACCGTAACGAGGCCTTCAAAGATGCCTGTAATAAGTTTGGTAGAGAAATCAGCCAAGATGAAATATGGGATTTACTCGGGTGCTTTTTCGGAAGCCGGGATGACTATTTTAAGCCTCTCCATAACTTCGGAGAGGATTCATCGGAGACACCAGCTTCGGAAAAAGAACGGGACCTTGTGCAGAAAGCCGGGCAATGGCTAAGCAGCCGATTTGGAACCGGTAAAGGCGCGGATTTTTCCAAGATAGGCCAAGCCTATGAAGCAATAGGAGAGTGGGCAGGGAAGATATCTTCAGACATAAGAAAAGGCACAGCAGAAAAGAGTCTCGCGAACGAGCTGAGTTTAAAGGGTTTTACTCTTTGCTCGCATGATTTTGATGGTATCCTGCAATTAATCAGTGGGCCTGGCCATAAGAGTGCTACACGAAATCTCATAAGCAAGTTCAAGCAACAATCTAGTATCACTTCTCAAGACATTTCTTCTCTGAAGGAAAGGGCTGCTGCTGACGCAGGTAAATGCGCGTCAAAATCTAAGTCAAAGGGGCACCTTCCATATGCCGACGCTATCTTGGAAGAAGTCGAGCAGGCCTGCGGCATAACCTATCTCGCGGAAAAGAGCGGTGGCAACCTACCCGTCTCGAGACGCTATCAACACCCCGAAGAGCATGGCCTTGGTCCTACAAGGCACAAAGAGTTCGCTGTCATGCTCGACCACGCGGCGAGAAAGGTTTGCGCTGTCCATACTTGGATAAAACACGCTGAGGCAGACCGTGCCCGGTTCGATAAAGATGCAGAGAAAATTTCCAATGTCCCTGAACAAGTAAAGACTTGGCTTGATGAGTATTGCGAGAAACGCGGAGAAGAAACAGGGGCTTCGGAACCTTATCGTATCCGTAGGAGAGCAATCGATGGGTGGAGGGATATAGTCACGGCATGGAGTAAACGCGTCTGCGAGACTTTCGATGATCGCGTCGCGGAAGCTCGTAGGCTTCAAGACGAGTTGGAAAAGTTCGGGGATATACAGCTCTTCGAAGCCCTTGCGACAACAGATGCCCTATGCGTCTGGCATAAGGACGGAGACCAGGAAGAAACCCCTACTCCAGATCCGCTAATAGATTACGTCACCGCCATCGAAGCGGAAAATAAGAAAAGGCGTTTCAAGGTACCGGCCTATCGTCATCCGCATCCCTTACTGCATCCCGTTTTCTGTGACTTTGGGGAATCGCGTTGGGTAATCGATTATTCTTTGCACAAAGCCGCCAAAGAAATAAACAAGGTGAGGGAAAAAGTCAAGAACTGCGAGGAAGCCGTCGCTAAGGAAGAAAAGAAGCTCGAGAGCTGCTCCGGTAAGGAAAGCGAGAGAGAGAAAGTAATCGAAAAACTTGAAAAAGCAAAAACTAATCTGGAAATAGTAAAAAAGGAGCTCGATTTCCTCCGCAATCCCAATGGGGTCTCAATGATGCTATGGACTGGAAGAAGTCTGGAACTAGTGCAGATGCGTTGGCACTCCAAAAGAATGACGCGAGATCTTGCGGTCATTCCGAAAAATGAATCGTTGTCCTTAAAGAAGGTGCCCCGCGCTGACCGACTTGGTCTTGCAGCTTCTGAAATACACGATGGTGATTTCATAGAAATCGCGGGTCTTTACGAGCAGAAATTCTGGAACGGGAGGCTTCAGGCCCCACGAGATCAACTGGAGCAGCTTGCCCGCTACATCGAGAAACATGGCTGGGACGAAAATGCTGAAAAAATGAAGAGTCGGCTCAAATGGTCGCTCACTTTTTCAGCAAAGCTCGAGCCTTTGGGCCCCTGGATCAATTACGCTAAGAAGAATGAATTGAGCATCGACCCTCAACGTCGGCCATATGGTAGCGAGAACAAGGGTCGAGGTGACCAGGCAAAGTTGATTCTGTGCCGCCTTCCTGGGCTTAGAGTGCTTTCGGTCGATTTAGGCCATCGCCATGCCGCGGCCTGTGCGGTATGGGAAACCCTCAGTGAGAGCGCATTTGAAAAGGAGCTGTCTGGAAGAAAGATATTGAATGGAGGCCCGGGAAAGCACGATCTTTATTGTCACACCAGGCATAAAGATGATAACGGCAAAAGCCACGTGACCATATACCGGCGTATCGCCTCAGATACCCTGCCCGACGGCGAACAACACCCCGCGCCTTGGGCAAGACTGGACCGCCAATTTTTTATCAAGCTACAAGGAGAAAACGAGGACGTCAGGGAAGCGTCCTCTGAAGAAATATGGCGAATCCACAAGATGGAGGAAGAATTGGGCTGCATTCCTCCATTTATCGAACGGTTGGTGCAGTCAGGTTGGGGACACACAGAGAAACAGAGAAAGCGTCTTCAAGAGCTGGAGAAACTGGGTTGGAAACCTGCATCAGTTGCAAAAACTGGCGCCGACAAGAATGCGGAGGATGGTTTTCTTGTTTATAAACCACGGCTTGCAGTAGATGAATTGATGGCTCATGCCGTGCGCATTCTGCGTTTGGCACTCAAGCGGCATGCTACACATGCACGCATCGCCAATGCTATGGTAACAAGAGATAAGACCTTGCCAGGTAATAGAATTCTTACTTTTAACGAGGATAGCGGTGAATATATAAGTTATCTTCAAAATATCCTTGCAAATTGGCACGCGTTGTTTTCCTCTCCTGATTGGAACGATGAGTGGGCTCGAAAGCTGTGGGATAAGCATATCGCGACGTTGCCAGGTTACATGACCCCCCCCGAACAAAATGACAGCATAACGACCGGTGAGCGTCTTTATAACAGGAAAAATATGCGTGAAGCGTTCTATGCCGCAGCGCGTTCCCTGGCGAAAAATCACGAACTGCGTACCTTTCTTTACGAAGCATGGTCAACAAGATGGGAAAAAGACGACGAACGCATGAGACAACACATCAGGAACCTCAAGGATTGGATTCACCCACGTGGAAATGTGGGTGCTAAAGGGGAAATCCGCCATGTTGGCGGGCTTTCCCTTACCCGTATTGCTACCATTACTGAGTTCCGGCGCAAAATCCAAGTGGGTTTCTACACCCGCCTACACCCGGATGGCACCAGGATGGAAATCAGCGAGGGCTTTGGACGTAAAGCCCTTGATGACTTGGAACGATTGCGAGAACAGCGAGTGAAACAACTCGCCAGCCGCATAGTCGAGGCGGCCTTGGGCGCAGGAAGCGAAGATCAAACCCTTTGGAATGGGGCCAAACGTCCCCGGCAACCGATAAATGATCCTCGATTTTCCCCCTGTCATGCGATAGTGATAGAAAACTTGGCGCATTATCGTCCAGATGAGACCCGTACTCGCCGTGAGAACCGGCAACTTATGGCGTGGTCGGCCTCTAAGGTCAAAGAACACTTGACAAATGAATGCCTTCTTTATGGAATCCACCTCCGGGAAATCCCCGCCAACTATACATCTCGCCAGGATTCCCGCACTGGAGCGCCTGGCATTCGCTGCTGCGATATCCCAGTTGCTTATTTCATGCGTTCGCGCTTTTGGAAGGACGAGGTTAGACACAGCGATGAAAGGCGAGCAGCTAATAAAGGCGATACGCGTGATGACTATCTGTGTGAACTCAACGCAAAGTGGGCGAATAAGTCTCCGCGAGAATTGGAGCAAGCTGGTGATATTAGAATCCCCTTAAGGGGTGGGGATATATTCGTGTCGGCAGACCGCACCTCTCCATCAGCCAAGGGAATACAAGCCGACTTAAACGCTGCCGCAAATATCGGGTTGAGGGCACTGCTCGACCCAGATTGGCCTGGCAGTTGGTGGTACGTTGGATGTGACGGTTTCACCTACCAACCTCTTTCCGGAAAGGTTAAGGGAAGTAGGGCTGTGGATGCTGAAACCCCATTAAAAACCAGGTCAGGCGAACAGAATAGCGATGAAAAAACGAGAAAGAACGCAAAACGGCAAATAGCGAGCCCCAAGGAAGTCGTAAACTTGTGGCGGGATATCTCACCAAAAACGGTGTCAGCGAAAAATGGGCCTTGGTATGAATACTCCGCTTATTGGAATCAAGTACAATCGCGAGTGATAAGCCAGCTCCGGAATAGATTGGTAAGTGAGCGAAGCCGTCAAGAATAAGGTTGTCTATCTCTGACCAGAGCGCTGTTGATCTTAGGTGTTAACAGAATGGAAGGCGAACTTTTATCCGTGCGAAACGTTGCGGAATACGCTTATTGTCCGCGACTGTTTTACTTAATGCAGGTCGAGGGCATCTTTGTGCCGAGTAGCGATACCGTAAAAGGAGTCTTGGTTCATCGGCGGGTGGATAAGCCCAGTGCCCGCGGAAAGGAAAAGGCCGAGAATGGCGCTGATCCTGAACATCCAAAAATCGTCAGGAAGTTATCGCTTACTAGCGAATCTCTCGGTTTGAGCGCAATGTTGGATTTGGCGGAGGTATCGGGTAAGAATGCGGTTCCGATCGAGTTCCGCAAAGGTAGACCACTCAGAAATGTCAATAATTCCACTTGCACTGAACATAGCAGTTCCAATGGATACGAGCGGGAGCAAAAGAAAGCATGGCCAACTGACCGCATCCAGGTAGGGCTTCAGTCCATTCTTCTCGAAGAATCGGGCTATATCGTCAAAGAGGCGATTATCTATTATGCAGAGGAAAATTTGCGTCTGAGAATATCTGTCGATGATAGCTTAAAACAAGAGGCGCTGCAAATACTCGAACATGCAAAAAGTTGCGCGGAAGGACCGCGTCCTCTCCCATTAATAAATGACCCACGCTGCATAAAATGCTCCCTTCAGCCGGTTTGCCTGCCCGACGAGGTGAACTTCCAGCTAGCTATGCGTAAGAGCGACTCCATATCTCCAAGGCGGATATGGCCACCGCGAGATGATGGCATCCATGTGGTCACGCAACAGGATGGAGTGAAGATAGGCATACGAGGCTTGGAGTTGCTGGTAACTGATAGGGATGGCAACAAGGTCAAGAGCATCCCTATTGCCAACATAGAAAGCCTCACGCTGTTAGGCAAGATCCAGCTGACTACTCAGGCGATTTGGTCACTTGTAGATAGAAATATACCCATCGCCCTACTTTCATCTGCGGGAAGGTTAATAACTGTAATCGATCCTATGTATCCAGTCAGTGCCGACATTAGAAGAATGCAGGTGCGGATTCTCGACGAACCCACAAAATGTCTCGAGTTGGCCCGATCTCTCGTTAGCGCGAAGATTGCCAACCAGCGCACCGTTCTAATGCGCAACTGTAAAGCCTTGCCCAGAGAAGTGCCAACAATTCTTGCCAGTGAAATTAAACGGGTCAGAGAATCAGATACCGTCGAGGAAGTAAGGGGTCATGAGGGGAAGGCCGCGTCTATATATTTCAGGCACTTTCACAGCATGCTGAAGGGCGCTCTCGCGGAGGAGTTCAGAAAGAACGGCAGGAAGCGAAGGCCTCCTCCTGATCCTGTCAACTCTTGCCTTTCGATGGCATATTCAATGCTCATGAACGAGAGTATCTCGGCCTTGCGCATCGCCGGCTTGGAGCCAACAATAGGTGGTTATCACGTCACGCGGCCGGGTCGTCCCGCTCTTGCTCTAGACATAATTGAGCCCTTCAGACCGCTTATCGCAGATTCGCTTACAATAACATGCTTTAACCGCGGAGAGCTGACAGAAGGCCACTTCTTGCGGACTTCCGAGGGATGCAATTTTACCAGCGCTGGGCGGAAAAATTTTTTTGAGGCATATCACCGAAGGATGAATACAGAAGTTACTCACCCTGTGTTCAAGTACCGGCTGAGTTATCGCCGCATGCTTATTCTTCACGCAAGGATGTTGGTTGCCTGGCTTATCGGAGAGATACCTGATTTATCGTTTCTTACAACACGTTGAGGAGGGCAAGATTGCAGCGATGCTACCTTGTTTGTTACGACATCAGGGAACCTCATAGGCTTTATCGCGTCCACAAGGTGATGAAAGGTTACGGCGAGCCTTGGCAATATTCAGTTTTCTTCTGCAAGCTGAAAGAGGTAGATCGTTTAAGGATGGAAAACGATTTAAAGGATGAGATGAATCAGAAAGAAGACCGAATAATTATCATTGACCTAGGGCCAAACGAGAAAGCCGCACGCCAAGCCACCAGTGTATTGGGGCAGGCTCTTCCCAAGGAAATTGGAGATACAATAATTATTTAGTGAGCATTTTGTGGTATAATAATTCTGTCTCTATAGGAGGCAAAATTTCCACAGTAGGTGTCTTCCCCTTCAATGGGCATGGCACTGTGGGGTTGATTAGCTTTATGCCGATATGCGTCACGGTCTTTGACAAGCGCCTGCGAGCATGGGGTTGATGAAAGGAAGTACTGGCAATGCTCGAAATCGTTTACTCATGCGGCATAGATGGCGCCAAGAGCGTTGCTTGGAAGCAGATTTATTCATTGAGCTGCAAGGGTTCTCGCAAGTGTGCATAAAAGACCTTGTCGCAGCCCATAAAATCAAGGTGCTGTCGCATAAGCCGGCATAAACCTGATCAACTGACACTAGTAATGCCTGTCAGGCTTTAGGAAACGGGAATGGGGTCGCATAAGCCGGCATAAACCTGATCAACTGACACCTCGATGATGTGACACTTTTCCCCATTGATAACGGAGTCGCATAAGCCGGCATAAACCTGATCAACTGACACATGACGCCGTTCCAACCGTTCCAGCCTCGCCTTGAGTCGCATAAGCCGGCATAAACCTGATCAACTGACACATAAACTAGGTACCCGACCTCGTCTCTTTCGAGGTTGTCGCATAAGCCGGCATAAACCTGATCAACTGACACCACGCCGTAGAGTTTCACGCCGGCGAGATTCGCCCGGGTCGCATAAGCCGGCATAAACCTGATCAACTGACACGCTCCAGGGACGAGCTCT
>JABLXL010000058.1 GCA_013178005.1 Actinomycetota bacterium
GGAGCAACGGAAATGCCGGATGACGGCGCGGGAAAGGAGGACGGGGAAGGTGACACGGGAAGGCCGCGCGTCGGCGTTCCCAGGGAAGCGGGGGGCGCGGTCCTTGGGCCGGAAAGGAGCCCGGGTTTGAGGATACTCTTCGTCTGCACGGGAAACATCTGCCGCAGCGCCATGGCCGAGGCCTTCGCCCGGGAGATATGGGCGGGGGGCAACGGCAAGTGCGAGGCGCTTTTCTCCTCCGCGGGCCTCGAGGCTATGGAAGGCGAGGCCCCGCCCGAGGAGGTGGTGAAGGTAATGCGCGATCTCGGGCTCGACGTCTCCGGGCACAGGGCTAAACGGCTCACGGAGAACGACGTGGAGGAATCTGATCTCATCCTGGCCATGGCCATGCACAACAGCTCGCGCCTCCTCACGCGCCACCAGGAGGCGGTGGAAAAGGTCTTTACCCTGAAGGAGTTCGTCCTCCAGGGCGAGCCCAAGGGACGCGATCTCTCCGGGCGCGATCCCGAGGAAAGGCTGCGGGAGCTGCGGAGGTGGATAAGGCACATAGAGGGCCTCGACGCCCTGCTGGGCAGCGGGGGGCTGAACGCCCAGCTGCAATCCTTCTTCCTGCACTATTTCCACCTCTACGACCATCGCTTCACCATAGACGATCCACTGGGGCAGTCCACTGAGTTCATGCGCAAGACGGCGCTGGAGATTAAGGAAGCGGTACACAAACTCCTGGGGCCTGACCTTCTCGCCCTGGTTCCCGGAGGGGAGCGGGCAAGGTGAGGCGATCGAGGGAGCTTGCAAGGCGGAGAGCAGGGCGGCGATAAAGGAGGGAGAAATGGAAGAAGTGCTGTTCCGGCGCGAGGGGCAGGTAGAGGTGATCACCCTTAACCGCCCGGAGAAGATGAACGCGTTCAATTACAACATGCTCTACGCGCTGATCCAGCGTTTCGAGGAGCTGCACCAGGACGACGACGCCAGGGCGGTGGTGATCACGGGAGAGGGAAAGGGCTTCTGCACCGGCGCGGACCTCACCGGAGGTGGCGCGAGGGCGGATGCCCACACCCCCATGGGCATGCGCCTCTCCACCCACATCTACTCTCGCACCATAAGGAGCATGGCTCTGATGGAGAAGCCGGTGATAGGGGCCATCAACGGCGACGCCGCGGGGGCGGGGTGCAATTTCGCCCTGGCCTGCGACATCCTCGTGGCCTCCGAGAAAGCGCGCTTCATCCAGATCTTCGTGAAGCGTGGGCTGGTGGCCGACGCCGGGGGCACCTTCTTCCTGCCGCGGCTGGTGGGCCTTTCGCGCGCCAAGGAGCTGATGTTCTCCGGCCGGCCGGTTGAGGCGCAGCGCGCCCTGGAGCTGGGGTTGGTGAGCAAGGTGGTGCCCCACGAGCGCCTGATGGACGAGGCCATGGAGGTGGCCCGGGAGCTGGCAACCGGGCCCACCCGCGCCATAGGGATGATCAAGCGCATGTTGAACCGTTCGTTTGAATCGGACCTGGAGACCTGCCTGGAGATGGAGGCTTCCATGCAGGGCATAGCGGTTAGCACCGCGGACGTGGTGGAGGGGATAACCTCCTTCCTGCAGAAACGTCCCCCGGAGTTCAAGGGGAAGTAAGCGCTCGACCGTCACGCCGGCGCGCTTCAGGGGGATTACGAGGGGCGCGGTGGCTTGGGGTCGGCCGTTAGACATGCGGCGCGAAGCACCGCCACGCCAGGGAGTGATGGAATCCCCGCTCCGGCGTGTTGGGGTAGGTGCGGGGCTGCGACCGCCGGCGCGCGGAAGGCGAATTGCTTTGCGAAGACGTGATCCGAAGAGGGGAAAGGGGGAGAGATGAAGGCACTGACCTTCGAGTACAGCATTCCCAAATACCTGCTCACGGGGGCGCTGTGTGACCGGCGGCCACAGGTTCTCACCTCGAGCTTGGCGCCTGCGCAGGTGAGGGAGGTGGAGGAGCCGCGGCTCCTGGGGCCTGATTGGGCCAAGGTGAGGCCGAGGCTCTCCGGTTTCTGCGGCAGCGATCTCAGCATCGTCAAGTGCCACGAGAACCTCACCCTGCAGCCCTTCGCGTCCTTCCCCTTTGTCATCGGCCACGAGGTGTGTGGGGAGATCGCCGAGGTGGGGGAGGCGGTGGAGGGATTCGAGGTCGGGGACAGGGTGACGGTGATGCCCGCCCTGGGGTGCCTGCAGAGGCGCATAGACCCGCCCTGCCGCGTCTGTGCCGACGGCAGCCACGGCCTCTGCGAGAACTGGACGGAGGGGGACCTGGCGGCGGGAATGTTCGTTGGGAACACCGCCGGGGTGCCCGGTTTCATCAGCGAGATGGGGGTGGCGCACGCCGCGCAGCTCTACAGGGTGCCGGACGAGGTGAGCGACGAGAACGCGGTGCTCACCGAGCCCTTCGCGGTGGCCTTGCACATGGTGCTGGGAAACCGCGTTCAGCCAGGGGAGACGGTGATGGTCATAGGTCACGGCGTTATGGGCCTGTGCACCATAGCGGCCTTGCGGGCCCTGCATCCGGACGTGCGTATCCTGGGAGTCGAGGTGGACCCCTTCCACTCCGAGGTGGCGAGGGACATGGGGGTGGAGGAGGTGCTCCGTCCCGGCGGCAAGGGGTTCTACAAGAAAGTGGCGGAACTCACGGGGGCCAAGATGTACACTCCGCTCCTCGCCAAACCCATCCTCATCGGGGGAGTGGACAGGGTGTTCGACGCCGTGGGCTCGACGGACACGCTGGACTACTCCCTGCGCGTGCTTGCGCACGCGGGCACTTACAACCTGCTCGGCATAAGCCCGATAAAGAAGATCGACTGGACGCCGGTGTGGCTGAAAGAGCTCACCCTTCGGGGCATCTACGTCTACGGAAAGGAGGAGCACGAGGGCGAAAGGCTGCACGCCTTCGAGTTGGCGCTGAGGTTGTTCGCGGAGGGAAAGGTCGACCTGTCGAGGCTTATCACCCACCGCTTCACCCTCGACGAGTGGCCGAAGGCGCTGGACACCGCCTTGAACAAGAGCCGGGAAAAGGCCATCAAGATCGTCTTCACGTTCGGTTCCTCATCCTGAAATATAGGCGGATGCCCAGGGGTGATATGCTTAAGCGATCCGCACAGGAGAGGCAGAAGGGCGTCCGATGGCGTATGCGAGCGGATGGTCGTCGAACTCATGGCAAATCATGGTATATCATGGCAGTTATGGCAGGAAACGACGGAAGGATATGATCAGGAGGGGATATGTCGCCGCGGCCCATAGCGTTCTTCGACCTTGACCACACCCTGCTCGACGGGGCGAACGGGAACCTGGTGGTGCTGTACATGGTGAAAAAGCGCCTGCTGGGACTGGAGGCGATATGGAAGGCGGTCAAGTTCACGACCCTGTACCGCATGAACCGACTTCCCCGGGAGGAGGTCTATCGCTGGACCTTCCAGGAATGCGGCAAATACCCCATCGGCGAGCTCGTCCGCATGCTCGACGAGGCGTACGAGGACTGCGTGATGCCGCGGCTGTTCAGGGAAGGGGCGGAATGCATCGCCGAACATAAGGCGAGGGGCCACCACACCGTTATCGCCACCGCCGCGGGCGAATACATGTGCGAGAAGGTGAGGGTGCAGCTAGGCGCCGACGACAAGATCGCCGCGAAGGCGCCGGTCAGGGACGGTTACCTGACCGACGAGCTCGAGCGCCCGCTTCCCTACGGCGAGGGAAAGGCCGAGCTGGCCAGGGTATACGCCGCGTCGCGGGGCGTGGACCTCGCCGATTGCTATTTCTACTCCGACAGCGTGCCCGACCTTCCCCTGCTCATGGCGGTCGGGCATCCCGTGGCGGTCAACCCGCAGAAAATGCTGAGGAAGGTGGCGTTACGCGAGGGCTGGCCGGTGTTGTATTGGAAAGAGCACGCCGGGTTCACCGAGCCGAGCACGCCGGTGGAGCTGACCTTCGAGTTCTAAGAATCCCTCGCACTATGGGTACGGAAGAAGAACGGCATGCTTCGACGGCCGGACGCGCCAGGGCTGGCCGGGGTCGCTTTGCAGAGAGCGCGCCGGGTTCACCGAGCCGAGCACGCCTTTGGATCTTTCCTTCGAGCTCTGGCAATCTCTCCCATTAGGCTGTAAGAGGCAGCCGACAAAACGTTGGCGGCAACTCGTATGCGAAAGGCATGAGGGTTTGAACACAGAGAAGTCCCATGCGCCGCCTCAAGAAAAAACAACGAACAAATAGTGCTTTACGCGTCCAAAAGGGTTATCATGTTATGGGCGTCCTGGGAGGGGGGCGATCGCAGGAGGCTGTCGATGAAGAGAAGTCCTCGTTCCATCAAGCTATCCCCACTGTTGAAGCCACTCCCTTTTCTTCTCGGGGTGGTGCTCGGCGCCGCTTGGGTTTTTCGCCTCAACGAAGAACAGCAACGACGCATCAAGAAAAACCTTTTCGAGCTGCGCGAGATGCCGTTCCGGATCTTTATCTGAGGGGTGGTGGAGATGGGATACGATTACGACGTAATCATCATCGGCGCGGGCATGGGCGGCTTGACCGCCGCCTCCCTGCTGGCGAAGGAAGGCCTCAAGGTGCTGGTGCTGGAGAGGCTGGGGCGCGTGGGGGGATGTTGCTCGAACTACGACGTAAACGGCTTCAAGCCCGAGGTGGGAGCGGTCTTCGTCATCGGCCATGAGTTCTACTACAAGCTCTTCGAACTCCTGGATCTGAGGCTGGAGGATTACCTACAGTGGGACCTCATAGATCCCGTTTACCATGTATATCTTGGGGACGGCAGCGATATCGCCCTGCCGCGCGACCTGGACGAGATGGCGCAGGTGGTGAAGCAACTGGCTCCCCAGGACGTGGACGGGTATTACCGGTACTGCCGGGACATGGGGAAGATCCAGAATCTCTTGACCGCGATGACCGAGAAACCCATGCCGGAGATCAGGGACCTCACCAAGGTCTCCAAGCTGGCGAAACTCGTGGACACGAAGGCGCTGGTGCCGGCCATCCCCGTGAACCTCAAAATGGGGCTCAACAACCTTGACAGGTTGGTGAAAAGCTATTTCTCCAACCCTGACGTGCAGTTGATCTTCGGATGGGAGAACCTCTACGCCGGATTGCCCGCCCATCGCTGCACGGGCCTTTTCTCCATGATCACCTACATGGGCCATGTGGGCTATTACTATCCCAAGGGAGGGATGATCTCAATCCCCAAGGCGCTGGCGCGCATCGCGCAGGATTTTGGAGCCGAACTGCGCATGCAAGCGGAGGTGGACAGCATCGTGCTGCAGGGAAGGGAGGCCAGGGGCGTCAGGCTCTCCAGCGGCGAGGTGCTCACGGCGAAGGCGGTGGTCTCAAACACCCATTCGCGGTTCACCTACTTCAACCTCCTCAAGGACGCCGACCTGCCAGGATGGGTGAGGCGCACCGTGCGCCGCCAGCCGTGCTCGATCCCCGCGCCCATGTTCTACCTGGGGCTCTCCGAGCGGTTGGACAGCGTGAAAGCTCACATGTCACTTGTGGCCCAGAAAAGGGAGCGCATAGACAACATATGGACGGATTTCTACGACCGCGGCCTGCTCTACCGCGCCAGGGACGGAGCCTACCTGGTCATCGACAACACCTATGACGATCCGCAGTTGGCCCCTGCGGGAAAGCAGTCGCTCTACGTCATCTATATAGCCCCCTACAAGCTCAAGTACGACGACTGGGATGACATCGCCGAGGAATGGGCCTGGGAGTGCGTAGAGTATCTCGACGAGCGCTGTTTCCCGGGCCTCAGGGAACGGACGGAATGGATGGACTCCGTGCCTCCCACCGAACTCGAGCGCAGGTTGAACGTCGCCGAGGGCGCGTTTTTCGGCATCGAGATGAGCCTTCCCAACATGGGTCCCTTCCGACCCAATTATCGCTCGCGCCTCATCGAGCGCCTTTACCAGGCAGGACAGAGCACCAATCCGGGGCTGGGGGTGCCGGGGGCCATGATATCGGGCATGGCGGTGGCCAGCCTGCTGCTCAACGACTGGTCCAGGAAGCTGGCCTGAGGGAGTGGCTCCGGACGCGGGATCACCGTGTCCGGAGCCCATGACGGTGTTCATTTCACGAGGATCTATTTCCGATAGCGGAGAAATGTGGGCGGGGTAGCCGATTCTTGGGCATATCACGCCGTGCTCTTGGAACAGTGAAGCGTGGCGCAAAGGCGACGCGGTGGCCAAACCGCCCGGATAAGGAAAAGCGCGCTTGCGCCTCGAGTCAAGCGCCGGAATATAATGGTAGTTTATAAGACCATGTGCGGGTCTCGCCTGTAGGAGGCCCGTACATTTCATCTATGTGTCGCTATATGTCGATGCATGAACATGTCAATTAAAAACCCACAATAATAATCTTTCGTTGGTTTGACATATTCACGACTCGATATTATTGTAATGACATGTCAGTACCAAAAAAGAGGATGCCCGCCGTCGAGAGGCGTGAACATATCCTTAAGGCCGCGGCGGAGGTGTTCGCCAATAAGGGATACCGTCTGGCTTCGGTATCGGATATCGTGGAGAACGCCAAGGTCGGAAGGGGCACCTTTTATCTCTATTTCGAGTCAAAGCGCCATATATTCCTGGAGCTGATCGAGGAGTTCTTCCGGGGCTACGCCGAGCTGCTGGAGGTGAATCACCTTCACCTCCAGGAGGCCTTCAACAGGGGTGGCGCGGTGTTGAGGGCGTGGCGGGATAACATGATGCGTGTTTTCGATTACCACCGCGAGAACCCCTACCTCACCGACATCGTCTACCGCGAGGCGCTGGGCAGGGACGAGGATTTCTCGGAAAGGGTGGAGGTGCTCTCGCGCTTCGCGCGCGAGAAGCTGGTGGAGGAGTTCCGCATGATGCGCGACAAGGGGATGATGCGGGACTGCGACGTGGAGATGGTGACCTCCATCGTTATGGGATCAACCGTATATTTAGTCATGGAACACCTCCAGGACGGCATGGAAGTTGACGTGGAGAAGCTGACGGATATGATCGTGGAGTACCATATCAGGGCCCTCATCCCCGACGAGGGGGACGTCGGGAGGGCTTTGCGCAGCGCCCTGGGACGCGCGTGAGGGGCGTACGGGGGGTTTGCGGCGGAGAGGACCAAGAGGATAGAGGTTTGTGACCTGGGAACCGGAGGAAAGGCGCGTCCGCGCCCACGAGGTGAAAGGAGGGACGGAGCAGAGCCGGAAAGCAAACAGGTCCCATCGCATACCCATGGAAGCTGGATAAGAGCAAGGGGTGAAGTCTATGGTTTCTTTCGAGCTCAGCGACGAACAGAAGATGGTCCAGGAGACCGTCAACTCCTTCGCGGCCGACCAGATGGAGCCGCTGATGAGGGAGTGCGACGAGCAGAACTCCATCCCGGAGGAGGTAATCTCCAAGGGCTGGGAGCTGGGGTTGCTCGGCGGATGTATTCCCGAGGAGTACGAGGGCTTCGGTGAGGAGCTTTCCACGGTGACCGGGCTTATCGCCCTTGAGGAACTGGCCTGGGGAGACCTTTCCATGGCCTTGCATCTCATGGCGCCGTCGGTGCTGGCTATCTCCGTGCTCGACCAGGGCACCGAAGAGCAGAAGAAGCAGATCCTCCCCGCGTTCTGCGGCGAGGAATTCAAGGCGGCGTCAAGCGCCCTCGTCGAGCCCTATTACAATTTCTGCCCCTCGGCGCTGCGCACCACCGCCGTCAACGATGGAGACGAATATGTCATCAACGGCAAGAAGTGCCTGGTCCCCCTGGCCCAGGAGTCCGAGAACATGCTGGTCTTCGCGGCCACGGCTCCCGGCATGGGCTTCGCGGGCGTCGACGCTTTTATCATCCCCGTTTCCACCAAGGGGGTGAAGGTCGGCGAGCGCGAGAAGAACATGGGCATCAAGGCCCTTGCCACCTACCCCGTCACCTTCAAGGACTGCCGCGTCCCCGCCGCCTCCCGCTTGGGCGGGGAAGCGGGCTGCGACTTCCTCCGCCTCCTCTCCCGTTCCCGCCTCGCGCTGGCCGCCCTGGCGGTGGGTATGAGCCGCAGGGCGCTGGAGCATTCGCGCGACTACGCCACCCAGAGGATAGCCTTCGGGGAGCCCATAGGTTCGCGCCAGGCCATAGCCTTCATGATCGCGGAGATGGCCATAGAGGTGGACGCCACCAGGTTGCTGGCCTGGGAGGCGGCATGGCGCTGCGATCGCAACATCGATTTCGAGAAGGAAGCGGCGTTGGCCAAGAACTATGCCGCCGACATGGCCATGATGGTCTGCGACCGCGGCGTGCAGATCATGGGCGGGCACGGTTACGTGAGGGACAATCCCGTCGAGCTGTGGTTCCGCAACGCGCGCGGGTTCGCCGCCTTCGAGGGCTTCGTGATGGTATAGGAGGTGGAAGATGATCGACTTTGAACTCTCCCCGCGTATAAAAGCCACCAAGAACATGATCCACATGTTCGCGGAGAGCGCGGTCAGGCCCGTCGCACGCCAGTACGACGAGCAGGAGCATGAGAAGCCCTGGGACCTCCTGAACATGGTGCAGAAGGTCATGGGCGGCGGTGTCGCCGGCGCCTTCGGGACGGAGAAGAAAGAGGACAAGGGCGAGGAAGAGTCCAAGGAAAAGAAACCCAAGGAGACCAACCTGGCGGGGGCGGTCACCGTGGAGGAGATCTTCTGGGGAGACGCCGGGATAGCGCTTTCCTTCCCGGGACCGGGCCTCGGTGGGGCGGCCGTGCAGGCCAGCGGCACCCCGGAGCAGAAGGAGAAGTTCCTTGCCCGCTTCTCGGGCGACAAGCCCGTGTGGGGTGCGATGGCCATAACCGAGCCGGAGGCGGGCTCCGACACCGCCAACATCAAGACCACCGCAGTCCTGGACGGGGACGAGTGGGTGCTAAACGGGGAGAAGATCTTCGTCACCTCGGGCAAGAGCGCCCTGGAGGACTCCGAGGGCTTCGTGGTGGTCTGGGCCACCGTGGACCGCAGCGCGGGACGCGCGGGAATAAAGCCGTTCATAGTGGAGCACGGCACCCCCGGCATGCAGATCACCAAGATCGAGGATAAGATGGGTATCCGCTGCTCGGATACCGTCTCCATCTCCTTCATGGACTGCCGCATACCCAAGGAGAACATCCTGGGGAGCCCCGAGGTGGTGGACAAGACCAAGACCGAGGGCTTCAAGAAGGTCATGGCCACCTTCGACGCCACCCGTCCCCTGGTGGCTGCCATGGCCATAGGGGTGGGACAGGCGGCCCTCGATTTCCTGCGAGAGTACCTCACCGAAGAGGGCGTCGAGCTGCGCTATGGCATCAACCCCCACCGCATGACCTCCCTGGAGCGGGACGTCATGCAGATGGAGGCCGACCTCAAGGCTGCTCGCCTGCTCACCTGGAGGGCCCTCTGGATGCTGGATAACGGGCTCCGCAACGACCTGCAGGCCTCCATGGCCAAGGCCAAGGCGGGACTCGCGGTGACCCGTATCACGCAGAAGGCGGTGGAGATCATGGGACCTCTAGGGTACTCCCGTGAGCTGCTGCTGGAGAAATGGATGCGCGACTCCAAGATAAACGATATCTTCGAGGGAACGGGACAGATACAGCTCCTGGTGACCGCCAGGCGTATCCTGGGCTTCAGCCGCGAACAGCTCAAGTAACCTCCTATAGGTCGGAAACGCGAGTCGTGGGGCGCTCCCGCGGGGCGCCCCCTTCTTGATGCTGTAACGTTTCGGTAGGCGCTTTCCGGGTTGAAATAGGTTGAGAGACCACCCTATCATCCTGACAAAACGCAACTCAGCCAAGAAGAAAGGGGTGATCTCCCAAATGTTCAACCTGACAACCATGGTACTACGTTTGGTTTCCGAAGCGAAGGGCATCGGCGAGATCGAGGAGAAGATCGCAAAGCTGGTGTTCGAGCTGGGGCGGTGGATGCTCGAGGCGGTCTTTGCCTACCTGGATTGGAGACTGGCGAAGCGGAGGGGCAAGGGGCTGCGCATGGTGGGAGAGAGGGAGAGGAACGTGCTCACCCGCCTCGGGGTGGTGAGGGTAAGAAGGCGATACTACCGGGACGAGGAGGGGAGATACCGCTTCCTCTTGGACGAGGCCCTGGGCTGGGATAAAGGGGGTATGGCCGTGACCCCCGCCATAGAGGCCCGAGCCCTGGAGATGTGCTCGGAGCTGTCCTATCGCAAGTCGGCCAAACACCTCTCCTTCTTCCTGGCCGAGGACCTGCGCCACCCTCTCCTGCACCGCCTGGTGCAGGAGAGGGGGGAAGAGAGGGCAGCCGAGAAGAGACAAAGAGCCCAGGAGCTCTTCTCCTTAGGCGTCCTACCCCCCTCGGAGAAAAGGGAGGCAGAGAGGCTTTTTTTAGAGGCGGACGGGTGCATGATCTCCCTGCAGCGGGAGAAGAGAAAAAAGCACGAGGTCAAGGTGGGCATCTCCTACGAGGGCTGGTCCCAGGTCGGGGAGGACAAGTGGAGAACCCTGGGCAGGCGGGCCTGCCTTTCCGCAGCCGACGGAGGCACCTTCCTTTCCTGCTGGAGCGCCGATCTCGCATGCGTCTACGACCACTCTAGGATAGGCGAGGTCATCTGGTCCTCCGACGGGGCCTCCTGGCTGGCCCGGGGGCCGGACCTCTTCACCTGCACCCATGCCCAGCTGGACCGCTTCCACCTGGCGAGGTCGCTCACTCGGGCCCTCGGCTTTTCCTGTGAGGCCTTCCGCCTCTTTGCTTTGGCCAAGGAAGGTAAGGCGGCAGAGGTTGTAGCTGGCCTTGAGGGGCATCTTGGAAAAGCCGCCGACGAGGGAAAGAAGAAGCGGATCTCCGAGGCCATCGCCTACATCTCCTCCCTTTCCGCCTGGCTGCGTGACTGGAAGGACGTGCTTGCGGCAAAAGAGGACGACCGCTCACCCGGTGCCATCGAGGGCAACGTGGACAAGCTAGCCGCCGACCGCTTCAAGAAACGGGGCATGAGCTGGAGACCCTCCGGCGCCGATCACATGTGCCAGATCATCGAGCTCAAGGAGAACGGGGATCTCGGATCCTACGTCACCGCAAGGAGGAAGGCAGACGAGAAGGCAGCCGAGGCGGCTATGGCCTCCCTCAGAAGGGAGGTGAGGAGAAATCCGGAGGCCTGGCTTAGGAAGAACATGCCTCTGCTCGAGGTTAGGAGCGGTGACCCCTGGGTGAAAGATGTCCTCAGGGTCTTAGCCGGCCATGAAAAGATAGCTTGCTGAGGTTTTGTCGGGATGGGTGCCTACTTTTTCTGGACAGCAACCCCCTTCTTATTGCCGACATGGGAACGGACCGGTCTGTGGTAGAATGTTTTCGGCGTTGGATGGTCCTGGAAGAGATATCCGGCACCGTCGCTTTTTTCGACCATGGCGAGGACGATACGCGTAGACGCGTAGAGTACGGGCTTTTCGGATGGTCCCAGGGTGGGCGAAAGTGGCCCGGGGAGGTTTAAGCTGGAAAGAAAGAGGATGGCGCCTGCAGGATCCGCCAGAGGTAAGAGGTGGGTGCGTGGAAAGGGGCTTTCTTATCTCACCCCCGTGGTCTCCATGTGTCGCGCCTGCGGCGTTCCCCTGCCGATTTCCGCGAATCACCGCTGGGAGGAACAGGGGCGCATACTAAGCCGCGACGGTGCCCAGCGCCTGGTGATCGTGGAGCACAAGATCATAAACGGCGTCATCGCCAAGGTGGAAAAAGCTGTGGGAGGCGCTATCGACCGGGCGCTGACCTACGCCAAGGCCTTCGACGCGTCCCAGTACGTGCGTTCGCTCATGATGGGCAGGAAGAAATATCTCGTGGGCTATCCAATCGCTAAAAGGCCCCTCTACGAGCTTTTATGCGACCAAGCCCGCATCCTGGGCCTCGCCGATGCAAGCCTCAGGAATTACTCCAGGGGAAAGGAGCTCGAGATCTCCTGCACCCACTGCTACAACAGGCATTTTTTTGCGGGAGATATACTCGGCGCTTTTTACGCCGTGGAGGAGAGAGAGGCTGAGATCTCCGTTGAGGAGAGCGGCGGGCAGATCAGATTCACGGCCAGGGCCACGGGGAATGAACGTTGCGAGGAGATCGAGAGGTATTCTTTTTCATGGGAGGTGCCCCTGCCGGGTTATATCAGCTACAAGCGGTGCGACCGTTGCCGCACCCCTTTTCCGGTAAGCTTCTTCTCCTGGGACATCGGCGCGGGGCTCATGGTTGACACCTTCAACGGGGAGCCGGTGGCGCTGATCGACGTGGCGGGCATTAACGCGGCCTACACAGAGGCGCGTGCCGGGTTCGGGAGCTGGGTGGACGATTTCCTTGCCTCGGGGACCAAGGAGTTGGTGGATACCCTGCTTCCGGCGCTGGAGTGGAAGAGAAGGCGCCCGGAGGAGAGGGTGCGCGACCTGTTCTTTTTAGCCTACCGGGGGATGGGGAATCCCGTCTTCACCGAGCCCACCGCAGACGGGCTGCGGGCGAGGGTGGAGAACCCGTTCAATTACCCCATCGTGGCCGGCATCGCCACCTCGTTCCTGGCGCGCGGAAAGGCGGTCTCCTTCGACTGGGAGAGGACCATGCCCGGCAGGCTGGAGATAAACCTCCATTTCCTCTAACCTCTTCCAGTTTCTCCTAGCCATATTTCATCGAACACTATCGGCCTTTTACCGGTTGTGGTCCAGGAGGTCGCCCCACTCCTCCTGCAGGCGGTCCAGGAGGTCGCGCACCTCGCCGCGGATCTCCGACTTGCGCAACTCATCCCTCAAGCGCCGCCTGGTCTTGAAATCAGGGTCGTGGAAGACACGGCCGATGAGCTCGACGGCGTCATCGCCGGAGAAATCGGCGGTGAGGAAGAGCGCCTGGCGGCTCTCCTCGCCTTCCTGGTGCCATTTCTCAACCGCGATACCGTGATATCGGCATAGCAGGTTTTTGGCCTTGATGAGCTCGAAGTCGTCTATGGCGAACTCATCCAGGATCTCCTCGTCGTACAGGTGTCCCCGGTCGTGAAGCAGCAGGGCTATTTTTTCCGCGAGCTCGTTTACGTCCAAGCCTCACACCCCTTTTCAGGACAGCGGTCAATCACTATATCGGAAACGCGCCCCGATTTTTTAACGTCGCGGTCCCACCGATTCGTTCGCTGAAGAAACGCCAGACTCGCCTTCCTGGCGCTTCAGCCTCGCATGAAAAGCTGAAGGTTAAACACTTCGCATTTGGCGTCGTGAAGGGGGTGATTCCTTAGCGGCGGGCGGAGGAGAGGTTGGTGATGTGGGACCTGCTGCCCGTTTCCTCGCGCAGGAACTCGTCGAAGTCCTCCTCGCTCACCTCCACGCCGGAGTGGAGAAAAAGGGTGTAGAGGTAATAGCTCATGTAGGTCCACTCCCGCTGCAGGTCCTGCATGAGCTTGTCGCGTTTGCTCTTCACCGGGATGAGTCGTTCTCCCTCGTATTCCAGGTCGTTTATCTTGCGGCGCAGGTCTCGGCAGGTGCGAATGGCGTCGCGCGTCTCGTATTCCAGGTCCATCTTGGTCATGTTGTTGATGTTGTGTATCCAGGGTGGGATGACCTCTGACGAATCGCCGTGCTTGAAAAGGTTGTAATATGAGGCCAACTTCCTGAGGACTTCCTCGGGAACCTCCTTCATGATATCCCCTCCTGGACGCTCCGGTTGATCCTTACATGGGACGGGTCGAGGGTCAGTATTTTTCTTGCCTGTTGCGGGTAGCGGGCGATAAAGAGGAGTTCGTCCTCGACCAGCGGCTTCTGGGTGGAGACGTTTGCATAGCGCACCAGCTCGAGGATGTCCCTGGCCTCCTCGTCGGATTGGAACTCCACCTCGAGCTTCTCATAGACGTTGCGGAAGCCCTTGATGCCGGAGTATTCACCAAGGGTGATGTTGCGCCCTGTCTCTATTATCTCCGGCTCGCCCCGCCCCAGCTCCTCGTAGTCGTACAGCTCGTAATTGCGCCGGCTCTTCAGGGCGCCGTCGGCGTGGATGCCCGATTCGTGGGCGAAGGCGTTGTCTCCCACCCCGGGCTGGTTGATGGGTATGGGCACGCCGAAGGCGTAGGACGCGTATTTAGCCGTCTTCCAGGCCGCCATGAGGTTGATGGAGTCGTCCAGTACGTCCTCGCCGTCGAAGAGGGTGGATTTCTTGATGGCGAGGATCACCGAGACCAGGTCCGCGTTCCCCGCCCTTTCCCCCATGCCGTTGATGGTGGTGTTGATGTAGGCGTTCACCCCCCCGTCCAGGGCTCCCTTGGCGCCGCCCACCGAACAGCCTATGGCCATGCCCAGGTCGTTGTGGCAGTGCAGCTCGATGTCGATTCCCGTCTCCTGCGCCAGCAGCTTGATGCGGTCGTAGATGGTGAAGGGGTCGTTGAAACCCAAGGTGTCGCAGTAACGCAGGCGCACCGCGCCGTGCTCCTTTGCCGCCAGGGCGAACTTGATCAGGTGTTCGTCGGAGGTGCGCGAGGCGTCCTCGGCGTTCACGCCGACGTCCTCGAACCCCAGCTCTCGCGCCGCGTCCAGGGCCTCGCACATCATGCGCACCACGTCGTCGAAGCCGTAGCGGCCGTTCCACTTCCCGCGTATCATCTGGTCGCTGGTGGAGATGGAGACGTTGATGTGTTTCAGGTTGGGGACCAGACGCCTTGCCAGGGAAACGTCCTCGGGGATCGCGCGGACCCACCCTGACAGGCGGGTGTGGTGGATGGCGCCCAGCTCGACCAACTCCAGGTTAGCCTGCAGGTAGTTCACCTCGTGGCGGGTGGTGGGGAAACCGAACTCGCTCTGCCAGATGCCCATCTCGTCCAGGAGCATGTTGATGATGGTCTTCTCCAGCTTGGCCAGCCCCAACCGCGAAGTCTGCACTCCGTCCCGGTTGGTGACGTCGACGATATATATTTTATTGCGTTTCTTATCCCGGCTTCCTGCGTCTCCGGTTGTGCCAAGGTTAGACATGTATATTCCTCCGGCTTTCAGCCCTTGTCCTCGTCGAGATCATTCACAGCTTTATAGAGTATATCAAAGAGGTCCTTTATCTGGTCGCGCTCCAGGCAGGAGTAGGCGATGCGCAGGTCGCTTTCTCCTATGGAAATGGTCCCCACCCCATATGCGTCCAGGAGGTGGCGCCTCAGCTTTTCCGCGTCGGTGCGCAGCAACCTGAGGCACATGAAATACCCTGAGTTGAAGGGGTATGGCTCGAAGGCGTCCGCGTATTCGGGCCTTCCAGAGACCCGCTTGATCTCCCGGTAGCGGTCGCGGAGCAATGCGAACTTCTCCCGTTTCTCCTCCTGGTAACCAGGGGATTTAAAGGCTCGTATGAGCAGGGACTGGGAGGGGGTGGAGGACTTGGATATGGTGCCGCGGATGAGCCCCCCTACCTTGCTCTCCAGGGCATCGTATGTGGCCTCGCGATCGCCTTCTCCTCCAATGGAGAAGGCTATGAAGCCGAGGCGGAACCCCCACACGTAGTCTTCTTTGGTCGGGCCGTCCACTTTTACGGCTGTGACGCGTGGGTGGGAATCGGCCAGGAGGGAGAACAGGGATTGCCCGTAAAGATCATCCTCATAGAAGAGTCCGGTATAGGCGTCGTCCACGCAGGCGACGACGTTGGCCCCGGCCTCGGCCGCTTCACCGACCGCCTCGGCGAGGGCCTGCGCTTCCCGTGGGCTGGGGGCGTATCCCGTGGGGTTATTGGGGAAGTTGAGGAGCACCAGGATCTTGTTGCGCTCCCTTAAGGAGAGCAGGTTATTACGGAATGATTCCGTATCAAGACCTCCCTCGGGCGAGAAAAACGGGTAGGTGCGGATGTCCGCTCCGCGCCTCACCCCGAAGACCATGCGGTAGTTGCCCCACATCTTATCTGGCAGAAGAAGCACATCCCCGGCGTCGCAGAAGAGGTCGGCGAAAATGCTCAGGCCGTGGGTGAGGCCGTTGGTGACGATGGGAAGGGAAAAGCTCTTGGACGCCAGGTCGGGATTGAGTTCCAGCTGGTGCAGACGCCATAGCTTGCGCAGCTCCATCTTGCCCGTGGTGGGAGCGTAGGGAAAGGTCTCCTCGGGCTTGAGGCGCTTGACGTACTTGCGCAGGCTGCGCAGGTACAGGGGCTTCCCGTCCTGGGTGGCGATGCCGATAGTGGCGTTGTACCGATAGGCGGAGATCTTGGCCTCCGCGGTCTGGGTCAGTATGCCCCGGGGATAATAGAGCTCCCGCCCCAGGCCGGAGAGGGCCTGGTAGGTTGCGGGGGCGTTCTCCCTGATGACCTCGTTCAACTCGATGGCCAGTGGGTCTATGCTCAACACCTCCCTTTCCTCTTCCTTTGGGTTTTATATCCGGTGTGCCGCAGGCTTTTGCGGGCGTGATCCCGGCATATCGCCATTATAAAGGATGCCTTGTGGTGGCGCACATGGCCATGGTCGATGGGAGCATCCTTTATTTACCCTTCCGGCGCGGGGAAGTCAGCGTGAGTGGACGTTGCCGGGCCTGCTGGATGGAATTCCCTGACTCAGGGCAGATAAGCGCGCCCGGGAGGCGAGGAGGCCAGGAACGAGGCGACAATGGACCACCGGGGATGCGCGGAAAACCATGCTTTCCCGCCCCGTCAGCCTACGGGCGCGGTTAGGTTTGAGGCATGGAATTCCCGGCAGAGGAAAGCGAGCTCGTTGGGCCGGCGAGGGCGTCAAGTGAAAAGCGACGAAGCCCCTGGGAAGGGCGGGAAGGCACGCTTTCCATCTGTTGCCTTGGTCGCCCCGGATCCGGCGTAGCTAAGCCCTGCCCAGCCGGATCTTGGCAATATCCCAGGCGTAGTCGTAGAGGTGCATGCCCTTGGACAGGGCGATGGTCTCTCCAGGCTCCACGCCGATCTCCTCCGCCATGTATTCCTTGAGGAGTTGTATGCCCGCGAGGTTGCTGGGGAATCCGGCCCACAGATCCCAGGAACGGAAATAGACCACGAAATGCAGCTTGCGCTCCTCGGGATAGATGCGGGTGTCTATCTGCCGCAGGCAGGGCGGATCCTCGAGGTAGATAGCGTTCGGGTCGCAGACCGCCATGCAGGCCTGATTGGTACCGAAGCCCTCCTCGCGGTAGATGCGGATCACCTCGGCTATCTGGTCCTCAAGGTACATGCCGTAGGTGTAGTCCTCGTTGTCGGCCTTGGAGCTGGACGAGCACAGCTTCTCGAGGTATTCATGCACGTAACCCATATCCGTGGGCGGCGGAAGGCCGATCCCGGGTGGGATGTCGGGTATCAGCGGCCGGGTCTCGGGGTATTTGATCCTGATCACCACGAAATCGTATTCCTTGCGGCGGCTTCCCTTGAAGCTGCCGCGTTCTATGCGGTACTCACGCCCTTTCTCGAAGATGTTGTACACGCATTGGAACCAGGCATCGGGAAGGTCCCTGGCCTCCAAGTAGGTCACGTCCATGGCGCCTCCAGCTCTCGGGTCTTTGCTTTTGAATTCGCCTTCATGATCGCTTGTCCTTCGACGAAGCGAATAATACCATCCCCCGAGGACATTCTACGCCGCCCCGATTGGCATGTCTCGCTGCATCGGCGAAGATGCCCAGGCCATGCATAGCGAAGGTCAAGCGTATATTGCGTGGCGTTCCGGGCGCCGCGCCTTCTGGTAGAATAATCACGGGTCCGGGGCCAGTGCGGGGGTGATACACGGGAAGGAGAGCAGGCTTAAGATGAGCGAGGCGCTTCTGGTGTGCGGTTGCGATGTCGGATCCACGACCGGAAAGGCCTTGCTCATGCGTGGCGGGGAGATTCTAGGCCATTCCATTGTTCCCTGCGCGGTGAGGCCCGAGGTAACCGCCCGACAGGCACTGGAGATGGCGATGAGAGACGCGGGGCTGGGGGAGGAGGAGCAACCCTCATATATCGTGGGCACGGGGTACGGCAGGGTGCGCATCCCCTTCGCGTCGGAGAACGTATCGGAGATAACCTGCCACGGTTTGGGGGCCTTTCATCTCAACCCCGCCGACCGCACCCTCATCGACATCGGGGGGCAGGACTGCAAGGTGATCAGGATCAGCCCCGCGGGGAAAGTGGTCGATTTCGCCATGAACGATAAATGCGCCGCGGGGACGGGCAGGTTCTTCGAGGCCATGGCGCGGGTGCTCGAGCTGTCGCTGGAGGAGCTGTCTGAGCTTTCCCTGCGCTCCCGGGATCCCGCCCGGATAACCAGCCAGTGCAGCGTCTTCGCGGAATCGGAGGTGATAACCCTCCTCAATGAAGGGGCGGAGCTCGCGGATATCGCCGCGGGCATCAACGAGGCTATCGCTTCCAGGCTGGCATCCCTGGCGCGCAAGGTGGGCCTGGAGGAGGAAGTGGCGGTCTCGGGCGGGTGCGCGAAGAACAAGGGGCTGGTGGCGGCGCTGGAGAAGAAGCTGGGGATGAAGGTGAAGGGTCTGGGCATGGACCCGCAGGTGATCGGGGCGCTGGGAGCGGCGCTCATCGCCGAAAGGCGCGTTCGAGAGGGCGGCAAGCGCTGACCCAATAACTCGGCACTGGGGGTCGGCGGAAGGTGGGCATTCCGGCTTTTATGTTGATGCAAGAAAGCGCGGTCCTTCATTTCCGACGGGTAAGCACGCGTATCCTTCACGGATGGGGGGATGAGAGATGGCTGGGAAGGAGAAGCGGGGGAGCGACGACCGTTACCGCGAGAAGATAAAGGAACTCGAGCTCGTCTGGAGGCTCAATGAGGAGATCAAGTCCTTCACCGGCCTGCAGGAATTCCTGCAGAGGACGGTGGAGGCGGCGGGCGAGGTCATGGGGGCGTCGTCCGGGTCCATCATGCTTATCGATCCGCCCGGCGGGGATATCCTGAGGATAAAGGCATCCTTCGGCTTGCGCCGCGACGTGGTGCAGGGTGCGGAGCGCAAGGTGGGGGAGGGCATAGCGGGCCTGGTGGCCGAGAGGAGGGAGGGCATGCTCCTCCTCGACGACCTCATGGACCCACGCCTGCGCACCCGGCGCAAGGTAACGGATGCCTTGAGCGTCCCCATCGTGGAGGAAGGGGAGCTGGTGGGGGTTCTCAACCTGAACACCAGGAGGGACCGGGCATTCGACGAACTGGACCTATTCCTCCTCAACACCCTCACCAAGCTGATCGCGGCCGCCATCGTCCGCGGCAGGCGCATCGAGGCGGTGAGCATTGAGCTCAAGGGGCTGGAGGAGGAAGCGGCTTTGCTGCTCCAGGA
>JABLXL010000059.1 GCA_013178005.1 Actinomycetota bacterium
CGATGTCGCTTCATCCCGGCTGGCTGCCTCGCGCGACCGTATGCGTGCCAGGCCTTGCATCGCTTCGCGACACAACGCGCTGGCACCGTGTCGCCTCCCTCCGGTCGGCGCCATCGCTTACGCGATGCATTCTCTCGTTACGTTATCGTTATTCGTAGTGTTGGATTAGGTCGGAGGCGATGATGCCGGAGGCCACCACCGACGGGAGCCCGCCTCCCGGGTGGGTGGAAGCGCCGGCCAGGTAGAGCCCCTTGATGCTCTTGGACCTCGACGCGGGCCTGAACACGGCCGACGATGGAACGTCCATGTCCAGCCCCAGGATGGCGCCCTCGGGGGTGAGCAGCCACCGCTCGTAATCCCTGGGCGTCAGCACGTCCATCACCTCCACGTGGTCGGCCAAACCCGGTATGGCCTTCTCGCTCAGCTTCTCGAGCTGCCGCTCCCCGTAAGCCTTTTTGTCCCTGTCCCAGTCCAGCTCGCTCACGTGATAGGGGCCGGTCATCACTATGTTGAGCACATGGCGCCCCTCGGGGGCCATGGAGGCATCGGAGAAGGTCGGGAAACAGACCAGGGCGTAGGGCTCCTTTGGCAACAAGCCCCTTTGCATATCTCCGAACCAGTACGCGTTGGACTTCTCCATGGATACGGTGACGATGTTGTGGTGTGCCTCCAGGGGCGGACGGTAATCGAGACCCACGTTGATCATGGGAGCGGAGGCAGACAGCCGGTAGCTCTTGATGCCGTACCTCGCCAGCCAGGGCAGGTGCTCCTCTCCTATCTTCTCCAGGTACAGCGTCTTGGCGTTGATGTTGGAGACGATGACCGGCGCGGTTATCTCCGTCCCGTCCGCGAGGACCACCCCACGGGCCCTGCGGCCGCCCACCAGCACTTTCTCCACCCGCTGGCCGAGGCGCAGCTCCATCCCGAACCTCTCTCCGCAACGGCGCATCGCCTCGGGTAGGGCGATCATGCCCCCCCGCGGGAAAAAGACGCCCTCGTGCTCCGCGTAGGAGAGGAAGGCGAATATGCCCGGGGCTAGGGCCGGGGGCTGGCCGCAGAACTTCCCCGGGTAGGAGAGGGAATCGAGCACGCGCTCGTCCTTGAAGTAGCCGCGCATCACCTCCTCGAAGGAGCGGTTGAAAAGGGGGAGGAACTTGAGCAGATGGGGGTCCTTCAGTATGACCCTGGCCATGTCCGACATGGTGTTCACCGGGCTGAGGAAGAACCCCTCCACGGCCGTGCGCATGAAATCCCCTACATAACGGGCGTATTCCAGCCATGCTTTCCCGTCCTCAGGGGAGATGCGGGAGATGATCTCCGCCTTGGCCTCTATCGAGGAGGGGTAGGTAAGGCGCGACCCGTCCTCGAAGATGATGCCGTACACCGGGTCGCACGGCTCCAGCTCCACCTCCTTTTCGAAGCTGGTCCCCAGCTTCTCGAAGGCGAGCTCGAAGGGGCGAAGTATCTCCAGGATGGTGGCGCCCACGTCGAAACGGTATCCGGCGCGCTCGTAGGTGGAGCAGCATCCCCCTATGTTCTTTCCCTGTTCCAGCACCAGCGTCCTGCGTCCCTGCCTGGCGAGAAGGGCTCCCGCCGTCAGCCCCCCGAGTCCCGCCCCGATGACGATGACGTCGTAATCAGCCATGTCTCGACCTCCCCCTGCGCAATCGGGCCTTTATCATGGATCATTGCCAAATTATGGGATTATACACGCAGCAAAACCCAGCCCCTCTTCTTCATTTTACCTCAACCGGCTTGCGGCCCCGCCGTCCTTCAGGCGACCGCGTCCGTTCTCCGTTTCCCCTTTCGCGAGGGACCGTCCGGCGGGCTACGCCTGCCAAGGCGCGTCCCGCCGGCGTTCCCTCCTATCCCTCCCGGACGAGGGAAGCATCCCCGTTCAACTCCGTACCTGCGTTCCGGGCTCGGACCTCCCCGCGCACACCTCCCCTCGCAGCGTTCGCCCATGGCTCGCTCCTGCTCCGCCCAGGCGGCCAAGACCGTGTCGCCCCACCACGGAAAGCGCAATCATTTCCGAGGTGCCTCCCCATCCCGGCGGCCGGCCTCACGCGACCGCGCGCCTGCCCGGCCCGGACCTCGGCGCGTTCCCTTTTTAGTAACTGCTGGGTTCCTGCGAGATACCCAGCATCTCCCTGGCCTGCTGCGGGGTGGCCACCTCGCGGTTGAGCTCGTGGGCGATGCGCACCATCCTCGCCACCAGCTCGGCGTTATTCTTCAGCTTCCTCCCCCGCGAGTAATACAGGTTGTCCTCCATGCCCACGCGGACGTGCCCTCCCAGCAGCACCGACATCACGGTCATGGGGAGCTGGAAGGGCCCCACCCCGATGGCGAAGAAGATGGACTGCGGGGGCAGCTCGTTCACCAGCGAAAGCAGGTTCTGGGGCGTGGGGAACGAGGAGGTCTGGAAGCCCATGACGAACTGGATATCATAGGGCGGGTCTATGAGACCCTGCATGATGAGGTCCTGCACCACCCAGTACATGCCCGGATGGTAGAGCTCCATCTCCGGCTTGATCCCCTTCTCCTTCATGGTCTTGGCGTAGAGGCTGATGTCCGCGTAGGAATTGGGGATGCAACGGTCGTAGACCATGGCCGGGCGTGGACTGGGCAGCGGCTCCGCCCTTTCCCTCAAGGGGACCTTGAGCACGAACGGACCCAGGTTCAGGGAGCACAGCTCGGGGTTGGCGTAAATGCTCGCCATGCGCTGCTCGGTGGTGAGCTCCGGGCCTCCTCCCGTGGTATTGTTGATGA
Source organism: Actinomycetota bacterium (assembly GCA_013178005.1). Lineage (GTDB taxonomy): Bacteria > Actinomycetota > Geothermincolia > Geothermincolales > RBG-13-55-18 > Solincola_B. The sequence continues at coordinate 2,770 of JABLXL010000059.1, forward strand.
TGATGTCCGGGCACTTGTCGCGGATCATGGCGTTGATGCGCAGGTAGTCCTCGGGGTTGCTGGACGTCATCCACCACACCTCGGGATTACGCGCGTGCACGTGCACGATGCTCGCGCCGGCCTTGTACGCCTCGTAGGTCTGCTCTGCCTGCTCCTCGGGCGTCTCCGGCAGGTTCTCGTTGGCCTCCTTTCCCTCCACCCCTCCGGTGATGGCCACGGAGATGATGAGGGGTGGCAGGCCCTTCCTGGTCCGGCCCATCCACTCGTATGGATCACGGTAGTCCCACATGTAGTCTTCCGGCTTCATCCCCTACCTCCTTTTCCGAACCCCATCCCGACTTCCTCATGGACGTGGACGACCTCGCCTCCTCTCATGCGCCCTCCGGCGTCGAGCATCGCGGTTCACATACGTGCCGGTCGCCTGCACCTCTCCGCTCTCGCAACGGGATCGCTCCGCCAGCGCCCGGGCGCCCGGCATCGCTTCGCCTTTCCGACCGCCCCGCGCGAGCGTACGCGTGTCCGGCCTTTCGTCGTTACGCGAGGCAACGCGCCGGTGCCGTTACGCCTCCCCGCGGTCGGCGCGACCGCTTTCTCGACGCGATCTCCGCGACGTTATATTCGTATGCGGAGGTCGCTCAGCGGGAAGCTCATGCAGGGGTGGATGAAGCCGGCCTTCTCGTCCACCCAGCGCTTGAGCACCCGCTCGGGCACGAACACCTCTCCCTCGATCAGCCTGGTGCGGCAGACGGTGCACTCTCCCGAGCGGCATACCGCCTCCACCACGATGCCCGCACGCTCCAGGGAGTTCATGAGCGGCTCTCCCGACCGCGCCCAGAACTTCTTGCCGGTGCGCTCCTCCACCACCTCGAAGACCGCGTCGGGATCAGCGCCCGGCCAGCCCGGCTCCGCGGTGATGTCCTGGGGCGGGCCGTAGGCCTCGCGCCTTATCCTCCTCCTGGGCACCCCCAGGGAAAGCAGCGCTTCCTCGCAGAGCACGTACATCTGGGCGGGGCCGCAGAGGTAGAAGGTCTTGCCCTCGACCTCGCCCACCAGGCCGGAGATCATCTCCGCGTCCAGCAGGCCGCAAAGCCCCGTCCACCCCTCGGGCGGCTCGGATATCACGTAGTCCACCCTGAGGCCGGGGACCTTGCCCTCCAGGCCCTTCAGCTCCTCGCCGAAGATGATGTCCCCGGGGTCCCTGCTGCCGTAGATGAGGTGTATCCTGAGGTCCGTCCCCTTCTCAGCCGCCTCGCGGATGATGGAGGCGAAGGGGGTTATGCCGGAGCCCCCGGCCAGGAACACCAGGTCATCCGTGTCCATGAGCGGCTCATGGAAGAAGCTGCCAAACGGGCTCGTGGACTCGAAGCGGTCTCCCGGCTTTACCTCGTCCAGCAGGTAGCTGGACACGAACCCCCCCGCGGTGCGGCGCACGGTTATATCCCAGTAGCCGGTGCCGGGCGGGGAGGATATGGAGTAGGGGCGCGAGGTGAGCACCCCGCCCACCCGGCAGAAGAGGTTGACGTACTGTCCGGCTCTGAACCACGGCAGCTCGCCCTCGGCCGCCCTCATGCGCAGGGTCTTGGCGCTCGACGTCTCCTCGATGATCTCCGCCACCACCAACTGCACGCGGTCGGGGTGCAGGCCGGCCAGGGCGCGCTCCACGCGCGTGGAGGGGCTGTCGGGAAGCTCTTTCCCCTCCACCTGCTTCTCCATCTCCTTGTGGAGTTTCTCCAGGGTCCCGGCCTTGGGCCCGCCGGCCTCCATGTCCTCGAGCACCTTGCGCGAGGTGAGGAAGCCAGAGTACATGGAGGGCTCGTAGCCTCCCCCGATGTTCACCCAAGCTCCCGAGAAGTACAGGCCCTCGATGGGCCCCTGGGCGGGCATGCGCACCAGGCCGGTGCCCGCGAAGGTCTCGTCGAAGCCGATGATGCTGCCGCCCACGTTGCGGGAGTAGCGGATGTTGGTCAGCGGGGTGGCCACCTCCACCACCTCGATGTGGTCGCGCAGGCCGTGGGCCACGTTCTCCGCCAGGTCCAGGACCCGCTCCGCCGCCTGTTCCTTGGCCTCGGCGTACCGCGAGGGAGGCAGTTTCATCCAGGGCTCGGCGAAGGCGATGTAGGTGCACACCAGGGAGGAGGTCCCGGGAGGGGAGAATTCCGGGTCCACGGTGTTGTAGGCGGTCACCGCGATGTCCGACGGCAGCAGGGTCTCCCCCTTCTTCACCCTGATCCAGTTGCCGTCCACGTCGTAGCCGTCGCTGTAGAAAGTCTCGTGGTGGCCCAGGCCCAGGTCACGGTAGTCGCAGTCCACCCCCAGGTAAAGGTTCACGGTGGAGGCCCCGCCCGTCCAGGCGCCCAGGCGCTTGAGGTACCATTCGGGGACGTTCTCGCGTCCGATGAGGTCCAGGCAGGCGATATAAGGGTTGGCGTTGCTGACCACCACGGGGCAGAGGATCTCCGTGCCGTCCTGCGCCACCACTCCCCTGACCTTTCCGCCCTCCACAAGGATGCGGGAGGCGCCGTTTCGCAGCCACACCTCTCCGCCCATGTCCTCGATGGAATCCATGAAGGCCTGGGAGAGGGCCTGGCTCTTGCCCTTGACGTGCCAGGGACCGAAGCGCAGGTAGCTGACCGTGCCCAGGGCGTAAGTGAGGAAAGATAGCGCCGAGGGGTTGTTGCAGTAATAGCCGCAGAGGACGTTGAACACCGTGCACGCGCGCTCGTCCTTTATGAACTCGTCCATGACCTCTTTGAGGCTCCTGCCGAAATATTTGATGAGGTTGGGGAATTCTTCCTGGTGCTCCATGACCATCTTCATCCCCACGCGGTTGGCGCGCAGCGCCTCCTCGGCGTACTTGAACATCAGCTCGGTGAATTCCCGGATGCCCTCGGCGTCGGCCGGGAAATACTCCGCCAGGGCGGTGATGAACTCGTCCTTCCCGATGGGCACCACGACGTCCACGTCCGGCAGCACGCAGCGGTAGAACTCGGGGATGCGCAGGAACTCCACCCGTCTGGCCACGTCCACCTCGTTGAGCAGCCTCCAGAGCGGACCGGGGTTCTTCTCGTCCCCCAGCCCCGAAAGCTCGTGCAGTGAGATCTCGAACTCGAAGCGCCCGCGCACGAAGGAAGATGCATACCCCCCGGGCACGTAGTGCCGCTCGAGCACGAGGACCTTTTTCCCCGCCTTGGCCAGGAAGGCCGCCGAGGAAAGTCCTCCCAGGCCCGCCCCGATCACGATCGCGTCGTAGTCTTTCATCTCCAGCTTCCCTCCCGTTCGTCGCTCAGACCGAAACCGCGCGGGCGATCCTGCCCGCCAGCTCCCTCGCCTCTGAGACCATTCCCTCGATGGCTTCCCTCACCGTGACGATCTCATTGATGATGCCCACGCTCTGGCTGCAGGCCAGTATCCCCAGGTCGACCTCTCCCCGCTCCAGCATGCTGCGGGTGTTCGACCCGGCCACGATGGCGAGTATTTCCTTGAAATCCGCGCCGTTTCTCTCCAGCTCGGCCGCCCGTTCCGCGGCCTGGTTCCTGATCACCCGGATGGTGTTGTGCACCGACCCCAGCAGGGGGATGGTGTCCTCCTCCCCCGCCGCAAGCAGGCTCTCCTTCACCGCCTCGCTCATGGGGCATTCCCGCGTGAGCAGGAGCCTGGTGCCAATGAGCACCGCCTCCGCCCCCAAGCTCAGGGCTGCCAGCATGCCCCTCCCGTCCGCGATGCCCCCCGCGGCGATGACCGGCACCTCCAGGACGTCCACCGCCCGCGGCAACAACGACATGGTGGCTATGGACCCGATGTGTCCTCCTCCCTCGTAGCCGAAGAGGGTTACCGCGTCCGCGCCCGCCTTCTGCGCGCTCAAGGCGTGGCGCACGCTCACGCACTTGTGCATGAGCTTGAGGCCTCCCTCCTTGAGCATGGACACCAGGTCCTCGGGCGGCCGGTTGCCGCTGGTCTCCACCGCCGTAACCCCGCCCTCCTCCAGGATGACCTCGGCGTAGAGCCGGTTGTCGATGGGGCGCAGGGCGGGGAAGAGGTTGAGGTTCACGGCGAAGGGCCGGTCGGTGAGATCCTTGAGCCTGCGCAGGGCGGCGCGGAACTCCTCCTGGGTGGGGAACATGGCCGAGGACATGATCCCCAGGGCACCCGCCTCGCACACCGCGGCGGTGAACTCCGGCCCCGTGACCCACTGCATGCAGCCCCCGATAACGGGATATTCCATGCCGAAGAGCTCCGTCACCCGCGTCTTGAACATCCGACCTCCCTCGCAAACGTCGCGCCCGTCCTATCGACCTCCATGCCCTACCCGGGTTCCGCCGTCCTCAAGCCGTGAAATCTTCCTTGAGCACGTGCTTGAGGACCTTCCCGCTGGGATTTCTTGGCAATACATCCACGAAATAGATCACCTTGGGGCGCTTGAAGCCCGGCAGGGCTTCCCGGCAGAAGGCGGCAAGTTCCTCCTCTGTCGCCGCCTCGCCGGGCTTGAGCACCACGGCGGCGTGGATCTTCTCTCCCCATTGCGCATCCGGCAGCCCGAAGACCGCGGCCTCCGCCACTTTGGGGTGTCCGAGGAGTGCGTCCTCGACCTCCTTGGCGAAGACGTTCTCCCCTCCCGTCTTGATCATGTCCTTTAAACGGTCCACGAAGTACAGGAAGCCTTCCTCGTCGCGGCGCACGATGTCCCCGGTGTGCAACCAGCCGTCACGGAAAGTCTTCGCCGTCTCGTCCTCCCGCTTGTAGTAGCCCCGGATCACCGCGGGTCCCTTGAGCAGCAGCTCACCGATCTCCCCCACCGCCACCTCTTCGCCCGCCTCGTTGACGATGCGGTAGTCGAGCAGCGGGTTTACCACCCCGATGGAATCGCCCTTGAGGAAGGCGTTGTCGGGATAGAGAACGGTGGCGTTTCCCCCGCTGGATTCCGTCAAGCCGTAGGTGTAATAGAGGCCGGCATTGGGCATGTGCGCGAGCACCGCCTTTTTCAGCTCTTCCGGGAAGGTCGCCGCGGCGGTCGCGAACACCCGCACCGAGGAGGCGTCGTAGGCCATGGCCTCGGGCACGCTCATGATCCAGCCGAAGAGGAAGGGGGGCACCACGATGGCCACGGTCACTTTCTCCTCCTGGATGGCGCGCATGTACTGCACGGGGTCGAAGCGGTGCTGGAGCACCACCGTGGCCCCCGCCGCCATGAGGGGGTGCAGGCAGTTGTTCTGGATGACATGGAAGAGGGGGAGCACCTGTATCCCCACGTCGTCCGGGCGGATCCCCAGGGCGCTGATGGTGGTGTAGATGGCGCAGAGGGCGTTCAGGTGGGTCCCCATGGCCAGCTTGGAAACCCCCGTGGTCCCCCCCGTGCAGAGAAAGCAATATACGTCATCGGGCAGCACCTCCACCGCCGGCTCGTCATCGCTTCCTCCCTGGAGGAAAGCCTCGTAATCCAGGGTATCAGGAGGCAGGTCTCCCCCTATCTGCACGTAATGCGCCACTTTACCGAGCCTGGGCCGCATGCCCTCCACGGCGGGCGCGAAATCGGGGTGATAGAAGAGGGCCGCCGCGTCGGAAAGGTCCACCAGGTACTCGATATCGGGTGGCTGAAGCCTGGACATGACGGGGAAGAAAACGATCCCCGCCTTGGCGCAGGCGTAATTGAGCTCCACGATAGCCGGGACGTTCTCGGTGAGGATGGCCACCTTGTCGCCCTTACGCAACCCCAGCGAACCAAGGGCGTTGCACAGGCGGTTGATGCGGCCGTTGAGCTCCGACCAAGTCCACCGCTTTCCCTCGAATACCAGCGCCGTCTTGTCGGGGAACTGTATGGCGTTCCTCCTTGGGATGTTGCCGACATTCATCTCTTCTCACCAACTTTCTCGCCGCGCCGCGACACTTGATGAACCGCCGGGGCCCGTTCCGCTAGCCTTCCTTGCCGGCGCTTTTCTCGAAGAAACGCTTGACGTCCTCGTGGTGCTCGGGGGCCAGCACCGCCAGGGACTGCACGTGCGCCTCCAGCTCCAGCAGGGTCTTGAGGTCCACCTGGTGGCTGGTGTTGAGCATGCGCTTGGTCATGGCCAGGATGCCGGGCGAGCGCCCCGCCATCTTCGTCGCCAGCTTCATGACCTCGCCCGCTATCTCCTCGTGGGGGACGACCTTGTTGACCAGCCCCAGCCTGAACGCCTCCTCCGCGTCTACCACCCTGCCGGTGAGGGCCAGCTCCTTGGCCCGAGCCAGCCCCACCCGGTGGGCGAGGAAGTAGGCGGAGCCGAAATCCGGCACGATGGAGAGCTTGACGAAGCTGAGGTAAAAGCGGGCGCGCTCGGTGGCGTAGGTGATGTCCGAGGCCATGGCCAGCCCGAACCCTCCCCCCACCGCCCAGCCGTCGACCTCGGCGATGACCGGCTTGGGGCCCTCGTGCAGCTCGTGGATGAGGGAACCCATGGCGCGCATGCTGTCGCGCATGAAGGTGGGGTCCATCTTGTCGCCCATGATGGTGAGGTCGGCCCCCACGGAGAAGTTCCCGCCCTCGCCCCTGATGACGACGACCCGCACCTCGTCGTCACGGAGAACGTCCCACAGGGCATCCATCATGGGATAGAGCAGGGCTTTCCCCATGGCGTTCATCATGGGGCCGTTCATGGTGCAGCGCGCCACCCCTCCCTCTTTCTCCACTATGAAGGTCTCCGCTTCCGTACCTTCCATGTCATCTCCTCCCGCAGCCCTCAACTATATGGCAGGTTCTTCCATTACCCACGCACGCCAGTCCTCTTCTTCCATCCCGCGCCGTCAGCGCTCCAGCAGCTCGAAATACTTGATATCGAGCATGCTCCCGTGACGCTCCTCCTCGAAGACCGCCCTCACCCGCGCCCCCACCTTGATCTTGGCGGGGTCGGTCTCGTCCACGTAGTGCAATAGGTAGGTGTCGGCGCCGTCCAGCTTGATCACCGCGTAGCCATAAGGCACCGGCTTCTGTTTCCCGGTGGCGGGGTCCACGAAGCCGAAGCTCACCACGGTGTAGGTGATGATCTCCCCCTGGTCGGAAACCGGCACCAGCTCGGTGAGCTCCACGAAGCACGGGCCGCACACGCGCCGAGGAGGCACGTACACTTTGCCGCACTTGGGGCACCTGATGCCCACGAAACGCTTGTGGTCCCTGAGCTCGGTGAGGAACCTGGAGCCGTAGGTGCCCGCCGACCAGCGGAAGGGCTGCTCCGCCTCGCCGCTCTCGATGGTGATGAGTTGCTTCTTCTCCTCGCTCATGCCCGTCACCCCCTGCTCTTCTCCGGCTTCTCCGCGCCGAACAACAGGATGTCCGACCAGAAGCAGCCGCCGAAACCCGTGGCCAGGGCGATCTTCACGTCGGGGACCTGCCGGTCGCCGGCGCGGCCCTGGATCTGCCACGCGCACTCCGCCACCCGGATGAGCCCGGTGGCGCCGATGGCGTTGGAGGACATCACCCCGCCCGAGGGGTTGACCGGGCACTTGCCCCCCATGTCGAAGGCGCCCGAGCGCACCAGCGCCGGGCCCTCGCCGCGGCCGCAGAACCCCAGGGATTCCATGTAGCGCAGGCCGGCGAAGGAATAGGGCAGGTAGAGCTCGGCCACGTCGATCTGCTCCAGGGGATCGGTGATGCCCACCTTGTCGTAGAGCTCCCTGGCCGACCACTCCATGGCCGGGAACCACCAGCCGTTCTCGATGGCCTGGTTCGCGTAGGGGTCGCTGGTGTAGGCCCAGAGGTGGCGGTCGGCGACGCCCAGCACCCAGGCCGGCTTCTGCGGCGAGTCCTGCGCCGCGTCCTCGGAGACGAAGACCACCGCGCAGGCGCCATCTGTGCGCGGGCACATGTCGCCCATCTTCACCGGCCACGAGAGGTAGGGCGACTTCATCACGTCCTCGATGGTGAGGTTCATGTGCAGGTGGGCGTAGGGGTTGTTGAGGGCGTGCTTGCGCTCCCGCACCGCCACGTAGGCGGCGTCTTCCTCGGTGGCCCCGGTAAGGTGCATGTACTGCGTGGCTTCAAGGGCCAAGCCCGCCACCGCGCCCGCGAAGATGGGGCGGTCCCAGAAGGGGTCGAAGGCGGTGATGATGGCCCCGGTGGTGTCGGACTCGGAGTTCTTCTCCCAGCCAATGGCCAGCACGCGGTCGAAAAGCCCCGAGGCCACGTGGTAGTAGGCGGCCATGGCCACGGTGGTACCGGTGGTGCCGCCGGTGGTCACCTTCATGATCGGCTTCATCAGCGCCCCGCTGCCGTCCACCGACCAGGTGTCCACGTAATTGATGCCCTCGAAGTGGTCCATGTTGCCGATGACCACGGCGTCGATGTCGGAGCGCGTCAGTCCCGCGTCCTCCAGTGCCATGCGCGCGGCCTCGTTGATGAGCTCCTGCCCGTTGACGTCCGGGCGTGAGGAACGCTGTTTGGTCATGCCGACCCCGGTTATGGCCACTCTCTTGCCCATCACTTCTCACCTCCCAGCACCCACACGCAGTGCGACTGCCCGCATGGCCCGTTGATGCCGTGGGCCACCGCGGTCCTCGCCCCCTCCACCTGGCGTTCGCCCGCCTCGCCGCGGATCTGCAGGACGCACTCGATGATGCGGTTGAGTCCCGCCACCAGCACCGGGTTCCCGGAGAGGCAGCCCCCGGACGCGTTCACCGGCAGGCGGCCGCCCATGGCGGTCTCGCCCGAAGCGGTGAGCCTGCCTCCCTCGCCGCGCCCGCAGAAGCCCAACCCCTCCAGCCACATGAGCTCCATGTAGGTGAAGGCGTCGTAGAGCTCCACCAGGTCCACCTGCTTTTTCGGGTCGTCGATGCCGGCCATGGCATAGGCCTTCCTCGCCGCCTCCTCCAGGGCGCGCACGTCCGAGAGATCGCGGTCGCCCAGGTGGTAAGCATCGCTGCAGTGGGCGACCCCCTTTACCCACACCGGCTTTTTCGCCGCCTTCTCCGCCCTCTCCGCCGAGGCCAGGATAACCGCCGAGGCCCCGTCTGATATGGGGCAGCAGTCCAGCAGCTTGATGGGGTCGGCGATATAGGGCGAGGCCATGACCTCGTCCACGGTGAGCTTGAGGGGGAGCTGGGCCACCGGGTTGGCGAAGGCGTTGCCGTGGTTCTTCACCGAGACCATGGCGCACTGCTCCTCCGTGATGCCATATTTATCCATGTAGGCGCGGGCCTGCAGGGCCGAGGAAGTCACCGCCTCTACGCCCAGGAAGCGCTCGTAGATGGGGTCGAACATGGCGTTGGTGATGAGCGGCATCTCGCTCTCCGAGCCCTTGTGGTGGGCGCAGACCAGGGTGGTGCCGAAGCTGCCGGACAGTATGCGCATCAGCCCGTAGAAGGCCCCGAAGGTGCCGTCCCCCTCCACGGTGGAGACGTTCTTGTCGAAGGAGCCGCAGGCGTCCTGGATGGCCATGGAGGAGATGGTCCGCCCGTCGAAGAAGTCGTTGGACACGGTGATGACGTTGTCCACGTCGCCGATCTCCATACCCGCATCGTCAAGGGCCTTGCGCGTGGCCTCGTACACCAGGTCGGGGTAGCCGTCCGCCTTCCTCTCGCGGCGCATCTCCGTCATGCCCACTCCCACGATGGCCACGGGTTCCATTCAGCTCACCCCCTTCGCGGGACGGAAGTACCTGACGTCCAGGATCTTTCCCTCCCTCTCCTCCGCGAACACCGCCTCCACGCGCATGCCCGTGGCGAGCCCGCCCTCCTCGAACTCGTGGAGGAGGTGCAGAAAGCCCGTGTCCGCGCCGTCGAGCCTGATGATCCCGTACCCGTAGGGCAGGGGAAGCGGCGCGAGCTGCGGGTGCTGCCTCCTCACCACGGTGTAGGTTTCCAGGGTTCCCGAGGACCCCAGCTCCACCCATTCCGAGCACTCCGCGAAGCAGTCCGGGCAGTTGCGGCGTGGCACGTGGTGCACCTTCCCGCACTTCCCGCACTTCGTTCCCAGGAATTTCCTCTCGTCGCGCAGGGACTCGAAGTAGCGCGTCCCCACCTCGCCCGCGAACCAGCGGTAGGGCACCTTGATGCGCCCCTCCATGACCAACAGTTCCTGGTTCTCCCTCCAGTCATCCATGTCCATGCTCCTCCCCTTTACCGGATCCCTCGCGGATGATCCCGCTCGTCCCCATATAGACGATGATGCCGCCTCGTCGCGGCGGAGAACTTACTTGGTCCGCGCGGGCTGGGTGCGCTTCCTGGCAGGCCTCACCGCCTTGCGCTCGCCCGGCTCCTTGAGGCAGCCCTTCATGACGATGTCGTAGAAGATGTCCGCGATCTCGTCCGTGGTGTACTTCCCGTCCCGCCTGTACCAGTCGAAAAGCCAGTTGCACATGCCGGATATCGCCCGCACCACCATGGGTATGTCCATGTCGCGGAAGATTCCCTGTTCCATGCCCTCGCGCAGCAACTGGCGGTAGAATTCCTGGTACTTGCGGCTCAGGTCGCGGATGAACCTCCTCTTGTCCTCCGGAAGCTCGCTCTCCTCGGCCAGGTAGACGGTGGTGAAGTCGCTGTTCTCGGAGAACATGTTCACGTGCCAGGCGATAAGCCGCCTGAGCTTCTCCTCGACGCCGCCCTCCCCTTCCATGATGCGCTGGGCACCCTCTATCAACTGCTCCACCGCCGACTCGATGACGGCATAGAGCAGGTCGTGCTTGGTCTTGATGTAGTAGTAAAGGGCGGGCTTGGTGACGTTCAGCTCGTAGGCTATGTCGTCCATGGTGGTGGCCCGGTAGCCCTTCTCGCGGAAGAGGCGGGCGGACACCGCCAGTATCTCCTCCCATCGCGACTTGTTCATCTCCTGCCTCTCCTTCCTCGCTGCGTCCCGCTGCGGCTGCCCGGCATCCTTTCTCGCTTGAGGAGCGGCCGTATCCCGCCGCCATCCCCGCCGCCGCCCGCTTCTCCTTCCTCCTCCGGTTCCCTCAGTACAGACCCATGGTGGTGGCGATGATCTCCCGCATGATCTCGTCGGTTCCGCCGCCGATGCGCGCGATGCGCATGTCCCGCCACGCCTTCTGCGCCGGGTACTCCATCATGTACCCGTATCCCCCCATGATCTGCAGGGCCTCGTCCGTCACCTGGAAGGCCACGCGGGTGCCGATGAGCTTGGCCATGGAGATCTCCTTCACCGGGTACTCGCCCTTGTCGTAACGCCAGGCGGTGATGTAGGCCAGCGACTTGGCGGCCTCGAGCTCCGTGGCCAGGTCGGCCACGCGGTGCGCGATGGCCTGGTTCTTGATGATCGGCTTGCCGAACTGCACCCGCTCCCTGGCGTAGTCGATGGCCTGTTGGAGGGTGACCTCCGCGATGGCGATCACCGCCACCGCCACGATGAGCCGCTCTCCCTGCAGCTCCCACATGATGTTGTAGAAGCCCCTGCCCTCCTCGCCCAGCAGGGCGTCCTCGGGGATGACCATGTCCTCGAAGAAGATCTCCGCCGTGTCGCTGGACCACTGGCCGACCTTGTCCAGCTTGCGGGAGACCACGTATCCCGGGGTGTCCGAGTCCACCAGGAAGATGCTCATGCCCTTGTAGCCCTTCTTCTCCCGGTCGGTGCGGGCCAGCAGGGTCATGAAATCCGCGCGGTAGCCGTTGGTGATGAAGATCTTGTTGCCGTTTACCTTCCAGCCGCCGTCGACCCTCTCGGCGAAGGTCTTCACGTTGGAAACGTCCGAACCCGCCTCGGGCTCGGTGATGCCGAGGCAGGCGATTTTCTCGCCCTTGATGGCGGGCACCAGGTACCTTTGCTTCTGCTCCTCGGTCCCGAAGGCGAGGATGGGAGGCGTGGCCATCCCTATCTGCACCGCCACCCCCGTGTTCACCCCGAAGGACCCGCACTTTGCCAGCTCCTCCATGAGCACCACATTGGTGAAGTAATCGCCTCCGCCGCCGCCGTACTCCTCGGGAAAATGCAGGCCCAGGTAACCCAGCTCACCCAACCGCCTGAACACCCAGTCGGGGAAGAAGCGCTCTTCCTCCCAGGCATCCGCGTTGGGCACCAGTTCCTTGTTCACGAAGTCGCGCACGCTCTGGCGCAGCATGTCGTGTTCGGCGGTGAAAAAGAGGTTCTCGGCCATTTCCCTTCCTCCTTCGGGTCTCAAATGGGGCTTCGGTAATCTTGCTTGATCGCTCCTTCGTCCAGGAGTCGGGCGCCTGGTATCTTGCGGGATGTACAATCGCCGGAATATCGTTTACTTAACGTTCAGTAAGTTTTATTTTAAGGCGCCTCCCTTCCCCTGTCAACGGCATATTTCGAGTTGTTTCGAGTAGATTTTTTTATGAGTCAACGAACAGGCTTTCGAGCAAACCATTTATTGACGCAACGGAGGCATATTTCGAGTTGTTTCGAGCAGGTTTTTTTAAGCCAAAGAACAGGCTTTCAAACAGATCATTTATCCACGCAACGGGATACCCTTTCGCGGGGTTTTACGCCAGCGCGTCCGAGCGTCGCTTCGCCTCACGACGAGGCGTACAACCGCTCGGAGCAGGTCGAAAAGCGGTCTCAATTAATCGCCACGTCACGACGATAAGGAGAATGTATTACATGCCTGAGCCGCGGGAAGCGCGGATATCCGATATCCGACTGGAAGGTCGGTGGTGAGGGCCGGGAGACGCTCCGCTTTACGGGTGTCCAAGTCCACGCGATCGGATTACCCGATCTCGCGAAAGAGCGGTAGGGAGTGGAGCGATGACCAGAATACGCCGCGCGAACCTGTCCCTTACCCCTTCCGTTCGCCCGGTTCCCGGCGGCGCCGCGGCCGAAAAAGGTCGCGCGGATATGCCCCCAGGGGAAGGCCAAATTCAACTCACCGCGTTCGGCAACGCCGCCGCCGGTAAAGGTCGCGCGGATATGCCCGCGCGGAGCGGCGACTTCCTGACCCGGACCCTCGACCTGCCGCTCGAAACGGTCATCCTGCTCATCGGCGGCATGGCCCTGGCCATCGCCGGAGCGCTCCTCTTCCCCATCGCCTCCGGCGCGCTGCCCTATTACGAGGATGGCCTTTTCGGGCTGCTGCTGGTGGTCTTCGCCCTGCAGACCATCACCATGGGCAAGACGCCCTTCGGCGACATGCGCCGCTCGAAGGCGCTGGTGGCGGCGGGCGTGGTTCTCGCCTGCTTCGGCATCGTCACCTGCGTAATTCCTGGCAAACTCGGCTCCCTCCCCCGCATTGTTCTCTTCCTCTGCTTCGGTCTTGGGGGCGCGGTCCAACTGCTGCGCACTATCCTCGATAAGGACAAGGCGCCCCTCTGGATGAAGCTCGGGGGCATCTTCCGCCTCCTGCTCGCCGCCTGCTGCGTCGTTTACGCGCTGTCCATGGTGGCGGGGCTGCTGCTCCTGTTGCGGCCCTCGCTTCCCATCCCGGTCACCGCCGCGGTCATGCTCCTCTTCGGGCTGTCCGTGATCTTTCTCGGCCTCATCTTGAGCCGAGTGTACAAGGCCTTCCCCGAGGCCGACTCCACCCCCGGCGAGCAGCCGGGCTTCTCCTTCACCCACAGCATGTTGCTTCTGGTGGGCGTGTTCATGATGCTGCTGGGGCTCCTGCTCATCCCGGTCAGCCGCGGGTTGCTCCCCTTTTCCAGCAGCGCGCAGCTCGGTCTGCTGATGATCATTTTCGCGGTCCAGGCGCTGGCGGCGGGGAACACCCCCATCGGCCCTTTCCCCCGCAACCCTCTCGTAGTCGGCTGCGGCTTCGTCTTCGCGGCGCTGGGCATCGTATCCTGCGTCGTACCGGGCAAGCTCGTGGTCCTGCTGACGCGCCTCGTGGGCGCGCTCAACATCGCCGGCGGCCTCGTCCCGCTGACCGGAAGGGTACTCTCGCGCTCCGGGAAAGCGGGGGGCGGCGCCCCTATCCACCCCCTGCAGCGCCGCCTATCCCGCACCACCATCACCTTGAATCTGCTCTCCATGATGTTCGGCACCTCGATGCTTTTGCCCGGCATCATCCCCGGCCTCGTCATCGGCATTATCCTCGCCGCCAACGGCGGCGTGTTGCTATACCTGCTCCGCCTGTTGATCGCCGTGGCCGTTCTGAGCGGCGCGGGGGAGGAGGCGGGTTGATCTGGAAAGCATCGCCTATCGCGGCGGAGGGACATCGGCCATGGAAGGAGGCCCGCCATGTTCAGATTCGATGAGAGCAAGTGCTACAAGATGCCCGCCCACTTCGGGGGAAGCGACTACGTGGCGGCGAGCACCCGCTATCACGACACCGTCAACCTGGCCTTCAGGTATGCCACCGACCGCGCCATGCTGGAGGCCTACATCCCCGAAGCCTTCACCCTGGTGCGGCCTGAGGTGACCATCGGCTTCAGCCAGTGCCGCGGCATCGACTGGATGGCGGGGTCTTACTACAACCTGGTGATGGTGAGCGCTCCCGTGCGCTTCGACGGCGCGCGCGACCACGTGGAGGCCGCCTTCGCCCTGGTGGTCTGGGAGAACAAAACCACGCCCATCCTCACGGGACGGGAGGAGACCGGTGTCCCCAAGATCTTCGCCGACATCGAGGACCTGCACGTCTTCGAGGGAGAATACTTCACCACCCTCAGTTTTGAGGGCAACGCCTTCCTCACCCTTCGCTTCAGCGACGCCGTGCCCCTCGGCGAGCAGGAGCTGGCGGCGATGAAGGTCATCCCCATGGATATCATCGGTTGGCGCTACATCCCCCGGGTGGGGGGACCGGGAGCGGAACTAAGCCAGCCCATCTTCTTCCCGCAGCATTGCGAGGTGAAAAGGGCTTGGACGGGCAAGGGAGCTCTGCAGTGGACCGAACAGACTTGGCTCCAGAACCCCATGCAGGCGCACATCATCAAGGCGCTTGCCGGCCTGCCCGTGCTGGAGATGGGGGCGGCCATGATGATAGAGGGGGCGGCGGTCCTGAGCGCTCCCCTGGCGCGCGTGCTGGAATAAAGGAGGGAACGGTCATGAAGGATTATTACGAGAACAGGGTGGCCGTGGTCACCGGGGGGGCGTCGGGCATCGGCCTCGCCCTCTGCGAGGAGATGCTCTCCCTGGGCGCCAAGGCCGTGGTCGCGGCGGACCTGAACGAGGAGAAGCTGGAGTCCGAGTGCTCCCGGCTCGAGGGGGAGTACCCGGGGAGGGTGCTGGGCGTCCCCACCGACGTCACCGACAAGCAGAGCGTCTTCCGCCTGATCGAAAGGGCGGCGGCGTTCGGCGACGGAAGGATCGACCTGCTCTTCAACAACGCGGGGCTGGGGCTGATGAAGCCCTTCGACGACACCACCGACGAGGACTGGAAGTTCGCCTTCGACATCAACTTCTACGGCGCCCTGCACGGCGTGCGGGCTGCGCTGCCGGTCATGCGCGCCCAGGGGGGCGGCCATATCGCCAACACCGCCTCGGGCATCGTCTTCTCCCCCATGCCCTTCCAGAGCATGTACAGCGCCACCAAGGCCGCCCTCATGGCCTTCACCACCTCGCTGCGCAGCGAGCTGTGGGACGACAACATCCGTCTTTCCACCGTCATCCCCGGCACCGTAGCCACCCCCATATGGGAAAAAGCGGGAGGCGCCCCGCCGAGCGCCATCACGCCGCGGGAATCGGCGCTGGGCATCCTCAAGGGTGTCGCTGCAAACCAGCGCATCATCATCCTGACGGAGGAAGACCTGAGCGGCGCGAGGAACGCCTTCCTGCCGGAAAACATGGAATACCTGGACCAGTACTTCCTGGAAGTGGCAAGGCGGCGGCGCAGCGGAGACGGCCAGGCCATATAGGACCCGGGTCAGGCCTGGGGGTCAGGGCTGGCCATCGGCCTAAGGCCTGGGGGGAAAGGGCTATCGGCCAATTGAAAAGCTGTTCTAAGAATGCATTTCCTTGGTGTGTCAAGCAGATGGGGTCAGGCCTGGGGGCCAGGGCTATCGGCCAATTAAAAAGCTGTTCTAAGAATGCATTTCCTTGGTGTGTCAAGCGGATGAGCTGCAGGCATATCGGGCCTGGGGGTCACCTTTAAACGGGCCTGGGGGTCAGGGCTGGCCATCGGCCTGAGGCCTGGGGGCCAGGGCTATCGGCCAATTAAAAAGCTGTTCTAAGAATGCATTTCCTTGGTGTGTCAAGCAGATGAGCTGCAGGCAGACTTATTTAGGGTTATGGGTCTTCTCCGGGAAATGCGGGTATCTAATACGGTCGGGCTCATCGCTGGCCGAGAAATAACCGGTAGTTAAGCTCCGGGCGCGGGGTCGAAAATGAGAGGCGAATCGCATTGCCAACGCTTTGCAGCGACGAGCCGCTCTTAAGCAGAGCGAGGAATAATTCAAGATA